>NZ_RAPO01000002.1:713200-1426401 GCF_003610195.1 Halopiger aswanensis | reverse complement strand
CAAGGCAACGAGGCGTTGAGCCCGCGAGCACTAATCGGCCAAGCCACACACTCATAACTGAGACACGCATTTGGATCTGTGACCCATCGAACGGGTCCAGGCGCTAACTGGACTACACATACACACGGTCAATCAACCGATATTGGCATGATCACGGTTCGATTCCGTGAATCGGCGTTAGGCGGCCACAGCGGCGAGGTTCCTCCCGTACCCATCCCGAACACGGAAGATAAGCTCGCCTGCGTATCGGCAACTACTGGAGTGGGCGACCCTCTGGGAACGTCGATTCGCCGCCCCACTCATACTTCATCTTAAGCCTCGTCGAGCGACAGCGGTGTCGCTCGGCGGGGCTTTTTGTATTTATAGAAGCGACAGTCGCTGTTCCGTACCGCTACGCTTAAACAATCGCAGTTGCTATGCTACGATGCGCGCCAAGGTGGCAGAGTCCGGCCGAACGCAGCGGCCTGCAGAGCCGCCCACCGCCGGTTCAAATCCGGCCCTTGGCTTACTTCCGATACGGTTTTTTCTGAGTGACTGTCCAAATAGTTATAACTCTACCTAAATTCAGGATCTTCCACTACTGGTTCAGTATCTTGTGATCTATGCCGACCCGCCTGAACTGTTAGCATCGCTGCCGCTGCTCGAGTGTATGGCAGCAAATTACGCTTGGAGAGTGACCAGTTCGGGCCGTCAGTGTGCCTACGCTATGTTGCTCCCAAATCCCTTCGAGTACTGGCCGCTTACGGAGTTGTTCGTAATAGGAAAGCGGGCCGGGCGCGATTTGAACACGCGACCGTCTGGTTAAAAGCCAGACGCTCTGCCAAACTGAGCTACCGGCCCTCTGTATTCCACTTTCGGTGAGTAGCGGTTAAACGTTTTCTTTCGTCCTCCGCATTGACCGGCCCCCGGTATCGATTACTCGTCGAAGTACTGCTCGAGCGCGCTGGTGACGATGTCGCCGGGAGCGACGTCGTCGATCGAGGCCCGACGGCGAAGATCGCGGTAGGTCGACGGTGAGAGGCCGATCTCGAGGCGGCCGAGCGTGACGTCGTGGTCGGCGAGAGCGCGCTCGATGGGAGTGCCGTCGTTGACTGCGCTGGCGACGCTGCGGACGTCGCGGACCGTCAGCTCGCCGTCGATCGTGGCCCAGGCGAGAAGGAGGCGTGCTTCGCCGGCGACCCGGGCGATGTGTTTGGCCGCGGTTGGGGCGATCGCGCCGAGTGCGACCTGCTTGCGAACCGATCGTGGGAGGTCGTGGACGCGAGCCCACTTCCGGATGAACGAGACTGTCGCGTCGTCTCCGGCTCGTTCAGCGGCAGCCTTGTAGGACCCTTCCCCGCGAACGAGGGCGGCACAGGCGGCGGCGCCTCGCAACATGAAGAGGTGATCGTCATCGGTGGCCCCGCTCGCGAACTGGCGGACGGTTTCGGCCGCCTCCTCCAGACTCGCCGGATCGTCCGGATCGAACTGGACGGCCTCCCGCGCTCGGCTGCCGGTAACCGACTCGTCGCCCCGAATAACCGGTGCCCCGACGGGCGATTCTCGGTCCGTCGGGACCGATCGCTGATCAGCGTCGTCACGCCCGTTTGAACGATTACCGGGCCGATTGTCCGTCATGAATCTCGATAAGGGACGTGGTAGCAAAAAAGGCGCCGCCTCCACCGCGGACGGAATGCATACGAGAGCTGACTGGGACGGGAATCAGAGTCCGAGGTGGAGATCGAACTGGAAGCGAGACGGTGATCAGTTCTGGGCGCCGTCTTCGTCGCGCTTTTCGGCGAGGTGCTCCCAGATTTCAGTACAGCCGGCCCCTTCCTCGATATCGTCGAGATGCGAATCGTCGCGGTCCGGCTCAGTTTCCTGCGGTCCCGTCTCTGGCTTCCGTTCAGCCGCGTCTGTCATGGGCCTTCGTATGGCCTCTGCCCCCATAAACATCATCTCAGCCGCAAGCGATACCCGTGCTCTGCCGTACAGGGTATATTTTCCGCTATCTCGGACGACACTGAATCACAGGAGAGTGGTCGTCTACCCGAGATTCGGATATTACAATGCTGAATTGCTCCTTTTCGGCTCGATTAGCGATGTATTTCGTGATAGACGAGCAATGTGTCGACGTATGTTCACAACGTGTCGGTCGTGTCCAGTCACCACCGTTCGATCACAGCCGCGATTCGATGAGGTGTTTTGATCCAATGTCTTCGGGCGATATGGCGGCTGTTCCGGTGTGGAATGGGTTATATCTCGAGACTACCTCAATGACACGCTGGTAATTTCAGCCGAAGGCAGCAGATCGCGGTTCCGGCGGCCTATCTCGAGGCTGCAAAAACGGCCGGTAAATGAGGCATGAACAAACGGTAGATATCACGATCGATACGGATGATTAGAGTCGGGAACCGGGATCGACGGTCGGACATCCGATTCGCAGTCTGTATCGATATCGCGAGTCGGGGCAGTCTGACAATCATCGCTCGAGCCAGCACGAGCCAGCACGAGCAGCCGTTTCGTGAACTGCGCTCGGATCGTTCCGTCGCGAGTTTCTAAGTACCTCGCGGACGACTGCCGATGAATGTCCAACCGGCTGATCTCCGTAACGGGATATACGACACTGGATTACGTCGACGCGGTCGCTAAGGGGGAAACGTTCGAGTGGGAGTCAGTCGCGGTCGTGAACGCGACGACCGACCGCGAGGCGCCTGACCGGGTTCGGCTGCAGGTCGAACTCGACAACGCGACGGAGGAACACCTGCCCAAGCACACGGCGGAACTCGAGTTAACGTCCGGTCAGGCCCGGACGTTGGCGGCGGATCTCGAGACGTACGCAGAGCAGGTCGAGGATGGGGACACTGATGCCGAAGAGACGGGGCGGGGGTCGTAGCTCGAGAGCGGGACACGGCCGGCTCGAGTCGGCTCGAGTCGGCTCGAGTCGGCTCACCGAACGCAACGGTACCCGCCGCGAGTCGCCGCCTGCCGTCGCAGGGATCCGACTTTTTCGCTCGCTTGGCGAACGATCGTCCGGAGCCACTATGAGCATGGATACGATTCAGGACCTGTTCGAGCACGGCCTCGAGGACATCTATCACGCCGAGCACCAGCTACTCGACGCCCTCGACGATCTCGAGGCGAACACCGAGCGCGACGAGATCGCCAGCGCGTTCTCGGAGCACCGCGAGGAGACGCAGGGCCAGATCGAGCGCCTCGAGGAGGTCTTCGAGATGTTCGGCGAGCCGCCGGAGAAAGAAGAGTGCGAGGGTATCGAGGGGCTGATCGAGGAGTACGAGGAGTTCGAATCGATGGAACCGTCCCAAGAGGTGATGGACTACCACAACATGGCGGCCGCCGAGAAGACCGAGCACTACGAGATCGCCGCCTACGGGAACCTGATCCCGCTGGCGGATCAGCTCGGGATGGACGAGGCCGCCGACCTGCTCGAGGAGAACCTCCGCGAGGAGCAGGACGCCCTCGAGGAGTTAAAGGAACTGACCGAACAGTACGAGATGGATGCGATTCCGGCGGAGTGAGCGTGATTCCCGTGACTGACGACTCCACCGACGACGAAGCAGAGAGCGAAGGTGAAGACGAGGACGAGCAAGGCCAGTACGGCGGTACTGAGGACAAAGAGCCGACGACGACGATCGACGAGGACGACGAAGAGTAGACGCTGCCTCGCTGACGGTGAGTTACGCTGCCCGGCCTGACCGGTCAGCACCGCGACGACAGGCCGATTCGGAGCGGCCCGCCTCGAGCGGCGTCGACTGGCGGACTGCTGCATTGCAACCGCTTTTACTGTTCCGGCGCCTATCCGGGCGTGTGACCACCTCGATTCCGGACCGCGGCGACGACGCGCTTTCGATCCGTCCGGCGGAGCGCGCGGATCTGCTCGCAGTCGTCCGCATCGAGAACGCGTCGTTCTCCCAGCCCTGGCCCTACGACGCCTTCGAACGCTTCCTCGGCGAGCCCGGTTTTCTCGTGGCCGTCAAAGGCGATACCGAGGTCGTCGGCTACGTCATCTCGGACGTGTCCTCGACCTACGGCCGGGAACTCGGCCACGTCAAGGACATCGCCGTCCACCCGGAGCAACGCGGCGACGGGATCGGTTCCGCACTGCTCTCGCGATCGATCGCCGTCCTCGCGGCCCGCGGGGCCGACTCGATCAAACTCGAGGTTCGTCGGACCAACGACGGTGCGAAACGGCTCTACCGTGAGTTCGGCTTCGAGCCGCTGCGGCGCGTCCCCGACTATTACGAGGACGACGAGGACGCGATCATCATGATCCGGAAACTCGAGTGACGAGTGCTGCTCGGTGTCTCGAGTGACGTGCTTTTACTGTCGCCGGCCATAGTCGCGGGTATGGGATACGCCTGTCCGGTCTGTGACGCCGAGGAAGCCGACGCGAAACACCTCGCGAACCACCTCGCCATCACGGCCTCGCTCGGTCGCCAGGAGCACGAGGAGTGGCTCGAGGAACACGCGCCCGACTGGCCAGACCGAAGTCCCGAGGAACTGGGGGAGATCGTCAGCCAGCATGCCACCGAGATCGATACGCCGGAGTTCGAGGGCGGAACCCAGGGACACGCACACGACCACGGGAACGGGCACGATCACGGCCACGGAAACCAACAGCCCGGCCGCCCCGCCCTCGAGAACGAACTCGCCCGCCAGAGTCGCCAGCCCGGCCGCGGCTCCCTGACCGCGGAAGCCGAGGGCGTCCTCGAGGAAGCGCGGGAGTTGACGCGACGGATGCACGAGTCGGGCGGAGACGGCGAATCCGCGTCCGAGTCGACAGGCACTGACGGTGACGGCGGCGAGGACACAGCCGACGGCGACACGGACGAAACTGGAAACGAAAACGCGTAACTGTTTCTCGACCGATCGTTCGGGTATGCACACTGTAGGGACGGTTGCGCCGACGTCGACCGACGACGCGCGGCGACACTACGAGGCGGTCGGCCCGGCGGCCCAGACGGTCGTCCGCGAGGTCGCCAAGGCGATGTCCTTCGACCGGGCGGAGTACGACGAGCGCGTCACGGGCGAGGTCGTGGAGACGGCCCGCGACGCCCTGTTCGCGAGCCTGCTCGAGGTCCAGGTCGGAAGCCGCGAGGAGTTCGACGACTGGCGCGAGTCCTACGCCGGCGACGTGACGACGGTCGGCCACGAGAACGCCGCCCGCGTCGTCTGGCACGCCGGTCCAGCGGACGAGGCCGTCGCCGCCACCTTCCAGGAAGAAGAGGACGCGGCGATCGCGACGCTTCGCCGGCAGGCGTTCGGACGGCTGTACCGATCGATTGTGAAACCTGGTGCCGGTACGGAACCCGACGCAGACGCGGACGCGGACGTCGACGCTGACACCGACGGCGAGTCCGACGACTGAGTCCCTCCCGATCGGACCCCGAGTTGCGGAAGCAGCACCTATTCACTGCTCGAGCCCCCACGGTCGACCATGCCCGTACCCGACGACTGGACGCTGCGCGAGGAGGCCACCGAGTACGAGACGCCCTGGTACGAGGGCGGTTACGACCGCTACGAGCAACCCGACGGGACGGAAAAGCGCTACTACTGGGCTTCCCTCCCGGACTCGGTCGTCATCGTGGCCCGTATCGACGGTACAGTTGCGGGGACCGTCGACGGAATCGGCGACGAGACGGACGGCGAGCCGAGTACCGGCGCCGACGACGAAGACAGACTCCTCTTCGTCGAGCAGTTCCGGCCGACGATCCGCGAGACTCACCTCGAGCTCCCCGCCGGCATCGTCGAGGACGGCGAGTCGTTCACGGCGGCTGCCGAGCGCGAACTCGAAGAGGAAACCGGCTTCCGGCCGACGAGCACGGCACTGCTGCAGGAGTACGCCGTCGCGACCGGTGTGCTCCGACACACCCGCGGGATCGTCTACGCCGAGGGCCTCGAACCGGGGGAGCGGGAACTCGACAACAACGAGTTCCTCGAGGTGACGACCGTTCCGGTCTCGGCGGCGCTCGAACGGGCTCGCGAGCCGCCGGCCAACGACGCGACGATCGCGGCGCTGTTGCTCGCGTCCGAGGACGGACTGCTATAGCGGTCGGCTTTCTCCCGGCTCGATCGGCCGGCGCGTTCCCCGACACGCGTTTCGTACCGGTACTCACCAAGCGATATTATTCAGGCGGCCGACAGTTTTAATCCGGCACGGGGGAAAGTGCCGATGGCGAGGGATGGGGGTCCTCTGTCGTTGCCTGAATCCCATTCGACACGAGGCCGTTTCCTCGCCACCGCCGGCGGTTCGTGTACCGTCTGGCGATCGACTCACCACCGCTTTCCCGATCACCGCGGGGCTCTCTGCCGGCCTTCGGCCGGCACCGTCTGTATTCATCGGGTGGTGATGCCCTTAGTATCGATCCCGACCGCGACCCGTGCGCTTATTCGCGCTGCGTCCAAAGACGCCGACGATGGACGGCGAAATCTCTCCCGACGACGTCAAGGACCTCCTCGAGGCGGATGCGGACGTTCGAATCGTCGACATCCGTGATGAGAAGAGCTTCGAGCACAGTCACATCCCAGGCAGCGAGAACGTTCCGTTCAACGAACTCACCGGCCGAATCGACGAGTTCGAGGACGCAGACCGCATCGTCACGGTCTGTCCCCACGGGAAGGCAAGCGTCCAGGCGGCGCAGTTGATCGGCTCCTACGAGGGGACCGCCGACGCCACCGTCGAGAGCATGGCGGGCGGCCTCGAGAAGTACGGGATGAAGTTCGGACTCGTCCGCGAGGACGAGGACGAAGACGACGAGGAATCCGAACCCGCCGAGTCACCGTTTTAGCTCCGTGGCTTCCCGCCCGTGGCGACGCGTGGCATAGCTCTATCCCCTCGCGGACCGTAGGGCGGGGCGGTGATTGCATGACCAGACAGTTCGCCGCACCGCCACACTACGTACAGGGCCGCGACGTTCTCGACGAACTCGGCGAGCACGTGGAGCCGCTCGGAGACCGCGTCCTACTGCTCGCTGACGATATCGTCCTCGACATTATCGAAGAGCGAGCGACCGCAAGTCTCGAGCGGGCCGGTGTCGACGTCGTCGTCGAGGAGTTCGGCGGCGAAGCCTCAGCCGAGGAGATCGACCGGATCGCGGACGTCTGTCGCGACGCGGAGACGGACGCGATCATCGGCGCCGGTGGGGGAAAGGCCCTCGATACCGCGAAGGCCGCCCGCGAGATCGTCGACGGAGCGGCGGTATCGCTCCCGACGATCGCGTCGACTGACGCGCCGACCAGCGCTCTCTCGGTCGTCTACACCGAGGACGGCGAGTTCGAGGAGTACCGGTTCTACGACCGGCATCCCGACGCCGTGATCGTCGATACGGCGGTCGTCGCCGGAGCGCCGACGCGACTGTTCCGGTCGGGGATCGCAGACGCGCTGGCGACGTGGTTCGAGGCCAGCGCGGTCGATCGCGCCGGCGCGGCGAACGTGATCGGCGGCGAACCGACCGACGCCGCGCTCGAACTGGCCCGGCTGGCCTACGACACGCTCCGGGAGCAGGCCGACCCGGCCGTCGAAGCGGTCGAGGTCGACGCGGTCACCGAGGGCGTCGAGTCGGTCGTCGAAGCCAACACCCTCTTAAGCGGCCTCGGCTTCGAGAGCGGCGGCCTCGCGGCGGCCCACTCGATCCACAACGGGCTAACCCAACTCGAGGCCACCCACGGCGCGACCCACGGCGAGAAGGTCAATATCGGCACGCTCAGCCAACTCGTTCTCGAGGGTCGCGAGGGCGCGTTCGTCGAAGAGATCGTCGACTTCTCGCTCGATATCGGGTTGCCGGTGACGCTCGCAGAGATCGGGCTCGAGGAGCCGACGCCCGAACAACTCGACGCGGTGGCCGAGGCGGCCTGTGCGCCCGACGAAACGATCCACAACGAACCCTTCGACGTCGAACCGGCGATGGTTCGGGACGCGATCCGGACCGCCGACGCGATCGGTCGGCGGCTGAAAGCGGCGCGGGAGTAATCGCTGGCGACTGCAGCGGGCGGTGGCCGACGAACCGCTCGCGGCGCTTTGCTTTCCGTGCTCCTGTGGGCAGCTACTCGCTCGGCTCGAGCGTTTGACGGCGCCTCAACTACGGGGAACGTCGAAGCGGTGAAAAAGCCGATTCGGCCGGCGGCCGTCGGTTCGGAAGTCGTCTCAGATCATCGCGGGCTCAGTCATGCGACGTTGAAGCCGCGTTCCCGAAGGAACTCTTCGATGCGGCCGGTATGGTTGCCCTGTAGTTCGATCTGGCCGTCTTCGACGGTGCCACCACAGGCGAACTTGGACTTGAGATCCGACGAAAGGCTGTCCAGATCGACGTCCTTCGGATCGAATCCTTCGACGATCGTTACCTCTTTCCCGTATCTGCGCTCGTCAATGCGGATGTTGAGTTGCTGTTGCCCCTTGGCTACGTCCTCACAGACGCAGAGTTCCTCGGGGAGCCCGCACGTCGAGCAGACTTCCGACATTACGTTCCTTGCTACGAAATGGCCATATTAAACACTATCGGGACCCGCATGCCCTCCAGCGATCTTTTTTGAACGATCGTCCGTCAGGAACGGACACGTCAGCGGTCGCGACCGATCACCGGCAGTCGCTCGCGAGCCAGGTCGTCGACGATTTCGATCGCCTCGTCCGCCGCCGCTCGATCGACGCCACCGCCGTAAACGGCCCGCTCGTGGCACTCGAGCACCCGTTCCGCTCGCTCGTCGAGCGGCAGCGGAACCGCGGCCGTGGACCTGTCCGTCGCTTCCCCCTCCGCGGTTGCCGCCAGGGCCGCGAGATACTGTCGCGGCGATTCGCCGCGCCGGCGCGGCCGATACTCGCGCGCGAGCAGTCGCTCGAGGCGGTCGAAGGCGCGCTCGGCGTCGCGGTCCGGCTCGCCGCGGCGGCCGTGCCAGTACAGGCCGACGGTGCGCCGGGCGCGCGTCGTCGCGTCGGTTCGGTGGGCGACGGCGACGGTGCCGACCAGAAGCACGGCCGTGAGGGCGGCCGTCTCGCGGGTCACCGTGAGGAGTTCGTACAGGGAAGCGCCGAGGCCGGGATCGCCGTCCGCCGCTTCGTTTGCGTCGTTCTCGGTGTCCGTTTCTCCGTCCGACGTCGTCGTATTGTTCTCCGATTGCGGCTCGGTGTCGTTCGCGGACTGTGACGCCGACTGCGATTCGGACTCGCTGTCGTTCGTCGGGTCCTCGGCGGGGTCATCGCTCGGCTCGTTCTCGTCGGTCTGTGCCGGGTCGTCGGACTGTGCCGGCTCGTCGTCGGTCGACGAACTCTCTTCGTCCGTCGGCGCGTCCGCCCCGGGCGTGTCCGCGTCGTCGTCCTCGAGTTGGGACTGGTGGACGGTTTCGCGCTCGCTCGGCGGCGTCGGGTCGAAGGGAACCCAGCCCTGGCCCGGGAAGTAGACCTCGACCCACGCGTGGGCGTTGACGCCGCGGACGAGGTACTCGTCCTCGCCGACCTGCTCGCCGGTCGTGTAGCCGGTGACGTACCGCGCGGGAATCCCTTCGCTTCGCAGCATCTGGGTCATCGTCGTCGCGAAGTAGACGCAGTAGCCCTCGTCCATCTCGAGCAGGAACGCCTCGGAAACGTCGCTCTCGGGCCGTTCGATGTCGAGCGAGTACGACTTGGACGACCGAAGGTGGTTCTCGACGATGCGGGCCGTCTCGTAGGGGGTGGTGGCCGAGGCCGTGATCTCGGCCGTCCGCTCCTCGAACGCCGGCGACAGACTCTCCGGCGTCTGCAGGTAGTACTCCTCGACTTCGGCCGGGTAGTCGGTGCCGGCATCGTTGAGTTTGCCCGGAATTGGGTTCGGCACCGCGCTCTCGACGGTGTAGCTGTCGCCCTCGAGCAGCGTCGTCTGCGGTCGCACCTGGCCGTGAATGGAGGCGGTCGCGTACCTGGCGGCGTCGCCGTCGACCCCGACCGGCTGTGCGGCGGCGGGCATCACGCCGAGTTCCGTCTCCGCCGTGACGGTCTGGGTCACCGTCTCGTACTGCCCCGGCGGCGGATCGAGAGCGGCGCCGCCCTCGAGGGGCCGGTTTTGGCCGGTTCTGATCCACTCGTCGCCGGTATAGCGGTCGTAGACGCCCGTTCGCCAGTAGGACGGCTGCTCCGATTCGACCCGGAACCGGGGATCCGGCGAGAGTTCGACCGACCCGCCGATCTGGGAGCGCTCCGTAGCCGAGTCGATCGTCCCCTCGAGGGTTCCCGCGTTGCTGGTCTCGAGGCCGGCCGTCGCCGGACTGGCCGGGCCGCCGGGGACGACGGTCACCGACAGCGAGAGGACGACGATCGCGGCGACCGTGACCGCGAGCAAGTCGATCTGTGCGACCGCACCCGTGCCGCCCCGGCGCTCGAGTTCGCCGAAGCCGACCGCGCCGAGTGCGGCAAGCGTGCCCAGCAGCGTCACCAGCGTCCCGGCGTCGCCGGTCAGAACGAGAAAGAGCAGCGCGAAGCCGCCGGGGAGGACGCTCAGCCCGTATCGGCCACGGACGGCGAGATACCACGACAGGAAGGCAGGGCCGGGTGCGAACCCCAGCGTCCAGACGCCCGCCTCGACCATCTGGAGCAACTCGAGACCGGTCGCGAGCGTGATCACGTCCGCGATGATCGCGTCGGTCGCCGTCGTGACGACGCCGATTCCGACGCCGCTGGTCTCGAGGTAGTAGGCGAAGCCGAGGCCGGCTGCGACGAGCGCCGCCGCCGTCGCGGTTCGGGGGCGGATCGTCCGCGCGAGGACGGTCGCCGCGACCAGCATCGTCCCGACGAGCAGGAGCAGCGATCGGGTGCCGCCGACGATACGGGTCACCTCGTAGAGGACGGATAGGTACGATGCGGTCAGCAGCAACACGCAGCCGAGCGCGAGCAGGCGAAAGAGTCCGCTATCGGTGGGGCTTCCGATTCCGAATCGATCGGCCGTTTCGTCGGCGCTCGGCCGTGACTGCGCTCGCGACTGCGTCCGCGAATCCGTACTCATGCCACCACCGCCGTGTCGCCGTTGCGCTCATCTGCCGCCCGTCCCGTTCCGCCGACGTCCGCGACGAGTCGTTCGAACGGCACCGCGCGCTCGTCGACGACGACGCGTATCCCGTCGCGGTCCGCCCTGACGAGGACGTCCGCATCGTTTCGTTCTCGGTCCTCGAGCGAGCCGGATTCGACCCTGGCGAGCAACTGCAGGAGATCGCGCCGGTGCTGGCGTCCGGTCGCTGGCCCCACCGCGTCGGTACCGACGGTCACGCCGACCGGCCGGTCGCGCTCGAGGAAGTGCGTCGCGAGGCTCGCGACGGCCGCCGCGAGCTCGTCGCTTTGGCCGGGCTCGCACTCGGCGGCGATCGAGAGCGCGCGGGCCTCGTCGGCGGTGGCGTACTCCGCGACGACGAGGTCGTCGTCCGGGCGCTTGGCGGCGGCTTTCCAGTGGACGTTCCGCAGCGAGTCGCCGCGGCGGTACTCCCGGAGGCGGTCGAACTCTTCCCGATCCGGCGCCGCCCCTTCGGCCGCGAGCGTTTGGAGCGGCGCGGCCGAGCCGCGGAGATCGTGGACGGGCGGATAGACCAGCACGGAGACCGTCTCGTCGTCCTCGAACGTGCGCTCGACGAGGCCGAAGACGTCGCTGACGGTGATCGACAGCGGGCCGACGGCGCGCTCGCCGCGGTCCTCGAGCGCAATGTCGTACGCGATCTGCGTCTCGTCGGCGACCGTCGTCTCGATGACTGGCTCGCCGTCAGTCTCGACGGGCTCGAGGCCGTCGCCGACGGTATCGGCGACCGTCGCGGCGATCGCCCCGTCGGTTTCGATCGTCACCGCGACCGTTCGAGTCTCGCCGACCGGACCCGGCTCGATGGCGTGTCGGCGGACGGTCGGTCGTCCGATCCGTGCGGTCGTGACGAGCCCGACGACGAACGCGACCGCCAGCGGCGTGACGACGGCGTTCAACGACCGCGGGCCGTACTGCCAGCTCATCGCCAGCGAGGCGGCGACGACCGCGAGTACCAGCCAGCCGCGTCGTGTGAGTTGCATCGCTTCGGTTTCTATCTATGGTCGGTCGCGTGCGCCCGCCCGAACGCCGTCGGTGTCGGTGTCGTCTCGCCGCGATCCCTCGATCGGTACCCGCTCGAGCGCGTCGTCGACGACGGCGTCGCCGTCGCGGTCCCGGTCGTCGGTCTGGATCCGGTGTCGCATGACGGCCCGGGCCTCTACTTGCACGTCGTCCGGAAGCACGTACTCCCGGCCGTTGGCGACGGCGCGGGCCTGTGCCGCACGCAGCAGGGCGATCGTCCCGCGCGGGCTGACGCCGATGCGTGCATTTTCGCGGGTGTACTCGGCGAGCCGCGCCGCGTACGACCGGACCGGTTCCTCGACGCGAACGCCGGCAATCGTCTCGCGGGCGCGGACGATCGTCTCCCGGTCGGTCACCGGCTCGAGCGACTCGATGGGGTGGTGGCCGACGGTGCGGCCGAGCAGTTCGGTCTCCTCCTCGGGCGTGGGATAGCCCAGGTGGAGTTTCTTCATGAACCGGTCGAGTTCGGCCAGGGGGAGTTCGTACGTCTGGTTCGGCTCGACGGCGTTTTGCGTCGCGATGACGGTGAACGGATCCGGGAGCGCGCGGGTCCGGCCGTCGACCGTGACCTGTTCCTCCTCCATGGCTTCCAGCAGCGCGGACTGGGTCTTCGGCGGCGCGCGGTTGATCTCGTCGCCGAGCACGATGTTGCCGAAGACGGGGCCGGGCTGGAACTCGAACTCGCGGGTCTTCTGGTTGAAGACGTTGACGCCGGTGACGTCCGGCGGGAGCAGATCGGGCGTGAACTGTACCCGCTGGAACTCGCAGTCGACCGACGTCGCGATCGATCGGGCGAGCATCGTCTTGCCGACGCCGGGCACGTCGTCGAGCAGGACGTGCCCCCTGGCAAGCAGCGCGATCACGACGTGATCGATCACGTCGTCGTGGCCGACGATGACCCGCGAGACGTTCGCCGCGATGTCCTCGCAGAGCTCCGTAACCGTCGATATCGGGAGCGGGTCGACGCTCTCGTCGCTCGACTCCGTCGCAGGCGTCGGGTCTGTATCAGTCATCGTGGTCGTCTCGAGCGTCGGTCGGCGAGGGCGATCGGCGGTCGATAGCGGGGAGATAGCGGCGCATCGCTGTTGCTCCGTCATCGGGCGTTCCGGAATATAGGCCTTGTGTCGGCTCGCGTACGTGTTCGGTATAGACCGTGATGACGCTGTTGCCGGCGGTTTCCTGCGTCGGCGTTGCGGACGACCGTCTCGTCGCCATCAGTCGGTGATTTCGCGCTCACACTCATCACTCACTCCGACGGACGAGTCCGATGCAGCCGGCCGTTAGAACGAGACAGCCGTCGCTACCCACGTGATGATCGGAAAACGATACCTCTTGACGGTCCGTCTATAGTCGCTCGACGTTAGTCGCGCGCGGGCCCTTATCGGCCTGCTCGATGTCGAATTCGACCTCCTGCCCCTCCTCGAGGTCGGGGCCGCCGACGTCCTCCATGTGGAAGAACACGTCCTCGTCCGAATCCTCAGTCTCGATGAACCCGTAGCCGCCAGTGTCGTTGAAGAATGCGACCGTACCTTTCGCCATTGCACCTCTATAGAACCATGACGGAGATATAAATGTTCGGGGCGCGCTGTAGTGGTCTTTGTACCGGGGTCCGAATGACGGCCCCGCTTTGAAACGTCTATAACGGCGGGCTCGTCGAAGCCTCGAGGCGTGCCGGCCCACGGTCGACGCCTCCGACAGCGAGCGCAACCGGATCGCGTTCTGCCAGGGGGATCGTCACCGCGATGGGCGGCGACGCGCCCGAGACGATCCGCCGCCCGGCGACCGGATCGACGTCGTCCACTTCCGCGGCGTCTCGCGTCTCAGTCGTCTCTCGGCTCGAGATCCGCCGATTCACCGTCGTCCGTAGCCGTCGCCGTTTCTAGTTCCGTTTTCGTTTCCGACCCGATCGTCTCGAGGTCGCTCGTCCCCTCGTCTCGGGCTTGCGTCCCGGTACCGCTCGCAAACTCGAGTTCGACGGTCTCGTCCCGTCCGGCCCCGCTCTCGAGGCTGGCCGTTCCGTCGATCTCCCCGCGATCGATCGCGAACTCGTCGAGCAGGTCCCGGAGCGTTCGTGACCGTTCGGACAAGTCGTTCGCGTTCCGGGAGACGGTCGCGATCGCTGCCGTCTGGTCGGAGACGCTCTCGGCGACGGCGGCCGCCTCTCGGGCGGTCCTATCGCTCAGGGCCGTCACGTCTTCGGCCATCGGAACGAGGTCCTGGGTGGAGTCGGCGATCGCGTCAGTCGCGTCGTTGATCTCCTGAACGCCGTGGTCCGCCGCCGAGACCTCCGCCTCGATTTCCTCGAATGCTGAGACGGACTGCTCGACCGTCTCAGCGCCCTCGATCACGCGCTCGCGCATGGTCGCCATCTCGTCGACGGTCCTGTCGGTTTGGGCCTGAACGGTGTCGATCAACGACTCGATCTCCGCCGCCGAAGTTTTGGTCTCCTCGGCGAGTTGCTTGACCTCTTGGGCGACGGTCGCGAAGCCGGCCCCGTTCGTCCCGTCGCCGCCCGCGTGAGCGGCCTCGATAGAGGCGTTCAGCGCGAGGATGTTCGTCTGATCGGCGATATCCGTAATTACGCCGACGATCTCGTCGATCTCGGCCATCGAATCCTCGAGCGCGCGCATCTCCTCGAGGGCGGCGTCCGCCCGCCGTTCGATGCGTTCCATTTCCTCGCCGACGTCTTCGGCGGTGGCGATCCCTTCGTTCGCCCCCCGGGCGGCCCGCCGGGAGGTGTCCGCGAGGCTGTCGGCGGTCGAGGCGATCTCTTCGATCGTCGCGGACATCCCCTGGATCTCCGTCGCGATCGCCTCCATCCGCTCGTTCTGCTCGTCCGTCACCGCCGTGATCTCCTCGACCGAGTCGGCGACGCTGTCGTTCGTCGCCTCGAGGTCGGTACACTCCGCTCGAACGTCGTCGCTGGCGTCGGCGACGTCGCCGGCGAACGCCGAGATCCTCGCGATCGTCCGCTCGATATCGTCCACCGTCGCGTTGAACGTCGTCGCGATCTCGGCCATCGGCTCGCTCTCGGCGGCGGGATCGAGCCGCTGGGTGAGGTCGCCGTCGGCGCACTCGCCCATCACGTCGCAGTATTCGGCGGCTTTCCGCTCGAGGTACTCGTTTTGTTCTTGGGCCTCCCGGCGGGTCTGTTCGGCGCGCCGTTTGGCCGATTCGGCCTCCTCCCGGGCCTCGTCGGCCCGATCGCGAGCTTTCTCGGCCTGCTCGCGCGTCCGTTCGGATTCCTCGATTCGGGTGACGAGGGACTCGCGCATCTCGTCAACGGTCCGGTAGAGGTCGCCGATCTCGTCGACCCGCTCCGTCTCGAGGTCGACGTCGTACTCGCCTTCCCTGATCTCGGCGGCCCTGCTCGAGAGGGTTCGGATGGACGTGGCCGTGTTGCGGCCCACGACCACGCCGAACACGCCGATCAGTCCGACGCCGATGACCGTGATGAGGTAGCCGAACCGGTTGACCGTGGTGACGAACCCGAGGGCGTCGGCTTCGCTCGTGTGGACCAGCACGGACCAGCCCTCCGCGGTCGTGTGGTAGCCGACGACGTAGTCGTCGGGCGCGAACTCGTAGGGCGCCCCGCGGAGCGCCTCGCTGGGTCGCCCTTCAACCGTCGCGGCGCCCGGCCCGTCCAGCGCTGCCAGCTCCTGAAACCGCTCGTAGCCCTCGTACTGGCGGCCGAAACTCGCGTTCGCCTCGTCGCCGCCGTAGCCGAGCTTCCTGTTGTCACCGACGATCCGACCCTCCTCGTCAAGGATCGTCACGACGGTGTCGCCGCTCGTCTGCGTCGCGTAATCGCCGGTTCGATCCGAGAGCGCGAACGTGAACACTAGCGCGCGGTCGGCGTCCTCGCCGACCCCAATGTAGTACGACACGACGGGGTGTTCGTCCGCCGCCAGTCCGAGCTGATCCGGCATCGCGTAGGGTTCGGTCCGCTGCACGTAGTGCGTCGACAGATCGCCGAGCTCGTTCGTGTCGGGGAATTTGATCTCCGCGAGCGTCTCAGCGGTAGTATCGACGCCGGCGACGACCTCGCCGCTCTCGGTATCCACGTAGAGGGCGTGCATCCGTTCGTCGGGAAGATCGTAGTAGATGTCCTCGAGGTACGCTTTCGTCTCGTTGACGTCCCCCGACGCGACGACCGGGGCTCCCGCCGACGCGACGACGAAGTTCTCGTTTCGCGCGTTCCAGTCGTCGAACGCCTTCGCCTCCCGGATCGCTGTCTCCTCTTGCTCCTCGAGGGCCGTCGACTCGACGCTGTCGGTGATCGCCCCCGTCGCGGCGAAGCCCAGGGCGCCGATCGAGAGGCCCAACAACAGCAACACGATACCGAACTTCAGCGCGTATCGCTCCCTGACTGCCGCGGGAACGAGCCGCCGAACCCTCCGCCGTACGGACCGAACCGACCACTCCATGAGTATCTATTACGAAATATTACATCATTACTTCTGTATGTTGTGGCCGGATCGATCGACGGCGCCGTCGCTCACGAAACTAAATAGTCTATTAGGTCGGGAACGCCTGTATCCGGTATTTCGGCGGCCGTCGCCGCTCGAGCCCCTCACCACTCCTTGCAGTCGGGACAGACGAAGTCGTCGCCGTCTCGCCAGACGCGGTCGCTCTCTGCGTCGCATCGAGGGCAGACGTACTCGCCCCACGCGTACGTCGAGAGTGACGGGTTCGGGTCGGCTCGCGTCCGCTCCGGTTTATCGGTTCTGTCGGTGCCGTCGGTGTCGTCGCGTTCCTCCGGAGCAGTATCGCGCTCGTCGGCCACGTTCTCGGCGGCGCTCGAGTCGTCCCGCTCGTCGCTCGCGTCGACGGCGAAGTCCGAGAGGGTCGCGTCGTCGGTCACGGCACAGGGTAGGGCCGGTATCGGCTTAGTGGCTCCGACTCCGTCCTCGACGGCCGCGACGGTCCCGAATTCCGCACGGTCGCCGCCACCGTCGCCGCTATCGGGCCGCCCTCGTGCCGAACCGCGATGCGGGACCGGCACCGCCAAGTACCATCGCTGACAACCCCCACACATGGACACCGCCACACCGCTGAACGTGATCGTCGACAACATCACGGAGATGACTCGGCTCTTTACCGACGTCGCCCTGGGCGAGGGGCTCGCACCGCTGCTGGTGCTCGCCGGCATGGTTCTGGTCGTCTTCTCGCTCGCAGTCTTCGGCGTCCTGACCCTCGGTGCGATCGGCAGCCTCTTCTCCTCGACCTCCAGCTAATCGGATCGCCGGTTTCGGCGATTCCGACGACCGGGCGACTGCAACCGACAGCCGTCAGTCCGCCGTCGCACGCGCTAACGCGTCGCTCGCTCGCTCGATCGCGTCCTCGAGATCCGGCCCGAGCGGCGAGCCGACGACGATTCCGTCGACGTACTCTACGGCCGCTTCGAACCGCTCGGCGACCGTCTCGGTGGTTCCGGCGATGCAGAACGCGTCGATCATCGCCGGCGTCACGCGACCGAAGGCCTCGCCGAGGTCGCCCTGCTCTAGGGCCTCGCTGACCGCGCTCGCCGCGTCGCGGTCGATATCGTGGCGCTCGAGAACGGGATCCGCCGCGCCGCCGACGATGAAGGCGACGGGCGGCCGGGCGGCTTCGCGCGCGTCGTCCTCGTTCCCAGCGACGCTGACGCTCGCGAACGCGAGCGATTCGAACGCTCCCGCGTCGTCCGGTCGCTCCGCCAACCCCTGCTCGAGTTCGCCCGCGGCCCACTCGAGGTCCTTGGGGTGCGCGGCGTTGATCAGTACGCCGTCGGCGTGCTTGGCGCTCATCCGGAGCATGTGGGGCCCCTGCGCGCCGACGTAGACCGGAATCTCCCGTTCGTCGAGGTTGAGCGACGCGTCCCGCGCGGTGAAGGTTCCCTCGTGCGTGACGGTCTCGCCGGCCCAGAGGTCCCTCGCAACGTCGAACGTCTCGAGGACGCGCCGGAGCGGGCGATCCCTGTCGACGCCGAGGTTCGCCAGCGCGGAGCGGTCGCCGGCGCCGACGCCGAAGACGGCGCGGCCGTCGCTGACTTCGTCGATCGTCGCCGTCTGCGCGGCGAGTTTCACGGGATGGCTCTCGTAGGGGTTGACGACGCCCGGTCCCAGCCGGATCTCGTCCGTCGCCGCAGCCATCCGCGAGAGCACGACGAACGGATCGCGGTTGAAGTAGTGACTGCTCGAGAGCGCGAGATCGAACCCTTCGTCCTCCGCGAGCGCCGCCAGATCGGCGATCCGATCCGGCGGGTGTTCGGGCGTGAGTTCGATTCCCCACGTCGCGTTCGCGCCCGAATCGGGTTCGGAGTCCGTCTTGCCCTCGCTCATCCGTCTTCCCTCCACGTTCGTCTCGTCGGGACGCCGCTCGAGCGACGAACCGGAACCGCGTGTCGACTCATGTCCGCAGGGTCGGCGACCGCGGTAAAAAGCCCACCGTCACCGGCGACGGTGGCCGTCGTCGCTGTTTTGTTTCGGTCTCGAGACGCGGGGCTAACCTCGAACGGCTCGCTCACTCGCGGCGGGCCCGGAAGAACAACGCTGCGCCGCGGCGGTCGAACTCGACGCTCGAGAACCCCGCCGCCCGGAGCCGCTGTCGGAGGTCGGTCGCGTCGAACGGCTCGACGTCGAGAACGCCTTTCGCGGTCGCTCGAACCGGCAACAGCTCGAGCACGTAGTCCTCGACCAGCGTCGTCCCGACGAATACGCCGCCGGACCGCAACACGCGCCCGATTTCCTCGAGCACGACGTCGGGATCCGGCAGGAGGTGCAGCGCCCAGCAGCAGGTCCCCCGATCGAACGCGTCCGCGTCGAACCACAGCTCGTCGGCGCTCATCTGCGCGAACGCGATGCCGTCGAGCCCGTTCCGCGCCGCGTACCGCGTCGCCCGCTCGAGCATCCCTGCGGCGATGTCGATGCCGACGACGGCCGCGTCGGCGGCGACTGTACGGGCGATCCGTCCCGTGCCACACGCGACGTCGAGGACGGTCGGCGCGTCGCCGTCAGCCACATTCGTATTCTCTAGCTCGAGCATCTCCACGACCAGTTCGCGGTCGTCTCGCGGCGCGCCGGGGCCGCCGACGAACCGGTACAGCGGGTCGAACCAGAACGGCGACTCGTAGATCGGCGCCAACCGATCGAACAGCGTCTCGTGGGAGTCGTCGGGAACGGGAAACCGCGGAATGCCGTCGACGACCGAGACCGTCGCGTCGCCGTTCGGACAGACGAACGCGTCGTCGTCCTCGCCCCCGGACTTCCGGCGGGATAGTCGCCGTCCGCAGCGTCGACAGGCATACCGCGGCTCCGTCGCAGTCGCGTCCATCGCCGGTCCCTCCCACCGCTGTGACCTTAGTTCTCGGTGCGCCTCGAGTCAGCCGTCGAACTCCCACTCGCGAAGCGCCTGGCGGACGAGGTCGTCTTCGACCGACCGGAACAGTTCGTCGCTGCCCTCGAGGTCGCCGAAGTCCCAGTCGCTGACGACGACCGCGGGCGTCCCGCCGGCTCCTTCGCCGGTAACGAGGTTCGCGGCGGCGCTGAGTTCGTCGACGACCGACTGCACCGTGACCTCGAGTTCGTGGCCGTCGCGGTCGGTCTCGCCGCGCCAGTCGCGGCTCGCGGGCATGCCCGCCCAGCCGATCGCGACGCCGCGCTGGCCGTGGCGGAACGGCCGGCCGCAGGTGTCGGTGACGATTACCGCGACGTCCTCGATGCCCCGCTCCTCGAGGCCCGCGCGGATCCGCTCGGCGCTTTCGCTCGGCCGCTTCGGCAGCAGGAGGAGGTCGTGACCCGGCACGTTCGAGCGATCGATCCCCGCGTTGACGCAGATGTGGCCGAATCGCGTCTCGGTCAGCAGGAACGGGCAGTCGATCAGCACCTCGGTACTCTCCTCGAGGACGGCCTGTGCGAACCGCGGGTCCTTCTCCTCGGCCGTCAGTTCCGCGATCTTGTCCGCGATCTCCTGTGCGCGGGCGCTGACGGGGTAGTCCTCGAGGTCCGCCGTCCGCCCCTCCGCTTTCGAGACGATCGTACTCGCAATAGTGAGCACGTCGCCGGGCGCTACGTCGTCGCCGACCCGCTCGGCCACGAGCGCGGCGATGTCGTCGCCGGGGCGGATCTCGGGGAGGTCCGCCACTGGTGTCAGTTCCATACCGGTGGGTTGGCGAGCGGCGTCAAAAACGCACCGTCACCGGCGAGCGAACGCCCGCGGGATCGGCCGGCGGTTACCGCCGGTCGTCCTCGGCCTCGGCCTCGACCTCGACCTCGAACAGCGCGCCCGGCCCGTCGACGTCGATCCCGGCCACTCTACAGACGTCCCACAGCGTCGCGCCGTTGCTCGTGAGCACCGGGAGGCCGAGTTCGGCCTCGAGCCCCTCGATCGCGGCGAGCGAGCGGTAGTTCGTACAGGAGACGAAGACGGCGTCGAGGCCGTCGAGGCCGTCGAAACCGTCGAAACCGTCGCAGTCGCCGCGATCGTCGCCGACCAGATCGATCACCTGCTGCCGAGCCTCTGCCGGCCGCAACTCGCCGATCGCCGTGTTGGCCGCCAATCCGCGCCCGTCGAGGGCCGCGACCTCGAACCCCGCCGCCTCGAGGAACTCCCGTTCCTTCGCGTCGAGTTCGTCGGTGTACGGCGTCGCGACCGCGATCCGCTCGGCGTCGAGCGCCTCGAGCGCGCGCACGACCGACCGGGCCGTCGCGACCGCTGGGACGCCGGCCGCCCGCTCGAGGCGCTCCTCGAGTTCGGCGTCGAACCCGGGGCCGTGGATCAGGCTGCCGGTCGTGCAGGCGTAGGCGACCGCGTCGACGTCGGCGTGGCCCAGTAGTTCGGCCGCGCGGGCCGCGTCGTCGCTCATCGCGTCGAGTTCGTCGACGGTGACCGACTCGAGGGCCATCCGCGCGCCGTGGACGGTGATCGAGTCCGGGAGGTGTGCCCGGAACTCGGGTTCGGCGGTCGTGTTCGACGAAGGGACGATCAGGCCGAGCCGACCGCGTCGATCACCGCGATCGCGGTCGGCGAGTCGATCGGCAACCATCGGTCTAGACACCCTCGTCGTCCCGTTCGTCCCGTTCGTCCGGATCGCCGTGGCCGCCGCCGCCGGGCGTCCGCACGGTGACGGTCGTCCCGGCGTCGACGTCGACCGTCGTCTTCGCGGGCACCGGTTCGCCGTCGATCAGATTCTCCCCGGTCGCGCCGTCCTCGCCGCCGGCGACGCCCTTCGGCGCGTGGCGACGGCGCTCGGTCAGCAGCGACACCGTCGCCGGCTGCTCGACGGTGACGGTGCGCTCGAGGCCCAGGCCGCCGCGGAACTTCCCGCGGCCGCCGCTGCCGTCCCGGAGCGCGTAGCGCTCGACCCGCAGCGGGTACTCCGTCTCGAGGGACTCGACGGGCGTGTTCAGCGTGTTGGTCATGCCGACCTGAACGCCGTCCATGCCGTCCCGATCCGGGCGCGCGCCGAAGCCGCCGCCGATCGTCTCGTAGTAGGTAAAGGAGCCGTCCCGCGCGCCGACGGTCAGGTTGTTCATCGTGCCCTGCCCCTGCGCGGGGACGCGATCCGGCGCGGCCTGCGCGAGCGCGGTGAAGACCACGTCAGTCACGCGCTGGCTGGTCTCGACGTTGCCGCCGACGACGGCGGCCGGCGGCTCCGGATTCAGGAGCGTCCCCTCGGGTGCGCGCACGCTGACCGGTTCGTAGCAGCCGTGGTTCGGCGGGATTTCGGGATCGGTGATACAGCGCACGACGAAGTAGACGGCGCTCGTCGCGACCGAAAGCGGCGCGTTCAGGTTCCCCGCGACCTGATCGGCGGTCCCCGCGAAGTCGACGTCGATCCGGTCGCCGTCGATCGTCACCGCGACCGAAATCTCGACGTCCTCGTCGGTGACGCCGTCGCCCTCGAGGACGTCGGTCGCCTCGTAGGTCCCGTCCGGCAGCGCGGCGATCTCCTCGGTGATCCGCTCGCGGGAGTAGTCGATCACCGCGTCGAAACCTTCGAGGACGGTCTCGCGACCGTGTTCCGCAAATAGCGCCTCGAGCCGATCCTCGGCGCGTTCGTTGGCCGCCTGCTGGGCGCGGAGGTCGGCCTTGCGTTCGCCCGGGTTGCGGACGTTCGCGAGCACGAGCGAGCGCACGTCTTCCCGCGGTTCGCCGCCCTCGACGAGCCTGGTCGGCGGGAGCCGCAGTCCCTCCTGGTAGATCTCCTGCGCGCCGGCGGGCATGCTGCCGGGAGTCATGCCGCCGACGTCGGCGTGGTGGGCGCGGGAGACGGCGTAGCCGACGATTTCGTCGCCAGTATCGCCATCGTCGGCTCCACCGTCGCCGCCCTCGCTCCCGTCGCGGCCGGGCGCGATCGGCGAGACCATCGTCACGTCCGGCAGGTGCGTCCCGCCCGTGAACGGATCGTTGAGCACGAACACGTCGCCGGGCTGGGGATCCCGTTCGCGGACCGCCTCCACCGCGGCGGGCATCGCGCCGAGGTGGACCGGGATGTGCTCGGCCTGGGCGATCATCCGCCCGTCGGCGTCGAACAGTGCCGTCGAGCAGTCCCGTCGCTCCTTGATGTTCGGCGAGTACGCGCCCCGAATGAGGGTCTGGCCCATCTCCTCGGCGACGCTCTCGAGTTGGTTGCGCAACACCTCGAGGGTCACCGGATCGATGTCGGTTCCGTCGCGTTCGGTGTCGTCCGTCGCGGTGTCCGTATCTGTATTCGTGTTCGACGTCATCGGTCTCCCTCCGCGTCGTTCGTTTTGGTCAGCACCAGGGTCCCGTCGGCGAGCACGTCGCCCGACCAGGCCGGCGGGACGACGGTCGTGCTCTCGGCCTGCTCGAGGATCGCCGGCCCGTCGACGGTCGCGCCCGGTGCGAGCCGGTCCCGCTCGTAGACGGTCGTCTCGCGGGCGCCGGCCTCGGCGCCGGGGAAGTGCGCCTCCCGAGTGCCGAGGACGGCGTCGCCGGCGCCCTCGTGGCGGATCGTCGGCTCGTCGCCCGGAATCGTCGCCGTCGTGCGGAGGTTGACGACCTCGATCGATTCGTCCATCGCGTAGCCGTAGGCCCGCTCGTGGGACGAGTGGAAGCGCTCCGCCACCGCCCGGGCGTCGAACTGTTCGTCGACCGGAACGGTGAGTTCGAAGCTTTGGCCTGCGTACCGACAGTCGGCGGCCCGCTCGACCCGCGCCGCGTCCGGCTCGGACGCGTCGGCGAGCACGTCGGCCACCAGGTCGTCGTAGACGGCCTCGAGGTCGGCGGTCTCCGCCGCCTCGAGGCTGACCCCGACGGTCCGGACGGCGTCGTAGCTCTCGTCGGCCGCGAGCAGCCCGAACGCCGAGAGCACGCCGCCCGGCCGCGGGACGACGACCCGATCGACGGACAGCGACTCGGCCAGCGCCGCGGCGTGCATCGGCCCGGCGCCGCCGAAGGCCACCAGCGCGAACTCGCGGGGGTCGTGGCCCCGCTCGACGGTCACGGCGCGGATCGTCCGCGTCATCGTCGCGTTCGCCACGCGGTAGACCCCGCGGGCCGCCTCGAGCGGCCCGTCCAGTCCGGCCTCGTCGGCTAGCCGAGCGAGCGCCTCGCGGGCTGCGTCGACGTCGAGGGTCATCTCGCCGCCGAGGGCCGTCTCGGGGCCGATGTAGCCCAGCACGACGTTGGCGTCGGTGACGGTGGGATCGGTGCCGCCGCGGCCGTAGCAGGCCGGCCCGGGCTCGGCGCCCGACGACTCCGGCCCGACCCGGAGCGCGCCCCCGGCGTCGACCCAGGCGATCGAGCCGCCGCCCGCGCCGACGGTGTTCACGTCGACCATCGGCGTCCGGATCGGCAGCCCGTCGATCTCCGCGTCGGTCGTCCGCTCCGCGCGGCCGTCCCGGACCAGGCTCACGTCGCTCGAGGTGCCGCCCATGTCGAAGGTGACCAGCCCCGCGACATCCTCGTCGTCGACGGTCGCCGCGGCCCCGACGACGCCCGCGGCGGGACCCGACAGCGTCGTCGTCACCGCGTGCTCGCGGACCGTCTCGGGGTCGGCGATCCCACCGTTAGCCTGCATGATCCGCGGGGTCGGGATCCCCGCGTCCGACGCTTCGTCGACCAGGCGGCCGACGTAGCGGTCGATGGCAGGCCGGACGTAGGCGTCGACCGCGGTCGTCGAGGTGCGCTCGAACTCGCGAAACTCGGCGAGCACCTCGTGAGAGGCCGACACCGGCACCTCGAGTTCCTCGCGCAGCGTCTCGGCGACGACGCGCTCGTTTTCGGGGTCGGCGTAGGCGTGGAGCAGACAGACCGCGACCGCCTCGACGTCGCGCTCGCGCAGCGTCGCCGCCAGGTCGCGGACCTCGCGCTCGTCGACCGGGCGTTCGACGCCGTCGGTCGTCGTCCGCTCGTCGACCTCGAAGCGCAGGTCGCGGTCGACCAGGGGCGCGGGCTTCTCGGCCTCGAGATCGTAGAGGTCGGGCCGGTCCTGGCGCCCGATCTCGAGGACGTCGCGAAAGCCCTCGGTCGTTACGAGCGCCGTCCGCGCGCCGCCGCGCTCGAGCAGGGCGTTGACTGAGACGGTCATCGCGTGGGCGAAGCCGTCGATCTCGGCGGGGTCGATCCCCGCGTCGTCGCAGGCCTTCTCGATCCCCTCGAGGACGCCGACGTGTTGGGGATCGGTGGTCGGCACCTTCGCGGTGACCAGCCGGTCGTCGACCGAGAGGGCGACGTCGGTGAAGGTGCCGCCGACGTCGACGCCGATTCGGGTGTCGGTATCGCCGTCGGCGTCGCCGGCAGCGGCGGTCGAGTCGTTGCTGTTCATAGGGGCGTTCGTCGTGTCCGCGTTCGTGTCGGAGACGTTTGAATCGTTCATCGAATCGTCAGACGAGCAGGACGTCGTAGAGCGTTCGGAGGCCGATACCGACGACGACGAGCGTGACGAGCCCGCCGAGGACGTTCTGGACGCCGCTGTTCGTGTACCGTCCCAGCAGGTCGTCGTTGTTCATCGCGTAGATGAGGAAGACGGCTAGCAGCGGCAGCAGGAGGCCGTTGGCGACCTGCGCGAAGACGATCACCTGCACCGGGTTGTAGTCCAGCGCCGAGAAGACGGTGCCGACGCCGATGATCGTCAGCCAGATCGCGCGGAACCTGGTCGACTGCAGATCGCGCTCCCAGCCGAGCGCGCCGGCGGTGGCGTAGGCGCCGGCCAGCGGCGCACTCATCGCGCTGGTGAAGCCGGCCGCGAACAGCCCGATCGCGAACAGCGTCAGCGCGTAGCCGCCGAAGACCGGCTCGAGCTGGTCGGCCATCTCGCCGACGTCTTCGATCTGGGTTCCCTCGGGGAACACGGCGGCGGCCGTGACGACGATCGCCGTCGTGATGAGGCCGCCCACGATGATCATCCCGATCGTGTCCGTGCGACACTCGGCGAGGTCCTCGGGGCCGTCCCATCGCTCCTGGACGGTGCTCGCGTGCAGGAACAGGTTGTAGCCGACGACGGTGGTGCCGACGAGTCCGGCGATGAGGTACGCCGATCCGTCGGGAATCGTCGGGACGAGTCCGCCCGCCAGCGCGCCGACGTCCGGTCGGACCACGACGGCGTTTATCAGGAAGGCCCCGCCCATGACGGCGACCAGGCCGACGAAGACGCGCTCGATCAGCTTGTAGTTCCCCGTCCACAGCAGTCCGGCGGCGACGAGGCCGATGATCGGTCCCCAGACGTTCTCGCTGATACCGGTGATCGTCGAGAGGCCGGCGGCGCCGCCGACGATGTTGCCGGTCTGGAACGCCGCGGTCCCGATGCCGATCGCGCTCACGACGAGCGCGACGGAGATCGTCCGCGGGATCGGGTTGTCGAACTCGTTTCGGAACGCCTCGCCCAGGCCCTCCTGGGTGATCAGTCCGAGGCGCGCGCTCATCTCCTGCAGGACGATCGTCGCGAAGATCGAGAAGGCGATCGTCCACACCAGTAGGTAGGCGTACTCCGCGCCGATTACGCTGGCGGTGGTGACGGTTCCCGGTCCGACGAACGCCGCGGCGACGAGCGCTCCCGGACCGATCGCTTTGAGTCGGCTAATGATGCCCATGGTACGTATTCGCATATACCACGGCACGATTCCATCAAAAAGATTGTTGAGAATCGGACATACGGTCGCAGCACTGCCGTTCTCGAACTCGATAGCGGTGTGAAACAGTATGAATCCGTATGAAGCCGGGACGGCGGTCTCGGCCTCGGACGCGACGCTCGCGGACCGGTCGACTCGGTCGTCGCTCGAGGCACCTCACTCGGGCACTCGCTCCGTGATGATCACCTTCGAGACGCCCTGCTCGACCTCGATCTCCGTCGGCAGATCGACCGTGCTGCGCTCGATAAACCGGGTCATGAACCACCGGACCGCCTCCGACGGGAAGACCAGGTGGTAGACGCGGTCGTCCTCGCGGCGGACCTCCAAGAAGCCACAGAAGGAGAGCCACTCGAGCAGGTCGCCGACCTCGTCGAACCGGGTCGCGTACTCGCGGGCGTGATAGTCCGAGACCCGGTCGGCGGCCTCGACGAACGCCGGATCGGGATCGCCGCCGTCGTAGCAGTACTCGAGGAACGCGTGCAGGAAGTCCACGTCGAGGAGGACGTGTTCCCCCGACGAGAGCATTTGGTAGTACTGTTCGAGGTTATCGCTGGGTCGTCCGCTGGCCGCTTCGAAGTTCGCCGCGTAGAAGGTCAGGGCGCGGCGGACGATCTCGCTTTGGCCCTCGTCGGTCTCGGCGACGAGGGTCTCGAGGGCTGCGGCCGAGTCGTCGTCGAGTGATACCGTCACACGCTGTGTCATGGTGTGACGCGCGCACCCGAGACGGGTATAGTTCACGCACTCGGTACGGAGACGCGGCCCGCAGTCGTCGACCGTCCTGCTCTCGCCCCTGGCGTCACGTCGCCCTTGCCGGTCGCGCCCGTCAACTGGAACTAGTCCGCAGATCGACCGTCAACTCCCCGCCCTCGACGGTCGCGACCAGCATCGTCTCGTAGGTCGCCGGCCGGGCCGCGGTCGCGCTGCCGGGGTTGAGCACGCGGGTCCCGTCGACGACCGTATCGACGACCTCGTGGGTGTGGCCCGCGACGGCGACCGCGTTGGCATCGGCCCCGACGACGTCGTGTGCCGTCTCGAGCACCCGCCGGTGCCAGTCGCTCGGCGACCCGGTGCCGTGCGTGACGACGAAGGTGACGTCGTCGACGACGAGCGTATCGGTCACCGGCAACTCGAGCGCTCCCGGATCCATGTTCCCGCGGGCGCAGATCAGGTCGCCGTCGGCTAACTCCCGGACGCGCTCGTAGGCCGCCTGCGAGTCGAAATCGCCCGCGTGGATCGCGTGGTCGGCCGCCCGGAGTTCGTCGGCGACCCACTCGGGAATCTCGGTCGCTCGGGACGGAACGTGCGTGTCGCTCACGATCGCGACGCGAGTCATGTGCGGTCGTACGACGTCGAATCCCGAAAGCGATTCCCTCCGGGCGCGCGTGGCCTCGCGTATGAGCGATTCATCGGAGCCGCCGACGGCGGACGGGGACGACGCGGCGGACGAGAGCCACGTCGTCACCGCGTTCCTCCGCTACCGCGGCGAGATACTGCTGTTGCGCCGCAGCGACGCCGTCGGCACCTATCGGGGCCAGTGGGGCGGCGTCTCCGGCTTCGCCGAGGACGACCCGGACGCACAGGTTCGCGCCGAGATTCGCGAGGAAACGGGACTCGAGGACGACGACGTCTCGCTCGTTCGCTCCGGACGCCCGGTCCGATTCCGAGACGAGCTCGCGGACGGCGGCGAGCGCGAGTGGGTCGTCCACCCGTACCTGTTCGACGTGACCGTCGACGAACCGGCGATCGAACGCAGCGAGGAACACGACGCCCTCGAGTGGGTCCCGCCGACGGAAATCGTCGCACCCGGGTTCGCGGCGGCGACGGCCGACCGCGACGCGTTCGAGACGGTCCCCGAACTCTGGACCGCCTACGAGCGCGTCGCGCCGACGGTGCGCTCGATCGCCGCGGACGACGAGCACGGCGCGGCCCACCTCTCGATCCGGGCGCTCGAGGTGCTGCGAGACCGCGCGGGATTGCTGGTCGCCGAGCGCGAGGATTTCGGCCCTGACCCGGAGGGCGAGCGGGAAGAAATCGCGGAACTCGCGCGCCGCCTGCTCGAGGCGCGGCCGTCGATGGCCGTGCTCCGGAATCGGGTGAATCGGGTGATGGCCGAGGCCGCGGCGACGGATGCCGATGCGGAGCCCGATTCCGAGGGCGCTCCCGCCGCCCTCGAGGCGGCCCTCACCGGAATCGACCGCGCGCTCGCAGCCGACGAGGAAGCCGCGGCGACGGCGGCCGAGTCGATCGACGGCACGGTGCTGACGCTCTCGCGATCCGGCACCGTCCGCGAGGCGCTCCGCAACGGCGAGCCGTCGCGGGTGTTCGTCGCCGAATCGCGCCCCGCTCGAGAGGGGGTCGCCGTCGCCGAGGAACTGGCCGCCGATGATACCCCCGAGTGTCCGGTCACGGTCCACACGGACGCGGCCGCGGCGCACGTTCTCGCGAGCGAGGACGTCGACCGCGTCGTGGTCGGCGCGGACACGATCCGCCCCGACGGCGCCGTCGTGAACAAAACCGGGACTCGAGCAGTGGCGATCACTGCTGCCCGCGAGGATATTCCCGTGACCGTCGTCGCCGCCACGGACAAGGTCTCGACCCGCGAGGAGGTGAACCTCGAGTCCGGCGACCGATCGGCGGTCTACGACGGCGAGGCCGCGGTCGACGTGCTGAACCCGACGTTCGACGTGACGCCGGCCGACTACGTGACCGAGTTCGCGACCGAACGCGGCGCGCTCGCGCCCGACGAACTCGAGCCCGTCGTCGAGGAGTTGCGCGACGTCGAGGACTGGGGCGATCAGTGACGGGCCGAGCCGGGAAGCGACAGACCGAAACCCCCTCGAGCCGAAATTCAGGTGGCGGCCGTGACGAAGAGTTACCCCCTCCGAGCCCCTTGTGACGAGGGCTTTTTCCCGAGCCGCCGTTCTCACTCGCCGCGTAGCTCCCGCACTGATTCGGCGTACGCAGCAGCACCGCCGAGATCGTCCTGCGTTCGTGCAAACTTTGAACCTCGAGTCATGCGTAGCGCCAGCTATGGAGTTCGAACTCGAGCGAATCGGCGTCCACGAGTCGGTCGAAACGGTCTTTCCCCCGTCGGAACTCGTCGACTACCTCGCCGACGACCTCGTCGAGGTAGCCGTAATCGGCGACGACCCGGACGAAATCGCCGCGTGCGACGCCGTCGTCACCTTCGAGCACCGCGACGCCTACCTCGAGGTCGACTGGGTCCACTCGATCCAGGCCGGCGTCGACCGGTTCCCGTTCGACGAGTTCGAGGCCGAAGGGGTCGTCCTCACCAACAGCACCGGGATCCACGACCGCTGGGTCGGGGAAACGGTCGCGGGCTATCTCCTTTCGTTCGCCCGGCGGCTCCATACCGCCGTCGCCAATCAGCAGGAACGTCGCTGGGATCAGCCGGACTGGAACGAGGGATTCACGCTGCCCGGCACGACAGCCTGCGTTCTCGGCACCGGGACCCTCGGCAGCGGCGTCGCCGAGGTGCTGGGCTCGCTGGGCGTCCGCGTCACCGGCGTCCGCCGCTCCGCGGAGCCCGTCCCCGGCTTCGAGGAGATCTACGCGACCGAAGACCTGCTCGAGGCCGTCGGTGACGCCGACTTCGTGATCGTGACGCTGCCGCTGACCGAGGAGACGCGCCACCTCGTCGACGCCGACGTCTTCGAGGCGATGCGCGAGGACGCCTACTTCGTCAACGTCGGCCGCGGCCCCGTCGTCGACGAATCCGCGCTGATCGACGCCCTCGAGACCGACAGCATCGCCGGCGCAGCTCTGGACGTCTTCGAAACCGAGCCCCTCCCGGAGGAGTCGCCGCTGTGGGACATGGACGAGGTGATCGTCACGCCCCACTGCGCCGCGTTCACGGAGGACTACTTCCGGGCGGTCGGCGACATCGTCCGGGAGAACGTCGAGCGCCTCGAGTCCGGCGAGCCGTTCCACAACCGGGTGGTGTGAGGTGGGCGAACCGCCGTCAGCGGGCGACGATCCAACGCTTGACGTCGCTTCGGAGATGGCTTCCACTGTCCGCGTTCGCGAGGCAGCCGACGGCGACGCCACTGCCATGGCCGACATCCACGCCGCTGCGATCCGCGAACGCGGCAGCGACACCTACGACGACGAGCAACTCGAGGCCTGGCTCGCGAACGTCCACCCCGAACGGTACCCCATCGACGACGGCGGGTTCTGCGCGCTCGTCGCCGAAACCGACTGGGACGACCTCGTCGGCTTCGGACTGCTCGATCTCGAGCCAAGCGCCTACGGGTCGGACACCGGCCGGATCAAATCCATCTACGTCCGTCCCGACGCTGCTCGGACCGGCGTCGGGACGGCGCTGATCGACCGGCTCGAGGCCGCCGCTCGCGAGGCTGGCCTCGAGCAACTCGCGCTCACGGCGTCGGAAAACGCGATCGAATTCTACGAGCGACAGGGGTACGAAGGCGTCGACACGCGTACTCTCGAGATGGAAGACGGCGTAACGCTGCCGGCGCTGCGGATGCGAAAGCGACTCGACTAGGATCGACACTCCGTCACGCTTCGACCGCTTCGAGCCGCTCGATATCCGCCGCCAGTTCCTCGAACAGTTCGTCGGCCTGCTCCTGATCGTAATCGGTGTGGTACTCTTTCGGGACGCCCTCCGCGGCCAGCATGTAGTGCAGATCGGGCTCGACGTCGTGTTGCTCGAGACACTGCCGAGCGCACTCGAGCGGGCAGCCGTCGATGGCGACGACCGGCCGCCCGGACGTCGCGGTCTCGACCAGCGGTCCGACGTCGCCGCCGACGCCGGCGATGCAGGACATCTCGGCGATCTGCTCGCGGTCGAGCGACACCGCGAGGTCGTTCGCCATCTGAGCCGCGCTCGAGCAGCCCGAACAGGAGTAGACGAGCGGGAGATCGTCGTATTCGTCGGTCATGTGGGTGATCTATCTCTATCGTGACCCGATAGTTGTCGTCCCGAACATGTGCTGACGAGCGTGCCGCCTCGAGTCTGCCATCCAGTGCAAGCAAAACTGGTCGAACGGCCGGGCGCGCGACTCGAGTATCACGAGAGTCGCGCAACTCGGGGAAGGGCAGGCCATCGCACTGCTATCAACCGCGAGCGAACGAAGTGAGCGAGCGGGCCGACGACCGATGTGGAGAACGCAGAGCGTTCGGAACGGAGGGAGGAGTGCTTTTCATCGAAGTTTTACCGAGGGCGCGCCATAGGCGCGCCCGCAGAGTAAAAGTTCGTTAGAAAAACTTGAACAGGTCGTCCCGCTGCTGCTCGTGGAGGTGCTCGCGGACGGCCTCGTTCAGCGGTTCGATCCGGCCCTTTTTGGCGGTGATCGGGGCGATGGTTTCCTGCCACTGCTTCCACGGGGGGTAGAGGCCGAGGCGGTCGCAGAGTTCGTTGAGGCGCTCGTCTTTGTCGTCGACCTTGTCCATCTTGTTGACGGCCACGACGGTCGGAATCTCGAGGTCCCGAAGGAAGTGAAACATCTCGACGTCGTAGGGAATCTCGTCCGGTCCGGAGTGGCGGTCGATGATGTCGATGACGCTCTTGCCGTCGACGACCAGAATGCCGACGAGGATGTTCTCGGCGTAGTCCTCCAGATAGTGGACGATGTTCGTCTTGATCTCCTCGCGGTAGTCCTCGTCGACGCCGCTCATGAATCCGAAACCGGGCAGGTCGGTGATGACGAAGTCCTCGGGGGCCCAGTCGTAGTGGTTGGGCTGGCGGGTGACGCCGGGCTTGCCGCCGGTGTCGAACGTGTGGCCGGTCAGCTCGCGCATGAGCGTGGATTTGCCCACGTTCGAGCGACCGACGAGGGCTACCTCGGCCTCGCGATTGGGACGAGAGTCGAACATACGCCACCGTAGGCGCGTCGTGCCTATATACGCGTTGTACTGTCCTCGGGCGCGGCGGCCTCGAAGCCGTCCAAACGGAGACTGCGCGTGTCGCCGTGGCCGACCAAATCGGTCGACGAGCAGGCGACCGAATGCCCCCGGAATTATGACCCCTGACTGTCTCACCCATCGATGTGCGGCTCGTACAGTTGACAGTGCCGACGGGTAAGCGGGAGACGATCCTCGAGGCCCTCGACGAGCGCGAGATCGACTACGTGCTCACTGACGAGGATAGCAATCGAGACTACACCGCAGTCGTCTACTTCCCGCTGCCGGATCCGGCGGTCGAGCCCGTCCTCGACGAACTCCAGAGCGTCGGCGTCGACGAGGACGCCTACACGGTCGTCGTCGACGCGGAGACGGTCGTCTCCCGTCGCTTCGAGGCGCTCCGCGAGGAGTACGAGAACGGCGACGTCGAGTCCGACCGCATCTCTCGACAGGAACTGCAGGCCGAAGCGGACGATCTGACGCCGACGTTCGGCGTTTACGCGATCATGACGGTCATCAGCGCGCTCGTCGCGACCGCGGGCCTCCTGTTGGACTCGCCGGCGGTCGTCGTCGGCTCGATGGTGATCGCGCCGCTGATCGGCCCGGCGCTGGGCGCCAGCGTCGGCACGGTGATCGACGACGAGGAACTGTTCAAAGAGAGCGTGCTCTACCAGATACTCGGCGTCGTGCTCGCGATCGCGGCCGCGGCCGTCTTTGCGTTCATCGTCCGGACGGCGAACGTCGTCCCGCCGGGACTCGAGATCGATATGGTCAGCGAGATCTCCGAGCGGCTCACGCCGGATCTGCTCTCGCTGGTGATCGCGCTCGGCGCCGGCGTCGCGGGGATCATCAGCATCGCGACGGGAACGTCGGTCGCGCTGGTCGGCGTCATGATCGCGGCGGCGTTGATTCCGCCGGCCGCGGCCGCGGGGGTCGCGCTCGCCTGGGGCCAGCCCTCCGCTGCGATCGGTGCGACGGCGCTCGTGCTGGTCAACATTCTCTCGGTTAATCTCGCCGGACTGGTGACCCTCTGGTACGCCGGCTACCGGCCCGAGAGCCTGTTTTCACTCGGCGAGACGGAACAACGCCTTCGGCGCCGGATCGTCGCGCTCGGCTTCATCGTCCTCGTCTTCGCCGTCTTCCTCGGGGCGATCACCTACGCCTCGTATACCACCGCGACCTTCGAACAGAACGCCAACGAGGAAGTCGAACAGGTCCTCGCCGCCGAGGAGTTCGAACAGTACCAGTTGCTCGAGTTCGAGGTCGTGATGGGCGACGATTACCCGTTCCTCGGGCCGGAACGGGTGATCGTAACGATCGGCGGCCCGCCGGACGCGACGGCGCCCGAGTTGGCGGACGTCCTCCACGAGCGAATCAATCGCCACACCGACGAGTCGGTCCGGATCGAGATCAGATACGTGACCATCATCGAGCGATAGCAAACTGCTCGAGCGGAGAGGTCGTTATCGGCGGCGAATGCGCTCGAGGAGACTCGTCGTTGTGGGTGTATCCGAACTCGCGTTTGTCCCGGTTTCCGACTCGCCCGCGCTCGAGTCGCCGCTCGTCCGAACCCGTCCGAGTCGACGTCGGAGCCACGTTCGCGGGCCGCCGATCCGCTTGACGAGGTACGTCGGGAAGTACAGTGCGACCGCACCGAGCGCGAGGAAGCCGACGCCGCCGACGAGCCGGCCGGTGCGGACGAACTCGAACCCGACGACGAACATCGGGCCGGCCATCGAGAGCCCCGCGGCGTACTGGAGCATGTCGAACAGGCCGAGTCGCGTCACGGTCTCGCCTCCGAACTTGAGTCCGTATCCCGCCTGCGAACGCTCATTCCTCGAACGGGAGCTCCGGCTCGTAGTCGACCGCCTCGATCGCCGCGTCGAGGACCGTCTCGACGTTCTCGCCGGTCTCGACGCTCATGGTGTAGTCGGCGTCCATCTCGTCGCTCGCGGTATCGTCCCAGACCTCTCGTCGATCGGCCTTGTTCGCGACGGTGAGCACGGGGACCTCCTCGAACTGGCCTGCGATCGAATCGCGCAACTCGAGTTGCGAGGCCAGCGGATAGCCACATTCGCCGCTGGGGTCGATCATGACGAGCATGCAGTCCGCGAGGTGCTCGATGGCGCTGACCGCCTGCGATTCGATCTCGTTGCGCTCTTCCGGCGGGCGGTCGAGCAGCCCCGGCGTGTCGACGATCTGGTAGCGGATGTGGTCGCGCTCGAAGTGGCCGACGCCGATTCCCTTCGTCGTGAACGGATACGAGGCCGTCTCGCCGCGGGCGCTCGTGATACCGTTGACGAACGACGACTTGCCGACGTTGGGGTAGCCGGCGACGACGATCGTCGGCTCCTCGGGGTCGATATCGGGCAGGTCCCGGAGATCGTTGCGCGACTTGTTGATATACAGCAGGTCGTCGTCGATCTGCTCGACGATGTCCGCCAGGCGGGCGAACGCCTGTTTGCGGTGCTTGCGCGCGGTGTCTACGTCCGTTTTTCGCAGCCGGGGCTGGTACTCCTCGTGAATCTCGCGGGCTTTGCGGCTGGCCCACATCACTTCCGAGAGGCTCTGTCGCAACTGGTCGACGTCGACGATCGCGTCCGCCAGTTCGTAGTAGAACGGGTGGACGTCGTCCTCGTACTCGAAGTCCGGCCAGGCCGTGACGACGTTCTCGAGGTTGTCGGAGATGATGTTGGCCGCCGTCTGCAGCATCGACTGCTGGGCCTCGAGGCCGCCTTTGGCCTTGCCGGCCCGCGCTGCCCGCGAAAACGCTTTGTCGATCAACTCTTCCGACGTGGGCGTCGTCGGAAGGTCTTCGAAAATCATGCCCGTCGCTATGACCCGCGCCCATAAAAGGGCGTCCGTTGGCCGCCGTCAGCTTATCCCTCCCGACGCCCTACGGTGGGCTATGACAAACTGGCGCGCGGTCTTCGTCGGATTCGTCGTCGCGACCGTCCTCGGAATCCTCGGGTTGGCCCTGCCGGGCGTCGGCCAGCTCGCGGCGGGGTTGATCGGCGGCCTCGTCGCCGGCTACATGGCCGGCGGGGGGATCGGGAGCGGCTTCTGGCACGGTCTGCTCGCCGGCGCGCTCGGCGGGATCATCGGCGGCCTGCTCATCGGCGTCGCGGTCGGCATCGCCGGCCTCGCGCTCGGCCCCGTCGGGGGCGCGGTTTCCGGCACCGTCGGCCTGGGCATCTTCGCGTTCGCCGTCGCCGTCTCGCTCGTCATGGCCCTCGAGAGCGCGGTCGCCGGGGCCGTCGGCGGCGCGCTCAACTCCGGCGCCGAATCCGGGCGCACGACGGGCGGACAGCGATACTGACGCCCGCCGTTTCGATCGTTGCCGTCCATTCTCGAGCGCTCGAGTCAGAAATCCTGTGACATTCTTTAACACACCGTGCGCCGTAGCTCGAGCCGTGATGCGATCCGCAACCGGCTACACGTCCACCGACGGCGAACTCCGGAGCAAAGCGGAGACCGAACTGCCGATCGGCACGCCGCGGGATCCCTCGACTCAGGTCCACCTGACGTGGCGGTGCGGCGCGTGCGGGGAGACGGGCCGCATGCGAGACCGCCTCCCGACGGAGTGTCCGGGGTGTGCGGACTCGAGTGCGGAGGTGTACTACTGGGACGAAGACTGATCGGGCTGCGTCGGCGTCGCGATCGGTGCTCAGTATCCCGGTCTCGGCTCGGTAGCTGCCGGTTTCGTCGGTCGACCGGCCGTCCCTGCCTCGAGGCGATCGGTCATGCGCTGCTTTCGCCGCTCTCGGAACTCCGAGGCTGCCGGAGCGTAAACGAGAACGTCGCGCCCTCGCCGGGTTCCGAGTCGACCCAGATCTCGCCGCCGTGGCGCTCGACGATCCGTTCACAGAGCGCCAGCCCGATGCCGGTCCCGTCGTACTCCTCGCGGCTGTGGAGCCGATCGAAGATATCGAAGATGCGGTCCTGTTCGTCGGGCGGAATACCGATCCCGTCGTCTTCGACCGCGATCGCGCGCTTCCGTCCCCGCTTCTCGGCGCGAACGCGGATCCGGGGCGGCTCGTCCCCGCTGTAGGTGATCGCGTTCGACAGCAAGTTCTGGAACACCTGGCGCAACTGGCTGGCGTCGCCCCGTACCCGCGGGAGCGAACCGACTGTGATCTCCGCGTCGGCTTCCTCGATCTGCACGCGGAGATCCTCCCGGACGCCCTCGAAGACGTCCTCGAGATCGACCGGCTCGAGCGGGTCGCCCTGCGTTTCCACGCGGGAGTACTGGAGTAGGGCCCCGATCATCTCACGCATGCGGTCGGCGCCGTCGACGGCGAACCCGAGGAACTCCGTTCCCTCCTCGTCGAGCGCGTCCTCGTACCGCGACTCGAGCAGTTGCAGGTAGCTCGAAACCATCCGTAGGGGTTCCTGGAGGTCGTGGGAAGCCGCGTAGGCGAACTGCTCTAAGCGCTTGTTCGACTCCTCGAGGCGGTCGTTGGACCGCTCGAGTCGCCGCTCGCGCTCGTCGCGCTCGAGTTCGTAGCTGAGCCACTGGCCGATCAGGTCGAGAAAGGCGTAGTCGGCGTCGGTGAAATCTCGGTCCTGGGCGCTGCTATCGGAGAAACACACCGATCCGTAGACGCCGTCGCCGTCGGTCACCCTCGTCCCGAGGTAACAGCCCAGCCCGTACTCTCGGTGAAGCGGGTCGTCGTCCCAGCCGACCGCTTCGACGTCCTCGACGCCGACGGGCGTCTCGACCGTGATCGTCTGCTTGCAGTAGTTGCCGGGGTTCGCCGAGAGTCGCGCGGACCCCTCTTCGAGGTCCGTCCCTTCGGTCTTCACGACGCGGAACGCGTCGCCTTCCTTCTCGAGGAGGAATCCCATATCGAGGTCGAACTGCTCGCGACCTAGATCGAGCAGGCGCTCGGCCTTCTCGTCGAACGAGAGATCGCTGTCGGCGGTGATCTCGTACAGCTTCTCCTGCGATCGTCTGTGTTTCCGCCGTTCGATCTCGTAGCCGATCCACTGGCCGATCAGCTCGACGAACGTCCGTTCGTCGTCCGTGAAGGGGCGGTCGCGGGGATCCGTGCTCCCGAACCAGAGCGTCCCGTACGGCGACGAGCCGGTCGATACCTTCGTTCCCAGGTAGCTCGTCAGCCCGAACTCCCGATAGATCTCGTCGCGCGTCCAGCCGCTTTCGCGCGCGTCGGTCGTATCGACCGGCTCGTCGGACGCGATGGTTCGACGACAGAAGCAGCCCGCTCCCGGATCGGTCCCCAGCTCCTCGTCGGACGCGACGTCGAGGCCGACGCCCTTCTCGAGCCGGAACGCACCGTCCCACGAGGGCAGGTGGTTGAGCCCGCCCATCTCGAGGCCGAACCGTTCGCGGCCCAGTTCGAGCAACCGCTCGAGCTTCTCGTCGAACGAGAGCGCGGGATCGGACGTAATCTCGTAGCTCTCCTGCAGGTAGCGGACGCGCCGGCGCTGCTCGAGTTCGTAGCCCAGCCACTGTCCCATCAGGTCGAGGAACGTGCGCTCGCTGTCGCTGTAGGTCCGGTCGCGCGGCGATTCGGAAGCGAAACACAGCGTCCCGTACTCCTCGCCGCCGGCGTGAACGGTCGTCGCGAAGTAGGCGTCGAGGCCGAACCGCTCGTAGGCGCGGTCGTCGGTCCAGCCGACCTCGGCCGCGTCGGTCACGGAGATCGGTCCCGGCGACGCGAGGAGCTTCTCGCAGTACGTGTCACGCAGCGTGTCCCTGACGCCCGCCCGGATCTCGTCGTGATCGCCGACCGCGGCAATGATCTCGAACGTCTCGTCGTCGTCGGTCTGTGTGAAGTAGCCGATATCGAGCCCGAACCGCTCGCTCCCGAGTTCGAGCAGCCCCTCGACCTTCTCGCCGAACGACGCCTGCGGATCGGCGATCGTTTCGTAGAGGTCCCGCAGGAGCCGCTCGTGGCGGCGTTGCTCGAATTCGTACTTGACCCACTGGCCCATCAACCGCAGGAAGGTCCGCTCTCGATCGGAGAACGCCCCGTCCGACGGATCCGAGGAGGTGAAGAAGAACGTCCGGTCGAGATCGCCCTCGATCGGGACGCAGGTGCCGAGATACGCCTGGACGTCGTCTGACCGACGGACCTTCGACTCCGGAAGTTCGCCGGTGACCGTCGACAGTTCGGTCGGCATCGGAACGGTGTCGGTCGGGCCGTTCTGGACGACTTCGCGACAGTAGGTGTCCGATAGCGGAATCTCCGTGCCTGCCTCCAGCCCGTCGGGGCTGCCGCTGATCGCTTCGATCCGGTAGTAATCGGCCGCCGGATCGACGCGGGCCATGCCGCCGATCTCGAGGTCGAACACCTCGCGCCCGAACGCGAGGAGGTCGTCGATCTTCTCCTCGAACGACCGGTGTGGATCCGCGGCGATCGCGTACAACTGCCGCTGGGCCCACTCCTCGGTTTCGAGGGCCGCCTCCGCGTCGGTGCGATCGACGAGCGTCCGCAGTTTGCGTTCGTTCTCCCTCGCGGGGCGGTCGGGACCGAAGTACTCCTCGGGCGGCGTGTAGAAGACGTTCTGGCAGACCGTTCCGTCGTAGATGAGATAGGGGTGGGTCCGGATGACGTCCTCGATGACGTCCGGGGGCAGCTCGGTGCGGTCGTACTGACACAGGGCCATGCTCTCCTCGCCGTCGACGAGGTCGTTCACGTGGGCCTCGCAGCTCATGAACGCCTCCTGAGCGTGCTCGTCGTCGACGAGCCACGTCTCCTCGGCGGTCACGCGGAATCCCTCGTACTCCGCGTGCGCCGCTTCCTTGGCGCGCTCGAGGCGGTCGTACCCCTCGTCGACATCGAACGCGCCGCCGTCGAGATACGTCTCCGCGGCGGGGTGGACGGAGAGTTGTCCCGACTCGAGTGCGGCGTCGACGTCGATCCCGTCGTTTCGCAGCGCCTCGAGCACCGCTTCGCGCGAACTGTCCGCGCGGATGTACATGCACCGCTCGCCGCGCTCGAGGCCCTGTGCGATGTAGGGGACGACCGCCGCGAGCCGTTCGGCTTGGGTCTCGTAGATCAGTCCGAAGTGGTCGACCGTCTCGTGGCCCTCGAGCGGCGCGACAGGACCGCGGAAGTCGGGGAACTCAGTTCGGTCGCTCGGCGGTTCGAACTCGTTTTCGAGCACTGAGGGCTCTTCGCCGTCGGGGTTCCGGCTGGTTTCACTCATAGCGATAGATGCGGGTAGGGTGAAGGTGAGGGTGATCTGCACTGGTTCGACCGCGCTCACGCGGTCGGGTAGCCGACCGGGTGCGAATGATCGGTCTCGGTGGAATCGTAACCGAAGGGAACCCCTCTGCGCATAAAAGAGTACGGCCGCGCGATGGTCGCGTCAACACTTCGCACGATAGTCTCTATCATCTCGACACCGGAGTGCCGCGAATACGGCGGACGGAACGGTCACCGATCGCTGGTTTCGGATCGCGGATCGCACATCGAATCAGGCCGACGCCATCTCCCGACAGCTTTCGGCGCACTTCGGGAGGATCTCGGCGCAGGCCTGACAGTGGTCGTGGTCGTGCTGTTCGCACTCCTCGGCGCACTCCTCGCAGAGGTCCGCACAGAGTTCGCCCAGCTCTTGATGGTAGCCCGAGTTGCGGGCCATGAACCGCGCGTGCAGCGACGCGATATCGGCCACGTCCCGGCAGAGCCGGATACAGCGAGCCATGTCTTCGCCCTCGCCGGCGCAGGCGTCCGCACACCACTCACAGACCTGGGCCGCTTCGAGGCAGTTGTCGATACACTCTTGCATGTGATCGTCCGCGTGCTCGAGTTGTTGCAGTGCCATCACGGGAAGCGACACTGCCCGTCACAATCAAACCGATACGGACGTTTGCAAGGACCGAGCCGGTGTCCACCTCGGCTCCGAGCACGCTGGACCAGCCGTTGACTACCGTCGCGACTCCAGTTCGGCCTCGAGGTCCGCGAGGTCCATCTCCTTCATCGAGAGCAAAACGAGCAGGTGATAGACGATGTCGGCGGCTTCGTAGGCGATTTCCTCGCGGTCGTCGTCCTTCGCGGCCAGCACGAGTTCCGTCGTCTCCTCGCCGAGTTTCTCCAGCACGGCGTTTTCGCCCTTCTCGTGGGTAAAGAGCGACGCGGTGTAGGAGTCTTCGGGCAGCGTTTCCTTGCGATCCTCGATCACGGCGAACAGGTCCTCGAGTGTGTCGTCCATCTACATCTCACCGGCGACGTTGCGGATGTCTTCTAATTGCTCGAACTTGTCGCTGTCGTCTCGGCCGTTCTCGAAGACTTCCTCGGTGACCTCGATTTCGGCGTTCGTCCGCGCCGCGAGGGCCAGCGAATCGCTCGGCCGGGCGTCGACGACCGTCTCTCCGCGGGGCGTCTCGAGGTGCAGATCCGCGATGTAGGTGCCACCCTGCCCGCCGTCGCGCTCCTCGATCTCGCTGACGACGACGCGGTCGATCCGACTGCCTAACTCCTCCATCACGTCCAGCAGGAGGTCGTGAGTCAGCGGCCGCCCGATGTCCTCGGCCTCGAGGCCCCGAGCGATGCTGGTCGCCTCGTTGAACCCGATGAAGATAGGGACGACGTCGTCCTCGTCGTCGACGCTCAGGACGACGACCGGGACCGGCCCCTGTTGGGTCCCTGCGACGCGGACCGCGTCGATTGATGCGTGCATACCTCACTCGAGGCGTGCGAGGGAGAAAACATGTCCGGTCGCGAATGCATGCACACAGCGCGACGACGCGCCCAGACGCACTCGCTGCGACGACTGCCAGCGTTACGCGGGGTCCGTCGCCGGCTCTTCGGCCTCGAGGCTCGGTACTGACGCCGCTTCGTTCTTGAAGAAGGCCAGCCCGTGAAGCCGGCTGTCGGGGGTCAGTTCGGGGTGGAAGGCGGTGCCGACGACGGAGCCCTGTCGGACCGCAACCGGGCGGCCGTCCCACGTTGCGAGCACTTCGGCGTCCCCGCTTTCGATGTCGGCGATCGCCGGCGCGCGAATGAACACCGCCGGATACGGCTCGTCGTCCGCGAGGCCGTCGACCTCGAGGGGCGCCTCGAAGCTGTCTTTCTGCCGACCGAAGGCGTTGCGCTCGACCGCCACGTCGAGCAAACCCAGTTCGTCGACCCGGTCGTCGTTCGGATCGCTCGAGGCGACGATCAGCCCGGCACAGGTGGCGAGCAAGGGTTTGCCCGCGGCGACGTGGTCCCGAATCTCGGCGGCGATCCCCTCGCTGTGGACGAGCCGCGAGATGGTCGTGGACTCGCCGCCGGGCATCGCGAGCAGGTCGCAGTCGGGGACGATTCCCGATTCCCGAATTTCGTGGACGGTGACCTCGTGCCCGCGGGCTCGCGCTGCCCGTTCGATGGCGTCCGCGTGTTCTTCGACGTCGCCCTGGACGGCGACGACGCCGGCGGTCAGTGACATGCGCGCCCGTAGGGACGGTGGTCTCAAAAAGGTCGCGTCCGCGTCAGCGCCCGCCGTTTCGTCTCTGTGACGAACTCACCGCTACAGGTACGTGACTACTCGTGCCGGTGCGAAGAATCGAGCACCGAGAGCGAAGGGGTCGCTTACGCGACGAAGGTCAGCAGCTGTACGAGAACGCCGAGCAGTACGCCGGTCGCGATGACCGTCTTGGGGTTGATTTTGATCGCGTTCGAGTCCTCCGAGTCGAAGTACCGGACGAGTCCCGCACTGGACATCAAGCCGCCGGAGTTCTGTCCCTTATCCATGTGCGGTCATACGGTCGCCCGGAACTAAATCTTTCGTCCGGCACCGCGCTCTCACCAGCCCGTCAGCGACACCGCCTCGAGCCGTCTGCACCGAGATTGCGGCAAGCCCGCGCGACTGGGAAACCCTTATGCGCCGCGCGTGGCAACTAGCGCTGAACCGCATGACTGTCACGCTCAAGGACTTCTACGCGGACTGGTGTGGCCCCTGCAAGACCCAGGATCCGATCCTCGAGGAACTCGAGGAGGACTGGGAGGGCCGCTTCGAAGTCGAGAAGGTAAACGTCGACGAACAACAGGATCTGGCCAACGAGTATCAGGTCCGCTCGCTGCCGACGCTGATCATCGAAAACGACGACGGCATCGTCGAGCGCTTCGTCGGCGTCACCCAGCGCGAAGACCTCGAGGACGCCCTCGAGTCCGCCGGCGCGTAGGCTGTAGGCTGTAGCAACTGTAACTATCGGGTCGCCGACACCGAGACGCCGGGTTCGATCCCGGTCGTCTCCATCATTTCTCTCCGTTTTCGCCACGCCGTAGCGGCCGGAACGGCGAGCGTCACTCCTGCCACTTCACGCCGAGATCCTGGGCGTCGTTGTGCATGGTGAGCGTGATCGTCAGCGCCGTGAGGCTCTCGATCGCCGCGGCGTTCGACAGCGGCCCCGCCTCGAGCGCGCGGAGCCCCTCGATTTCGTTGGTGAGATCGACGACGGTCCGGACCGCGTCCCGATCGGTCCCGACGACCGGCGTATCGTAGTCGATGTCCGCCTCGAGGTCGGCGAGCGGACCGGCCGGGAGGTTGTGGTACGCGCCGACGACCGGAACGCCGTCGGGTGCGCGCTGGGCGACGAGCTCGGTCGTGCTGCCAGCCGACGGCGGGTGGAACTGCATTCCGCCCTCGTCGCCTTTCATGGCGACTGCCGGCGTGACGAGGATCGTGTCGTCGTCGAGTGCGTCCGCGACCGACTCGATCGTGTCGCCGACGTGGTAGGGCGGGACTGCGAGCACCACGACGTCGGCGCGGTCGGTGACCATCTCGTTGACAAAACCCTTGATGGAGGCCTCGGCGCCGTGGTCCTCGAGGGTGTCCTCGTAGTCGGCGACCGCGTCCCGGGCGCGTTCGGGATCGCGGGAGCCGACGAGCACCTCGTGGTCGGTATCCCGTCCGAACCGGAGCGCGAGCCCTTCGCCGATGTCGCCGGTGCCGCCGAGTAGTGCGATTCGCATACGCGCCCCTGCGAGCGAAATCGGAATAAAACCGGGTGATCGACCGCGTCTGTTGGCGGTGGTGCGGGTGACCTGTCTCGTTATTTGGCGAAGACTTGCACCGAGACCACGGCAGTATCGTCCGCCCCGCGAACGCGAACCGGGAACTGCTCGTCCTGCTTCGTCGGATACGTCTCGAATCCCAGGGTCGCCGCGCCCGTCTCGCCCGGTTCGACGACCACGTCCTGGGTATCGAGCTTCTTCGGATCGTGGCCGACGATCAGTTCGAGCGTCTGCCGGCCGGTTTCGGAGCCGGTGTTCGTGATGTCGACGATCACCTCGAGGTACTCGCCGGCGTCGACCGGCGAGTTCGTGGTGCGGATCGAGAGCTCGAGTTCGGCGCCGTCGCCGGATCCGTTGTCACCGTCGCTCCCGTCGTCACCGTCGCCAGTATCGTCGTCGTCACCGCCGTCACCGCGGTCGCCCCGCTCGAACTGCCAGTGCGAGTCCAGCGATGCGACCGTCCCGTCCTCGCAGATCACCCAGGGAATGATCTGACAGGTGTGACAGCCCGAATCGGTCGTCAACTGCGCCGTGTCCGTCCGCCCCTCGAGTTCGGTCACGTCGAGAATCACGTCCGACTGCGTGAGCCACCAGACGACCCGATCGAGGCCGCCGTCCGGGTCGGTCGCCTCGAGTTCGAACGTCGTCGGTTCGCCGTTCGCCGCCGGGACGGTCCCCGGATCAGGTCGGATGGGCTCGACCGTCGGCGAGCGGTGGCCGCCGCCGGTCACCTCGACCTGCCAGCGGGCCGCGTACGACCCTGCACGATCCTGCGGGAGGACGGCCGCTGCCACGTCGTGCGTGCCGGGCGAGTCGAACGTATGCCGCCAGTAGTGGGCCTCGGCGACGCCGTAGTAGACCGAGTCCCAGGGGCCGCCGGGGCCGCCGGCGACCTGCTCGCCGTCGAGCCACCAGACCGTCCACTGCGACTCGCTCGGGTCGATCGCACCGGCTTCGAACAGCACGTCGGTTCCCGGTTCGATCGTCACGTCGGGGTCCGGCCGCGCGGTCGGCAGCGACGACGCGCCGATCACGGACACGGTTCGCTCGTCGGCCCCGTCGTCAGTTTCGACTCGGACCGGAAATTCACCGTACGACGGCACAGGGTACGTATAGAATCCCTGTTTGACGGTCCGCGTCTCGCCGGGATCGATCGGCGTTTGCCTGCGGCCCAACCGGTTGGGCTCGTTCCCGACGAGGAGTTCGACGGTCGTCCGCACGGCCGACGAGCCGTGGTTCGTGATCGCGGTCGTCACGTTGAGGAACTCGCCCGCGTACACCGGCGCGTCCGTCTCGATAATGTCGACCTCGAGGGTCGGCGTCCCGTCCCCGCCCGTGTCCTGCACCCCGGTCGAAGCCCGGGCCGCACCGCGGTCGATTCCCTGCGACCAGCGCGTCGCCCCCAGTACGACGCCGCCGGTCGATATCCCTTGCAGCACCCGCCGTCGAGTTGGTCCCCGCATACCGGATGGTACCGCGAATCGGACTGAAAGTCTCGACTACCGTTTCACGGCTCAACCCACCGTTTCGGGTGCAGCGGGTCTCCGACGGTCGCGGCGTTGGGTCCGACTACTCGAGTCGGACGGCCACTCCGATCGCTCGCCGCTCGTAGGTAGAGGTTACGAGCACCCTCGCGGTCGGAACGGACCGTCTTCCCTCAGGGAGCGTCGTCCTCCTCAGGATTCATCGACGCGCCTAACCCGCTGTCGTAGGCGTCCCTGTTTTGCACCTCGCGAATCCGCTGGTCGAGCCGTTCCTCGAGCGCCTGCCGTCGCTGTTCGTCCACGTCGGGATCGTTGTCCAGCGCCCGCAGATCCTCGCGGGCCGTCCGGAGGACGGATACGGCCTCTTCGGTCTCGAGGTCGGTCGCGCGATTCAACTGCCGTTCGACGTCCTCGAGTGTGAGATCGGTCACGGGACCGACCACCACGTGCGGGATGTTGAAGGGGCGGCCGGGAGTCGCCACCCGACCGTCTCGGCCCCGCCGCTCCCGCCGTCCGTTTCGTCGAACGCCGCCGAACCGAACGCAGGTTCCATTACCCGTCCTGTCGTTGTGCCGGTATGTATCGTCCCTCGAATTCCCAGCCCGCCGTCATCGCCCACCGCGGCTACGCCGGCGTCGCCCCCGAGAACACCGTCGCTGCAGCCGTTCGGGCCGCCGACCGCGACGACACGGCGATGATCGAGCTCGACGTCCAGCCGGCCGCCTGCGGGACGCCGGTCGTCATCCACGACGAGCACCTCGAGGGCACCCGTCCCCGCGACGGCCGGCCGCTCACCGACGCCGACGGCCTCGTCTGGGAGACGCCGCTCGAGAAGTTACAGGAAACGCGAGTTCTGGGCACCGACGAGGCGATTCCGACGCTCGCCGCGTTCCTCGAGGCGCTCCCGGACACGGTCGGCGTCAACGTCGAACTGAAGAACCCCGGCACGACGGACCTGCGCTTCGGCGAGGCGCTCGCACCCGACGAGCGCGACGCGCGGCGAGACGTCTGGGAACCGTTCGTCGAGCGCGTCGTCGACGAGTGTCGCGCCTTCGACGGCGACTTGCTCTTCTCGTCGTTCTGCGAGGGCGCGCTCGCTTCCCTCCGCGAGATTGCGCCCGAGTACGCTGCCGCGCCGCTCGTCTGGGACGACCTCGAGGCCGGGCTCGCGATCGCCGACCGCTACGACTGCGAGGCGATCCACCCGCCGCGAAACGCCGTCGCCGGCGTCCCGCTAGCGACGACGGAGTACGCCGGCTTCCCGGCTGCAGAGCCGGCGATCGACGTGCTCGAGCGGACCCACGAGGACGGCCGCGCGGTCAACGTCTGGACGGTCGAGACGTGGGGTCAGTTCGACCAACTCGCCGCGGCCGGCGTCGACGGGATTATCGCAGACTATCCCGGGCTCGAGCGGTAACGTCCTCTGTCATTTTCCGAACACGGGGCCTCCGGACCGGGAGGAATCGACTGACGGCTGCCTCGAGCGAGCAGTAGTCGTCTCGCTCTCGAGAATCGGCCGAAACGAGACGTGAGCACCGCGAAGCTCTTGGGGCTGCCCGCTCAATGTCGGCTATGGCAGGGCCGCCGACCGAGGACGCGATCACGATTCTGCTCGTCGAGCCGAATCCGGGGGACGCGCGGCTGTTCGACGAGTCGTTCGCCGACGCGAACATCGCGTGCGACGTCCACACCGTCTCCGACGGCACGAACGCGCTCGATTTCGTCCACCGCCGCAACGACCACGTCGAGCGGCCGCGGCCGGATCTCGTCCTGCTCGACTTTCACTTGCCGGGCGTCAGCGGCGAGGACGTCCTGACCGAACTCAAGTCCGATCCTGCGTTTCGGCGGATTCCGGTTATCGTCATGACCAGCTCCGACACCGAGGAGGACATCGCCCGCTCGTACGACCTCCACGCGAACGCCTACGTCCAGAAACCGATCGAACCCGACGAGTTCGTCGAGCTCGTCCGCTCGTTCGAGAACTTCTGGCTGACGTTCGTGCGGCTCTCCTCGAGCGAAACGGGCGAGATGAGTGAGATGGGTGAGACGAACAAGGGTGACGGGGCCAGCAAGACAGACGAGACGAACGAAGCGAACGAGGCCAACGAGGAGTAGAATGCGTTACTCGGCCAGCAGGTCCGGCAGTTCGTTGATCGACTCGAGCACCGCCGCTGCATCTTCGGCCTCGTACTTTCGGCGCCCTTCTTCGCCGGTCAACCCGCCGGTGAGCACGCCGATCCCGTAGTACTCCCGTTCCCGATCGGCCTCGGCGGCGTTGGTCGCCGTCCGAACGTCGTCCAACGTGTCCCCGACGAAGACGATGCGCTCAGCATCAAACCGCTCGGCCAGCGTCGTCAGCGCCCGCGGGTGGGGCTTCCCTTCCTCCCAGTCGTCCATCGTAAACCGGTGCTCGAGGGACACTTCCTGCTCGAGCCCCACGCGCTCGAGGGCGATTTCGGCCTCCGCTTCGGGGCGGCCGGTCAGAACGCCGACGTCGTACTCGGCGAGCAACGCGTCGCGGGCGTCGGCCTCGAGCAGCACCGGCTCGTCGTGGATGAACCCCTCGGTCTCGATGTCGGGTTCGCCACCCTCGAGGCCGCGGTAGAGCTCCGCACCGAGGTAGAGTTGCTGGAAGACGTCGCGCAGCCGCTCGCGGTCCCACCGCTCTTTCACGCGCTGGGTCGCCCGGGCGTCGATCCGGTCGCGGACGACGGACTCGGCGGCCTCGAGGCCGCCGCCGTTCTCGGCGATGGCGTCGGTAAACTCGTCGATAGACTCGTCGTACCCTTCACTCGTCGCGAGGACGTAGAGGGCGGCGGCGTAGGTGAGCTCCCAGTCGTTGTTGAATCCGCCCGCGTCCTTGAACCCCTGAATGTCTTCCTTGCGGATCGTGCGGTCGTAGACGTAGTCGACGGACTCGACGATCGCGCGCCGGTAGGAGTCGGCGACGTCGACGAGCACTCCGTCGATGTCGAGCACGACGGCGTCTGCGTTCATACGCCCCCGAACGGGCCGGTCGGAATAAAGGCGGTCGGTTTCGAAGCCGACCGGCAGACCAGACTGCAGGGCTCGCCACGCAGGGTCGTGGCGCCGACTCAGGCGAACACGTCGTCGACCGATTCCGGGCACGCGTCCGGAACCCGCTGCCGTGGATCGGTGCCGTTCCCGGTTTCGAAGTCGATCGTGCTGCCGGATTGTTCGGTCCAGCCGCCGTTGAACCCGTCGTCCCACTCCGTATCGGTGATCGTCATCTCGCTCGCGTCGCCGTTCGCACCGGCCCGGAACGAGTAGTGGTGACCGTTCATATCCATCTCGGAGTCGACGACCTCGACCGTGCCGGGGGCCCATGCCCAGACGCCTCGTCCCTGCCGATACGGACGGGAGTCCGTCACGGACGCGACGCAGTTTTCGACCGTCCCCTCGGCCAGCCGGTAGTGGGAGACGTGACAGTTCGCAGCGTAACAGTCCCGAATCGAGACGGTGCCGCCGCCCTCGTTCCCGGGCGGCGAACAGTAGAAGGCGTTGTCCGACAGATCCTGCACGTTGACGCGTTCGATCTCCAACCGGCCGTCGTGGTCCGGCGGGGTCCAGAACCCGGTCGCCCCCTTCTGCTGGTACTCGTCCCCGTCGCCGAGCCAGACGTTTTCTACGCGGGACGTGCCGCCGCCCGTATCGCCCACGCTGAACGCGCTGTTGTCGCCCATCTCGACCCGCCCGCGAACGGCGACGTTTCGGATCGTCCACGCCGTCCCGATCGCGACGATCGACACGCCCGCGCCGCTGGCCGTAGCGTCGTATTCGACGTTCTCGAGCGTTTCGCCGTCGTCGACGCGGACGATTTCGCGCGTCTCTTCCGGGACGGTAACCGTCTCGCGTTCGCCGCCCGATGCTGCCGTGACCATCGGTGCGCCGGCAAGCGTCAGCCCGACCGCGCCGAGGTACGATCGTCTCGAGACGCCAGTCGCCTCTCGCTGCTCTCGCGACGTCATTCTATCTGCAGGATACGTCGCGACGGAATCCATAGTAAATACTGACCGTAATCAAAATATGAGATACCGGGTACCTGATGCGTTCGCGACGGTGCTCGCCGCACTCGAGTCGGACCACTGTGGAGAGCGGCTACACGACGGAGCGACGACAGGGGACGCGGACGGGCGCGAGAACGGCGACGATTGGAAGACCCGCACCGTGGTCTCGAGAGCGCCGCCGGTGCTGGTGGGCCGCTCTCACCGACTGTCGCGAGCCACGTACAGCGTCCCCGTCTCGATCGTCTTCCGTTCGACCGGCACCGCGGGCTGATCGCCCCCCAGCGTCGTAAAGTAGAGGGCTGCGTCGGCGTCGCGGGCGACCTCGAGGGCCGGCCGGTGGAGTTCGGGCGGCAGATTTCGAGCGTAGATCGCGTCGGCAGCGGCGTAGATCGACGGGTCGGGGTCGACGATATCGTCCTGCACGAAGCGGACGTCGTCGGGCACCTCGCGCCGGTAGATGTCGGTTGCGGTCACGGAAACCCCCGCTTTCGCGAGCGCGGCCGCCAGCTCCGTCCGTCGGCCGATCCCGATCTCGACCACCCGGTCGTACTCGTCGAGGTAATCAATCATTGCGTCCGAGTAGCGGCGAGAGTGGGACACGGCGGGACGTTTATGGCCTCTGCGCGCATAGCCGTTGCCATGCTCGTCGACATCGTGCCGGTCGGCAACGTCCCTGCGGAGGTCAAGCGGGCCGCCTCCTCGGCGTTGCGATCGGTCTACGACTGCGAGGTCTCCATCAACGACTCGCAGTCGGTTCCGAACGGCGCGTACGACTCCGGCCGGAACCAGTACTCCGCCGAATCCTTCATTCAACTGGCCGAACGGGTCGGCCGCGGCGACAAAAACATCGCCATCACGCCCCACGACCTCTTCTACCGCCGGCGCAACTACGTCTTCGGCCTCGCCTACCTCGACGGCAGCGGCAGCGTCGTTTCGACCTACCGCCTGCAAACCTCGAGCGATGGCGGGTTCTCGAACCAGAGCGCCGAAGAGATCTTCGAGGACCGGGTTCGGAAAGAGATCGTCCACGAGATCGGTCACACCTACGGTCTCGAGCACTGCGACAACAACCGCTGCGTGATGAACTTCTCGCCGACGGTCCGCGAGGTCGATATCAAGGAGGAGAACCTCTGTGGCAGCTGTCAGCGCTTGATTAGTTGACGACCCCGGTCTGATTCAATCGAAATTAGGCCGTATTATTTTCTCCCCGGCGTCCGAACGCCGATCGATGCCGACTACCGACCCCTTCGAAACCCGCGCCGACGAGTACGACGAGTGGTTCGAGCACAACGAGGGCGCCTACCGCGCCGAACGGACCGCCCTCGAGCGTGCGCTCCCTGACCGCCACGCCGCCGGCGGGAGCGACGCCGATCACCCACACGCCCTGGAGGTCGGCGTCGGAACCGGCCGGTTCGCCGCCCCGCTCGAGATTCCCATCGGCATCGACCCGGCCCAGACGCCGCTTCCCCGCGCTCGCGAGCGCGGCGTCGATCCCGTCTGTGCCGTCGCCGAATCGCTGCCCGTCGCCGACGACGCGGTCGACCTCGTCCTGTTCGTGACCGTCCTGTCGTTCGTCGACGACCTCGAGGCGACGCTCTCGGAGGCGCGGCGCGTGTTGACTGACGACGGCACGCTGGTCGTCGCCGTCCTCGATCGCTCGAGTCCGGTCGGACAGGTTTATCAGGAACACAAGGACGAGAGCCCGTTCTACGCCGATGCGGAGTTTCTGACCGCCGCGGAAGCGACTGCGGTGCTCGAGAATACGGGGTTCACCGTCGAGGACCGGCTTCAGACGGTGTTCGACGAGCCGGCGTCGATCGATGCGGACGCCGAGCCCGACGTCCGCGAGGGACACGGGGACGGGCTGTTCGCGGTGCTACGAGCGCGGGTGGCGGAGTCGCGAGCGTAAGCGGCGATCGACGACGGCAGCAGAACGGAACGACGACGGCAGCAGAACGGAACGACGACGGCAGCAGAAACGAACGCGCCGGATCAGGGCGCGTAGTAGTACTCGCCCTCGCTCTTTTGCTCCTTGTCGAGTTGCGAGTCGGGCTTGTTGATCCGCGGCCGCGAGGTGCGCTCGTCGCGGCGGAACGTGACCTCGAGGTTCGCGAGGAACTCGTTCATGCCGTCGCGCATGGACTGGGGCGGGCTGGCGCGACCGCGTTCGGCGGGTTCGCCGTCGAAGACCATCAGGCGATCCGCGAGCAGGTCGATCGTGTAGATGTCGTGGTCGATGACCATCACGGTGGCGTCCTGCTGTTCGGCGTAGCGCCGAATTGCGCTGGTGGCCTGGACGCGCTGTTCGACGTCTAAGTGCGCCGAGGGCTCGTCCAGCAGGTACAGGTCCGCGGAGTCGGAGAGACACGCGGCGATGGCGACGCGCTGGCGTTCACCGCCCGACAGATCCGAAAGGTTCTGCTCCATGATCCGCTCGAGCTGGAGCGGCTGGGCGATCTCGGTGTTCCAGTAGGAAGAGCCGAACTGGTCCGTGATCGAGGAGAGGAAGGCGTCGACCCGCATGTGCTGGTCGATCGTCACGTACTGGGGCTTGTAGGAGATGTCCAGATCGAGGTCCGCGTCGCCCTCGTCGGGCTCGAGATTGCCCGTCAGGAGCTTCGCGAAGGTGGACTTCCCGATCCCGTTCGGTCCGACGATGCCCAGCACTTCGTTCTCGCGGATCCGGCCCCCCTCGACCTCGAGGGTGAACTCGCCGTCCCCGTAGCTCTTGGTGAGGTCGGGGTAGTCGACGAGCACGTCGCCGCGGGTCTCGCTGCGCGGCGCGTGTTCCTCGAACTCGATGGGATCCGGGCGGATCCGCATGTTCTCGTTCTCGAGGTAGCCCGAGAGGTACTCGTTGATCCCGTTGCGGACGGATTTCGGCGGGGTGATGACACCGTACGCCCCGGGCTCACCGTAGGCGACGTGGAGGGTATCGGCGAGCAAGTCGAGGATGGCGAGGTCGTGCTCGACGACGAGCATCGACTTGTTCTCCTCCTCGGCGAGTTCGCGGATCAAGCGCGCGGCGGTGACCCGCTGGCCGATGTCCAGATACGGCGTGATCTCGTCGAGGAAGTAGAAGTCCGTATCTCGAGCCAGCGTCGCCGCGAGCGCGACCCGCTGGAGCTCCCCGCCCGAGAGGTCGTCGATCGACTGCTCCATGACGGGGCCGATCGAGAGTCGCTCGACCAACTGGTCCAGCGCGCCCCGTTCGTTCGTCTGCTCGAGCAGTTCGCGGGTGTTGCCGTCGAACGTCTCGGGGATCTGGTCGACGTACTGCGGTTTCCGGGCGACGGTGACCTCGCCGTCGCGGACGTCCGCGATGTAGTCCTGCAGTTCCGTGCCGCGGTAGGCCTCGAGTACGTCGTCCCAGTCGACTTCGTCCTCGTGGCGGCCGAGGTTGGGCTCGAGTTCGCCGGCCAGGATGCGGACGGCGGTGGTCTTCCCGATCCCGTTCGGACCCAGAATCCCGGTGACTTTCCCCTCCTGCGGCGCGGGAAGCCCGTACAGGGAGAAGGCGTTCTCGCCGTAGCGGTGGGCGGGATCGTCCTGCAGTTCCTTGGGCAGGTTGATGATCTCGATGGCGTCGAAGGGACACTTCTCGACGCAGATACCGCAGGTTTCGCCGAGACAGATCTCCTCGGAGATCCGGACCTGTTCTGGCTGTCCTTCGTCGGTTTCCTCGCCGCGGAGCGTGATACACTCCTTGCCGGTGCGGTTGGGCGGGCAGTAGTTCTTACACTCGTAGCTGCACCGGTCGGGCTGGCACCGATCGAGGTCGACGACGGCGATACTATCGTCTGCCATGGATTAGGCTGCCTCCGACGTCAGCAGAATACCCCAGGTGATGAACCAGAACGAGAACGTCATGAAGGCGACGTACAGGTTGTGTTTCATGCCGAACTCGTCCTCGTCGTAGATACTCGTAACGTTGAGCAGCGCGAGTTGGACGAGAATCGCCACGACGACGAACGCCTGCGGCAGCGTCTCGCCGGCCGCTTCCCTCGCCGGAAGATCGCCGGTGACGGCCATGGAGGCCAGTGCTGCGGCGACCCCGAGCAGCGCGGCCAGCGCGGTGACGCCGACCGAGCGGATGTGCTCGCGTCGGTCGCTGATCGATTCGGTCGACATGGGCGCAACTCCGGGGGCGGTGCTAAAAAGCCGTTCGCATTGGGGACCCGACCGAGAACGCAAACGAGCGAGCCTCGCATGGCACCGGGTCACAGCGGAGCGTCGCCCGGTCACGGTGGCCGGTTACACAGTCTATCGTCCCGCTCGATTGACCGCAATCTATTACATAGACGTTCATGAACAATATGGTATGGAGACGCCACTCCTCGTGACCGACTTCCTCGAGCAGGCCCGGCGCCACTACGGCGATCAGGAAGCGATCGTCGGCACCGACGGCGAGCGGTTCACCTACGACGAGTTCGGCGACCGCGTCGACCGGTTCGCTCGAGCGCTGCAGGACAGGGGAATCGACAAGGGCGACCGCGTGGCGGTGCTCGACCCGAACACCCACTACCACCTCGAGGCGGCCTACGGCGCGATGTCGATCGGCGCGATCCACGCGCCGCTGAACTACCGGTTGACGCCCGAGGACTACGCGTACATGCTCGACGACGCCGAAATGGACGTCGTCTACGCCGACTACGAGTACGCTGAAAAGATCGAAGCGATCCGCGACGAGGTGCCCACGGAGACGTTCGTCACGAACGACGCCGACGCCGTCGAGGGTGACTGGGAGGACTTCGAGGCCGTTCTCGAGGCGGCCGACCCCGAGTACGAACAGCCCGAGATGGCCGAAGACGAGATCATCACGATCAACTACACCTCCGGGACGACTGGCGATCCGAAGGGCGTCTGTCGCACCCACCGGACGGAGACGATCCACGCCTACCTGGTGTCGATTTACCACGAACTCGCCGATACCGACGTCTACCTGTGGACGCTGCCGATGTTCCACGTCAACGGCTGGGGGCACATCTACGCGATCACCGGATTGGGCGCGAAACACGTCTGCACCCGCGGCGTCAACGCCGACGAGGTCATCGAGACGATCCGCGAGGAGGACGTCTCCTTCCTCTGTGCGGCGCCGACGGTACTTAACCAACTGATCGACTACTACGAACGGGAGGGTGAACCCGCCATGACCGGCGACAACGACGTCCGCGTGACCACCGCCGGCAGCGCCCCGCCCGAGGCCACCATCCGCGCCGTCGAGGAGGAGTTCGGCTGGCGGCTCAAACACCTCTACGGCGCGACCGAGACCGGCCCGCTGATCACCATCTCGCCCGATCGGCTCCTCGAGGACGACAACCGGTTCTCGATGAAGAAGCGCCAGGGGATGGGCGTGCTCGGCACCGACGTCCGCGTCGTCGACGAGAACGGCGAGGACGTGCCCCGCGACGACGAGACGCTCGGCGAGGTCGTCGTCCGCGGCAACCAGGTGATGGACCGCTACTGGAACAAACCCGAGGCCACCGAGGAAGCGTTCTCGGAGCGTCGCGAGGGCTACTACCACACGGGCGACCTCGCGACCGTCGACGAGCACGGCCTGATCGCTATCCGCGACCGGAAGAAAGACATCATCATCTCCGGCGGCGAGAACATCTCGAGCATCGAACTCGAGGACACGCTGTTCGATCACGACGCGGTCGCGGACGCGGCGGTGATCCCGGCGCCCAGCGAGGAGTGGGGCGAGACGCCGAAGGCGTTCGTCGTGCCGTCGAACGGCGAGCCGGAGGATCCACCCGTCTCGGCCGACGAGTTGACCCAGTTCACCCGCGACCGACTGGCGAGTTACAAGGTCGTCCGCCGAATCGAGTACGTCGAGGAACTGCCGAAGACGGCGACCGGAAAGATCCAGAAGTACGAACTGCGCCAGCGCGAGTGGGCCGACGAGGACCGAGCGATCGGTGAGGGATAACCCCGTCGGCCGCCGCCAGCGGCAAACATCCTGACTGGCCAGTCAAATGCGGTATTCCGCCGATTCGAGGCCCACAGAAGCATATTTCTCCGTTAAAATATACGAAAGTATCTCTCCCTGCCGGTCGTAAGGCTCAACTTTTATACTGCTGGGAGTTTTCGATTCGTAGTATGGCAGAGACCGACGGGGAGGAGATCGAAGACTTGCCACCGAGCGCCAAACTCGTTTTCAAGGTTCTCGAGTACGACGGCCCGTTGACCCAGAAACAGATCGTCGAGGAGTCGATGCTGTCGGCCCGGACGGTCCGCTACGCGCTCGAGCGCCTCGAGGAGATCGGCATCGTCGACGAGGACATCTACTTCGCCGACGCCCGACAGAGCCTCTACCGACTCGAGGAACCGATGGCGGCCGACGGGAACGGTGTCGACGAGTCCCCGAAGAAAGACGCCTGCTGCGCGGAATAGCGCGCACCTCGTGCGGTCACCGTGCTATCGAGCGAACGAACGACAAGGATTATTTTCGTCCGGTGACCGTTCCTGCGCATGGACAAGGAGCGGGTTCCCCGGTGGGGCTGGTTGCTGATCGGCCTCTTCGCGGCGTCGATCGTCGCGCAGCTGCTCAACGTCATCCTCGGGCAGGCCGGCCTCGCCGAGGAGTATCAGGTCGTTACGGTCATCGCGACCATGGCGCCCGTACTGATCTACGTCGGCGTCTGGTACGACGACCACCGCCAACACTACTGGGAGTACTCGAGCGCGCGGATCGTCGGCGATATCGCCTTCGTCCTGCTGGGAGCGATAATCGGAGCCACGACCGTGATCGCGGTGCTCTCCGGATTCGAGATTCCGCGATACCTGCAGGACATCCTCGCGATGGGGGGCGGGTTCCTCGTCGCCTGGCTGCTGTTCTGGTGGCGAAACCCCGACCTGTACCGGTTCGAGGACGAGTGAGGGACCGCTCGAGGCCGACGCTCGTCAGGAGTCCGCGGACTCGTCGCCGAACTCGGGAATCGACTCGGTTCGGTCCCCGATCCCCGGCGTCGGCGGCGTCGTTCGCTTGTGCGCCGTTTCGGCACACAGCCACGCGATCGACCGCGCCGTCTCGCGGTCGATGTTCAGTCCAGACGCCGCGTCGGCGATCGACCGTCCCTCGTCGACGAGCCGGGTTAGGAACGGATCGAGGTCGTCGTACGGCGCCCCGAGTTCGTCGGCGTCGGTCTGACCGGCCCAGAACCCGGCCGTCGGCTCCTTGGTAACGATCCGGCGCGGGATCCCGATCTGCCCCGCGAGGGCTCGCACTTCGGTTTTGTAGAGGTCTCCCAGCGGGTAGGCGTCCGCGGCGCCGTCGCCGTACTTCGTGAAGTAGCCGAGCAACAGCTCCGAGCGGTTCGCGGTGCCCAGCACCAGCTTCGAGCGCCGGTTAGCCGCGTAGTACGCACAGACCATCCGGAGTCTGGCGATCACGTTACCGAGTGCGTGGTTTCGCTCCGCCGGGCGATCGCCACCGCCGTCGGACTCGAGCACCGCCGTCGCCGTCTCCTCGAAGGCCTCGAGTAGCGGCCGCAGCTGGATCGCACGGAAGTCGATGCCCAGTCCCTCGGCGATGGTTCGGGCCTCGTTGACACCTGCACGCTCGCTCTTGTGACAGGGTAGCCCGAGTCCGAGGACGCGCTCGCTGCCCAGTGCCTCGACGGCCAGCGCCGTCGTCACCGTCGAGTCGATCCCGCCGCTCATCGCCACCACGACGCCCTCGGCACCCGCGTCGTCGACGGTCGTCCGGAGCTCGCTGATGATCCGGGCGTGTGCCGCCTCGAGGCCGGCCGGATCGGTGATGAACGGCCCGTTCTCGCTTCGAGACTCCGAATAGACGAACGTCTCTCTTTCAGTACTCATTGAATCAGATCACTGTGTTCTTGCTACCTGTGGGAAACATTCGTCCCATACTTAGGTCTAATCCTTAAACACCTTGTAGTTGAGTGCGTGGTTCGTATACGCACTGTCGGCGGTTCGTCAAATCAGTACGCAGTCATCAACCGACATCCCATCTCCCGGTCAGTGCTCGGCCGGTTCTGACACGTTCTCCGCCGGACGCCCCTCGACGTCCCGTCTTTCATCCTCGAACGTCGAGCGTTCGGATCGTAGAAACCCGTCAGCACCGACATCTTCCCGGATACGAATCCGCCAACGAGCCGAGGAATCGACCGGCTACGCGATCGCGCGACCCGCTCGAGGCTGTCTGTACGCGGCCCGATCTCGCTTTCAGTTCTCGGACGCGGAGAGATACCGACCGATCGAGTAGACGACGCTGGAACTCGCGGCTGCTGCTATACCGACTGCGATCACGGGAATCGAGACGCCGGTCGGCCCGTAGGGGTTCCGCGGGGCGGAGTCGACGACCGAGTAGAACGTTTCGGGGCCGGCGTGACCCAGCAGGAAGAACCCGACCGTGATCAGGATCGCGAAGCCGCCGGTCGCCAGTCCGAACATCGAGGCGACATCTTCGACGTTGAGCAGCGCGTGGACCTGCGATTCGGAGAGGTGCCGTTCGTATCGGCGGCGGACGATCGCAACAGCGATGAGACACGTCGCCGTTCCGAGTTCGATCCCGCCCGCGTAGACGCCGACCCAGAGGACCAGCGGCGACGACCACAGCGGATCGCCGCCCGGGAACGCGGCCCGCACCGAGGACGGATAGGTGGCGACGATCGGCGCGACGAGCGCGAGCAGGAACAGGAGGCCGCTCTGGTAGACGAGCTTCTGTGGAATCCGTCGTCTGATCAGCGTGTACCGCTCTACTCGAAGCCGTTCGTACGTCGAGTCGCTCAGGAAGGCGTCGGTGATCGGGTCGTTTGGATCAGCTGGTGTCATCGGTACGTGAGGTCCGCCCTCGAGTTATTGGTCCCGAGACGGAGGGTCCCGATATACGCTGCGCTTTCGTCGTCAGCGTCATATTTCTGGACATACAATCGATTCTAGGAGTTATTATCGTTAGGCTGTAGCGGTATATAACGGTCTTTCCCTAGGAACTCATATGGCTGCAGTAGGCCCAGAATCCGTCTGGCTGTGGATCGGCACGATAGGAATGACTCTCGGAACCCTGTACTTCGTCGGACGCGGACGCGGCGTTCGCGATCCGAAGATGCAGGAGTTCTACATCATCACGATCTTCATCACGACGATCGCCGCAGCAATGTACTTCGCGATGGCGACCGGCTTCGGTGTCACCGAAGTCATGGTCGGCGGCGAGGCGCTCACGATTTACTGGGCGCGCTATGCCGACTGGCTGTTCACGACGCCGCTCCTGTTGCTCGACCTCGCGCTGCTGGCCGGGGCGAACCGCAACACGATCGCGACGCTGATCGGCCTCGACGTCTTCATGATCAGCACCGGGGCAATCGCGGCGTTCGCAGCGACGCCCGGCACCCGGATCGCGTGGTGGGGGATCAGCACCGGCGCCCTGCTCGTCCTGCTGTACGTCCTCGTCGGCACCCTCTCGAAGAACGCGCGTGACCGGTCTCCGGAGGTCGCGTCGCTGTTCGGGACGCTCCGTAACCTGGTCATCGTGCTGTGGCTCCTGTACCCCGTGGTCTGGATCCTCGGCACCGAGGGGACGTTCGGCATCCTGCCGCTGTACTGGGAGACCGCCGCGTTCATGGTGCTCGACCTCTCGGCGAAGGTCGGGTTCGGGGTGGTTCTGCTCCGGAGCCGTAACGTCCTCGAGCGGGCCGTTACGCCGACGGCTGCGCCGGCATGAGGTGCGTCGCTATCGACCTCCGACGATCGGGTTGATCGGGTTCGCCTCGCTCGTCCCCGAGTCGACCCCCCACAAAACGCCGTTTTAGTCGCCGTTCGTGAGTATTCGGATCACCGCGGACACTCGTTTATGTGTCGCGGTAGTGAAGCGATTCCCGTCCATGCAGTCAGCGATCGACCTCGGTTTCCGGGTCCAGAGCGCCGTCCTGCAAAACGGGGCGACGGATCGGGAACTATTCGAGTACGTCTTCGGCGGTGACAACACGCTCCTCGCGCTGTCGTTCGTCCTCAACATCGCCCTTGCCGGCCTCACCATCCTCGGGATCGCCTACCTCGGTCGGAACCTGACGGACCCGCGATCGACGGCGATTGCGATTGCGCTGATGTTGATCTCGGTCGTTTCCATCTCGAGTTACACCGGCCTCGCATCGGGGCTGACGCTGGGTGTTACCGAGATGCCGCCCGGTCACCCGGCCGCGGGGGCGACGACGGCAGGTCAGGACGGCGTCCTGACGATGTGGGGCCGCTACCTCACGTGGACGTTCTCGACCCCGTTTATCCTGATCGCCCTCGGGATGATCGCCGGGTCCAACTGGACGAAAATTCTTACGACCTGTACGTTCACGATCGCGATGTGCCTCACCGGGCTGGCTGCGGCACTGACCACGTCCTCGCTGGTGCTCCGCTGGTGGTGGTTCGCGCTCAGTTCAGTTTTCTTCTTCGTCATCGTCTACGTCATCCTCGTCGACTGGACCGCCGAGGCGGCGGCGACGGGAACGGCCGACCTGTTCCGGACGCTCAAGTTTCTCACCGTCGTCGGCTGGTTCGGGTACCCGATTCTCTGGGCGCTCGGGGTCGAAGGGGTCGCCGTCCTGAGCGTCACCGTCACCTCCTGGGGGTACAGCGTTCTCGACATCATCACGAAGTACATCGTGACGTTCGTCGCTATGCGCTACGTCGTCGCCGAACCGGAGACGATCACCGGCGGCGCAGACTACGGCGCCAGCATCCCCGGCTTCGTCCCGGGCGACGACTGACGAATCGCTCATGCTCGGTCCGCGTTCGAGCTGATCCGGTCCGTAGCGCCCTACTCCGGCCGTTTCGAACGGCTTCGACCGTTGCCCGTCGATGTTTCGGGTCGAACCTAACTAGTATGGATGCTGCCCTATTCTGCTGGCGCTCGTACTTTCGCTCGTGGAGATTCCGGTTCCCACCGGAGCACCGCCGGCGCACGCCGCCCCGTCCATGGCCATTGCGCTCACGTACTTCGGCATACACCTCGTCTTTCTGCTGCCGCCAATCCTGATTCTGGGGTGGTTCGCGTTCCGGCGCGGCCGCGCCTGGTGGGGCGTCCGTCCGCTCTCCGGGCTCGCGCTCATGATCGTCCTCGCCGTCGTCTACACGACGCCGTTCACGAACCACCTTATTCCCCGGGGCGTCTGGTGGTACGGTCGCAGTGCGGTTCTCGCTACCGTTTGGCACACGCCGATCGAGGAGTACCTCTTTTTCGTCCTCCAACCGATTCTCACTGCCCTCTGGTTGTTTCAGGTCGGAACAGTCGTCGATCGACCGCTGACGATCCCCCTCGCGCATCGACTGGTCGGCGTCGCCGGCGGCCTGGCGATCGTCGCCGCCGGGGCCGCGTTGATCGGTGACGCTGCGACGTACTACCTCGGCTGGCTGTTCGTCTGGGCCGGACCGATCCTCGCGATTCAGTGGGGGTTCGGCCTGTCGTACCTGTGGGACCTTCGCCGAACGGTGCTGGTCGCGATCGCCGTCCCGACGTTGTACCTCTGGATCGTCGACCGCATCGCGATCGAACTCGGCGTCTGGATCATTTCCGACGCCCACACGACCGGGTACGCGCTGCTCGGACTTCCGATCGAGGAGGCGTTATTCTTCCTCTTGACCAACGTTTTCATCGTCCAAGGGCTCGTCATGTACATGTGGGTCCTCGATCGGATCGACGACCGTCTGGTGCGGGCCGGCATGTCGAACCGGTTCGTGACGAGTTCCGATGAGTCGTGACGCAATCGCTCGGCGTGCCGACGGCCGAGCGGCCGCCGCGGGGCGACGGGTCGCCGCTCGAGTGAGCCTCGGCGCCGGCTCGCTGCTCCTCGTTGCGATCGTGACGACGGTCCTCGGTGGGTCGCCGCCGCTCGCGGCCCAGTACGTGCCGCTAGCGCTCAGCGTCGTCGTCCTCGGACTCCCTCACGGCGCCGTCGATCACCTCGTCGTGCCGCGGGCTCGAGGCGACCCCGTCACGCGCCGCTCGCTCGCGTTCGTCGGCGGCCTCTATCTCCTCCTCGGTAGCGCCTACGCCGCCGGCTGGTTCCTCGCCCCCGTCGCTGCGTTCGTCCTGTTCATCCTCGTGACGCTCGTCCACTGGGGCCAGGGCGACGTCTACGCGCTGCTCGCGTTCGTCGGTGCGTCGCACCTCGAGACGCGGGCCAGCCGACTGCTCGCGCTCGTCGTCCGCGGCGGCCTCCCGATGCTCGTTCCGTTGATCGCGTTTCCCGAGCAGTACGCCTTCGTCGCGGGAACGCTCGTCGGCTTGTTCGATCCCGGTGCGGCGGCCGCACTCGAGCCGGCGTTCGCTCGGCCGGTGCGGACGGCCGTCGCGATCGGCTTCGGCTCGCTGGTCGCGCTTTCGCTTGGCCTGGGCTTCGGTCGAGCGGAATCGGACGGTCGGGGCCCGTGGCTGGTCGACGCCGCGGAGACGGTCGGCCTGATCGTCTACTTCGCGACCGTGCCGCCGATACTCGCGATCGGGCTCTATTTCTGTTTCTGGCACTCCCTTCGGCACATCCTCCGGACGATGCTCGTCGATCCCGTCGCCGGGACGGCGCTCGAGCGCGGAGCGATCGACACCGCGATTCGGCGCTTCGCCCGCGACGCAGCGCCGCTGACCGCGGGCGGACTGCTCGTGTTCGTCGCGATCGGACTCGCCGTCCCGCGAACGCCTGCAACCGTTCCCGATCTCCTCGCGCTCTATCTGGTGACGATCGCCGTCCTGACGCTGCCGCACGTGGTCGTCGTCACGCTGCTCGATCGGATACAAGGCGTCTGGACACCCTAGTGCGTCGCCGCTCCCGGCCGTAGTCGGGTCGTTGGGGAGCCGTCGCTCCGTCGCGGTTCCGTTCCCATCCGACACTGTCGGTCGGGTCGTCTGTCGTCGCGTTCGCGCACTGTGACCCCGTCTCGATCGTTTCTCCGGTCGATCGCCTGTTCGAGTTTCTCGGCGATCCCACCCCTCGAGACACTAGATCACCAGCCGTTTTTCTCGTCGCGTCACCCGCTCGTTGCTCCTCCAAAACAGCTCCGGGAAAAGGTGTCGCTCGTTCGCTTCGTTCGCTCGCGGTCCGACCGCCTACGACGGGACGACTGTAATCGGATCCTTTCGGTCGATTGCCTGCTCGAGTTCGTCCGCGATCGCGCTCCCTCGAGAGACCTGGATCTCCCCGCCGCGGCTCACCGTGGCGGTAAAGAGGTAGTCGCCGCCGGCCTGGACCTCGACGGTCTCGCCGTGGTTGCCGTCGACGGGAATAACGATGTGGCGGGAGGTGACCTCGGGGGTGACCATCTGGCCCGCGGCCTGGCCGCCACCGCCGTCGCTGCTCGCGTTGGCGCTGCCGGCGCCCGCGCCGTAGTTGGGGTTCTCGTCGTGGGTGCGGACGTCGATATCGATCCCCAGCCGGTTCTCGATGTCGGTGATTCGACCGCCGCCTTTCCCGATGACGCTCGAGATGTCGTCTTCCTCGACGTAGACGACCGCGCGGTCCTGGCTCTTGAGTAGGACGTCGACGTAGCCGCGAGCGACCGAGCGGATCTCTCGTTCGATCTCCTGTTTGGCGATTCGGTCGACGCCGGACTCGCTGCCGGGGCCGCCCTCCTCGTCTTTGAGCGGGACGGTGACGACCTGGCGGTTGAACGTGTAAATCTCGTACTCGGGCTCGCCGGTCTCGAAGTTCGTGACCTGGATGACCGGGCGAGCGAGGTCCTCCTCGGTGAGACCCGCGGGGACCTTGACCTCGGTCTTGACGTCGTAGACGGTGTTGACCTCCCCGGCCTCGATGTAGACGACCGTGTCGACGACCTGGGGAATCATCCCGAGTTCGACGCGGCCGACGAGGCGCTGGAGGGCGTCGATCGGTCGCGTCGCGTGGACGACGCCGATCATTCCGACGCCCGCGAGCCGCATGTCCGCGAAGACCTCGAAGTCGTCGGTCTTGCGGACCTCGTCGTAGATGGTGTAGTCGGGGCGGACCATCAGCAGGGCGTCCGCGGTCTTTGCCATCTCGCCGCCCAGTTCCGTGTACTGGGTGATCTCGGGGCCGACCTGCAGGTCGCGGGGCTTCTCCATCGTCTTGACCGAGTAGTTGTGATCGGAGATGAAGCGAGCCACCGCCTGCGCGAAGGTCGATTTACCCGCTCCGGGGGCGCCCGAAATCAGGACGCCGCGCTGGCGCTCGAGCAGCCGTTCTTTGAGTTCGTCGGCGTTCTCGTAGTCCTCGATGTCGGTCTGGGCGATGGGCCGGACGGCGGTGATCTCGATGCCGTCCGAGAAGGGGGGCCGGCCGATCGCGATGCGGTAGTCGCGGAACTGGACGATCTTCATGCCCGGTTCGGAGAGCTCGAGGAAGCCCTCGGGGGACTCCTTGGCGGCGTCGATGACCTCGCGGGCGTACTCGTCCATGGTCTCCTCGTCGAGCGGCTCGTCGGCGATCGGCATGTACTGCATCTCGCCGAGTTCGCCCCGCTTGGCCATCGGGACGGCGCCCGTCTTGAGGTGGACGCTCATCGTCTGGTCGTCGAAGTAGTTCTCGACGGTGAGCGTCCCCACGTCGACCTCGCGTACCTCGGGGGAGAGGTGCTCGACGTCGAGTCCCTTGGCTTGGGCGACTTCGGCCTGAACGATGTCGCTGGTGAGGAAGGTCGCGTCGAGGTCCTCCGCGAGGTCGCGGATCAGGGCGTCGATCTCGCCCTCGGAGGCGTGGCCCCGCTCGATGGCGTTTGGCCGCTCACCGACGTACTCGAGGTCGATGACGCCCTCGTCGGCCAGGTCGGCGAGTCGCTGGAGTTCCTCTAAGCCGTCCCAGCCGGTCTCGATGCCGTCGTTGGCCTGCGCCTCGAGTTCCGCGACGACGGCTTCGGGTACCGAAATCGTCGCTCCCTCGAACTGCCCGTCTTCAATCGTCGCCGAGACGCGGCCGTCGATGACCACGCTCGTGTCCGGCACGACGTTCATGTCGTACGGTTCGCCCTTCGCAGGTAAAAGGGTGCGGGACGCGCCGTCTCGGATCACGTCATCGGGTCCTGTGCGGGTCAACCGGTCCGTACGACGGCCACCGCTTGGCCGACCGCGATCGTTCGCCGTCATCGAGAATTCCTACCGTTCGAGAACTGGATTAACGACTTAAGTGACAGATCGAACATGTTCTGGCCATGGATCCCGACGAGACGTTCGGACGTGGCGGACTGAACGGGTTCGTCGATGTCGACGAACTCGTCGCCGACCTCGGTCTCGACGAATCGGAGATTGCCTGGCGAAAGGATTTCATCGGTTTCGACGAGGCGGACGCAAAGCGGCTCGCCGACCTCGAGCCACTGTTGCGCGATAACAAGAACGAGATCGCCGACGACTTCTACGACAAATTGCTCACGTATGACCAGACGCGAGCCGTTATCGATTGGTCACCGAAGGGGATCGACGCGCTGAAAGAGACCCAGAGTGCCTATCTCGTCTCGCTAGCGACCGGTGAGTACGACCGCGACTACTTCGCGAACCGCGCTCGGATCGGCAAACTTCACGAACTGCTCGATATGCCGCTGAAACACTACGTCGGCCAGTACGGCGTCTACTACGAGCTACTGCTGGATCGACTCAACGAACGAATCCAGCAGCAGGTCGTCGACGCTGTCGAGGAGTGGGCGACGGACCGTGACGACGAGACGGGACGTGGTCTTGAAGGCCTCGCCGACGCGTTGGGCTTTGGAGCTGGCTCGGCAGCCGACGACCCGGCCCTTGACGCGTCGTTCGAATCGACGCTCAGGGATGCGATCGACGACGGCATGCAGGATATCCTCGCGCTGCTCCGGATCATCAATCTCGATACGCAGATCGCCGTGGAGACCTACGTCGACTCGTATGCACAGCGTCTCGAGCGGTCGATCGACCGGCGACACCGGCTTGAGCAGCAGGTAGACAAAGACGTACAGCGTCCCCTTGACGAACTCCACGAGGCCAGCGAGGCAGTCGCGGAGCAGGCGGAAGCGATCAGCCAGTACGGCGACGAGCAAGCGACCGCAGTCACCCATGCCGGTGGGGATCTCGACGAAATTAGCGCCGCCGTCGAGGAGATTGCCAGTGCAGCGGATGACGTCAGTGCCGAGAGCGACCGCACCGAACGGCTCGCGGCCGACGGTGTCGATGCCGCCGACGATGCGCTGTCGGACCTTGAGGCGATCGAGTCGGCGACCGAACGGGCGGCGTCAGCAGCCGATGATCTCGCGACACGAACTGAGGAGATCGACGCGATTCTCGAGCGACTCGACGATCTCGCCGACCGAACAACGATGCTCGCGACGAACGCGAAGATCGAATCCTCGCGGTCCGGAGCCGAAGAACAGACGCTTGTCGTGATCGCCAACGAGGTGCGCTCGTTCGCCGAGCGGACCAAGACAGACATCGCAGACATCGAAGACGCCGTCGAGGCCATTCGCGAGGATGCAGTGACAACGGTCGAAGCGACCGAGCAGGCAGCCGACCGCGTCGATACCGGTGCGGATGCGATCCGAGATACCGTCGACTCGCTCGAGGCAATCCACGACGCTGCAGAAACGACCGCTACGGGCATCGACGACGTTGCAGCGGCGACCGAACGGCAGGCCCGGAGCGTTGAGGCGACGGCCGATCAGGTCGACGACCTCTCTGAGACGGCGGATCGCCTCGCCGAGACAGCAGAATCGTTGGCGGCGGCAAGCCAGGAACAGACCGCGAGCCTGCAAACGGTCCGCGAGGCGGTCGCACGGCTCACCGAGGAAGAACATTCGCGAGAGCCGCCGGTTTACGAACAACTCGCGTAACCGTCTCGAGCCGGTCGCATTGAGGGCGGTGCGCGGTCGGCCACCACCGTCCGAGGCACTATCGACGACGCCGTCGAGTTCAGCCGCTGTCGCTATCGAGGCCGTTAGCAGCGCTCCCGTCCCCGTCCCCGTCCCTGGCGCCGGTGGCTTCGATGCCGACCTGACGCGCCCGGCTGCGATGTCCCTCGTAGACGTCGACGACCCAGTCGCGAAACGCCGCCTCGTCGCTCTCGATACACGCGACGAACGCGCCGTCGTCGTAGAGGCCGACGAACGCCCGCTCGTCGGTCAGCGTCACGCCGAACTCGAGCGGTTCCTCGTGCACGTAGAGCGTGAACTGACCCCCAGCCACCGGCTGGTCCGGCGGCGGTGCCGCCTCGAGCACCGACTGCGGCGTAAGCAGTTCCGTCTCGACGCCCGCCTCGAGGAGGTCGCGGTGAACTTCGATGAGCAGTTCGCTGAAGACGGGCAGAATCCCGCGAATTTCGTCGGTCGTCGCCTCGCTCATCGCGCGTCGGTAGTGGCTGATCGGCTCGTGTGGGTTGTTCGATTCGGCGACCGAAACGGTCGCCTCGGTCAGCACGAGCGGATCGAACCCGTCGTCGATGGCCGCGAGCCCGTCGATCACGTCCGCGTGCGACTCGAGGACGTCGAGTCGATCGAGATACGTCGCCGTCGCTTCACAGACGCGGTCGCCGAGCGGGGTAAGCTCGTAGCGCCCGTCGACTTTGTGAATCCACCCGAGCTCGCAACACCGGTTCAGGTGGCGCTGGACGGTCACCCGCGAGATCGAAAGCGCGTCGGTGAGTGTCTGCGTGTCCGCGGGGGCCGCCCGGAGTTCTCGAAGCACCTCGAGTCGGTGCGGGGACGAGAACAGCTGTTTCCCCCAGTCGTAACCCATTGGGTACGGTCTGGTATACACAGGGTATTATTGCTTCTGGTTATGTGAGGGAAGTAACCAATCTGCGACAGCTGCCACTCCGCGATATCCGCCCCGGTCGCTGCCGGTCCGGAACGCAGGCACGTTCGCGTCGTGTTCGATTCCCGGTCGAGATACAGCCGTTGAACGCCCGTTCATTCGATAAGGTAAGGGCCGTCTTCGGCAAACTCTGGCTTGCGCCGCGGTAGGCGCCACTCGTCGACACCACGATCCAGCGGTCACCGACCGCATGTCGGTGGTTGTCGCGTGCCTCTGACAGCGACCGGCGTTCGAGACCGCCCGGCTCGAACGCCACCCTCGAGCTTCGTCGAGAGCGACACGGCCAGCGAGATCGTCCATTCGAATTGGTCCGCTGACGCTCGGGGGACTCCGTTTTCGGCGCGCTACTGGTTGCCGGCCGTCCAGCGCAGCAAGCGGCCACTCGAACATTCACACTCCCCTCCTCAGTCGTCCGCCGACTCGACTGCGAGGTCGACGACCGAAACGTCCTCGAACTGCGCCGTACACGGATGACCCGCGACGACGCTGCAGACGGCCAGCCCGGCGTAGACCGGCCCCGTCCGGTCGATCGGGCGCTGATCGATCGGCACCCACCGCTGCCCGTCCTGCGAGACGAAACACGTCGCGGTTCCCTCGAGCAGATCGACGCGGAACCACTCCGAGCGCTCGGCTTCCCTGAGTTGCTGGCTGATCCCCTCCTCCCCGCGGCGGGTACGCCAGAGCATCTCCGTGCCAAAGCCCGGCGTGGCGCCGACGTAGCCGTACGATGCGTCCTCCGTGAGCTCGTCCCTGACCATCACGCCCGCCTTGCTGAACGGATCGACGCCCTCGATGTCGACGACGCGAGCGCGGATGCTAACCGGCCCCTCGACGACCGTGTGGACGAAATAAAAGTCGTTCCAGTGGCGCCAGATGTTGGCGCCGTCGGCGGTGACGGCCCACCGGTTCCGCGCCGGATCGTACTCGGCGCCACAGTCTCCCTCCAAGGTGCCGACGGCAGTTTCCGCATCGAGCCCGAGCCCTGGATCCTTGCGGACGTCTTCACGGTCGTCAGCTGTCGGCTCCCGGATCAGCGGACAGTTCGTGATCTCGAACCGGGCGCCGCCTTCCGGACTGCGGCCGATCTCGAGGGTCCAGCCCCGCTGGTTGCAGACGTCCGCGACGAGCGTGAGGCCCATCCCGTCTCCCTCCGACGCGGTGGTGTAGCCGGCCTCGAGGACGGCCTCGCGTTCGGATTCCGGGATGCCGGGGCCCGTATCCTCGACGTAGAACCCGTCCTCGAGCGGCCCGATGCGAACGGTGACGTCGGGTTCGCCGTGGGTCAGCGCGTTCTTGAACAGGTTCTCGAAGACCGGGCGCAGCGTCTCCGTTCCGGTCGCCGTTCGAGCCGACGGCGGGAACTCGTTTTCCAGCGTCGCCGCGTCGGTTCGAAGGACGGTCCAGACGTCCTCGACGAGGTCCTCGAGCGTGCGGGTCCGCTCGGCCGGGTCGCCGGCCTCGTCCGTCGCGATGGATTCCAGGTCGTTCAGAACCTCCTCGATCCGCTCGAGCGCCGTCGCCGCGTGTGCGAGAGACTCCCCGTCGCCGGTTTTGCGGCCGAGTTCGAGGTGGCCGCTCGCGACCTGCAGCGGGTTCTTGAGTTCGTGGCGAACGTTCGACGCGAACCGGTCGAACCGGTCGCGAAGCGCCTCGAGTTCCGTTGCTTGATGTTTGAGTGCGGTGATGTCGAACGTGATGCCGACGAGCCCCTTCGTCGTCCCGTCGTCGTCGGTCCACGGGACCTTCGTCGTTCGCACCACGTGGGCGGTCCTGTCGGTGCCGTACCGTTCGTCCTTCTCGTAGATCGGTTCGCCAGTTTCGATCACTCGCAGGTCGTCCTCGTAAGCCGCGCGGGCGGTTTCGGGGTCGTTATCGCCGTAAACGTCGAGGTCCGTCTTTCCGAGCGAGTCGGCCGCGTCCGCGCTGTCGGGGACGTTCGCCGCGCGGAGGTACCGAGCCTGGTCGTCCTTGACGTAGATATTCACGCCGAGATCCTCGAGCACGGTGGTGAACGCGTCGCTCTCGGCGGCGGCCACCCGACGCCGGTCGTAGGTCTCGATCGCGTCGTCGACGGCGTCCCGGAGTTCCGCGAGCGGATCTGCTCCCGTATAATAGCCGGCCGCGCCGGCGTTGAGCGCCCGCCGAACGGCGTCGGGATCGGGCGCGTCCTCTGCGACGTAGAACACGACCGGCAGGTCCACGCTGTACTCGCGGACCGCGCGGCAGCACTCGAGGCCCGTCGCGTCTGTCCCCGACAGGGAGCGGGCGGTGACGACACAGCCGACGTCGTCGCGGTCCTCGAGGCACTCGAGCGCGTCCGCAGGCGTATCGACGACGATGAGGTCCGTTGCGATTCCCTCGAGCAGCGCTTCCCGGGCGCGAGCCGACCGTACCGACTCACCGACGCCGACGACGGCGGTTGGTTCCTCGCACGGAACGCTCATCGGTGCACCTCCGCAGTCGTCGTGGCCGCCGCGGTCGTGATAGTAGCCCCCGTGGCCGCCGTAACGGACCGTCGCTGGCTCCGCACGTGTGGGTTCGCGTGCGTTCCGGTCATCGGCGGTCGAGTCGTACGTACTCGGCGGCGAGACCGGACGCTCGCGGCGGCGTTTCCTCGCTATTCGGACCGTCTGCCCCATCCCGTCTCACTGCCATCAGTTTCGGATAATGTCTCACGGGCTACCTAATTAGCATTACTGGCCTCGATCGGCTGTATCGACGCACTCACAGGGGTGGGCCGCCTCGTTCACACCACGTCATGACTGGGACGGTCGCCGAACTGACCCGCGAACTGGTCGCCGTGCCGAGCCACGAGGACGAAACCGCCGTCGGCGACGACATCGAGGCCTGGCTCCGCCGTGAAACCGCGGCCGACGTCACTCGAGACGCGGTCGGCAACGTGATCGCCCGCAAGGGCGCGGGAGACCGGTCGGTCGCGCTGGTCGGCCACCACGACGTCGTCGAGCCCGACGATTCGCAACTCGAGACGGACCGCGAGTACGCCGTCGAGGAGCGCGACGGTCGCCTCTACGGCCGCGGGACGGCCGACATGAAGGGAGCCGTCGCGGCAGCCATGCTCGCCTTCCGCGATGCTGACCCGACCGGTGAACTCGTCTTCGCGAGTTTCGTCGGCGAGGAGATCGGCGGCGTCGGCGCGCGCCACGCCATCGACCAGGGGTTCGCCCCCGACTACGCCGTCGTCGGGGAGGGCTCGACCGGCTACTCGAGCCCGGGTACGACGGACGTCGCCGTCGCGCACAAGGGCCGCCGCGCCAGCACGATCACCGCACGCGGCACCGCGGCCCACGCGAGCGAAGCCGACGCGGGCGAGAACGCCGTCTACCGCGCGACCGACGCCGTCGATATCGTCCGCGACCTCGAGCCGCCGGCCGTCGACGTGGCGGGCGAGACGCTCGCGGGCAGCGTCGTCGTCACCGAGATCGAAGGCGGCACGGCGTGGAACGTCGTCCCCGCCCGCTGCGAGGTGACGATCGACGAGCGGACGGTGCCCGGCGAGCGGGCCGCCCTCGAGCGCGTCGAAGACGTCGACGGCGTCGAGTGGACGGTCGATCAGGACCTACCGCCGATGCGCTGTGACGACCGCGCGTTCGCAGACACCGTACTCGAGGCGGCGGATACGGCACAGGCCGGCTCGCCGGAACTGGTTACGAAACCCCACGCGACCGACGCGGGGTGGCTCTCGGCCGCCGGGACGGAGTGCGTGATCTGCGGCGCGGCCGAGCCCGGCGAGGCCCACACTGCCGACGAGAGCGTCTCGATCGACGTGCTCGAGCGGTGTGAAGAGACCTATCGGCAGGTCGCCGAATCTTGGCCGCGATAAGCGGGCGGGCCGCTACTCGGTGGACTCTCCGTCCTTCGGGTCGTCGGTTGCGGACGGGTCAGGAGTCGACTCTGAACCTGAATCTGAACTCGAGCTCGAGTCGGTATCAGCGTCTTCGGCCGTCGAACTCGCTTGGCGCTCGACGATCGCGTCGCTGCCACACGCCGGACACTCCTCGCGGGCTGTGTAGAAGCGCTCGCCGCAGTCCGTACAGGCGTAAGCTGCGTCCTCGTCGGCCGCCTGTTTCGCTTCGTGCGTAAACTCTCCAACTTTCCGACCCAGATTCTCGAAGAAACCCATCGATCGTGTCGAATGACGGGGTCGCATCGGATAACGCTCTGGGTCTGACTGCAGCCAACGCCGCTCGCTCCTTAGAGGCCCGGCACGCCGACCGCGTTGAATCCGGTGATGCCCAGCGCCGCGAGGACGTACAGCGCCACCAGCACGGTTACCCACGCGACCAAGCCGATCATCGCCGCGGCGGTCCAGCCGGCGGGGTATCGGAGATTGATCACCGCGATGTACGCGAGCAGCGCCAGAATCGGCCCCAACAGCGGAATCCAGCCGATGAAGAAGCCGACGAGCGCCCAGACGATCGCCCCGATCAACGCGGTAACGATCGCGTGGTCGTAGTCCGCTGCGCCGACGATGACGCGCGCGCCGACGTAGATGCCGAGCGCCCCGATGAGGAGGCTGGCGATGAAGACGACGGCTGATGCGAGGACCATACGTATGCGCGTCGATTCGTCAGCGAGGACGAACAGTTCACGGCTTGCACGTTCCGCTGTGATTTTACGCGACGGCTCGGCTGCCGGCTACGGTCGGTGAACACGGCCGGCTCGAGCCCCCTCGAAACTGCCCGGAACCACGAGGTTGATACCGGTTCCTCGTGTACCACCGGCCATGGCAACCGATCAGGCCCGGAGCGAGAGCGAGGGGACTGACACCTTCGACGAGTTCGAATCGCGCGTCCAGCGCATCTCAAACGTCGGCAACGCCGCCGGCATCCTGCGCTGGGATCAGGAAGTCGTCATGCCCGACGAGGGGACGCCGGCCCGCGCACAGCAGCTCTCGACGCTGTCCTCGATCAGCCACGAACTGCTGACCGCCGACGAGACCGGCCAGTTGCTCGAGGAACTGGAGTCTGCGGACCTCTCCGAGGAACGGGCGGCGGTCGTCCGCGAGATCCGCCGCCAGTACGACCGCAAGACCAGCGTCCCGCAGGAACTGGTCGAGGAAATCTCCGAGACGACGGCCAACGCCCACCCCAAGTGGAAGCAAGCCAAGGAGGAAGACGACTTCGAGACGTTCGCGCCCGTTCTCGAGAAACTGGTCGAACTCAAGCGCGAGTACGCCGAACACGTCGATCCCGACGCCGACCCCTACGAGGTCCTGTTCGCCGAGTACGAACCCTACATCGACCTCGAGACCGCAGAACGAGTGCTCGAGAACCTGCGCGACGAACTCGTCCCGCTGATCGAGGCGATCGACGAGAGCGACGCCGACTTGACGACCGACGCCTTCGCCGGCGAGTTCGACGACGACGATCAGGAGGCGCTGGCACGGGACGTGCTGGACTCGCTGGGCTACGACTGGGATCGCGGCCGCCTCGATACGGCGCCGCACCCGTTCTCCTCGGGCACGCAGTTCGACGCCCGCGTGACCACCCGCTTCGAGGAGGACGACCTGCTGGGCTCGATCACCTCGACGATCCACGAGTTCGGCCACGCAAACTACACCCTCGGGCTCCCCGACGAGGGCTACGGCACCCCGCTGGGCGAGGCGCGGGACCTCTCGGTTCACGAGTCCCAGTCCCGGCTCTGGGAGAACCACGTCGGCCGTTCCCGGCCCTTCTGGGAGCACTTCCTGCCGATCGCCCGCGAACGGTTCCCCGAACTCGAGGACGTCACGCCCGAGGAGGCCTACGAGGCCGCCAATCAGGTCTACGACGATAACCTGATTCGCGTCGAGGCGGACGAACTCACCTACCACCTCCACATCGTCATCCGGTTCGAGATCGAACGCGACCTCATCTCGGGCGATCTCGAGGTCGAGGACGTCCCCGAGGCCTGGAACGACAAGTACGAGGAGTACCTGGGCGTCCGCCCGGAGACCGACGCGGAGGGCTGTCTGCAGGACATCCACTGGTCGCACGGCTCCTTCGGCTACTTCCCGACCTACTCGCTGGGCTCGGTGCTGGCCGCGCAACTCTACGCCGCCGCCGAGGACGAACTCGGCGACCTCGACGACGACGTCCGCGAGGCCGACTTCGACGCGCTCAACGGCTGGCTCCGCGAGAACATCCACCAGCACGGCAAACAGTACGAGACCCAGGAGCTAATCCGGCAGGCGACCGGCGAGGAACTCACGGCCGATCACTTCCTCGAGTACGTCGAAGGGAAGTACGGCGACCTGTACGCCCTCGAGGGCTACTGATCGGACTGCGGGTCCGACACCGGAAGCGCCACTGGAACTGCAACCGATTTTCTGACGCGTCCTCGTCGGTGGACACCGCCCGAGTCGGGTCGCTTACGAGGTGTCGTCGGCCTCCAACTCTAACGCCGACTCCGACTCTGGAAGCGGCTCGACGCGAAAGACGTAGTCCGGGTACGCGCCGTCGAGGTTCGTCGGATGCTCTTCGGCGGCGTGGTCGTGACAGAGCGCCGCCTCGGCCTCGACCGCGCCCTTCCCGGTCTCTTCCTGGTACCGCTCGAGAGCGACGAACGCCGCCGGCTCGTCGCAGTTGCGGCGGTGACACGGACGGGTCGTTCCGTCGTCGGCGTCTGGGTCGGGATCGGGATCGGTATCAGTATCGGCCATACGCTCGATAGGCCGTCAGGACGTAATAGCCCGGGGGTGGCAGCGGATGGCTACGGCGCGAGCGGGCGGGGTAGGACGGGGAAACACCGAACCCCCTCGAGGTAGACGGATCGCCTATGGCACACAGCGACCGACTCGAGGACGACGTTGCGATCGTCACCGGCGCGAGTTCCGGCATCGGCGAGGCGACCTGCCGCGCGTTCGCGGCCGCCGGCGCCGACGTCGTCCTCGCGTCCAGAAGCGAGGAACCGCTGCGCGAGATCGCCGAGGATCTCAAGGCCGAGCACGGCGCCGAGACGCTGGTCGTTCCGACGAACGTCCGCGGGGAGGACGACGTCGACGCGCTGATCGACGAGACCGTCGACGCGTTCGGCGGGATCGACGTGCTGGTGAACAACGCGGGATTATCGCGAGGTAGCGACGTCGAGGACCTCTCGACCGAGGCGTACGAGACGATGCAGGAGACCAACGTCGACGGCGTCTTCTACGCCACGCGGGCGGCGATCCCCCACGTCCGCAAGCGAAACGGCCACCTGATCTTCGTCGGCAGCTTCGCGGGCCAGTATCCCCGGTCGTTCAACCCCGTCTACGCGGCCTCGAAGTGGTGGGTCCGCGGGTTCGCCAAGAGCGTCGCGGCGCAGGTCGGCGACGAGGGCGTCGGCGTCACGGTCGTCAACCCCGCGGAGGTCCGATCGGAGTTCGAGACCACCGACGGGTCGACGTTCGCGGAGGTGTTCGACGAGGACGAGGCGAGCGACCCCGCGGAGGTTGCGGACGCCATCCGATTCGCCGCGAGTCAGGATCACTCGAGCATCAGCGAGATCGACATCAACCGGCGGGACAAGTTCGCGGACGGGTTCTGAGCGGTACGCGGTCCCGCGCTCGAGCCTATAAGTGCCGGCCGGCGACTGCCGGCGAGACACTCTCACCCGGTGAGTCCCTCGACTCGAGTATGCGCGTTTCAGTACCGGGACTGCCGGGCGTCTACTACGACACGGACGCGGGAACGACGGCGCTGACGACCGTCTTCTCCGTCGCGGGCCGCAAAGCACCGAAGCCGAAGGGGTACGCGCTGCAGGCGCTGCCCTACCTCTGGTCGTTCGAGATCGACCTGCAGGAGGTGCCCAACGACCACCCGCTCCAGTACCTCCACCCGGAGGGCGCTCGCAGTCTCAACGCCCTCTCGCCCGAGGACGTCCCCAGAACCCAACAGGGACTTCGGACCGCCGGCACCGAACTCGAGGCGGTTTTCCGGTTCGTCTGGGAGGTCAACCGCGAGGTCGAGTCGGCGGCCAACCGAATGCTCGGCACCTCCCCCGACGACGACGGCGTCGTCATCGAAATCGAAGACGGCGCGGTCAACGTCGGCGGCGAGGAACTCGAGACCGACGAGTTCGATCTCGACGAGGACGCAGGCGGGTCCGCGCTCGAGGCCGACTCATCCGACTCAACCGACGAGTTCGGATTCGACGAAACGGATGCGACCGACGACGTCGGCGGTGCTGACGAGTCCGACGCCGACGCGAACGGGTACGACACCGGCGACGAACTGTAATTCTCTCCCTGATCGGGCCGCTCGAGGCGGCCGTTTTTCACCGTTCGCCGCGTAGCCGTTCCCATGCGAATCGTCACGACGCTCCCCTCGGCGACCGAGATCGTCGCCGCGCTCGGTCTCGAGCCCGTCGGGGTCTCCCACGAGTGCGACTACCCGCCCGACGCCGCGTCGGCACCCGCCATCACCCGCTCCCGGATCGACGCCGACGGCTCGAGTAGCGAGATCGACGAACAAGTGCTCGAGGCGACCGCCGACGAGGGAACCGACGGCGTCTACGACGTCGACGTCGAGACGCTCGAGGAACTCGATCCGGATCTGATCGTCACGCAGGGCATCTGTGACGTCTGCGCGGTCGACGAGGTGATCGTCGCCGACGCCGTCGAACAAATCTCGGCCGATCCGGAGATTCTGACGACCGATCCGCACAGCGTCGACGACGTTCTCGAGGACATCGAGCGGATCGGGCGCGCGACGGGCCGGGAGGAGCGCGCTCGCGAGGTTCGGGCCGACCTCGAGGCCAGGATCGACCGCGTCCGGGAGCAGACCGTTGACCTCGCGCCGGAGGACCGTCCTCGAGTAGCCGTTTTCGACTGGACCGACCCCGCGATGATCGCGGGCCACTGGACGGCCGAACTGGTCGAATGGGCCGGCGGCGAGTACGGGTTGGCCGACGTCGGGGAGCGATCGCGCCCCCGCGAGTGGGACGCGATTCGGGAGTACGATCCCGAACTGATCGTCGTCGCCCCCTGCGGGTTCGACCTCGAGCAGACCGCGGCCAACCGGACCGACCTCACCCAGCGCGAGGGCTGGACGGACCTGACGGCCGTCGAGGAGGGCCGCGTCTGGGCGATGGACGGCCACCACTACCTCAACCGGCCCGGCCCTCGGCTCGTGGACACGCTCGAGACGCTCGCGCCGATCGTCCAGCCGGACCTGTTCGATCGGTCGGTCGTCCCGTCCGACGCCGAAACCGGTCGGATGGCAGTGCCGTTCGACGAACTCGAGGCGTACACCGGCGCCGATACCGACGCCGACGCTCGCGTAGAACCGTGACGTCCGACCCCGACCCCGACCCCGACGCCGCGGCCGCCGGTACCGACGCCGTGCCCGACGACGATCCCGAACTGGTCGTCCCCGAAGCCGTGCGCGACGCCGTTCTCGAGCGCGTCCGCGACGGCAGCCCGCACGAGATCTGTGGCGTGTTCGGCGGCGACTTCGATCCCCGGCGGAGCCGCGTGCGATCCCAGTATCCCGCGGAAAACGTCGCCGAGACGCCGCGAACGCGGTACCGAATCGATCCCGAGGAGCAACTCGCGATCTTCGAACGACTCGAGGACCGCGGCGAGGAGATCGTCGGCTTTTACCACTCCCACCCCCAGGGGCCGCCGCGCCCCAGCGCGACCGATGCCGCGCAGGCGACCTGGCCCGATCGATCGTACCTGATCGTCTCGCTCGAGCCGTTCGCGGTCGGCTCGTGGCGCTGGCGCTCGGGGGAGTCGGGAGGCGGCGAGAGCGACGGTACAGACAGTAACGAAACTGAAGCCGACTCGAGCGACGGCGGACGGTTCGAACGCGAACGAGTGCGGATCGTCGAGTGATCGACGCTAACTGAATTGCGCAGAGAAACGAACTCCCTTACCGAGTTACCGCGACCGACGAACGCTCCAGCGACGGCTCTCGATCCCCGTTGACGGGCGCGTTGACCGCGCTCTTACTCGGGTTCCGGATCGACCGACGGCGGCACCTCGACGGCGACGATCTCGTGGCCCGTCTCTCGGTGGTGGACGTTGCCGAGCCGCGTCGCTTCCTCCCGCCCGTCCGTCGACCGTTCGAACGAGCAGGACTCGCACTTCACGAGGAACTGCTTCGTCTCGTCCCCGGTTTCGCCCTGTTCGAGCGCCGGGTCGTCGCTGGACATGCACCACTGTTCATCGCTCCCGCGTATGAGCGTGATCCCAAAATGATAGGGTGTGACGGTGCGATCGGTTCGCCGACGCCGGGCGAGTCGACGACCGCCGGCGTCGGCTCGATTGTCGTTACGCGTCGCCGTTCGGTTCGGCGTCGGCGCTGCCATCGGCGCCGTCTTCGTCCGCGTTCTCGAGATCGGCCGCTCGCTGTCGGGCCTGCGCAGCCTGCTGGCGGAACGCGTCGATCTCGTCCTGGAGCTTCTTCCCGACGAGGTACTTGAAGTCGTCCGGCATCAGCCCGCGCTGGACATCGATCGTGACCATGGCGTCGCAGCCCTCGACGATCTCGGGAGCCCAACTGCCTTCCGCGAGCTTGCTCTCGTCGGTGACGACCGCCTCGCCGTCCTCGACGTCGATGAAGGCGGTGACGGTGTTCCAGATGTTCGGATTGCTCGTCGTCGCCTCGTCGAACAGCCCTTCGAGGCGCGTCTGCCTGAGCGGCTCGTCCCGCAACTCCGCGACGAGACCCTCGAGTCCTTCGGCGATGGTTTCGTACTCCGCGGCCTCCTCGCGGAGGTCCTCGGGATCGGGCGCCGCGTTCGAGCCGCGACGCGGGTTGCTCCCGCTCATTGCGCATCCCCCGTCCGCTCGAGTGCGGTGGCGTCGACGGTACGAATCATGTTCGGCAGTAGCCGCTTGGGCACCGTAAACGTACGCTTCCGCGCTCCGGTTCGCCCGTCAGTCCTCGCTCCGTGATGCGCGCTCGAGCACGTTCGGTACCCACCCCTGGTTCGGGTCGTCGGTGCGTTCCATCCACTCGATGAGTCGCTCGCGCAACTCGCGGCGCACGTCCGCGTACGCGGGATGGTCGATCAGGTTCTGCAGTTCCGCCGGATCGGCCTCGAGATCGTACACTTCGTCGACGTCAGGGCCGTTGTAGACGTACTTGTACCGCTCGGTGCGGACCATCCGCTGGGTGTAGAGCCCGAACTCGTCGCCGTGGTACTGGGCGAACGTCGACTCGGGCCAGTCAGTGGACGCTGCCGCAGGGTCGCCGCCGTTCTCGAGCAGCGGCACGAGGGTCCGCGCGTCGAACGCCTCTGGGACCTCGACGCTGCCCATCTCGAGGAACGTCGCAGCCAGATCGTGCAGGTGGACGGGCGCCTCGCAGACCGACCCCGGCTCCGCGACCCCGGGCCAGCGGATCTGCAGCGGAATCCGGTAGGTGTCGTCGTACATCAGCGGTCCCTTGTTGAACTGCCGGTGGTTGCCGATGAAGTCGCCGTGGTCTGCGGCGTGGACGACGGCCGTCTCATCCGCGAGGCCGTGCTCCTCGAGCGCCTCGAGGATCCGCTCGAGTTGGTCGTCGATCAGGGAGACGAACCCCCAGTATTTCGCGGTCGCTTCGGCCCAGTGGTCCCACTCGAGGCCGTCAGCGCCCCGGTAGTGGAGGTAGTTCTCGTGGACCTGCGGTTTGCCGTCGAAGGTTTCGGCGTAGCTTTCGGGCGGCTCGATCTCGTCGGGATCGTACATCGAGGCGTACGGCTCGGGGACGACGTAGGGGTGGTGGGGGCCGTAGAAGTCCGCGCGGTGAAAGAAGGGGCCGTCGCGGTCGTCCTCACCTTCACCCGCCGCGTGGCGCTCGATCGCGTCGATCGTCCGCTCGGCGAGGAAGTACGAGCGGGTCTCCTCGACGTCGATCGGCGTCGTCGCGGCGACGAACGTCCCCTCGCTGCCGTCGCGGGGATCGTCACCCGTGTACAGCTCCTCCTCGAGATCGACCTCGCCGACCGGGACGCCCCGCTGCTCGCGGTACTCGCGGAAGGCGTCGTCGATGTCGTCGTGGTGTTTGTCGCTGCCGCCGAGATACGAGAAGCCGAAATCCTCGGGCGTCTGGTCGCGGCCGACGTGCCACTTGCCGGTGTAACTGCAGTCGTAGCCGCTCTCCGCGAGCAGTTCGGAGAAGGTCGTCATCTCGGACGGCAGATTCGGCTGGATCGCGTCGGCCTCGTGGCTATTGTTGAGCATCCCGTGGCCGTGCGGGAACCGGCCGGTCATGAGCGACGCCCGCGCGCTCGTGCAGATGCTGATCGGCGTCGTCGCTCGCTCGAAACGCATCCCCTCGCTCGACAGGCGATCCATCGTCGGCGTCTCGACTGGCGGGCCGTCGGGGGCGCTGCAGTCGTACCGCTCCTGATCGGTGAGGACGAACAGCACGTTCGGACGGGGAGGAGTATCGCCGTCGGCCATCGGGTGAGGTACACCGGCGTCGAAGTTAACGATAGGCCCTGCGGCGCCCTCATGCTTGGGCCGGTCATCTCGAGACGCTCCGTCGGTCGCCCGGTCGTCGATTTCGACCGCCTCGAGTCGATGTCGGATTCCGGAACTATTAATCGGCAATATGTCGATCCGATCGATGATAGTCGCCGGACGACAGTCACGTATCGTGACCCGTGCCTACTGCGAAACCTGCGACTGGTCGTACGAGATCGACGACCGCGACGAGCGGCCCGTGCTCGATCGGGCGATGATCGAGCACCACGCCGAGACCGGTCACTCGGTCGTGGCCGCGGACGCGTCCGCTCGTGCCGCGAACGAACGAGCGGCGCAGGACGATCGGACAACGGACCGAAAACGAAATTGCTGACGCGAAATCAGTGTCGACGTCGCCGGCCACGACGACCGGTTCCGTCGTGACGTCGTGACGTCGTGACGTCGTGACCGGCGTGGGAGGCCGGCCGTCATCGACCGTTCAGTACCGACTCCAATTTTGGTGCCGTCCCCGGCTGGTTAGCCGAGGAGGTAGCGCAGCCACGGCCGTTGTTTCACGAACTCGGTGTCCTCGAGGTAGGCGTCCACGCCGAGGAGCCGGCCCGCGGCGAAGACGCCGACGAGCACGAACATGAGGAGCCCGAGCAGGTCCCCGTTGACGTAGCCGTGCGCCCAGTCGGCGTTGCCCAGGTAGAACAACGTCATCAGGACGCCGCCGAAGAAGGCGGCCAAGCGCACGAGCGCCCCGAGGATGAGCCCCAGTCCGATGAGGAACTCGCCGAGGGGGATCATCACGTTCGTGAACTCGAGCAGCCACGGCGTGCCAGCGACGAGTTCAAACAGCGGCGCGATCGGCGTTTCGGCGTTCGCGAGGTAGCCGGCCGCGTCGAACGGCTCGCCCGCGACGAACGCGAACTTCGTCCACCCGGCGTGGAGGAACCAGTAGCCGACCACGAGTCGGATCAGTACCAACGTGTACCCCGCCACGCCGTCGGCGTACTCGAACTCCTGCCGTCTGCCGAGCCACTTGATGGTGGCTTCGTTAGTCGCCATTGGGGTTCACCTCACAGTAGCACGTTGGCGCTAATCGGGGTTAAGAGCGCTCGTAGTTCCCGTTGTTCGGGAATCCGACTGGAAGAGTCCCAATCGATAGAGGTGTTTTATAAGCAGCGTTGAAAGTCGTCCAGTTGATCCTCGTTCAGACGAAGTCGTCGTACGTCGGTCGCTCGTGGCTGCCGGGGAACTCGTCGACCGGAACCTGCGTCTGGTCGCCCGATTCCATGTCCTTGATCGTCACCTCGTCGTTCTCCAGATCCTGCTCGCCGGCGATGACGACCGTCTCGGCGTTGATCGAGTCGGCGTAGTTCAACTGCGAGCCGAACGAGCGGCCGGCGACGTCGGTCTCGACGACGTGGCCGCGCTCGCGCAGGGCCCGCGAGATGCGGGCCGCTTCCGGGCGCGTGTCCCCGATCTGGAGGACGTAGTAGTCGGTCGTCACTTCCTCTTCAGGCCAGACGCCCGCCCGCTGGCAGAGCAGCGACAGCGTCGCGTGGCCGGGCGCGACGCCGACCGCGGGCGTCGGCTGGCCGCCGAACTGCTCGATCAGGTCGTCGTAGCGGCCGCCGCCGAAGATCGACCGCGAGACCTCGCCGGCGGAGTCGAAACACTCGAAGACGACGCCCGTGTAGTAGTCCAGCCCGCGGGCCGTCTCGAGTGAGATCGTACAGTAGTCGCGGGCGCCGAAGTCCTCTGCCGCGTCGAGCACGTTCTGGAGGTTGTCGACGGCCGCGGTGACGCGCTCGGTGTCGGCGAAGGCCTTGACCTCCTCCAAGTCGCCGCCGGCGATCAGGTCGTCGAACTCGGCGGCCTGGTCGTAGTCGAGGCCGGCCTCGACGAGCAGGTCGTGGTACTCGGCCGTCGAGAGTTTGCCCGACTTGTCGACCGCGCGGATGGCGTCGTCGACGTCGACATCGGCGTCGTAGGTCTCGAGGACGCCCCCGAGGATGTCGCGGTGGGAGATCCGGAACTCGAAGTGATCGCCGGTGAGGCCGAGGTTCGTCAGGGCGTCGGCGGCCCACGCGAGAATTTCGGCGTCGGCTTCGGGCTCCGAGGAGCCGAAGATGTCGACGTTGGTCTGGTAGAACTCGCGCTGGCGGCCCTGCTGAACCTGCTCGTAGCGCCAGAACGGCCGCGTCGAGAACCACTTGATCGGCTTCGAGAGTTCCTGTTGCTTGGCGACGACCATCCGGGCGACCGTCGGCGTGAGTTCGGGCGTGAGCGTCACGTGGCGACCGCCCTGATCCTCGAAGGAGTACAGTTCGTCGACGATGTCGTCGCCGCTCTTGTCGGTCCACATCTCGGCGCGCTCTAGGGCGGGCGTCCCGATCTCCCGGAAGCCGTACCGCCGGGCGGTGTCCTCCAGCGTGTCGATGGTCTCGCGCCTGGCGGCCATCTCGCCGGGGTAGAAATCGCGAAAGCCCTTGATCCCGTCGTACATGGCAGTTGGTTCGCCGACGGCGAACTTCTATCCTTTCATCGTCGACGGCGGTCTCCCTCGAGCGGCGATCAGCTGCCGCCAGTTACCGACGAACGCCGGTCACGTACGTCTGCTCGTGATCTGGGAAGACGTCGCCGACCGCGGCGGGCCCCTCCCGCTCGGCGATCAGCGTCCGCAGTTCGGCCTCGTAGTCCGCCCGGCTGATCTCCTCGCTCGGGCCGACCGTCACCTCGAGGGTCGCGTCGACGAGCCGATCGACCGCGCCGCGGCCGAACCCCGAGAGCGGCGAGACGTAGTCGACGCCGTGGCGATCCTCGAGGCTCTGGGCCTGGGCGCGCGAAATCGTCGGCACGCGGTCGTCCCGGCGGGTGCCGTCGGCGACGGCGTCGAACCCTGACTCCGCGGCCGCAAGCCGCTCGAGCGCGTGTTCGTGGACCCGCTGGATGCCGTTTCGCGGGAAGCCGTCCTCGAGCATGACGTCGACGGCCTCGCGGGCGACGTCGGGATCGAGCTCGAGCCGCTCGAACTCGAAGCCGAGCGAGTCGGCGGTCTCGCGGGCGTGTTGCCAGTCGTCGCTGATGCCGAAGTGACCCGTGACGAGGGTGACGTCGTAAAACTCCTCGAGGAGAAGCGCCGCGAGCGTCGAGTCCTTGCCCGCGCTGTAGAGCAGTCCGAGCTCCATCAGCGTCGCTGGATGTCGAAGCTCTTGGAGTCGGGTTTCAGCTCCTTCAGCAGCTGTTTCATCTTGTCGTCGTCGATCTTGCCCTGAATGCGGCCGCTGCGGGCCAGCGTAATGACCTGTCGCTCGACTTGCTCGCCGAACTGCGGCTTGCTCATCTTGACCGTGTTGAGCCGCTTGCGGGCGTCGTCGGTCAAGTGCTTGCGCAGCACCGCCTTCTTCTGGGCTTCGGCCTGCTGCTGTGCGGCCTCCTGGGCCTCCCCGCCCTGTTGCGATTCGGCCCGCTCCTGTAGCTCCTCCATCTTCTGCTCTCGCAGTTCCTCGAGTCGGTCGTCGTCTGGGCGTTCGCTCATGTCCGCACTTTACGTTGCAGGCGGGAAAATGATTACGGACGACGGTCGCCAGAGCGGCCGCTGAGGGGGTAGCTCGCGCGAAAAGTCGGCAATCGGCTTACGCGTAGCGCTCGAGTTCCGGTCGGTCGAGGTCCTCGAGAACGTTGCCGGCGGTGTCGTCGAGGAGACTCTGGCCCTCGGGCGTGACGCGGCGCCCTTCACCTTCGGCCGTCTCGACGAGGTCTTCCTCCTCGAGCTGCTGGAGGATCGTCCGGATCAGGTTCCGCGAGCCGTCGGCGCGCTTGTCCGGCGCGACGCGGTAGCGGTTCGAGCCGGGCTTACCGCCGCCGTACTCGGTCGCGAGTCGTTCGACACCGACCGGACCGCGGTCGGCGACCTTGCGCAGGAGGCTGGCCGCGCGGGTCGCCCAGAAGTCCTCCTGTTCGGGGGGCAGTTCGCGGTCGACGCCGGTCTTTGCGAACTGCGCCCAGTCGGGTTCGTCGAGCCGTTCCTCGAGGTCCTCGGCGAGCGCCTCGATGAGGGCGTCCGCCGGAACGTCGTACATCGTAGCCATTGGGCTGTGGTTTCCGTCCGCGGCATTTAAGACCATCGTATCGCGGCGCTCGGCGGCCCCACCTCGCCCCGCTCCGCGCACACTGTCACCGCATCCCGGACCGTTTTTCGTCCTCGAGTATGAACGGGGAGTATGGACGAACGCGCCGCACTGGCGCTGCTGGAGGGGGAACTCGCGGCCGCCGGCGACGACGCGGCAGCCATCGACGGACTGGTCGTGACCACGGACATGCTCCACGAGCGGACGGACTTTCCCGACGGCACCACGCGGTACACGGCCGGCTGGCGGGCCGTCGGCGCGTCGCTGTCGGACGTTGCGGCGATGGGCGCCGATGCCACGGCCGCCGTCGCCGCCTACGCCGTGCCCGAGTTCGACCGCGACGAACTGCTCGCGTTCGTGCGCGGCGCGCGGGACGTCTGCGAGCGCGTCGACGCCGAGTACGTCGGCGGCGACCTCGACGAGCACGCCGAGTTTACGGTGGCGACGACGGCCATCGGGCGGACGGACGATCCGGTCGAACGGAGTGGGGCAGAGTCCGGTGACCTCGTCTGTGTCACCGGGACGCTCGGCCGAAGCGCCGCCGGCCTCGAGCTGTTCCGCCGCGCCGACCGCGAGGACGATGCCGCCCAGCGCGAACGCGCGAACGAATTGTTCCGATTCGGGCCTCGCGTGCAGGCCGGCCGCGCCTTCGCATCGCATGCGACGGCGATGATGGACTCGAGCGACGGGCTCGCCCGCTCGCTGCACCAACTGGCGGAGGCCAGCGACTGCGGCTTCGCGATCGACTCGGACGCGGTTCCGATCGCGGACGCGGTGCGAGACATTGCGGACGGCGAGCGCGAGGCCCTCGAGTACGCGACGACCTTCGGCGAGGACTTCGAACTCGTCGCGACGATTCCCGAAGATGCGCTCGAGGCCGTTCGGTCGGAGACGAGTGTTGCTATCTCGGTGATCGGCTCCGTTGTCGATCCCGAGGACGGGATTACCCTCGACGGAGAGCCGCTCGCTGACCGGGGCTACACGCACGGCGAATAGCGGACGGCAACTGTACTCGCTCGAGAAACCCCGTCCGACTCGCTACTCGATGATGGCGATCGGGACCGCCATGAAACACAACAGTCCGAGGCCGAACGTGACCAGCCCGAGGACGAACCGCCAGCCGCCCAGCGACTCGTCGCGGATGGGATGTGCTGGCCCGACCGACGCCAGCACCGCGGTAAAGACGCCCCAGAACGCCCAGATCGCGACCGAGTTGCCGCTGTAATCGAGGATGTAGTAGAGGTACGCTGCCAGGCCGAAGAGGACACCCGGCACGAGCGCCGCGATCGATTCCTGGTACTCGCCGGCCATCGCCCGGAGGATGTGACCGCCGTCGAGTTGCCCGACCGGGATCAGGTTGAGGAACGTAATGAACATCCCGACCCAGCCGCCGATGACGACCGGGTTCACCGCCGTCGCCGGATCGTCTCGGTACAGCGGCTGATCGAACGCCGCGGCCAGCCACTCGAGCAGCGCCGGATACCCCAGTTGGATCTGAATGGCGTTGGGATCCTGGACCACCGTCTCGGGGGCGGTCACGGGGGGTAAGTGAAGGCCGATGACGGTGACGACCACCGTCGCGACGAGGCCGGCCAGCGGGCCGGCGACGCCGATGTCGAACAGCGCCTTCCGGTTCGGGATCCGGCCTTTCATCTTGATGACCGCGCCCATCGTCCCGATGAGCGTCGGGATCGGGATGAAATACGGGAGGGAGGCGTCGACGTTGTGGTAGCGACTCATCACGTAGTGGCCCATCTCGTGGATACCCAGCACGCCCAGAATCGAGACGGTGAACGGCCAGGCCTTCCAGATCTCGCCCGGATTGGCGATCGGATCGATGTGGTACCACATCGACCCGGCGAACAGCGTCGAGATGACCGTCAGGCCGAGCAGGACGAGGTTCGTCCAGGGAACCCCGTCGATGCCGATGTTCGTCGGTTCGGCGACGAGGACGTACTCGCCGTGGCGGGTCGTCAACTCGAGGTCGTATCCCGAATCCCTGAACACCGGCCACAGCTCTCGAACGAGCTGTTCGGGCGGTTTCAGCGGATCACCGTAGTAAATCAGTTGCTCGTCTTCGACCCGCGTCTCGTAGATCGCGAACACTGACTCGATTCGTTCGCGCGGTGGGCCGTCCTCGAGCAGCCCGGTCGCCTCGGTCGGCTTCAACCCGGACGCGTCGCCGTCGTCCATCACTCGTGGTTCGTCATCGGTTCGTATAAATCGACTGCCTCGGAGAACCCGGTCGGCGTCGTCCGGTGTCCGATACGATCGACTCGTATTCGGTCCGAGCGCTGGTCGGATGAATCGGCTGCAAAAAACGGATCGCGGGAACCGATCGAGCGGGGCTCGATCAGAGCGGGTGTGCCGGATGGCGTCGACGACGCGCCGGCACGTGGAGTGTATGGCGTGTGTGCGTGGTGTGTCGCGTGGCGCAGCGATCCACGTACGTGAGGTGGGTCAGGGGGCGGAGCGTGTCGGTAGGGTGGCAGTCGGTGCGTACGTCGATGGCATCGGCATTACGCCGTCTCGACGCGCCAGGTCGTCGCGCTCGTGTACGACCACTTCTCGACCTCGAGGTCGGTGGCCGATTCCGAGAGCTTGACCATCAGCGCGCCGATCTCTTTCGGGGACATACCGACCTCGTCTGCGATGAACTTGCCTTTGAAGTACAGCTCTCCGTCTTCTGCGCGTTCGCGCAGGTAGCGTTTGAGGCGGCGTTCTTTGCTTTCCGTGGAGGGTTGGGCTGTCGTGCTCATCGACATCAACGCCTTATGGAGGGAATATGTTATAAAGGGCGGATGATTAGCGAATTTTCGATTGCCTTCAGCGATCTGGGGTGTAAGCAACGTTTTATTCTCATTTACGATACGTTTTACTGCCGGCTTAGAAAGCTCGAGAAATTTTATAACCGCTTCTAACTCATTATCGCTGCGGCCTCGTTATCGATTGATTAAGAATCGCCTTCTCGCGTCAGTCATTAATTTCTATATAAATACCCATTAATATATCGTCTCAGGATCGGTCGTGCACCCAAAACTCGTCCTCGACTGTAACCTCTTTCTTGAACAGTGGGACTTCGTCCTTCAACCGATTGATCCCGTCTTCGACGGTCCGAAACGCCTCCTCACGGTGGCCTGCGAGCACGACGACGTAGACGATGTCCTCGCCGTCCTCCACGACGCCCGTTCGGTGGTAGAGTTCCACCTCGAGCACGCCGTCGCGGGCCTCGAGTTCCGATTCGATGGCGGCCATCCGCTGGTCGGCCACGCCTTCGTACTTCTCGAACTCGAGGTACTGGGTGCGCGCGTCGTCCTCGTCGTCTTTCGCGCGGACGCGGCCGGTGAAGGTCGCGATCGCACCCGACCGATCTGCCTTCGGGGACCGTTTCACGTCGGCGACGATCGACTCGAGGGTGCGGTGGGGTTCGGCGGCCTCGAGGTCGTCGACGAGGCTGCCGTCGATGTCCGTGGGCGCGTCGATGGCCCCGATGACGTCGCCTGCGGTTTCGGGAACGTCTGCGTCGTCGCCGACGACCAGCGCCGGATACCGCAGGTCCGAGACGCCGACGACGACGGCGTACTCGCAGTCGGTCGCCAGTTGATCGAGCGCGCCCTGTACTGACAGCCCCGTTCCGGTCGCGGTCCAATCGCCGTCGGCGCCGAGTTCGTAGGTGACGTCGCCGCCGATCGCCGTCTCTCGCGCGGCGTGGGTGCCGTCGGCGATCGTCGCGTCGTATCTGACGACGCCGACTCGCCCGCGCGCGGAGAGTTGATCGACCACTCGGTCGACGACCCGCTCGAGGGTCCCGTCGTCCGCCCCGCGGTCGAGAATGCCGAGTACGTGCATACCCGAAATATGGACGGGTCGGGGTTTGTAGCTGTCGCTGACGAACGGATATCGAGCCGGCCGAGAGCGATCCGAGTCGGACGAGGTGAAACGGTCCCCGACCGTTTTGCGCACGGCTCGCGAACCGTCGATATGGCCGACGGCGATCACGAACGCACCGTCCGAATCGGGTTCACCGGCGACGTGATGCTCGGTCGCCTCGTCGACGATCGCCAGCAACACCGCTCGATCGACGCGGTGTGGGGGACCGTCCACGAGCGGCTGCAAGCGCTCGATGCGCTCGTGATCAACCTCGAGTGCGTCCTCTCGACGCGGGGCCGAAAGTGGTCTCGTACGCGCAGGCCGTTTCACTTCCGCGCGGATCCGAACTGGGCGGTGCCCGCCCTCGAGGCGGCCGGCGTCGATATCTGCGCGCTCGCGAACAACCACGTGCTCGACTACGAGGACGTCGCGCTGCGGGACACCCTCGAGCGGTTAGACGAGGCCGGAATCGACCACGCGGGCGCGGGGGATACGATCGACGACGCGCTCGAGCCGGCGGTTCGACGCGTTGGCGGTGAGGAGGAGGCGCTCGACGTCGCCGTCGTTTCGCTGACCGACAACACGCCGGAGTACGCGGCCGACGAGACGTCTCCCGGAACTGCGCGGATCGAAATCGACGTCGACGACGCGGCGACCGTCGAGCGGACTCGGGAGGCACTCGAGCGCGCGCGAGCGACCGATCCGGACCTGCTCGTCGCGTCCCTCCACTGGGGCCCGAACATGGTCGCGGAGCCGCCGCCGGCGTTTCGGGAGTTCGGTCGCTGGCTGGTCGATCAGGGCGTCGACGTCGTCCACGGCCACAGCGCCCACGTCTTTCAGGGGATCGAAGTGCACGACGGCTGTCCGATCCTGTACGACACCGGCGATTTCGTCGACGACTACGCGGTCGACGACGAGTTGCGAAACGATCGGAGCTTTCTCTTCGTGCTCTCGGTGACCCCGGATGGGGACCCGACCGAACTGCGACTTTATCCGACGGAGATCGACAACTGCGCCGTCCACGAGGCGACCGCCGACGCGGCTTCGTGGTCCCGAGAACGGATGCGTGAACTATCCGAGCCCTTCGGCTCCGAGTTCGAGCGCGATGGCGAAACACTGGTCCTGTCGCTCGAGTCGTAGCCGCCTCGAGTCGACCCGGCGGGCCGAGAGCGCAACACTGACCGTGAGCGCTCGTAGCGTGGGACGGGCCAACGCTCGAGTGTGCAGTTGGCAACCCTTAAGATAGCAACCCCGTTACACCGGGGTAGTATGAAAGTGGTCGTCTCTATCGGCGGTAGCGTGCTGGTTCCCGAGCCCGGTGCGGATCGGGTGGCCGAGCACGCGGCCGTCATCGAGGACCTCGTCGCGGACGGTTGTCGCGTCGGTGCCGTCGTCGGGGGCGGCGGCGTCGCGCGCGAGTACATCAGCGCCGCTCGCGATCTGGGGGCAAACGAAATCGAACTCGATCAGCTGGGGATCGACGTCACGCGGCTCAACGCGCGCCTGCTCATCGCCGCGCTGGGCTCGGAGTCGGTGGCGGCGCCGGCCGAGGACTACGAGGAGGCCAGCGAGGCGCTGCGCCGGGACGACGTCTGTATCATGGGCGGCGTCGCGCCGGCCCAGACGACCGACGCCGTCGGCGCCGCGCTCGCGGAGTACATCGACGCCGACCTGCTCGTCTACGCGACCAGCGTCCCCGGCGTCTACAGCGCCGATCCGAACGAGGACGACGACGCGACCAAGTACGAGACCCTCTCGGCGACCGACCTCGTCGACGCCATCGCCGGCCTCGAGATGAACGCCGGCTCGTCGGCCCCGGTCGACCTGCTGGCGGCGAAGATCATCGAGCGCTCGGGGATGCGCACGATCGTCCTCGACGGGACCGATCCGGACCGGATCGCTCGCGCCGTCCGCTACGGCGAACACGACGGCACCGACATCGTTCCGGAGGGTGCAGGTGAGGAGCCGACCTACTGGGCGAGCGACGAGGTCGAACCCGAATCCGGACGCGAACGATGAGCGCGGACGAACCCGACGCCGACGCTGACGCCGACCTCGAGCCGTCCGTTCCCGACGAGTACAGTCCGTACACCCTCCAGCAAGAGGACGGCGACGACGCGCGACACGCCTTCTGGGCGGATGTCGTCGCGGACCGCGTAGAGGCTCAGGATCCCGACGAACCGATCGTCATCAAGGGCGGCATTTCGCCATCGGGCGTGCCCCACCTGGGCAACGTCAACGAGATCATGCGCGGCTACTACGTCGCGGAAGTCCTCCGCGAGCGCGGCCACGAGGTCCGGCAGGTGTTCACCGCCGACGACCGCGACCCGCTGCGGAAGCTCCCCCGCACGCTCTGTGACCTCGAGGGCAACCTCGTCGATCTCGGCGAGGTCGACGCCGGTGCGCTCGGGCGCAACCTGGGGTCGCCCTACACGGACATTCCGGATCCGTTCGGCTGCTGTAACTCCTACGGCGACCACTTCTCGACGATCATCCAGGACAGCGCCGACGCGCTGGACGTCCCGATCGAGCTCGTCTCGAACACGGACCTGTACGAGAGCGGCGATCTCGAGGACGTCACGGAGTTCGTCCTCGAGCACCAGGATCGCGCACGCGAGGTGCTCTCGAAGTATCAGGACAAGGTCGACGAGGAGTACGTCCCCTTCAACCCGATCTGTGAGGACTGTGGCAAGATCACCGAGACGGTGACGGGCGTCGATCTCGAGGGCGACACGCCGACCGTCGAGTACGAATGTACCGATATGGACGCCGGCGACCGCACCATCGAAGGTTGCGGTCACGAAGGCACCGCAACGCTGCGCGAGGGCAAGCTCCCCTGGCGGTTCGAGTGGCCCGCGCAGTGGCAGACGCTGGGCGTCGACTTCGAACCCTTCGGCAAGGACCACGCCGAAGGATCGTGGCCCAGCGGTCAGGACGTCGCGCGCAACGTCCTCGAGATCGAGCCGCCCGTCCCGATGGTCTACGAGTGGTTCACGCTGGAGGGCGAGCCCTTCTCTTCCTCGGAGGGCAACGTTATCCTCGTCTCGGACGTCCTCGAACTGCTCGAGCCCGAGGTCCTGCGCTACTTCTTCGCGAAGGACCCCACGAAAGCGCGGGACTTCAGCATCGAACGGCTCGACCAGCTGGTCGACGAGTTCGACCGCCTCGAGGCGATCTACTTCGACGAGATCGAGGCCGACGAGGACGAGCAGGCGTTCGCCGAGCGCGTCTACCCGATGCTGGTCGAGAAGCCCCGGGAAGAGCGAATCCGCCTGCCCTACACCTTCGCCGCGGTGCTCGGGATGTTCGACGACCCCGACCTGCGCGAGGAAGTCGCCCGCAAGGAGGGCCACATCCCCGACGACGCACCCGACTGGGCCGTCGAGGGCGCGCTCGCGCGGGTCGAACGCGCGCGCAACTGGGCGCGACGCACGGGCAACGAGTTCGACTACGAACTCAAGCGCTCGGCGATTCCCGACCACGAGTTCGACGCCGCCACTGAGTCGGCGCTCGAGGAACTGGCCGACTTCGTCGAGTCCGGCGACGACGTCGACCCCGAGGACCTGCAGGGCGAGATCTACGAGACGGCAAAGCGCCACGACGTCGACATCGGCGACTTCTTCGGCGCCGGCTACCGGCTCTTCTTCGACGAGGACCAGGGGCCGAAGCTCGGTCCCTTCCTGGCGAAGGTCGATCGGGAGTTCGTCGTCGCACGGCTTCGCCGCGAGCGGTAAGGACGGCTCGCCGATACGTCACGCGGTCCCGAATAGACAAAAGCCATTTGAGACCGCCCCCCTCAGTTACGGTAGAGATAGATGGATTACGGCTCTGTCGCGTTCGTCGCACTTTCGGTCCCCGAGCTCTACGGCTCCGAGCTCCTGACGTGGGTCGTCGCCGGACTTCTCCTCTACTGGGCCGGCGTCATCGCGCTCGAGCGAGCGGACCTGCTCCCGGAGTTCATCGGCACGCAGGGGCCGATGCTGACCTTCCACACCAAACGCGGCCGGGCGTTGCTCGACCGGCTCGCGCGCCCGAAACGGTTCTGGCGAGCGTGGGCGAACCTCGGCATCGGCATCGCCCTCGTCGTGATGGTGGCGATGTTCGTCTTCCTGCTGATCGCGGCGATCGGCGCGCTCTCCTCGCCGCAGCCGTCATCCGCGGTCCAGCAACCCCGAAACGTCCTCGTCATCCCGGGGGTCAACGACTTCCTGCCGCTGTCGGCGGCGCCCGGCATCGTCTTCGGGTTGCTCGTCGGCCTCGTGGTCCACGAAGGCGGCCACGGCCTGCTCTGTCGCGTCGAGGACATCGACATCGACTCGATGGGGATCGTGATGCTCGCGATCATCCCCATGGGAGCCTTCGTCGAACCCGATCAGGAAAGCAGCAAGTCCGCCTCGAGAGGCGGCCGGACGCGGATGTTCGCCGCCGGCGTGACGAACAACTTCGCGATCACGATCCTCGCGTTCGCCCTGTTGTTCGGGCCGGTCGTGGGCTCGATCGGCCTCGCGCCCGGCGCCGCCGTCGGCGGCGTCGCACCCGATTCTCCGGCCGACGCCGCGGAGATCCAGCCGAACGATCGGATCACCGCGATCAACGGCGAGCCGGTCGCCGATAACGACGCCCTCGAGGAGCGCATCGAGGCCGCCGAGGGGAACCAGCTCGCGGTCGAACTCAACGGCGAGCGCACCGTCGACGTCGAGCGCTCGCTGTTGGTTACCGCCACGGTCGATAGCAGCATCACCGGCCTCCGGACCGGCGATTCGATCGTCGCCGTCAACGGCCAGGAGGTCGCGACCGAAGCCGAGTTCCTCGAGGCCATCGGCGACGACGAGACCGCGACGCTGACGATCGATACCGGCGACAGTGTCGAAGAGCGCGAGGTGCCGATCGGCGCGCTCGTGACCGTCGCCGAGGACGGCCCGCTCGCCGAGGCCGGCGCGCCGGCCGGGACCAACTTCGTCGTGACCAGTTTCAACGGCGAACGGACGGCAACCCAGTCGCAACTCAACGAACTCGTCGGGGGAACTGACCCCGGCGATCGGGTGACCGTCGCCGGCTACCTCAACGGCGAGCGCGTCGAGTACGAGGTGACGCTCGGCGACCGGAGTGAGACGACCGGCGGCGGCACCGTCGGTTACCTCGTCTACCCGAACTCGGAGATCTCAGGCGTCTCGACGCAAGCGCTCGGCATCCAGCTCTACCCGGCCGACGCGTACCTCTCGGTGCTCGGCGGCGGCTCGGGCGAGTCCTTCGGCGCGCTCAGTGACTCGTTCCTCGGGAAGATCGGGATCGCCCTCATGTTGCCGATCGCCGGCGTCATCGAGGCGCTGCCGTACAACTTCGCGGGCTTCGCCGGCGGCATCGAGAACTTCTACCAGGCGCAGGGGCCGCTCGGCGCGCTCGGCGACTGGCCGCTCTTCGCGCTCGCGAACGCCCTGTTCTGGACCGGCTGGATCAACGTTCAGCTCGGGTTCTTCAACTGCATCCCGGCGTTCCCGCTCGACGGCGGCCACATCCTCCGGACGAGCACGGAGGCGGTCTTCTCCCGGCTGCCGATCAACGCGACCCGCGGGATGGTCCGCGTGGTGACGACGTCGGTCGGCCTCACGATGCTCGTCAGCTTCCTGGCGATGCTGTTCGGACCGCAGTTGCTCGCGGGCTGAGGTCGGTTCGACGCCGATCTCGAGGGCGGTTCTGATTCGACCTGTCCTCGAGTAATCGTCTACTCTCTCGCGGAATAGCGTCTCAATAGCCGGGTAGAACTTCGGTAACTGCCGAGAACTGCTCGACTACTCCTCGTGATCGATGCCGTGGCGCTCGTAGAACTCCTCGGGCGTCTCCTCGATCCGCTCGAAGTCGGTCTCGAAGTAGTGTTCGTGGTGGCGAACCACCTGCTCGACGATCCACCGGCTGAACTCCTCGTCGAACCGCCACTCGCCGTCCTGCTCGGGGATCTCGAACCGGTCGTCGGTCGAGAACGCCGCGTAGACGTGGAAAAAGCCCAGAATGACGTCGGCGAAGTCCTTCGCCTTCTCCGCGCCGCTCTCGCGGCGCTCCTCGAGTTCTGCGCGGCCGTCCTCGGTGAGTTCGAAGTACTTCCGGTCGGGTTCGTCCTCCCGCTCGATGCGTTCGGCCCACCCCTTCTCCTCGAACTTGTAGAGGATCGGGTACACCGACCCGTAGGAGGGCTCCCAGTGCCCACCGCTGATCTCGCGGATCTCCTTCAAAATCTCGTACCCGTACCGGGGTTTCTCCTCGAGCAACTCGAGGACGAGATAGGCGATGAGTCCTTTCGGGGGCCCGCTTTTCCGCATGTACGCGCCTATTTAAACGGGCGTACGTAAAGGGTTTCGGTCGGATCGATTCACGACGGCGGAGTGGGCAATTCGGCGCGCAGTCGCGCCGCAGCGGCCGACGAGCGATCCTCGGTCCCTGCGAGTTCGTCCGAAACCCGGTCCTTCTTAGCGGTCCCGTCCTAACCCGCCACTATGGAACGACGACGACCCCCGCAGACCGAGGAAGGCTGGTACGTCCTGCACGACTTCCGGTCGATCGACTGGGACGCGTGGCGCGACGCGCCGGCCCGCCGCCGCGACCGGGCGATCGACGAGGGACTCGAGTTCCTCTCGGCCGCAGCACGCGCCGACGACGCCGAGGAGGGCGATTCGGCGGTCTTCTCGGTGCTCGGACACAAGGCCGACCTCCTGGTGCTTCACCTCCGACCGACGCTGTCCGACATCGACGCCTTGGAGCGATCTTTCGAACACACGGCCTTGGCCGAGTTCACCGAGCGCGCCGACTCCTACCTCTCGGTGACCGAAGTCTCGGGCTACATGTCCCAAGAGTACTTTGAGGAGGGCGAGGAGGTCGAGGACCAGGGCATGAAGCGGTACATCGAGACCCGCATCAAGCCCTCGATCCCCGACACCGAGTTCCTGAGTTTCTACCCGATGGACAAGCGCCGCGGCGAGACGGACAACTGGTACGACCTGCCCTTCGACGAGCGCGCCGAGCACCTCGCGAGCCACGGCGAGATCGGCAAGCAGTACGCCGGTCGCGTGACCCAGATCATCTCCGGCAGCATCGGCCTCGACGACTTCGAGTGGGGCGTGACGCTCTTCGGCGACGATCCGACGGACGTCAAGGACCTGCTCTACGAGATGCGGTTCGATCCGTCGACCTCCCGCTACGCGGAGTTCGGTCAGTTCCTCTCGGCGCGACGGTTCCCGCCGGAGAACCTCGGTGCGTTCCTCGCGGGCGAACCGGTGCCACAGGAGGGAGATGCCGACCACGGACACGGACACGGTCACGGCGGCCACCACCACGCCGACAGCGAGTCCGGCGGCCATCACGATCACGGCCACGGACACGGCGACTCGAGCGGCCACCAGCACGGCGATTCGGGCGGTGACGGCGGCCACGGTCACGGTCACGATCACGGCGGCGACGACCACCACGGCGACGACAGCGACGACGTCCGCGACGAACTCGAGGAGATCGGCGTCTACGCGGGCCAGCCCCACGGCGAGGACGTCCACGCGGTCGTCCTCTACTCCGAAGCCGACACCGACGACCTCTTCGAGGAGGTCGAGGGGCTCCGCAAGAACTTCGATCACTACGATACCCACGTCAAGACCGCCGTCTACGAACCCCACGACGAGGGCAGCGAAGCGGCGGTCGTCAGTCTCTGGGAAACCGAGCGCGCCGCGGACACGGCCGCCGGCTTCCTCGCCGATCTGCCCGACATCGTCCGGCAGGCCGGCGACGACGACGCGGACTCTTGGGGCACGATGGGCATGTTCTACACCGTCAAACCCGAACACCGCGCGGACTTCGTCGGCACCTTTGACGACGTCGGCGCCATCCTCGAGGACATGGACGGCCACCGCAAGACCGACCTGCTGGCGAACCGGGAGGACGAGAACGACATGTTCATCGCCAGCCGCTGGGACGCCCGCGAGGACGCCATGCAGTTCTTCCGCAGCGACGAGTTCTCCGAGACCGTCGAGTGGGGCCGCGACGTCCTCGCGGATCGACCGCGCCACGTCTTCCTGGCCTAACCCGTTCGCTCCGCGTTTTCACTTGCAGCGACGGTGACTGCTCCGTTCGGCTGTGTCGGAGCGCCGTTCACTGAGTCGGTCGTCGATCCGCTGCACTCGAGGGCGCTCGCTCCCGCAGAGCCGACTCGAGTCGCTCGCTCAGATTCGACCCGACTCCGTCGTCCGGTCGTAGAAGAAGTAGCCCGCAACGCCCGCGAGTCCGAGGACGAGCGTAACGTAGGGCCAGTAGCCGGCGTCGCGGTCCGTCAGAAACGCGTGGCCGGCGACGAAGATCGCGAACCCGATGTGTCCGGCCAGCGTCGCGACGATGAACGCGGCGAAATCCATTACTCTCATTCGAGCGGTGTCGCGTCGCGATAATAGCGGTTTCGAAGCCGGTCGTCGAGGCGGCTGCCGGACTGAATAGTCGACGCAGTATGCAGTACGAATCCGAGAACGAGCAGTGCTGTCCGGTACGGGACGACTGTAACCAGTACGAACTTCTGTGATTACGTTTCCACGTCGTGATCCGGGTCGTCCTCGACGGCCCGCTTCATGGAGTCGCGACGCGCCTTGGCGTCGCGGCCGGTCGCCTCGAGCAGGAAGTCGTTTTTCGCGTCGACGGCGTCTTCGGCGGCCTCGAGCTCGTCGGGCCCCAGTTCCGTCGGATCGCGCTCGTGGAACTCGACGCCGAGCTTGTCCTTCTTGCCGGAGTATTCGACGGTGCCGACGACGATTTTCTCGAAGACGGGGTTGTCGGGCTCTTCGATGACGAAGAGGTCGCTGCCCTTGTACTCCTCAGTGCTTGTGATCGGGCCGAAGTACTCCTCGACCGTCGACTCCATGTCGGGGATTCGTTCCTCGAGGTACTCACCGCGACGCATCTTGTACTCCTTCATGGATTGGTAGATACACGGCGGACTGTTTACCTCTTTTCATAGCCGACGTGGCCGACGCTCCCGCGTGTGCGGGCGAAACCGCCGGATACTTATCGGCGGGCCCGTTCGCCGAGGTACCCCTTCCGGCAGTCGGGACAGATGTCGCCGGCGCGCAGGGAGGCGCGGTCGTCCGACGCGACGAAGTCACAGCGCGGACAGTAGAATTCGGTCGGAACGCCGTCCTCGCCCGGCCCGGTGTCGTCGGCGGGCGTCGGCGCCGCGGCGGCGCGTTCGATACCGGTGTCGGGTTCGGGATCGGTCTCGGCCGCCGAATCGGCGTCAACGGTGGCTTCGGTGCCCGTTTCGATGTCCGCAGCCGAGATGTCGCTGACCGTCGTCTCGATGTCGCTCATCGTCGACCCGGTGTCGACCGTCGTGCCGGTGTCGCCGTCCGTCGCTTCGGCAGTCGTCGAGTCGTGCTCGAGGATGACCGCGTCGTCTTCTGCGGCGTCGTCGCTGACGCCGTCGTCGGGCCACGCGGTCGGCTCGTCGTCGGCGCCGACCGGCGGGCCGACGTCGTCGGTGTCGGGCCACTCGCCGCGACCGCGGTCGCGGTCGGCCGTCTCCTCGAGGGTGTCCTCGATGATCTCCCCGTCGTCGGTGACCGGATCGCCGTTCTCGTCGGTGGGGAGGTCGGGGTCGGCATCGGATTTCCCGGCGGGCGCGTCGGGTTCGGCGGACGCGTTCGCACCGGCGGTATCCGCCGCCGGTTGTGCGGCACCGTCGCTGCTGTCGCCCGCGTCGGCCTCGGCGTCGATGAATTCGACGTCCTCGCCGGCGGCGACATCGGTGTCATCGGCTCCAGCTTCCTGGGCTTGTGCCGGTTGATCGGGAGACGATACGTCGGAATCGGCTGTCGGTTCGGAATCGTCGGGCAGTGAGTCGCCGCTCGCACCAGCCGAGAGGCTCGTGACCTCCGTGTTCTCGCTGATGACGTGTCGTTCGCCGCAGCGAGTACACTCCTCGTACTCCTGGACGGTAACGACGACCTCACTGCCCCGTTCTTCGCGCTCGCGTTCGACTTCGGCGTCGCCGTAGTCGTGTCCGAGCAGCGAACATCGCAGGACCATTGTCCCACCGTTCCGACCCAGGCCATAAAAAACATACCGCCCGGAATCTCCGGTCTCTTGTCACGTTCTCGCCCGAACAGGTGGCGGCCACGCGCATCCTCGCTGTCAGGTACTTTTGCCCAGATCGGGGTGGCTCGCCGAACGATCCGTGGAGGAATCGGTCCGATCGTTTGTGAGAACGGCAAACGTCAAATCCCGGGTCGTCGAATACCCGAACGGATGAGAGCAAAGCGGGAGTTCCGCGACCGGGAGGGGACGGAGGTCGCGGTCCTCGACGAACTCGTCGATCGCGCCGACGACGGGATGACCGTGTTCGAACTTCGAGCCGCCGTCGAGACCGACATCGACGACCTCGAGGAGGCCCTCTCGACGCTGAAAGACGACGATCTGATCGTCGTCGAGAAGAACGCCGGCGAGACGGTGATCAAGCCCGACGAGCGGGTGGTCCCCGAGGCGCCGACGGACGAAGCGGACGAGCAATCGATCAGCGAGTGGTTGCGCGACCGACTCCCATTTTGAGGGGTTCGAGTATCGAATCGAAACGCCTGAGGGGCGCAGGCCCCAGCTAGTAGCTATGACTGTCATCGAATCCGTCCACGCCGATCACGGGGCCGAATTCGGCGAGCGGGACGGCCGGACGATCGTCGAACACTTCGGCCGCCCCGAGCGCACCCACCGCGCCGTCCGCAACGGCGTCGGCCTGCTCGAGCTGGCCTACGGGGTCGTGGTCGTCGAGGGCGAAGACCGCCTCGAGTACGTCGATAACGTCGTCTCGAACCGCGTCCCGGCCGAGGACGGCCGGGGCTGTTACGCGCTCGTGCTCGACCCGCAGGGCGGTATCGAGGTCGAAATGTACGTCTACAACGCCGGCGAGCGACTCCTGCTCTTTACGCCGCCGACGAAGGCCAAGCCGCTGGTCGAGGACTGGTCCGAGAAGGTGTTCATCCAGGACGTCGACATCCGACTCGCGACCGACGACTACGCGATCTTCGGGATCCACGGTCCGCACGCGACCGAGAAGATCGCCAGCGTGCTCAACGGTGCGGCCTCGCCCGACGAGCGCTACTCGTTCGTCCGCGGGACGATGGGCGACACCGGGGTTACCGTCATCCGCACCGACGCGCTCACCGGCGAGGAGAGCTACGAGGTCATCTGTGCGGCCGAGGAGGCCGAGGCGGTCTACGACATCCTTCTGACGCAGGGGCTGAACGCCGCCCCCTTCGGCTACCGAACCTGGGAGTCCCTCACGCTCGAGGCCGGGTCGCCGCTCTTCGCGACCGAACTCGAGGGGACGGTGCCGAACGTGCTCGGTCTCCGGAACGCGCTGGACTTCGAGAAGGGCTGTTACGTCGGCCAGGAAGTCGTCTCCCGCGTCGAGAATCAGGGGCAGCCGAGCCGCCGACTGATCGGGCTGACGCTCGAGGAGGCGGCTGCGAGCGAGGACGACGAGAGCGAGCCGTCCCGAATCCCCGAGTCCGGCGCTGCGGTCTTCGACGGCGACGCCTCCGTCGGCGAGGTCACCCGCGCCGGCGAGAGCCCGCTGCTCGAGTCGGTTATCGCGCTCGCGCTCGTCGACTACGGCCTCGAGAGCGACGACCTGACGGTCCGAGTCGGCGGCGAAGAGGTGCCTGCGACTCGAACTGAACTCCCGTTCTACGAGGGCTCCGATCAGTCGGACCGGCTGCCGGTGTACCGGTAGCGGACGCCGCCCGGCGAGCCGGGGTCGGACAGCCAGACAGCCGGACCGCCCGGAACTGGCCGGCCCCACCGTCAAGGACGGCGCCCGCGGACGCCCGGTATGGGCTCGAGTACGAGCGGCGATCCGCCGATCGACACGGGAACCGATTTCGAGGAACTGTCCGCGCGGCTGCGCACCCAGTCCGACAACGCGCCCGGCTCCGACACCGAGCGGGTGACGATCCGCTCGCTCGAGGACATCAGCGCCGACTCGCTGTCGACGCTGCTCGAGGCAGAAGAAAGCGAGGGCACTGCGCCGGGCGAACTCGCGTTCGTCATCTCGCGGGCCAACGCTGAACTCCTCCTCGAGCGCGATTTCGACCTCGACGACGTCGACGAACTCGAGGACGTGCTGGGCTGTGCGGTGCAGATCGAGGACGAGATGCCGGACGACACGGTGCTGGTGTTGGATCCGAACGCGGTCGACGGCGAGGAAATCGTCGATCCCGACGCGATCGCGTGTGGCATCGTCGGCACGGATCACTAACGGCCGGTCGTCTCCGATCTCGCTCCCCGTTCTGTTTTCGCTGCCGTCCCGTACCAGATATCCCCCTCTACTCCGGTTCGGGGCCGTCCTCGAGACGTCCCCGTCCGCTGCCGACCGCAGTACTATCCGCGACTCCGTGGATCCCCCGATATGCGCTATCTCGAGATCACGGTCCCGGAGGGCAAACGCCGGGCCGTGCTCGACGTTCTCGAGGACGAAGGGATCGACTACGTCGTCAGCGACGAGACCAGCGGGAGAGGGTACACCGCGGTCGTCCGCTTCCCGCTGCCGACGCGGGCCGTCGAACCGGTGCTCGACCGGCTCCGACGGGCCGGCATCGGCGACGAGGCGAGCGTCGTCGTGATCAACGCCGAGACGGTCATCTCCGAGGAGTTTTCGACGCTGCGGGACCAGTACAGCCGCGGCGGGAAGAAGGGCTCGCGCACCTCGCGGCAGGTGCTGCGGACGAAAGCCGACGAACTCACGCCACCCTTTTCGATCTACGCCGTCATGCTGCTCATCAGCGCCGTCGTCGCCACCGCCGGCTTGCTCTCTGACTCGCCCGCGGTCGTGATCGGAGCGATGGTCATCGCCCCGCTGCTCGGCCCGGCGCTGGCCGCCAACGTCGGTATCGTCACCGGCGACGACCGGCTCAAGCGCACGGGCTTCGCCTACCAGGCGATCGGCGTGACAGCGGTCGTCGTCGCCTCGATCGGCCTCGCCGTCCTCGCCCGCATGGCCGGCCTCGAGCCGGCGGGGATCGACATCGTCGCCGCGACGGAACTCGAGGAGCGGGTCGCCCCGAACCTGTTCTCGCTGGCGGTGGCGCTCGGCGCCGGCATCGCCGGCATCCTGAGTCTCACGCGGGGCTTCTCGGAGGCGATCGTCGGCGTGATGATTGCGGCGGCGCTGATCCCGCCCTCCGCCGCGGTCGGGATCACCGTCGCCTGGGGGATGTACGGCGCGGCGATCGGCGCCGCTGCGCTCGTGGTCGTCAACCTGCTCTCGATCAATCTCGCCGCGCTGGGCACGCTGTGGGTCGCCGGCTACCGCCCGCAGGGACTGTTCGAAGTGTCGCCAACCAGACGGCCGACCTACGTCTACGCGACGATCTTCGGCGTCGCGCTGCTGGCACTCGCCGCGCCGCTTGCGGGCGTGACGCTGGTCGACTTCCAGACGACCGAACTCGAGTCGGCGACCGAGGAGGAGGTCCAGCGAGTGCTCGCGGACCCGGCGTACGATCACCTCGAGGTCGAAGACGTCGCGGTCGAACTCGACGGCAATTATCCGATTCAGTCGGTCGACCGCGTGGTCGTCACGGTCTCGAGTAACGAGCCCGGCCCGGAGCCGGGACTGGCGGACCGACTCTACGAGGAGATCCGACCCCACGGCGACGGATCGCTGGTCGTCGAGGTGCAGTACGTCGTGAGCGAGGAGCGCGGCGACGGAACGGCGAGTGACGCGGAGACGCAGCAGGCGTCGGTCCGGAACGCCGGCGGATCGTGATCGTCGCTCACTCGCGTGCGTTCCAGCCCGCGCCGACCGCGACGCCGAGGGCGACACCCACCGGCAGCCACAGTGCCAGATTGTCGCTCGCCGTGCCGATGGCGACGCCGATCGACACGCCGATTGCGATACCGACGCCGAGGTTGGCCTCGTCGGTTTCGTCGTCCTCGTTCTCGTCGTTCGTCGGTACCGTTGCGTCGTTCATACGATCCGATCGTTCGCCGGCGTGATAATCGTCACCCGCGGCGAACCGATCGGCGGGCCTCGAGTACCACTTGACGAAGGGCGGCGGTAGGCGTCGCGTTCTCGGCGACGCGCCGTCGCCTCCAACCGCCGGTCACGCGGCCGGTTCGACGTTCTGGTTCATTCGGAACAGGTTCGTCGGATCGTACTCCGCCTTGAGGGCGGCCAATCGGTCGTAGTTCTCGCCGTAGGCGACGGACTCCTCGCCCGCCCGCTCGCTGACGAAGTTCACGTAGACGCCGCCGGTCGCGTGCGGCGCCATGGCGTCGAAGAACTCCCTGGCCCACGCGATACAGCGGTCGTCGTCGGCCGGCTCCTCCCAGCGCGTGTGGACGTTCATCCCGTACTCGGCGTCGCGGTGGGGGTAGGCGGTCGCGTCCGCCGGAACCCGCGCCATCGCGCCGCCGACCTGCCCGAAGAAGATCTCCGAGAGCGGCGACGGAAGCGTCTCCGCGTACTCGACGGCCGTGTCGATGGCGTCGTCGGAGAGGTCCTCGAAGAGGTGGGACTTCCAGTAGTTGCGGGCGCCCTCGGTGAGCAACGGATCGAACGACTGCTGGAATTCGGCGTAGGACTGTGGCCCGACGGCGTCGGCGATCGGCTCGCCGAACTCCCGGAGCGGAGCCAGCACGTCCTCGCCCTCCTTCGTATCGCCGGCGTAGAACGCGACGACGATGACGACGCCGACGCCGTGGACGTCCTCCGGGAGGAACGGGAGCGGCGGCGCCTTTCGGAGGACCATCCAGACCGTCGACTCGTCCGGCGCGTCCTCGTTGAAGTCGCGGACGTGTCGGAGGACGTCCGCCGCGTCCTCTCCCCGGTAGACGATCGGTCCCGCGAGCACCTCCGGTCCTACCTCGTGAAGGTCGAACTCGAACGACGTCACCACGCCGAAGTTGCCCCCGCCGCCGCGGACCCCCCAGAAGAGGTCCGCGTTCTCGTCCTCGCTCGCGCGGCGCAGTTCGCCGTCCGCGGTGACGATATCGACCGCGCGGAGGTTGTCGACGGTCATGCCGTACTTGCGAGTGAGCCAGCCGAAGCCCCCGCCCAGCGTCAGGCCGGCGACCCCGGTCGTCGAGTTGATCCCGAGCGGGGTCGCCAACCCGAACGCCTGCGTCTCGTGATCCATATCGGCGAGCGTCGCGCCCGGTTCGACGCGGGCCGTCCGGCGCTCCGGATCGACCTGCACCGACCGCATCGCGGAGCAATCGAGCATCAGTCCGTCGTCGCAGACCGCGTTCCCGGCGATGTGGTGCCCGCCGCCGCGGATCGCCAGCAACAGATCGCGTTCGCGGGCGAAGTCCACCGTCGCGATCACGTCAGACACGCCTCTCGCGCGGACGATCGCCGTCGGGTGCCGATCGATCATGCCGTTCCAGATCCGTCGCGCCTCGTCGTAGTTCGAATCCGCGGGTCGAAGCAAGTCGCCGTGCAGGCGCTCGCCGAATCCGTCCAATGCACCGTCGTCTACGGGTGTGGTAGTTACTGCCATCGTCCCTCGATAGAGATAGGCCGCCGACGGCGATATAGATTACATAATTAATAATTAAGATATGATCGCGGCCGGGACGCTCTCGAGCGCAGCGTAGATCGGTTCGTCCGGGAGCGCCGGCACCGCGTCTCCGTCCGTCGCTCACCCGTCATATCCGAGCGGGAGACCGTCGTGTAAACGGCCAAACTAGTTTATCGTAACCGCCGGCGTACCGTGTCTTATGGGAACAGTACACAAAACACCCGGTGAGGAAGCGTTCGAAAACGTTCCGGGAAGCGCGGTTCGGTCGTTCGAAGCTGCGTTCGCCGGCGACGTGATCCGTCCGTCGGATCCGGCGTACGACGAGGACCGACGGGTCTGGAACGGAATGATCGACCGATACCCCGCGATCGTCGCCCGCTGTACCGGCGTCGCCGACGTCGTCGCGGCGGTGGACTTCGCCCGCGATCAGGGACTGCCGCTGACGGTCCGGGGCGGCGGCCACAACGTCGCGGGGACGGCCGTCCGCGACGGCGGCCTCGTCGTCGACCTCGAGCCGATGAACGGCGTCCGAGTCGATCCCGACGAGCGGACGGTCCGGGTCGAGGGCGGGGCGACGCTGGGCGACGTCGACCGCGAGACCCAGCTGTTCGGCCTCGCGACGCCGCTGGGGGCCGTCTCGCAGACCGGCGTCGCCGGGCTGACGCTCAACGGCGGCTACGGCCACCTGAGCCGCGAGTACGGGCTGTCGCTCGACACCCTCCGCTCGGTCGACGTGGTGACCGCCGACGGGCGGGTTCGAACCGCGAGCGAGGACGAGAACGCGGACCTCTTCTGGGGGATCCGCGGTAGCGGCGGCGCGCTGGGCGTCGTCACGTCCTTCGAGTTCGACTGCTACGAGGTCGGCCCCGAGGTGGCGGTGCTCTTCGCGTGGTTCCACGCTGATGACACGGACGCGGTCTTCGAGCGCTACCTCGAGTGGACCGCCGAGGGCCCGCGCGAGGCCGGCGTCCTCGCGTTCACCGCCCACGTGCCGCCCCTCGAGGAGTTCCCCGAGGAACAGTGGGGCGAACCGGCCGTCGCCATGCTCGGCTCGTACCGCGGCGACCCCGCCCCCGCGGACGCCGAGGGGGTCTTCGAGCCGCTGCTGACGGCCGCGACGCCGATCGCCGACTTCAGCGGGCCGATGCCGTTCGTCGACCTGCAGTCGATGCTCGACGAGGACTACCCCGACGGACTGCGCTACTACTGGAAGTCGATCTACCTCGAGGCGGTCACGGAGGACGTCCGCGACCTGATGATCCGGTACAACGAGGCTTCACCCTCGCCGCTCTCGACGATCGACCTCTGGCACTTAGACGGGGCGGTCGCCGACGTGCCGCAGGACGCAACCGCGTTCTGGCACCGCGACAAGCCGTACATGCTCACCGTCGAGGCCAACTGGGAAGACCCGGCCGACGACGACGCGAACGTCGCCTGGGCGCGGGACGCGATCGCCGACGTAGGGGCCCTGTCGGTCGCGGCCGGCCGCTACGGTAACTTCCCGGGGCTGAACGAGGAGGACGACCCCGCGCGGGCGACGTTCGGCGACAACTACGAGCGGCTGGTCGACGTCAAAACCGAGTACGATCCGGAGAACGTGTTCCGAACGCGCGCGTCCGTTCCCCCGCGGACCGCCTGAGTCGCCGTTACCCGGCCTCCGAGGACGGCCGGTACCGCCGGCTCACCGCTCGCCAGTCGCCCCGCCGGAACAGCCAGTAGTTGATTCCGGCCGGCACGTACGTCTCGAGCAGCAAGGCGAGGTAGAGGCCGCCGATGCCGAGCGGCGTAACCAGCCCGAGCGCCGCGGCCGGGAGCGCGAACGCGTACCGGCCGAGCAGCGAGGCGACGAACGGCTTGCGGGTGTCGCCCGCGCCCAGCAGCGCCCCGGTTGCGGTGCCGTCGATCCCGAAGCCGATGGAACTGACGGCACCGACGGCGACGAACGCGCCGGCCTGGGCGACCTCGTCGGCGCCGACGAACAGGCTCGCGATCGGATCCGCGAAGACGATGACGAGCGCCGCCGCGACGGCGTAGATCGCGACCGAGAGCCGGACGATCGCCGCGCCGTACGCGCCGGCCTCGTCGGCCTCGTCCGCGCCGAGGTGCTGACCGACCAGCGAACTCGCGGCCAGCCCCATCCCCCAGTTGATGCTGTTGATCAGGCTCCGGACGCGCCGGCCGACCTCGACGGCGGTGACGATCACCGGGCCGAACGACGCGGCGACCCACAGCAGCGGGAAGACGATCAGCCCCTGCGCGAGCCGCCGGCCGATCTCCGGCGTCGCGATCTCGAGCAACTGTCGCGCCAGCGACGCCTCGAACCACGGGCCCGACCGCGTGATCGGGACGGGGCTCGGCTCCATCCCGAGCCGGCCGTACGAGCGGCCGGTCATCCCCCAGCCGAGTACGACCGTCACGAAGCCGGTCGAGAGCGTCGTGCCGAGCGCCGCGCCGGCGACGCCCATCCCGGCGCCGAAGATGAAGGCGGCGCTGAGGACGATGTTCAACGCTGCGCCACCGGCCCGCACGACCATCTCCGTGTACGTGTCGCCGACGCCCGTGTACGTCCGACTGGCGATCAGATTGCACAGTTCGAAACAGACCGCGGGCGCGACGAAGACGAGGTAGGTGCTACCGTGTGCGAGTGAGTCCGGCGTGGCGTCGAACAACCCGATCAACTCCTCCGCGAAGACGAGAAAGCCCGCCACCAGCGGGAGCGCGATCGCGACCGCGAGCACCACGCTCTGGGTGACGACGAGCGACGCGCGGTCGGTCGCCTCGCCGCCGTAGTTCTGCGAGACGAGCGAGACGGTGCCGCCCGCGAGGCCGAGGCCGACCAGCGTGACGATCTCCCAGTACGCGAGCGCGAACGCCAGCCCCGCCGTTCCGGCCGTCCCGACCGCGATTCCGACCATCGCCAGATCGGCCGTCTGCTTGGACATGATGGCGAAGCCGGTGACGATCCGGGGCCAGGCCAGCTCCATCGTCGGGCGGAACCGCTCGGCGTCGATGATCCCGGCTCGCTCGAGGGTGCGGGCGACGAGATCGACGACCCTCCCTCCTCCGGTCATTAGTCGCGTGTTCGTGAGGGCGGGCTTCGGTCTTTGGTTTGATCGCGACGGCTCGCGGCTCGGCCCCGACCGCGTCTGGAACGACTCGACCCTGACCGCGTCCGGCACTCCCGAAACTCAGCGCCACATCCGCGAGAGCATCGCCCGGAGGTGATCCACCGAGAGCAGCGACGTCGGTCGATCCATGTGGACGCCGATCTCGCCCGACAGCGCACCCAGACCGAGCCGCTGGACCGGTTCCGGCAGCGAGTAGGCCCGCCGGATCCAGTGGGCCAGTTCCTGCTCGCGCTCGAGGTCGGCGCGCCAGGCGCGCTCGTAGGCCGCCAGCGTCGTCGGCCGCTGGGGATCGATCTCCCGCGCGGCGTGGTCGGCGGCGGTCATGCCGTAGAGGATGCCGCCGCCGGTAAAGGGCTTGGTCTGGGCGGCCGCGTCGCCGAGCAGGAAGCCGCGTCTCGAGGTGACTCGATCCGGCGGCCCGATCGGGATCGCACCGGAACAGCGGTGGGAGACGTCGACCTCGTAGCCGTCGATCAGTTCCTCGAAGTGCTTGTTCACGTGCACGCCCGGTGGGGCCGCGAGGCCGTACTCCACGCCGGCGTCGCCGCGGGGGATGCGCCACGCGAAGAACGTTGGCGGGGTGAGGTGGACGTCGACGAAGTCCTGGTCGTCCGCCTCCTCGGAGAAGGCGAGCACCCCGTGGAGCAGTTCGTCGGGTTCCGGAAGGTCGAGTTCGTCCCGGACCCTCGAGCGCGGGCCGTCGCAGCCGGCGACCATGCGGGCCTCGTGGGTGACGACGCCGTCGGGACCGTTCGCGACGACCTCGACGCGATCGTGGTACTCGCGGACGTCGGTGACGGTGTGTTCCTCGCGGACGTCCGCGCCGGCCTCGCGGGCGAGGTCCGCGAGGTGGCGGTCCAGCCCGACGCGGTCGATGACGTTCGAGGCGACCTCGCGCTTGTAGAAGGGATAGGCGTCGCTGCGCGGGCCGCCGACGTGGAATCGGGCGCCGTAGATCTCGTTTTGAAAGAGGTCATCGCGGGCGCCGCGGCCGGTAAACTCCCAGATGTCGGTGCTGACGTGGCCCGAGCAGGCCAGGGGGGTGCCGATCGTCCCCTGCTCTAACGCCAGCACGTCGTAACCCTTCTCGGCGGCCCGCCTCGAGAAGCGCGCACCGGCGGGGCCGACGCCGACAATGACGAAATCGTACATGTCGGTCACGTTCACGTCGGCCGGTAAATATCCTGTCGAACGGCGGGGCGACGGTCGAAGGCACCCGTCGGCTCGCCAGCCTTGCTATCGCGTGCCTCCGGTCTCGCCGACGCCATCGGCGTCGCTTTCCGCGGCCTGTTTCAGGATCAACGGCGTCACCACCATATCGAGGACGGCGATCCCGAGCGCGGCCAACTGCATCGTGCCCTCCAGAAAGAGGATCGCAATCACGGCGATCACGAGCCCGCCCGAGAGACCGATTCCCCATCGAACCGTCGGTTCTGTCAGATCCATGCCGAACTGTTAGCGAATAAATGATATAAATCCAACCACTCGTTTCGGGTGTCGAAACCGCGACGGTGCCACACTCCGTCCGCCGGTTCGTTACTCGTCGCGTTCCTCGAGCAACGTCCACAACCGCTCCGTATCGCCCTCGAAGCGCTCGAGCAGCGCCCGCATCCGCTCGCGGTGGTCGTCGGTCACGCGCACGTGGACCATCCCTTCGCCGGGCTGGCCGTAGACGACGCTTGCGCCCTCGGGAGCGGCGACGATCGCCGGCAGGGCGACCAGATCCTCCTCGCCCTCGACGAGGATCGTCGTCGGCTCGTCGCGGGAAAGGGCCTCGAGCAGCGCCTCGATGACCTCCACCGAGATTTCGGCGGGCGGGTTCACCGCCTCGAGATGGGTCTCGGCGGTGATGGTTCGGCGAACGTCCTCGTCGACGGCCTCGCGCTCGGTGCGCTCGTCGACGAGCGCCACGTCGGGCGCGCGGCCGGCCTCGAGCAGGTGGTAGGTGACGACGTCGCCGACGGCGACGAGGGTGCCGTCGACGTCGGCCAGCAGCCGCTCGGCGTCGGTCTCGATCGGCCCGATCGGCTCCTTGAGCTCCGCGCGGAGGCCGTCGGGCAGCGTCAGCAGGTGCTGGTAGTCGCCTTCGGCGTCCTCGGTGGCTTCGCTTCTGTCGACGTCAGGATCGGTATCGTCGGTCACGGATGTGCGTGGAGAAGTCGGCGTTTCGTGGCTGTGGCTCGTCCTCGAGTTCGCGTCGAAACCGCGATCAGCGGACCTTCAGCGCGTACGCGCCCGGCTCCGTGATCTGCATCTCGCTGGCGATCTCGCTGTCCTCGGGGTGGGCGATGACGACGTACCCCGCCCAGTCCTCGGTCAGCGACGAGGAGTTACAGGCGTCGCAGGTGTCGTTGTCCGGTTCGTTCACGCGGTGGCACTCTCGGCAGACGAGGCGATCGGATGCCATGGTTATTCACCCTCGGTCGTGGTGGTCGCTTCGCGCTTTTCGTGTTCCTCCTCGAGCCAGGCGTGCTTGCCCAGGCCCGGCTGCTTCGCGGTGAGACCGATCTTCGAGTCGCGCGGATTGCGCTCGTCGATGCTCTTGGTGACGATGCGGGTGCGGATGGCGTCCTCGACGCCGAGCGCACGATCGGACTCGTTGGAGGAGAGCCGCTGGTTCTCGCCGTCGAAGGCGAGGTACTCGTCGCTGATCTGGGAGACGTGGAGCAGTCCGTCGACGGGGCCGATCCCGACGAAGGCGCCGAACTCGACGACCTCGACGACCGTCCCGTCGACGACCTCCTGCATCTGCGGATCGAAGGTGACGGCGTCGAAGTCGGCTTCGTAGTAGACGCCCGGTTCGTTCGGGAGTACCGTCCCTTCGCCGATGTCGTGAACTTCGGTGACGGAGACGATGCTCCCCACCTCCTCGTCCATCCGTCCTTCGAGTTTGTCCTGCAGCAGTCGCTTCACGAGGTCCGGCGAGACGTCGCCGAGTGCCTCCGGCGGTACTTCCACCGTGTCCTTTAGTCTGACCCGTTTGTACATCTATGGTTGAGTGATCGCTAACTTGTTTCTCCCGCGTAATGCAATTACCGGTACGCTCGCCTCGAGCACCCGGTCGCGCAGCGGGCGGTCGTTCGTGACGACGTAGTCGACGTTGCCCTCGCGGGCGAGTTCGACCAAGGCGTCGTCGGCGTACGATGCCTCCGTATCGACGATGAGACAGCGTTCGGTCGCCAGATCGTGGCCGACGTTGGCGGCCGTCCCCTCCGTCCCGCCTTTCTCGGCGAGGCGACGGAGTTCCTCGACGACGGCCTGGGGCGCGGTCGGCTCGAGATCGTCGAGCAACCGATCGAGTTCGTCGAACAGGCGGACGTCGAGTTCGACCGGCATCATGAGCGCGCTCGTATCGAGCGCGACCCGTGCGCCGGTGTCGGTTCCAGTTCGATCCGGTGTCCCCGTACTCATCCTGGTCCGTCGTCGATGGCCGTCGTGTTACTCCTTGAGCGTCCCGAGTCCGATCAGCCGCCAGCGGGCGCCGATGCGGCGGTTGATCGCGATCTTCGCGCCCGGTTCGGCCGCGACGGGACGCTTGAGATTGACCTCGCACTCGCCGCCGCGGGCGCTGGTGACTGCGCCGACGGTCGTCGCCGTCCCGACGGTCATCATCAGGGGTTCGCCCGTGCTGATCTCGTCGACTGTCTCGCCGCTCTCGGCGCCGACGACGCGCTCGAGCAGGTCGACGTCCATCGTGAAACTCTCCCAGGTCGGCGGGAGCGAGCCCGGCGGTCCGGCCAGCCGACCCGCGAGCGCGTCGCCTTTCGTCAGCGACGGATCGAGGCCGGTCCCGACGCCGAGCAGGCCGCCCGGCGTGGCCGTGTCGACGTTCTCGCCGCCGGCCTGCAGCGAGCGGATCGTCGTCTCGATCGGGACGTACTCCGTCTGGCCGCCCTCCTCGACCTCGCGGCCGGGGCGGATCTCGATCTCGTCGTCGACCTCGAGTTCGCCCTGGACGAGGCTGCCGCCGAGGACGCCGCCGGCCAGATCGGCGGCGGACGTCCCGGGCTTGTTGATGTCGAAGCTGCGGGCGACGTGCATCAGCGGATCGGCGTCGGGATCGCGCTCCGGCGTCGGGATCTCCTCTTCGATCGCCTGGATCAGCAGGTCGAGGTTGACCTCCTGGCCGGCCGAAACCGGGACGACCGGCGCGTCCTCGGCGACGGTACCCTCGACGAACTCCTGGATCTCCTCGTAGTTCTGTCGGGCCTGATCGCTGCTGACGAGGTCGACCTTGTTCTGGGCGATGACGATGTTGTCGATCCCGATGATATCCAGCGCCATCAGGTGCTCTTCGGTCTGTGGCTGCGGGACGGGCTCGTTGGCGCTGATGACCAACACGGCGCCGTCCATCAGCGATGCGCCGGAGAGCATCGTCGCCATCAGGGTCTCGTGCCCCGGGGCGTCGACGAACGAAACGGTCCGCAGCGGCTCGCTCGGGGAGCCGTCCGGACACTCCTCCTCGACGGTGTAACACTCGGGTTCGTCCAGGTCGGGGCAGTGGCGGAACGTCGCGTCCGCGTAGCCGAGCCTGATGGAGATGCCACGCTTCATCTCCTCGCTGTGCTGGTCGGTCCACGAGCCGCTGAGGGCCTGGACCAGCGTGGTCTTGCCGTGGTCGACGTGACCGACGAGCCCGATGTTCACCTCCGGTTGTTGATTTCCTGCCATAAGACGATGAGTAATCTTAGGTATGGCTTCCGCCGTGCGCTTGATAAACCTACTGTTCTGATAGCGGTTTCGCCGACCGAAACGGTTCGGAGCCACGTCCGTCACCGAAACTGACGGATCGATGCTGCCGACCCAATTCGCGGCTGCGCTCGAGGGTCGAGCGGCCGACTGCGACCGGCAGCCGTGTCGTTCGGACGTGACTGATATATTACATAAATCGCGTTCAGGGAATCGTTTTGGCAGTTGCTCCCATACGGCTTGGTATGAGTCGATCGGACATCTCGAGCGAGCACGAGCGAGAACGCGAGCGCGAGAGCCCGCTCGAGTGTACGGACTGTCTCGACCCCGCGGACGCGTTCGCGCTCGTCAGTAACGAGACGCGGCTGTCGATCCTCGAGGCGCTGTGGATGGCCGACGAACAACCGGTTTCGTTCTCCGAACTCCGCCGCGAGGTCGGGATGCGCGATTCGGCCCAGTTCAACTACCACCTCCAGAAGCTGACGGGCCACTTCGTCCGGCAGGACGAGGAAGGATACGCGTTCAAACACGCCGGCGAGAAGATCGTCCGCTCGGTGATCGCCGGCTCGTTCACCGAGGATCCGTCGATCGAGCCGTTTCCGGTCGCGGGCGAGTGCTACGCCTGCGGCGGCGACCTCGAGGCGAGCTACGCGGACGAACGACTCGCCATCGACTGCACGGACTGCGGGCACGGCCACGGCGAGTACGCGTTCCCGCCCGGCGGGCTGAACGACCGGACCCGCGAGGAGGTCGCGGCGGCGTTCGACCAGCGGGTGAAACACCTCCACTGTCTGGCCGCCGACGGCGTCTGTCCGGAGTGTAACGGGCGGATGCGGTCTCGAATCGTCGAGGAGAGCGGCGACTGCTGTCTCGGCGTCGGCCTCCGCGTCGACCACGAGTGCGCCCAGTGCGACTACACCCTCTGTTCGGCCGTCGGCCTGCGCCTGCTCGACCACCCCGCGGTCGTCGGCTTCCACCGCGACCGCGGCGTTTCGCTCGCCGAACGCCCCTACTGGACCCTGCCCTGGTGCGTGTCCGACGAGTACACGACGCTCACCGAACGCGACCCGCTCCGACTCGAGGTCCGCATTTCGCTCGCGGGCGACGAACTCCGGGTCACGCTGGACGAGAATCTCGACGTGCTCGAGACGCGGGTCGCTGACGCCTGAGTACCTATTGCTGATGATGTCGGCGCAGTCGTGCTGAATACGAGGCGCGTATCACGGACGGCAACGGCACGGATTCCGCTCCTCATTGGTCGTCGAGAAGTTCTTTCCCGAACGGACGGACGCTCGGCTCTGGCTACGTTTCGACTCCGCTCTCGGGGTTCGGTCCTGCCCGGACCGGGTCCGACTCGGGATTGATCGCCGCCAGAAATCGGCCGATCAATCCGAGACTGATGGCCGTCAGCGTTCCGAAAATGACGACCTGGGGCAATGGTACGGCCTGCCCGTCGTGGATCATGTAGACGACCATCGCGAGGACGGCGCCGCCGAGCGTGGCGATCTTCACGAGCAGCACGGCGGTGAACGCGTACCCCCACGCCCGACGGTTTCGGAGCCAGTAGGCCGTCAGGACGAACCCGGGGACGAGAATGCCCAGGTCCAGCGAGTAGATGACCGACGTCGGGAGCCCCGGTTCGGCGATGCTCGCCGGTGTCGTTCCCGCGAGGGTCGCAGGTAGAACCTCCGAGAGCCAGAGCGATGATATCAAGACGGCCAGCGACAGCTGGAAGACGACGTAGGGCCGGACGGACGTTCCCTCGAGGTCCCGTTTCAGCGCCGCCGCGTCGAGCCGAACCATCCCGCCGACGAACGTAAACAGCGTCAGCCAGAGCAACATCGTATACACGAGGTACAGTTCGTTGAACGCAGTCATGAACGCGTACGAGGCGTAGGTGTACAGCAGGTAGCCGGTCACGCCGAGCCAAACGAGGTAGCCCCGCAGCGACCCACGGTCCGCGTAGTACAGCGAAGCAGCGAGGGCTGGAACGGCGACCACGAGCGTCAACACGTCTTGCCCGTAGATCTGGGGCAGCAACGCCGGGTCGTCGCGGTAGAAGTTCGGAGCGGCCAGTCCGACGACGGTGGCAACCGTCGTCAACAGCAGCGTCGTAAACGATGCGAGACGGTACGAGCGGGGAATCGGTGATCGGGACACGCCCACCACCTCAGTAGTTGTCCCGGTTGATGTCGCGGTGCGTTAACACGGCATTCGACGCGGACGGTGACGGGTCGTTGCACCCGACGCGAGCGTTCATATATTGAACCGATCGTTCTGAGACACTGTATAATTGTAGTATGAATAGGCTCCTGCCGTACGCAGGATCAATCGTCCTCGTTGGAGACGGAATAGTTCACCTTCTCGGCACCGCTGTGTATTTCGAACTCACCGAGGTCGCCGAGTTCCCCGACAAGACGACGCTCCTCGGGGCTGCGGTGAACGTCGGAGACGTGGGTATGCGTGTGTTCGGCCCCTCTGGGTAGGAGCTGCCATCGGGTTCGTTGCCGCTGCGGGCGGGCTACTCACGGACTGGGACCACCGGCCTCTGTTGGTGGGTACGGTTGCGGTCTTTTCGTTGGTCCTGACCGCCATCGACTACACGGTCGCCTACGCCGGCATCGTCGTCAACCTCGGCGTACTTGCTGCACAGGCGTATTCACATCTCTCAGGATTCGGATGCATCAGTAGGGTGGTGCCGCTGGAACGAGTGAGGCCAGTGCCCAAGCGAGGTGAGATAGTTTACACGGCTTCCCGTCTCAGCGCAGTTGGAGTCGGTTCGATTCGACCGGGTCGGTTTCTCGCCATTGCCCCGTTCGAATCGCAACGGTATCCCCATCGGCTCTCGACGCGCCTCAGCTACTGAAACGAATTTCAGTAGCACGCGCTACAAAAACATAATTAAGATTACATTTATTCCCGGTCGGACCGTCGGTAGAACTACGATGAACGATCCGAGTCCACCGAGAACGGTCGTCTCGATCGACGGCCACAGCGTCGCCGAAATCGCGGTCGTCGCAGTGGGAGCCACAGCGCTGATCGTCGCCGCGACGCTCACCGCGCTCGCAGCGGCAGCAACGGTCGACGACTCCTCGCGCGCGGCCGCGGTCGCGCTCCTCGTCGGCCTCGCGACGACCGGAACCGGCCTCGCCGGGGCGCGACTGCTTCGTGAACGCCTCGAGACCGCCGTCGATCGGCGGTTCGGCCGACGGTCCGAGCCGCCGCTCACGTCGGCGCAGTAATGGACCGCCCGCACCCGACGGGCTTTTTCCGACCGCGCCCGTTCCGTCTCCTGTGTCTCCCTCGGCGTCGGAGTTCGCGTTCGAACTCGAGTTGTGTGCCCACCTCGAGGCCCGGCGATCGGGGATCGTCGCCCGGCAACTCGGCGCGAGCGTCGCGGATCCCGGCGGTCGAATCCTCGACGTCGTTTGCGTCGCACCGGGACCGGAGTTCGAGGATCGAACCGCCATCACGAGCGAGACGGTCCCCGACGCAGCGATCGAGTCCGACGTCGGTCCCGGCCGGGCCCGGTACTGGAAGAACGCCGTACCGGACGACTGCCATCCCGATCACGCGCGACGGGCGGTCGAGCGCGCCTGCGAGATCGGGTTTTTCGAACGCGAACGCCGGAAGGGTCGCGAGTACGTCCGGCAGGTCGCCCGCTATCCGGACTGGTACGGCCGGCTCGTCGGCATCGAGAACAAACCCGACCTCGGCCGGCCGGGCGACCTCGAGGCGCAACTCCGGACGGACGTCAGCCTCGCCCTGGTGGACGAAGCGATCCTCGCGACCGAGAGTTACGTGACGCGCGCGCACCTGAACCGGATCCCCGACGAGGTCGGCGTCTGGCGTGTCCACCGCGACGGCTCGAGGACGGCCCAATCGGGGGCTCTCGAGAGCGACCTTGAGGTCGAGGTCGAGGTTATCCGCGAGCCGACGCCGCTCCCGGTCGACGAGCCCGGAATCGAACCCCTCGAGTCCCGCCCCGGCCGCACGGATATCGCCGTCGTGCCGCCCGACGAAAAGGCGCGCGCCCGACGTCGGCTCGCCGAACGGGCCTACGGCAAGGGGTGGCGAACGTACGGCATTCCCGACTGTCGCGCCTGCGAACCGACCGATCCGGCCGACACCGGGGCGACGCTGCCGCACTGCGAGTGGGCCGACCGGCTCGTCGACGCCAACTCGAGGTGCGGTCCCTCGTGTCCCGGGTACGAGCCCGCGGCCGATCCCGACGAAATCGACCTCGAGGCGGAACGTGACCGACGAACACCCTGGGTTGCCGATCCGACCGGAAAGCGGCGGCGTCAGTCGGGACTGGGGCAGTTCGAGTAGGGGTAGAACAGCGGTTTCGGTGGGGGTGAGGTCGCGCGCTGGCGCGCCGAATCCTCAGAGCCGCTGGAGCCGGACCTCGTCGTCGGAAATCGATTCGATGTTTTCCGCGTCGAGCGGGTAGGTGTCCTCGTCGGTATCGCCCCACCCGAGCTTCGACTTGATCGTATCCGTCATCCCCGGATCTGGATTGACGTGTGCGGTGCCGCCCTCGACGCTCTCGATGATGCCGATCTGTTCGCCTTCCGCGTTGACGATCCGTTTGCCTTCGTCGTCGTCCGTGAGCTGTGCCATACGAACACCGACGCGGATCGGCGATGTAGCTATTGGACTTTCATGTGCCACCAGTGCGCTCGTTCAGAGGACGTACTCCTCGCCGTCGACCGCCAGCGGCTCCTCGAAGGCCTCGTCGGCCGGATAGTAGTGCGCGAGGTGGACCAGCCGCGTGCGCTCGGCCTCGAGGTCGTCGGCCAGCGCGAGCGCGCCCTCGCGGGTCATGTGTTTCGTACCGAAGGTTCGGGGAACGCCGTCGGGGCCTTCGTGACGGCCGCCGACGGGGTGGTGCTCGCAGAACTTGGCGGGGACGATGGCGTCGGCCAGCAGGAGGTCGGGGTCGGCGAGCACCTCGCGGGACCGCTCCGGGATCCCGTAGCTCGTGTCGCCCGACAGCGAGAGTTTCGCGCCCGTCTCGGGATCCTCGATCGCGAGCCCGTAACACAGCAGCGGGGGATGCTCGACCGGCACGAGCGTCACGTCGAACCCGCAGATCCGGACCGACTCGAGCGGCGGCGTCGGGTGGACGTCGATCGGATCGAGGTAGTGGTAGTCGTCGCGAACCGTGTCGGCGACGCTCTTCCCGGTCTGGGGATCGGTTTCGTCGGCCGCGTAGACGTCCAGTGAGTCGAAGACGCGGAAGACGTTGCCCAGCCCGTCGAGGTGGTCGAAGTGGATGTGCGTGATGAGGGCCGCGTCGGGCAGCGAAACGTCGTCCCGGAGGAACTGGTAGCGAAAGTCGGGACTGAAATCGATCAGCAGCGATTCGTCGGTCCGCTCGTTTTCGACGTGGACCGAGAACCGGGTCCGCTCTATGTCCCGCTCCCGCGCGGTCTCGCAGGTCTCGCAGTCGCAGCCGACGGTCGGCGTGCCGGTCGTGTCGCCGGTTCCCAGCAACGTGACGCGCATCGTCACCGCGGCCCTCTCGCGCGCTTGCGCACCCGGTTATACATACGATCGCCCTTCAGCGAACGCCCGCCGGAGCAGCGGATGATCCTCCTGGTCCTCGACTCGCTCGGCCGGAAGGATGTACGGCGAGAAGACGATGCCGTACTCGGCGCCGACGGTTTCGGCCAGTCCCTCGAGTTGCTGCTCCCGTTCTTCGTCGGCCTCCTCGAGGACGATCAGGACCTCGGCTTCGGCGTGGACGTCGCGTTCGCCCTGAACTGCGTCGCCGAAGACGACGAGATCGCGGATCGCGTCGCCGTGTTCGGTCCGCACCCGCTCGGCGAACGCGTCCGCGGCGTCGCCGTCGGTTCCGGGCACTGCCGCTCCGTGTGGCGCAGTGTCTCTCATGACGTGTGATTAGCGCCCGTCGCATAAAGGGTACACTGATCTCGGCCGTCACGACAGCCCGCCGCGCTCTCGTTCCGCCGTCGCGGCCGCCGATCGGACACGTGTGAAGTAAATTTTCATCATAAATACTAAGTCGGCGAGTGGTAACACACTCGGTAGCATGGAACGACGGACGTTCATCGCCGGGCTCGCAGCGGCGGTCGCGTCGACCGCCGTGCCGGCGAGCGCGGAGCACCAGACGGATCGAGCGACGATCGAGTTGGAGAGCGGCGACGGCTCGCACCATCCGGGACGACCGCGATTCCTGCACGCCGGCGAGGAGATCGCCGATCCGCTCGGCCACGAAACGGAGACGCGGGACAGCATCGCGCCGTGGAACCCCGACGGCGACGCCGACTACTCCTGGTCCGTCGCGGAGGCACCCGCGGGCGCCGACCCGTCGCTCGAGGGCGACGGCGTCGTCGGCTTCGATCCCGACGAGCCGGGCGAGTACCGACTCGAACTCGAGGCGCCCGACGGCGTTCACGATCTCACGGTCCGGGTCTACCCCGAGGAGACCGAGGACGGTGCACGCCCGACGGTCGACCTCGACGCCGAGGTCGTCGGCGATCGGGTGGTCCTGAGCGCGACGGCGAGGGCGGCCGACCGCGAGGACGTCGTGGGCGGCGATCTAGACGTCGAGTTCTACCTCGACGATCGCCACCGCGACCGGCTCGGCGACCTCGAGGGCCCGATCTCGGCGTCGGAGATCGACGACCGCGTGCGCGTCCACGCCGTCGCGGTCGGCACGCGCCACTCGGTCCCGGACGCGATCGATCTCGTCCCCGACGGCGACTCGATCCGCGTCGAACACCCCTACGACGTGCCCGACTGGGCCGAAAACGCCGTCATCTACGAGATCTTCACCCGGCGGTTCCCGGATCAGGACGAGCCGACCTTCGACACGATCGCCGACCGGATCGACCACCTGGCCGAGCTGGGGGTCGACGCCGTCTGGATGACGCCGTTCCTCGAGACCGACCGCGGCTTCGGCACCCCGCCCGAAGAGGGCGGTCCCCACGGCTACCACATCAGCGACTACTTCGCGACCGACCCCGACCTGGGGTCGCTCGAGGAGTTCGAGGCGCTCGTCGAGGCGTGCCACGAGCGCGACATCAAGGTCATCTTCGACCTCGTGATCAACCACACCGCCGACAGCCATCCGTTCTTTCAGGCGGCGACCGATCCGGACCATCCCGAACACGAGAAGTACGCCGACTGGTACCGCTGGACGGACCGCGAGGCCCTCGAGGCGGAGTTCTACTTCGGTTGGGCGGATATCCCGAACCTGAACTACAACGAACCCGAGGTCCGGGAGTACCTGCTCGAGGTCATCGACTTCTGGGCCGAGCGGGTCGACGGCATCCGCGCCGACGTCGCCTGGGGCGTCCCCAAGGGATTCTGGCAGGAGGTCTACGACCGACTCGAGCGCCACGACCCCGAGTTCCTCATGCTGGACGAGACGATGCCCTACGACGTGGAGTTTGCCGGCGGCCTGTTCGACCTCCACTACGACAACCACCTCCACGCGGCGCTGTCGGACGCGGCCGACGGCAACGCCGAGGGAATCCTCGAGGCGGTCGAGCGCCGGCGGGCCGAGGGCGCGCCGGACCGCGCGCTGTTCATGCAGTACGTCGAGAACCACGACACGGACCGGTACCTCGCGAACCACGGCGGGGAAGCCCAGCGCGCCGCGGCCGCGGCGACGTTCACCCTCCCCGGCGTGCCCCTGATCTACTACGGCCAGGAGACCGGCCTGCGCGAGTGGCGCGAGGCGATGAACTGGGGTGAGTTCGACGAGGACCTACTGGACTTCTACCGGCGGCTCGTCGGCCTCTACCAGGACCACCCCGCCTTCGGCGCGCGCGGCCGCCTCGAGCGGATCGACTACCGCGCCGAGGAAGACGGCGGACTCGCGTTCGCGCGGTACGATCCCGAGACTGACCGCCGGGCGGTCGTCCTGTTGAACTTCGCAACCGGCCCGCAGACGATCACCGTCGGCGACTACGTCCACGAGGAGAACCTGCTGGCCGGCGGCGAAGCGAACATCGAGTACGCCGACGACGGCGACTACGCCGAGGTGACCGTCGGGACGGCCGTCGTCCTCGAGGCGGACGAGCCGACCGACTTCACGATGCCGACCGATCCGATCGTCGTCTGGGAGTCCGAAGACGGAACCGACCACGGGCCGGGGACCTACACCTACCCGACGACCGACGAGATCCCCGCGGGCGAACTCGACCTCGCGTCGGTGACGATCGAGGGCGGGGAGGACGGCTACCGCATCGAGTACGAGTTCCAGAACGAACTCTCCGACCCGTGGGGCGGCTCCCACGGCTTCTCGCACCCGATGATGCAGGTGTACCTCCGCGACCCCGACGCCGAGGGAGGGGCGACCGAAGCCCGCGAGGGCGTCAACGCGCAGTTCGACGCGCCCTACCACCACCGCGTCGTCGCGGACGGCTTCGGCAACGAGTTCGAGCCCCGCGTCGAAACCGCCGACGGCGAGTACGTCAGCGGCGTCGACGTCGAGTACGACCGCGAGAACGATCCCCGGACCGTCGCGCTGATCGTCCCCCGCGACGGCCTCGAGTACGTCCCCGAGGGCGAGGGGATGGCGATCGTCTGCAGCATGGACGGCCACGGCGAGGGCCGCGTCCGTTCGGTATCAACCGAGGGCGGCGAGTGGACCTTCGGCGGCGCCGAGGCGCCGAACGCGCCGAACGTCATCGACATGGTCACGCCCGACGGGATCGACCAGTCCGAGGCGCTCGCTCACTCGGCGGACGAGCCCGCCACGATTCCGCTCGCCCAGATCGGCGAGGCCGATGCCGAGGACGAGACGGGGGAGGGGTCCGAAGACGACGGCGGCGTCGACGAGAGCGACGATTCGATCCCCGGCTTCGGCGTCGGCGCGGGCGCCGCGGGCGTCGCCGGCGGCGTCGCGTACGCCGCGAAGTCGGCGCTCGAGGACGACGAATCCGACGCGGCAGAATAGGGTTCCGACTCGTCCCGTCGACGCGGGTTGCGGCCGGCGGTGATGGAGTGCTGTAGCCGCCGCTCAGTGGTCGTGGCTGTGATCGTGGTCGTGATCGTGGTCGTGGTCGTGCGACTGTCCGCCGTCGCTCGCAGCCCCCTCGATATCGCCGCCCGCGACCAGGGCGTCGTGGTCGCCCTCGATCATGTCCATGTTCTTCAGGTTGTCGCGCTCCTCGAACTCCTCGACGGCGTTGAGCAGGTCTTCCTGCGTGAGCGTCGTCCGATCTTCTGTCAGCGCCTCGAGAACGGCCTCCCGGAGGACCATTCGGAGGTCGCTACCGGTCAGCCCCTCCGTGGCCTCGGCGATGAGTTGCGGGTCGAATTCCTCGATTTTCATCTGGCGGGTGATGACCTGGAGGATGTCGGCCCGCATGTTGTAGTCGGGCTTGGGAAAGTTGATGATCTCGTCGAAGCGGCGCCAGGCGGCGTCGTCGAGCTGATCGGGGTGGTTCGTCGCGCCGATCAGCAGGACGTCGTCCTCGATCAGGGAGATGTTGTCGATGCTCTTGAGCAGGGTGTTGACGGCGCGCTTGAGGGCGGCGTGTTCGTCGCTGCGGCGGGTCTTGGCGACGAAGTCGAACTCGTCGATAAAGAGGATACACGGCGACAGTCGCTTGGCGACCTCGAAGGTCTTGTCGACGTTTTTCGCCGTCTCGCCCAGATACTGGGAGGTGATCATCGAGAGTTTGACCTCGACGAAGGGCAGATCCATGTCGCGGGCCAGCGCCTGTGCAGTCGACGTCTTTCCAGTGCCGGGAGGCCCGACGAACAGCAACTTCCCGATCTCGCGAAGGCCGATCTCCGAGAGGTAGTCGCGGTGTTCGATCGCCTTCGCGATCTTGTCGATTTCACCCTCCTGATCTGCCGTGAGGACGAGATCGTCGAGGGTGATATCGATCTCCTCGGGTGCTCGTACCTCGACGAGGTCGAGCATCTCCTCGTCCTCCTCCTCGTCGAAGTACTCCTCGAGCAGGCCGTCGATCCAGACTCGATCCGCGCGGATCGGCCGGTTTTGCTCGCGGGCTTCCTCGTGGGTGACGTCGAAGTCGTCCCCGTACTCGTCGTGCGCTTCGAAGTGTTTCGCCAGCGTCGGGTTCTCGAGCAGCCGCTGCTCGGTGGCGCGCTCGGCGAACCACCGCTCGGCCATCTCCTCCTGGGTGAGGGTGATCGTCCCGGAGAACTCGTCGCGCTCGGTGAACATCAGTTCCGAGACGGCAGCCCAGGGTTGGTCGACCCCGGTCGCCTCGCGTGCCGTGCTGTTCGTGGCCGAGAGCGGGCGACTGATGCCGGTGCGGCGGCGGCTGGTTCCGTCGTCGCTATCGCCGTCGTCGCTGCCGCCGTTCGCGCCCCCGGTCCAGAAAACTCGGCGGAACGACGGCGGCAGATCGTTCTCGTCCAGCGTCCTGTCGTCCGAATACACGCTCGTCGTGAGCAGGAACTCTACGACATCGAGCGCCGCGTCACTCATTCGGTCACCGTACTCCCTACACGGTCTTAACAGCGTCGTCACGGAACTCGTGTGCCAGTCGGTCCCAGCGCGTCGTGTAGACCCGCGGTTCCCCGTGTCACCCCGTCGCCCGGCATAACGGTTTTCGTCCGTGCGGACACACGCACGTATATGAACGTCTTACTGGGTCTCGGGGGCAGCGACGAATCGGTGAAAGCGCTCCAACAGACCATCGATCGGACGCAGGAGGCCGGCGACAAACTCACCGTCGCCGTCCTCGATAAACCCGAATCGAAGCGCTCGCAGGACGAGATGGCGACGGAAGCCGAGGACCACCTCGAGGAGGCCGGCCTCGACGCCGAGATCGTCCGCCTCGAGGGCGATCCGGGCAGCGCGCTGGTCGACTACGCCGAACAGGGCGAGTTCGACCAGCTGGTGATCGGCGGCGGCACCCTGTCGCCGATGGGGAAGATCCAGCTCGGCCCGATCACCGAATTCGTGCTGTTGAACGCCCCGACGACCGTCAAGCTCGTGCGATAACGATGTCAGGGACGCGACCGTATCCGGACGAGCCGGCCGGACCGTTCCCGTCGCCGCCGACGACGTTCGAGGACGGCGACGGCCGATCGATCGAGGTCCGAGCCCCCGCGGACTTCGAAGCCGTCGTCGACGACGTCGTCGCGATGTACGACGACTTCGACCCCTCCGATCGAGCCCAGGGGATCCCGCCGACCGGCGAGGAGCGGATCCGCAACTGGCTCGAGACGATCGCCGACGAGAGCGTCAACGTCGTCGCGCGCCACGACGGCGACGTGATCGGCCACGCCGTACTCGTCCCCGACACGGACGATCCGGGCGCGATCGAGGCCCGCAGCGACGTCGAGTGGGAACTGGCGATCTTCGTCCTGCAGGCCTACCAGCGGGCCGGTATCGGGACGCAGTTGCTCGAGCACTTACTGGGCCACGCCAGCGACGTCGGCATCGAGAAGGTGTGGCTGACCGTCGAGCGGTGGAACCAGCCGGCGATCGCGCTCTACAAGCGCGTCGGCTTCGAGGCGACGGGGACGGAGAGTTTCGAACAGGAGATGGCGATTCTGCTGGACTGACTCGTCGCGGGACGTTCTACACCGACAGAACGGGCTGGCTCGCGTACGACAGCACGTACTCGGCCGCCTTCTCGAGGACTTCAACCTCCGCAGCCGTCGCGTCGCTCACCGGTTCCCGCGGCAGAACGATGAAGTCGGCGTCGATCTCGTCGGCCGTATCGAGCACGACGTTGCCGGGGTGGCGGGTCTTGCGGGTCTGGGAGAACCCGTCGTCGATCGACGTCGACAGGGGGACGTCGGCCTCGTCGGCGATCGTGCCGACGTCCTCGAGGAAGTTCTTCGTGTCCTCGGCGACGGCGTCCTCGTCGACGGTACCGGCGTCCATGCCGTGGACGACGCCCTGTCCGAGCACGAACAGCGTGTGGACGGACGCGTCGTACCGATCCGCGACGGCGACGGCGTATTCGACGGCGGTGGCGGACTCGTCGCTTCCGTCGACCGGCGCGAGAACGGTGTCGACGGAAAACGGCTTGCTGTCGTCCATACGCGCCAGTGTGTGCGCCGATGCCAAAAAGGTCTCCCCGTGGCGTCGGCGACTTCGGAATCGTGATACTCCGCTCGAGTCGTGGCGGCGCGCTCGAGTCGCGACCGCGTCAGCGGAACGACCGAGCAACTGCAAGAGCAGTGGAGTTTAAGCCACCGGAGACAGAACCCTCGCGCATGTTCGATACGGTCGTGGTCGCCACCGACGGCTCCGAGAGCGTCAAGCGGGCCGTCGACGTCGCGCTCGATCTCGCCGACCGGTTCGACGCCGAGGTCCACGCGCTGTCGGTCGTCGACGCCAGCGAGGTCGACGCCTCGCCCGAACAGCTCCGCGAGGAGCTCCGAACCGCCCTCGAGACCCACGCGGACGCCGCGCTCGGGACCGTCGAGGACCGCGCCGACCGGGAGGTGAAGACGGCGGTCCGCGAGGGTCGGCCCGCAGCCGAGATCTGCGAGTACGCCCGCGAAATCGACGCCGACCTGGTCGCGACCGGTACCCGCGGCCGCCACGGCGAGAACCGCCTGCTGCTGGGCAGCGTCGCCGAGCGGGTCGTCCGAACCTCGCCCGCACCCGTGCTGACGGTTCGGCAACTCGAGCCGGCGGGCGACGAGGAGTCCGAAACCGACGCGGTCGCCGAGACGGCCGCGGACGCGTAGTCGACTACTCTCGAGTCGCATTCTCGAGTCGCCGCGACGGGAGCAGAGGGGAACGCACTTCCCCGCCCGCCGCCCAGGAGGGAACATGTACGACGAACTCATCGACAGCGGCGATCTGCCGCTGGCCCGCAAGTCCGTCCTCCCCGGAACCGGCTTTTTCCTGCCCGACACGGTCGAGGAGGACCTAGAAGAGGAGCAGGCGGCCGCCGCCCTCGAGGGCGCCGAGGTCGCGGTCGTCGCCGACCCCGACGCCGACGGACTGGCCTGCGTCGCCCTGATTCGGGAGGCCTACGACGACGTCCGGAACGTTCCCGAACCGGACGACGAGACTGAGGACGGCGACGCGGACGATGCACCCACGGAAGCGTCGGACGCGGCCGACGCCGTCGACGACGCCGAGGAGACGGCCGTCGGTCTCGCCGGCGACGAGGTCGAGAGCCCGCTCGAGGAGCCCGAACCGACCCCACACGAGGTCGCGCTGATCCCCGCCAGCCCCCACGACGTCGAGGACGCGATCGCGCGGGTCGCCGAGTACGGCGACGACGGCGTCGACCTGTTCGTCTGCGACCTCGCGCCGGACAGGTACGAGTACGTCGAGGACGAACTCGAGGCGGCCCTCGAGACCGCCTCGTCGGTCGCGTGGTACGACCACCACCAGTGGGACGACGACGTCGCGCAGGCGGTTCGGGACGCCGGCGTCGACCTCGTGATCGGCGACTCCGACGAGGAGTGCAGCGCGGACGTCGTCTACCGTTCGCTCGAGTACGACTTCTCGCCGATGTACGAGGAACTGGCAGCCGTGACGCGGGACCACGACCTCTGGCTGCGCGAGGATCCCCGCAGCGACGATCTGGCGGACTACGCCTACTGGACCGACCCCGCGGAGTACGTCGAGGTCGTCCGCGAGTACGGCGTCGACTTGCCGGACTGGGTCCGCGACTACATCTCCGAGCGCCGCGTCGAGAAGGAGGCGCTGATCGACCGCGCCATCGCGCGCGCGGAGTACCGCGAGATCGGCGGCTACACCGTCGGCGTCACCTACGGCCGCTGCTCGCAAAACGAGGTCGCCGAAGCGATGCGCGAGGCGGGCGCCGACGCCTCGGTGATCGTCAAACCCGCCGGCTCGGCCTCCATCCGCGGCACCGACGAGTTCGACCGCTGCCACGAGGTCGCGGGGAAGGTCAACGGCGGCGGCCACCCCAAGGCCGCGGGCTGCAAACCCGATATCTACGACGACATGCTGGACTTCGCGAACCACTGGACCTCTCGCGGGGCGGTAACGAAGCAGGTCATCCTCGACGCGTTCCGCGAGGTCGTCGCGGACGAGGACGGGGCCGACAGCAGCGGGACGGACGCCGGCGACGAACCCGCCGCGTAATCGCCGTTCGCTATCTTCTCCACCGCGCGTTTCCCGTTTTGGGCGCCATTAGGCACGAATTCGCTCGAATAGCGGTTCGATCGCTGGGTACTAACAGTCTGTTGTCATAGCACGTCCCTTAAGCCACTGGGCCGGTTGTATCGGGTAATGGATAGGCTCACCCGGCAGCGCACGCACGACTCCGAAACGACGACGGATCGCGAGGAACAGCAGGAGGGGGACGAACGGGTGTGCACGGAGTGTAACTCGGACAATCTCGTCAGGAGCGGGGACCAGCGAGAACTCGTCTGCGAGGACTGCGGACTGGTCGTCGAGGAGAGCAACATCGACCGCGGGCCGGAGTGGCGCGCGTTCAACCACTCCGAGCGACAGAGCAAGTCCCGCGTCGGTGCGCCGACGACCCAGGCGATGCACGACAAGGGGCTGACTACCCAGATCGACTGGAAGAATACGGACGCGTACGGCCGCTCGCTGTCGGCTGACAAGCGCAGCCAGATGCGCCGGCTCCGCAAGTGGCAGGAACGCATTCGCACGAAAGACGCCGGCGAGCGGAACCTCCAGTCCGCGTTAAGCGAGATCGATCGCATGTCGAGCGCGCTCGGCATCCCGCGATCGGTCCGCGAGGTCGCGAGCGTCGTCTACCGACGGGCGCTCTCCGAGGATCTGATCCGCGGCCGCTCGATCGAGGGCGTCGCCACCGGCTGTCTCTACGCCGCCTGCCGTCAGGAGGGCATCCCGCGGAGCTTAGAGGAGGTCGCCGAGGTGTCCCGCGTCGAGCGCAAGGAGATCGGCCGCACGTATCGGTACGTCGCCCAGGAACTGAGTCTGGAACTGAAGCCGGTCGATCCCCAGGAGTACGTGCCGCGGTTCTGCTCGGAACTCGATCTGAGCGAGGAGGTCACGGCGAAGACGCGAGAGATCATCCAGGTAACGGCCGAAAAAGGCCTGCTCTCCGGCAAGTCGCCGACGGGGTACGCCGCGGCCGCGATCTACGCCGCGTCGCTGCTCTGTAACGAGAAGAAGACCCAGCGCGAGGTCGCAGAGGTCGCCCAGGTGACGGAAGTCACCATCCGCAACCGGTATCAGGAACAGATCGAAGCGATGGGGATCCACTAACGTCCGTCCCAGCCGTTCGCCGGTCGTGACGCGTTTTCCATCCGCCTAGCCGTTTTATCCTGCAGATTTCGCCGGGCTGTTACCCGCTTACTCCCTCGAGAGGACGTACCGCATCACCAGTTGCAACACGTGGACGAAGACGCCCGCGACGGCGACGTAGACGCCGATCGTCTGGAGGGCCACGGACGCGTTGCGGTTGTCCCGAACCTGCCAGATCTCGTAGCCCAGTCGCAGGAGGAATCCGAGGAAGACGAGGACGAAGCCGACGAGCAGCAGCTCCGAGAGGACGAACGAGCCGACGGCGATGACCGCGATCCCGCCGAGGAACGCGAAGTTGGCGAACTTCCCCCAGTGCTCGAACGTCGTCGAGCGCGCGTAGACGTAGCCGGCGATCAGCGCGGTCAGGACGGCCGTGACGATCGCCGTGACGCCGAGAATCGTCAGGTAGCTCTCTGGCGGAGCGAACCGCAATACGCCCGCGCCGAAGATCCCGAACGCGAGTTGCAGGACGACGACGCCGATGAAGGCGACTCCGGTGTCGCCGCCCTTGACGCCGCGCTCGGCGAGTAATTGGCCGCCCATGATCGCTGCGCCGTAGACGATCACGCCGAGGATCGGCGCGGTCCCGAACAGGAAGTCGTTGATCGCCGCCAGCGGCGTCCCCACGAATGCGTACATCACCGCGACGTTGATCGCCATCAGCAGGCTCGCACCGCCGATCACGCGACCGTCGCGACTCGAGAGGCCGAAGCCGCGCTCGGTCCGCTGGGCCGTGTCGACGGAGCTCATAGTGGTGTCTACCGACAGCTAGACCGTCGAGGTAGAAAAGAACCCACCTTGCCGTCGGTGGCGTTCTCGCCAGCCGGCGGCGGCACTCGAGATCGAGAAATCGAGCGGTATGGCCGGGTATCGGCTGCGACCTTACAGCTCCTCGAGTTCGGCCGGATCGCGTTCGGGCTCGGGGTTCCACTTGTCGGAGTAGGCGGTACCACACTCACACTGGACGTACGCGTGGATGACGTCGCCCTCGGCGTAGATACCGCCGACGTCGTCGTTTTGCTCTTCGGCGAAGGCGAAGACGAACTCCGGTTCGTGGTCGCCCTCGCTGTCGCCGGGCGTCTCCGGGCAGGTGCCGCCGGTGAGGTCGGCGTCGACGATGCCCTCGTGGTCCATCGCTGATTTGGCGAACTGCATCGCACCCATCCCGGTCGCCGCCTGAAACGCGCTGCGGCCGCGCTCGCCGTCGACGACGATCAGCGTGCCGCCGTCGACGCGTTCGCCGAACTCCTCGAGGCGGTCGTCGTCGACGAACGAGTCGGCTAGATAGAGCGCGACGTCGTCCGGCCGGTCGCCGGCCAGAAACTCCGAACGTGGGTCACTCATGCCCCGAAATCGGCACCGGACGCGGATAAAAGTCGCGCACCGGCGGGACGTATCGGTAGCGATGCGGCGCGACGGTCGCGGATCGACCCTCGACGGTCGGGACGGTTCGGCGTGGTACGGCGTGTGTCCCGTTCGATCTGCAACAACACTTATCTGCCTGACAGTCACTTGTATCGCTGTGTCTCTACCCGGCCGCCGATCGCTCCGCCTCGAGCGCGGCCGCGACCGCCGGGGAAGTCGCCGACGGGTGGCCAGTGAAGTCAAGAGCCCCGCCGAGAAACTCTGGGACGAAGCGACGACCATCGATCGAACGGTCGACCGGATTCGGGCCGACGCCGAGGCGGTCGCGCTCGCGACCGACGGGGCGACGGGACGATCCCAGGACGTCGCCGACGGGCTCGACGTCGATCTCGGCTAACTCGAGGTCGACGGCGGGATGGACTCGAGGCCACACCCAACCGGAAGTGAGTGTACATGTCAACGACGAAATCGAATCAACCGACCGCGGACGAGGAGGACAGAACGAGCACGCACGTGCTCGAGTTCAGCCTGGGCGAGAACCGCTACTGCGTCGACATCGGCTACGTGGCAGAGATCGTCGACACCAACCAGCTAACGGCGGTGCCGAACACGCCGGATCACGTCGAAGGCGTCATGGATCTGCGCGGCGAGACGACGAAGATCGTCAACCTCAGGCGGATCTTCGGCGAGACGCACGACGACTCGGTGATCGGTAACCGGATCATCGTCTTCAAGCGCAAGCGCGGCTCCAACGAGCGCATCGGCTGGCTCGCCGACGAGGTTTACCAGGTCGAGGAAGTCTGGACCGACACGGTCGACACCTCGGTCGACGGCGAGGGCATCGCCGGCGTCATCCGACGCGACGACGAGTTCGTGTTCTGGATCGATCCGACCAGCGTTCGGATCTGAGTTCGGTTATTTTGCTGTTCTCGAGGCGCATTCATCGTCCATGAGAAGTCGTACTCCTCCTCGAGGTGTATCTCCGACCTCGAGCGGACTGTCCAGTTCGCTATCGGTAGCTGCGGGCGGCTATCGAGGGGCGAAGCGGGGCGAAGCGGGGCGAAGAGAGAATAAACGCGAGAGCGAATCGCAGCCGTACGCGGCAGCGTTAGACGTCTTCGGTCTGTAACTCGTCGACTCGCTCCATGAGCGTCTCGATCGTCTGGTTCTGGTGGTCGGTCGCGGCCACGATCCGTTCGGCGGCCGCCTCGCTCTCGTCCGACCGATCGCGGACGGTCTCCATCGTCGACGTGAGCTCCTCGATGCTGGCCGTCTGGTCGTCGATCACCCGCGCGACCTCGGAGATGCCGTTTGCCGCCTCGTCGACCGAGTCCGCGATATCCTCGAGCGAGGTCAGCACGGCCTCGATCTGCTCGTCGGCGTGTTCGATCCGCTCGTGGGACTGTTCGACGGCGTCGGTCGTATCCTGTGACTGGGCCTGCAACTCGTCGAGGCTCTTGGTGATCTCCTCGGTGTGTTCCTGAGTCTCGTCGGCGAGTTTCTTGACCTGGTCGGCGACGACGGCGAATCCGTTGCCGCTCTCGCCGGCCCGCGCCGCCTCGATGTTCGCGTTGAGCGCGAGCAGGTTCGTCTGATCGGCGACGTCGGAAATGACCTCGACGACGTCCCCGATCTCGTTCATCTTCTCGGCTAAGGCGTCGACGCTTTCGGACAGTTCGTCACCGATCGCGACGACGTCTTCGGTCGCCTCGCGCGCGTCCTCGCCCGCGTCGAGCCCCTGTTCGACGGCTTCCCGCGCCGTCCGCGCCGCGGAGTCGACCTCGTCGGCCTGGGCTGCGACCTCCTCCATCCCCGCCGCAAAGGACTGCATCTCGTCGACCGAATCCTCGAGCAGGCCGTGCTGTTCGGTGACGTTGCCGGCGATCTCGTCGGCCGCGTCGTTGGCCTCGTCGACGGCCGAGCGCATCTCGGTTGCCTGCTCGGTGACGCGACCGGTGAGCGTCTCTAAGTTGTCGGCCATCCCGTTGACCGCGTCGACCACGTCGACCAGGTCGTCGTCGAGCGCATCGAAGTCGTCGCTGCGCTCGGCGCGGGCGGTGAGGTCGCCGTCGCTGATCTCGTTTGCCGTCGTGCGAATCTCCTGGACCAGATCGACCGTCGCATCCCGCTCGTTGACGATGTCGGTGCGGTCGATGACGACCTCGATGACGCCGATCAGTTCGTCGCCGTCGTACAGCGGCGTCGCCGAGAAGTCGATGTGTTTCTCGTCGCCGTGGCGGTCGACCATCGTACTGGTGTCGCCGTACCGATTGCGTTCGGGGTCGCGGTGTTCGACGCCGAACTCGCGGTGTGCGCGCTCGGGCGCCTGTAACACTTTGTCCGCGAGCGTGTCGGCGCGACGGCCGTCCGGGTAGAAGTGTTCCGAGGCGTGTTCGTGGCCGATCGCTTCCGCCCGGTCGACGCCCGTCAGTTCGGCTAGGGCCGCGTTCCACTCGACGATGGTGCCGTCGGCGTCCAGGATGAAGGTTGGAACGCCGGTGCCGTCGAACAGCTGCTGGTAGCCGGCGCGTCGCAGCGTCCCGACGTCGCTCGCGGCGGCTGCGTCGGTCCCGCGGCCCGCCGCGGTGTCCTCGGTCCCCTCACCTGTCGTCGGTCGGTCGGCTGCGGTCGTCGCCGGCCGATTGCCGCCGTCAGTGCGGTGACGGCGGTTCGGCTGCCGATCCCCGTCGTCGTCCGCCGAACTTCCCTCGCGATCGCGATCACTTCTCGAAGAACTGTCAGTTCGTTGCCGTGGTTTGGATCGGTCGCCACTACCCATTCGGTCCATTGTTTACTACTCACACGGTCGAACCTTCACTATTTAAAATTGCTGGCGGAACGACCGTCGTCTGACTGCCCACAATTACCGCTGGATTCCCTCTATTGGCGGATTCTCCCAACGCGGCCGGCGACCGCCGCGTCGCTTCTCGAGGGAACTACACTACGGCGACGCGGTGCGCGGTCGAATCGAGTTCCGCTGCTACTGGACGAGCCAACAGCTCGAGAGAAATGGTATCGGAATTATGAAATAAACGACCGATCAGTTCCGAACGTAATCGCTCGGCGTGTACTCCGTCTCCGTGGTCTCGATCAGACCGTCGATATCGAGCCACGCGACCAGCGCCGTTTCGTCGTCGACGTGCTTCTTGATGATCCCCTCGACGAACTCGTGTTGGGTGTCCGTCCCGTCCATCACGGTCCCCGTCTCGTCGATCTGGGATTCGCGGTAGGTGACCGCCTGCGAGACGTCGGTCACGCGGATCCCGAGTTTCTGCTTGTCGCCCTCGCGCTCGAGGACGACGATGTAGTGGTCGTCGGTGGGCTCGCTGCGTTCGACGTCGAGCATGACGGTCGGGTCGAGAACGCCCGTGATCTCGCCGCGGAGGTCGGTGACGCCGTCGATCGCCTCCGGCCCGCGGGGGAACCGGGTGATGTCTTTCATCTCGACGATCGCGCTGACCCGTCCGATCTCGATCGCGTACCGGTTATCGTTGAGGTAGAACTCGAGCATCTGGACGGTGTCTTCCTCGTTGTGGGTCGACGCGATCAGCGAGTCGCCCCGATCGAACACCTCCTCGCGGCCGGCCGCCTCGCCGTACGTGTCGGCGTCCATGACGGCCGTCGAGTCGACGGTCGCTTCGCCGACGCGCTCGTCGACGGTGACCGTATCGGACATGCCGGCGATCGCACCCTGCAGCGACGCTTCACTCACGCCGTCGGTCGTCTCGGTGCCGGTCCCTGTTCCGGTACCGATCCCTGTCGTCGCTGCGTTCCCGTTCGCGATCGCGGCGCCGCCGGCGTCGGCTACCGGTTCGGTCCGCTCCGTGGCGGCCTGCTCGAGCGGCTCCTCGGTCCCCGTCGTTTCGGTTTCGTCGTAGGAGAGCGTCTCGCCGGCAGCGTCAGCGTCGGCCGCCGTTTCCGCCGTCAACTGCTCCGACTGCTCCGTATCGCCTCGATCCTGTCCCTGTTCTTGCTCTTGCTCCTGTTCCCGTTCCCGTTCGTCCGTCGCCTCCCGCTCATCCCCGTCGTCCGTCCCCGCGGACGACTCGTCGGCCTCGAGAACGTCGTCGGCTTCCGGTTCGGCGTTCGATTCCGCGTCGTTCGAACCGGAGTCGTCAGCCCCTGCGTCAGTTTCCGTTGCAGTCTCGGCGTCGACGTCGGTCCCGTTTTCACTCTCGACGTCGGCCTCCGCCTCCGCGTCGCTATCGTCATCATCCGACCCCCCTTTCGATCGATTGCGGATATCTCGGATCCGCCGTGCTCTGTCGTCGGTCATGCTGACACCTCCTGGCGAGCGGCCCGCTCGTCGAGCGTCTCGGCCATCGACCGGAACACCGCCTCCATGTCGACGTCTTCCTCGACCTCGAAGATCGACGTTCCAGACTCGAAGGCCCGCTGGAGCGCCACGCGTTTGCGCACTTCGAACAGCGGAACGTCCGGCAGCGCCTCGTCGAACCACTCGAGCATCTCGTCGGCCTGATTGGTGTACTCGACGCGGTTCGCGACCAGCGCACGCGGCTCGATCTCGACGTCGTAATCCATCTCGAGGGAGCCGACGTAGTCGAACAGCAACTCGAGCGAGCGCTTGCTCGTCGATTCGGCCAGCGCCGGAATCACGAGGTTTTCTGTCGCACAGAGGGCGTTGTCGGTAATCAGTCCGAGCTGTGGCGGGCAGTCGACGACGACGACGTCGTAGCCGCCCTCGCGCTCGAGGGCGGTCAGCAACGCGTCGAGCCGATCTTCGGCGTCCGGCTGCTCGGCCAGCGTCGACTGGGCCGCGTTCATGTCGACGTTGCTCGCGAGCACGTCCATCTCGGCGTGCTCGTAGACGATCTCCTCGAGCGGGACGCCGGACGGGTCCACGAGCGCGTCGAGCAGCGTCGGCGGCTCGGCGTCGTAGGCGTCGAGCTGTCCGAGGCCCTCGGTCGCGTTGCCCTGCGGATCGAGATCGACGAAGAGCACGTCCCGTCCGCGTTCGTTCAACGCACCGGCGAGGTTGATCGCAACGGTCGTCTTTCCGACGCCTCCTTTCTGATTTGTCACACACAGCCGAGCGGATCCCGCCATTCGCTTGGGTCGTTTCAACGCTGCCTACATAATTCACACGGCCAACCTGTCGAACCTGTCACTGTTCGGAAACTGTCCGCGAACGGATTCCAAACGGCGTTCGTCGATTCCGAGCCGCGAATCCGACCGGGAAATAACTCGATCGGCCGAATTCTTTATGCGGCGAACATCACAACCCAGTTCCATGGCAGTGAACGTATCGACCGTCGACAATACCACACGCGCGTGTGTGGACGCTCGAGCGGACGGTCCCGACGGCGGCCGTCCCGGCAGTTCGGCTGCCGTCGGACTCGAGGTCGGGTCCGAATCCGGACCCGAGCTCGGTGTCGAAGTCGGTGTCCCCGACTTCGCCGCCGGTCGTCCGGCCGCGCTCGAGTGCGATCGCGCCGTCGACGGCGTCGATCCAGCTGCCAGGATCGGCAACCGCTCCCGACGACCAGCTATGATAACCGCTCTCTCCACCAGCAACTCACGGCAGGATCGACCACTACCCGCGACCGGCGTCGTCGACACCGGCGACACCGATACCCACGACACCGACGACCTCGCGCTCCACAGCGAGGCGACGCCGGCGTCGTCCGCGACCGGGCCGATCACACTCCGCCGACCGAGCCACAGTTTCGCCCGCTGATGGTCCGAGCCGTTATCGCCGACGATTCTGCGGTCATGCGCGAAACCCTCGGGAAGATCCTCGAGGACGGCGGCATCGAGGTCGTCGGCCGCGCCAAGAACGGCACCGAGGCGGTCGCGATGATCGGCCGCCTCGAGCCCGACGTGGCGACGATCGACATTCAGATGCCCGGGCTGACGGGCCACGAGGTGATCGAGCGGGTGATGGCCGAGAACCCGACGCCGATGCTGGTCATCAGTTCGCAGACGACCAAAAACGCCGACGCGACGTTCGACGCGCTCGAGGCCGGTGCGGTCGACTTCATCGCGAAGCCGTCGGGCGATAACTCGGTCGATATCTGGTCGAAACAGGACGAGATCGTCGAACAGGTCGAAGCGGTTGCGAGCGCGGACGTCTCGAAATCGACGGCGTCGAACCGCGATACGGGGGCTGACTCCGGCAGCGGTGCCGGCGCCGGCGCCGGCGCCGCCGGGTCGACGATCGACGTCGCTGCGGAGTTTCCGAACGACCCGACGCTGGTCATCGGCGCATCGACCGGCGGCCCGCGCGTCGTCGAGCGGGTCCTCTCCGAACTTCCCGAGCGAGCAGGGTTACGAATTCTGGTAGTCCAACACATGGCAGATCACTACACGGAGCGTTTTGCGAAACGCCTCAACGACCGAACAGCGTACGACATTCGAGAAGCGACCGGGAGCGATACGATCGGTCCCGGCGAGGCCGTACTGGCGAAGGGCGGCAAGCACATGGCCGTCACCGGCTGGCGCAACGGCCGGCTGACCGTCGAACACGACGACGGCCCCGAGCGCCACAACGTCAAACCGGCCATCGACGTCACCATGGAGACCGCGGCCGAGACGGTCCCCGGAAACCTCGCGGGCGTCATCATGACCGGCATGGGCGCGGACGGCGCCGAGGGACTGGCCGCGATCAAGGCGGCCGGCGGCAAGGCGATCGTTCAGGACGAGGCGACCTCCCGCGTCTACGGGATGCCGAAGGTCGCCGCTGATCGGGTCGACGTCGACATGGTACTGCCGAAGGATCGGCTCGCCGAGGGCGTCGTCAACGCCTTCCGGGGGTGGTCCGCGTGAGCGACGCGACCAGCACCTTCGTCCAGGAGAGCCAGGAGGACATCCGGAAGTTGAACAACGCCCTGCTGGACTTGGAGGACGACCCCGAAAGCTCCGACGCCATCGAGACGGTGTTCCGGGTCGCGCACAACCTCAAGGGCAACTTCGGCGTGATGGGCTACACGAAAGCGAGCAACATGGCCCACGCGATCGAGGACCTGCTCGACTGTATCCGGGACGGCGAACTCGAGGTCACGCCCGAGCGGATGGACCTCATCTTCGAGGGCGTCGACCACCTCGAGGCGATGGTCAACGAGATTTCGGACGACGGGGAGACCCACACGAACCCGGAGGCGACGATCGAGGAGATTCGCGCGTCGCTCGAGGCGGGAGAGACCGAAAGCGAGGACGCCGCCGACGCTGCCGCCGACGAAAGCGCGAGCGACGACGGCGACGCGGGTTCGAATCCCGACGACGCACACGACGTGCCACTCGAGGAGCTAACCGAAGCCGTCGATCTCGCGGACGACGAGGAACTCTTCCGGGCCTCGATCAGCATCGACAACGACGATTCGCCTCACGTCGACGCGATGTTCGTCCTCGACGCGACCGAAGACGAGTACGACGTCGCCCGAATCGTCCCCGACGACGACGTGCTCGAGTCCGAGGAGTTCGGCGGCGTGTTCGACGCGTACCTGCGCACGGGCGATGCAGTCGGGAGCGAGGACGTCGCCGGCTTCTACGACGAGAACCGGTACGTCGACGCCGTCGCCGTCGAGGGACTTAGCGGCGACCTCGCCGCGGCGGAGGCGGACGCCGATTCCGACGCGGACGACGACGCGAGCGAGGACGACGACAGCGGTCGCGGCTCCGGCGCCTCCCACGGCACCCAGGAAGTCGAATCCATCCGCGTCGACGTCGAGCAGATCGACCAACTCTACAACCAGGTCGAGGAGATGGTCACCAGCCGGATCAAGCTCCGGAAGATCATCGAGGAACACGACCTCGTCGAGGCCGAGGACGAACTCGAGGAACACGGCAAGATCACCTCGAGCCTGCAGGATACGGTGCTGGAGATCCGCCTCGTCCCCTTGAAGAAGATCGTCGGGAACTTCCCGCGGGTCGTCCGCGACATCTCCCGCGATCAGGGCAAGGAGATCGACTTCGAGATGGAGGGCGTCGACATCGAGATGGATCGCTCCATCCTCAACGAACTGAGCGACCCGCTGATGCACCTCATCCGGAACGCGGTCGACCACGGGATCGAATCCCCGGAGGAGCGCGAGAAGAAGGGCAAACCCCGCGAAGGGTCGATCAAACTCGTCGGGGAGCGCGAGCGCGACCGCGTCTCGATCACCGTCGAGGACGACGGCGCCGGACTCGACGTCGATCGGATCCGCGAGAAGGCGGTCGAGAAGGGGATCAAGACCGAGGAGGAAGCGAAGGTGCTCGACGACTCCGAAGTCTACGATCTCATCTTCCACCCCGGCTTCTCGACCACCGAAGAGGTCACCGAGGTCAGCGGCCGCGGCGTCGGGATGGACGTGGTCAATCAGGTCGTCCGCGGCGTCGACGGCTCGATCAACGTCGAGAGCGAACCCGACGAGGGGACGGCCATCACGCTCACGCTGCCGGTCAGCGTCGCCATCGTCCGCGTGCTGTTCGTCACCGTCGGCGACGAGCAGTACGGCGTCCCGATCAAGAACATCGACGAGATCTCCGAGTTCGAGGACGTGACCGTCGAGTCCGTCGAGGGCCGGCCCGCGATCACGCACGACGATCGCGTCTACCCGCTGCTCTCGCTTCGCGACCACCTCGACGTGCCGGCGGCCGAAGCGTCCGAGGACGACATGGTCATCCGGATCAAAGACACCGTCAGGCAAGTCTATCTGCGCTGTTCCGACGTCGTCGGTCAGGAGGAGGTCGTCATCAAACCGTTCGAAGGGCTCCTGAGCGGCGCACCCGGTATCAGCGGCGCCTCCGTCCTCGGCGAGGGGGAAGTCGTGATGATTCTGGACGTCGAAACGCTGTAATCGCCGAACTGTTTTCGTCATCGCCGTCGCCGTTCGCTTCCGGTCTTCTCGAGGCGCACCCGATCGCCGCCGATCACTGCGATTACCGGCTGCCGTTCCGTACTCGGTCGCAGTCGATCAGCCGATGCGACGGCCAATAAATATATAGTCCTTCGTACGCGCGCATGTGCAAGGTGAACCGGTTTACTGCCGTCCGCTCGAGATGATTCGTCGTTTCAGTGACACACGATTCCCTACTCCACTATTTTCTCGGCCCTATACCCAGTAACGAAGTAGTTCATTCGGGCAGTATCGTTAAGTCATCTTGGTGTATTGGACCGTTCATGGACGTGCTGATTACAGACGATTCTGGGTTCATGCGGGATCTCCTCCGTGAAATCCTCGAAGAAGACCACAACATCGTCGGGGAAGCCGAAAACGGCGTCGAAGCCGTCGAACTCTACCAGGAAGAATCGCCGGACATCGTCTTTATGGACATCGTCATGCCGATCAAGGACGGAATCGAGGCGACCGACGAGATCACGGACATGGATCCGGACGCGAAGGTCGTCATGTGCACCAGCGTCGAGCAGGCCGAGCAGATGAAAGACTCGATCAAGGCCGGCGCCGAGGGCTACATCACGAAACCCTTCCAGAAGGAGAGCGTGCTCGAGGAACTCAACAGCATCGTCGCTGGGTAAGTCGCCATGGAAATCGACATTCGAGAACTCGAGACCTTTCAGGAGCTCGCCCACGACGGCGCACAGTCGGCTGCCGAATCGCTGGCACAGTTGACGGGAATCAGCACGAACGTACAGGTGACCAACGTCTCGCTGATGTCCGCGTCGGACCTGCAGTACGAATTCATCGGCACGGAATTCGCCGGCGTCAACATCGATCTAAGCGGCGAAATTTCGGGCGAGGTCGTCCTCGCGTTCGACGAACGGGGCCGACGCGCGATCACCGACGAACTCGTTCCCGCCGACGACCCCGAGAAGAAAAAGAGCAGCATCAAAGAAGTCGGCAACATCATGTCCAGCGGCTTCGTCGACGGCTGGGCGAACTACTTGAACGCCAAGATCAAGAACTCGCCGCCGGACTACATCGAGGGCACCGGCGTCGACGTCTTGCCCAAATCTGCGACGGAGGAGGACACCCACCTGCTCGTGTTCCGCAGCCGCGTCGAAGCCTCGCAGGGCTCGGTCAACGAACCCGTCGACTTCCGCATTCTGCTGGTTCCCGATTCCACCTCGCTCGAGCGTGCGCTCACGCCCCGGGCCGAGGACGGGATCTCCTTCGAGAAACTCGAGGTCTTCACCGACATGACCAAGGAGGGTGCCGAGAAGGCCGCGACGAACATCACCTCGATGACCGGCATCGACACGAACGTCAACGTCAGCCGGCTGACGCTCGTGCCGATCGAGGACATTCCGCGCGAGGTCGGCAACAAGCGCTACGTCGGCAACGTCATGGAGTTCGAGGGCAAACTCGGCGGCTACCTCGTGATCCTGTTCGACCAGCCCTCCGGACGGGCGGTCGTCGACTCGCTGGTCCCGATGGAGACCGACGAACAGTGGGGCAGCATGGAACAGGAGGCGCTGAAGGAACTGGGCAACATCATGACCAGCGGCTTCATCGACGGCTGGGCGAACGTCTTAGACGCCGAGATCAAGCACCAGCCCCCGGAGTTCGTCGCCGACACCGGTTCGTCGATCATGAGCCCGATCACCTCGAAAATCGCCGAAACCGACGATCACGCGTTCATGCTCGACTCGAGCATCCAGACCGACAGCGACCAGGTGTTTACCTGCCAGATGCTCGCCCTGCCGCGACGGGACGAACTCGAGCAGGCGCTCGCCGACTTACTCGTCGAGAACTCCCAGAACACGCGCATCGATCCGGACGAACTGTTCGACCGGTAAGCTCGCCGGACTTTTCCTCCGTCGGATCGCTCGCGGCTTCGCCGTTCGCTTTGTCGTGATTCCCCTCGCTGCGGTCGATCCGAACCGCGCTTCTACCGATCGAGTTGATCGAGCGTCCCGCCCGCGTTGACGTCCTCGATCCGCTCGCTGACGATGATCCGTCCTTTCGTCGTCAGCGACATATCGCCGCCGTTCTCGACGATCAGTCCCTTCCGCTGGACCGAGTTGAGGACGTTCGTCACGTAGGTCGGATCGCCGTCTAACATGTTGGTGAAGTCGATGTCGCCGCCGGTCGCGTGGATCCCGACCAGCACCCGCTTTTCGGGGTTCGAGAGCTCGAGGTCCGCGACCTCCTCGCGAAGTTCGTCGAACTCGAGGCGCAGGAACCGGGCGAGCAGGTTCACGTACTGGCTCTTCGAGGGGGCGATCAGCGACGTCTGGGTCAGTCCGGACTCGCGATCGATGTGTTTGACGACCAGCGTCACGCGGTCGTCGCTCTCGCCGATCTTGTTGGTTCGGTCGATCTCCATGACGGTCTCGACGTCGAAGCTGAAGGTACCGGCCTTCGAGCGGACCGTGATCCGGCGGTCGTCGATGCCGATCCGTCCCGGGACGACCGAGGTGTCCTTGACGCGGCCGCCGACGCGGGCCGGATGGCGAACGGCGGCTTTGCGGCCGTCCAGCAGACAGCGAAACAGCAGCGAGACGAACTCCTCGACCGACTCGCCGCGGCTCTCGATGACCGCGCTGCGGGTCCCCTCGTCGGTCTTGTAGCCGATCGTCACCGTGTCGTCGAAGAACTGCCTGACGTGACTCGGGACGGAGCCGACGTTGACGTCGATGACCCGCGAGAGCGGAATCGTCTTCTTATCGTCCTCGGTCACGAGCACGACTCGCTTTTCGGTCGTGATAATCCGTCCGTTAAACGGCGTCCCATCCCCCGAACCGCCGCGATTGAAAAAGAACCGCCCCGTGAAATCGGCGACGACGTCCTCAGTCATACGCTCTCATCTCTCGTGAATTGTCTTAGCATTTAGGTATCGCCGTCGGTGCTGGTAGTCGGTTCGTCAGTCGCGGTCGCACCGTTAGTCCGGCCGCGTGATGTGGAACGGCAGCCCTTCGACGCCGTCGCGCTGGAACGACTCGATCGCCGAGTTCACCTCGTGGTACTCGAGGATGTTCTCCTGGATCATCCGCTCGATGATGTCGGCGCGGAATCGCAGGTCGTCGTAGATGTCCCGCGTCTCCGCGTAGCCGAGCAGCGTCGCGATCTGGTCCTCGAGCACGTAGGAGTTGTTCATCCCCTGGAAGACGATCTCGTCCTCGACGGGGTCCCAGTAGAACACCTGGCGGGTGACGACCCCGTCCATCTGCTCGGAGTAGCCCTCGATCTCCTGGACCGACGTGACGCGACGCAGGACGTCGTCGCCCTGCTTGACGCGGTTCTGGAACAGCGCCACGTCGGCGTTGTCCATGAACGTCTCGGGGACGTTGATCGGGTCCCCGGTAAAGCGCTGGATCATCGAGACGATGTCGCTCGCGTGGAAGGTCAGCATGACCGGGTGGCCGGTCTGGGCCGCCTGGAACGCCATGCGACCCTCCTCACCACGAACCTCACCCACGACGATGTATTCGGGGCGGGAACGCAGCGCGGCCTCGACCAGTTTGAACATGTCGACGTCGACGCTGTCCTCGCTCTGGCTCTCTCGAGTGAGGAGTTGTTGCCACGTATCGTGGGGCGGCAGCACCTCGGCGGTGTCCTCCGCGGTGTAGATCTTCGAGTCCCGCGGGATGAAGGACATGATGGAGTTCAGCGTCGTCGTCTTCCCCGACGCCGTCTCCCCGACGACGAACACGGTCTGCTCGTTCTCGAGACAGAGCCAGAGGTACGCGGCCAGTTCGGGCGAGAGCGTCCCCCAGTTCGTAATCTGAGTCACTGAAAGCGGGACCTCGTCGCCCTGACGGATCGTGAGGCTGGGCCCTTTCACGCTCACGTCGTCGCTGTAGATCACGTTCAGACGCGAGCCGTCGGGCAGCGTCGAGTCGACGATCGGCTCCGCGTCGGTCATCGGGTTGCCGATCCGCTCGCCCATGTTCGAGAGCCAGCGGTCGAACGCCTCTCGCGTCCCGAAGTCGACCGACGTCTCGACCATCCCGAACACGCCGTGATCGACGTAACACTCGTTGGGGCCGATCACGTGAATGTCCTCGTTCTCCGGGTCGCGCATGATCGGCTCGAGCGGCCCCAATCCGACGATATCCCGATTCAGGCGGTAGCGGATGTTCTCGTAGGTCTCCTGGGGCACCTCCTCGATGCCGGGGTGGAACCGAACCTTCAGCTCCTCGAGGAGGTTGTCCGTCTCCTCGCCCTTGATGTGGGTCGTCTCCTGGAGCAACTCTTCGATCCGGTCGTCGTACTCGGCGTCCTTCTCCGGGGCCTTCTTCGTCGCGCTGCGGCGCAGCAGGGAGTCTTTGACGCTCTCGAAGACCTCCTGTTCTTCTTCCGAGAGCGTCGGCTCGACGGCGAAGTACTGCATCTTCGTCCCGACGTCGCCGTAGACGTGACTGTAAATCGGCCCGCCGACCGGGTAGAGAACGTTCGGGTGCGCGACCTCGTGTTCGGCCGTCGGCTCGTCGATCAACATCGGGAACTCGCCGGTAATCTGTCGGAACTTCTTCAGATGCTCGCGGAGGTGCGGCCGACGCGCGGCTATTTCCTGAAGCTCGTCCGACGGCTTCGGCGTCCCCATTTCCGTCATGCGGCGACCACCGTCTTAGGCGACGCTCCGGTTCTCGATGACGATTCCGGTTCCGGACCGAACCGAGTAGCCAACCCGGTCGCCGACCTGTTCGCCCATCCCCGCAAACCGCTTGATGAACAGCTGGCGGCGGATGTCGTTCCCGACTTCGATCATCTCGAGTTCGATGAACACGTCGGCGATCGATCGGAACGGCCCGATCGCCTCCTCGCCGACCGTCGAGGGGTCGACCGTCAGCACGACGACTTTCCCCTGGGAGATGATATCGCGGAGGAACGAGATGATCTCGAGGGCGGCCTGGCGCTCCTCGTTTTGCCGGACCAGCGCCTCGAACTTCGGATCGTTACGGAGGATCGCGTCGAAGGTGTCGATGATGACGATATCGGCGGACCACAGCGTCTCCTCTTCCATCAGATCCGTCAGGAGATCCTGCCGGTTGTCCTCGTCGGTGTTCGAGGAGAGGACGCCCCCGCTGTCGAGATCGCCGTGGAGGAACAGCATGTTCTCGAACAGGAGGTGTTCCTCGACGTTGTAGTTCAGCGAGTCCATCTGGTCGATAAAGCCCTTCACCTCGAGTTCCGTCGAGAGGAACGTGACCGACTTGCCCGTCTCGCATAAGCCGTAGGCGAACCGCTGGGAGATCGCACTTTTGCCGGCCCCGTAGTCGCCTTCCATGAGAACGATACTGCCGGTCGGAATGCCGCCACCGAGTTCCTTGTTGAGTCGGTCGCGGTCGTCCAACCCGATAGAGAAGATATTGTTAAGCTTACTCATAGTGCATCAGCTCCGATCCGTCTCGTCGTCGTGGACGAGGAGCAACTGGACGGGCTCGATCGTCAGGTTCCCGTCCTCGTCCGGGATGAACAGCGGTTTGAGCGAGTCGTCACCGTTTTCATCCGCCGTCTCGGCACCCGACGCTCGAGCGTAGCCGCCCGTGTTGTAGAGGTCGGCCCCGGCCTCCGAGAGCACGACGTCCGAGTCGACCCAGATCATCTGACCGTTGTCGGCGTTAAATTCGTCGTCAGCGACGCGGCTGTGGTTCTCGCGGAGGACGGTCGCGTTCGTGCCGTCCGTCCAGACAGCGTCGGTCTCGGTTCCGGCGTCCGGTGCGGCCTCTCGAGTTCGACTCGTCTCGGCGCTCGAGGCTGCGTTCGCGTCGTCCTCCGATCCCGACTCGTCGATGAGAATCTTCTGGGCGCCGTTGGTGTCGGCCTCCGCCTCGTCGTCGTGATCGATGTCGACGTGCTCGAACGTCGTCCCACCGGACTCGTCGTCGGCAACCTGCTCGGCCTGCTCGGGTTCGTTCGCGTACGCGTCTGCGGTCGCGGTCGTGTCCGCGTCGTCGGAACTCGCGTCGGCACCGTCGGTCGCCGGCTCGTCGACGTCGTCGACGGCGGTGTAGACGAGTTCTTCGCCCGAGTCGCCGTCTGCATCGGCTTCGTCGTCAGTCCCTGCGTTCCCGGTGTTGACGCCAGTATCAAGCTCGTCGGCATCACCGGCGTCCGCATCGGCTTCGTCATCAGCGTCGTCGGCCGAATCGATCTCGAGGTCGTCGGCCGCATCCTCGGCGCCTTCGATGTCGATCGAGAGTTCGTCCTCGTCCGTGTCCGCCTCGGTGCCCGCAAAGTCGCCCTCGGCACCGTCTAGCCCCTCCTGGGCTAGCCACTCCTCGAACCGTTTCCGTTCTTTCTCCGGCGTTTTGATCTGACTGATCCGCCAGAGACTGCGCTTGTGGTTGACGCCCAGTGCCGACCGCGGCTCCGGCTCCTCGACGTCCGGCCCGCCGCCGAATCCGTTCAGCGTCGTCTGGAGGTGGGCTTCGACCGGCGAACTCACCCATCGAATCGACTCGTAGAACTTGATGGTTCGAGCGGCGCCGTTGAGCCCCGCTTCGCTGACGAGGTAGTCCAGCCAGTCCATCACGACGAACTGGGTATCGTACTCCGAGGGGATCGACTCGAGGTACGGTCGGCCGCCGTCGTCCCAGGCGATGTCGCCGGTGGGCTCGGTGTTCGTCGACTCGTTCTCGAGGTCGTCGATCGTCGCGGCGGGCTCGGTCTCGGCGGTAGCGGCACCTGTCTCGGCGGCGTCCTCGGCGAACAGCTCGTCCTCGCCCTCGTCAGCCCCGTCGTCGAATCCGAGGTCGTCGCCCTCCGCGTCGTCTGCCTCCGCGAACGGGTCCTCGGCGTCGTCGGTATCGTCAGCACCGGCCTCGCTCGCGTCGTCTCCGTCCCAGTCGGCGTCGCCGGACTCGTACTCGGATTTCAGTTCGTCGAACGAGAGGTCCCCGTCGGCCGAGTCGGAGCCGGCACTCGCGTCGTCTCCGTCCTCGAGTTCGAAGTCATCCTCACCGTCGTCGTCCATCTCGTCGAACTCGTCGTCCATCCCGACGTCGTCGAACTCGAGGTCGTCCTCGTCGTCCATCTCGTCCATTCCGTCGTCGAGGAAGTCCTCGGCTTCGGCGTTGGCGATATCGTCGTCGATCTCCTCGTCTTCCTCGTCCTCGACGTCGCTGTCGAACAGGCTCTCGTCGCCGAAGTTGCCCGTTCCCTGGGCGCTGCCGCCGCCGCTGCCGTGCTCGAATGAGTCGCTCAGGGAGTCACCCTCGACGAACGGGTTCACCCCCTGAGTCACCATCTCGTAGACTTCCAGCAGCTTGCGGATGTCCTCCTCGATCTCCTCGAGGGAGTCGCTGATCTTCTCGTTCTCGCTCTGGACGGTGTTGACCGTCGAGGAAAGCGAGCCGACGTTGTTTTCGATCTCCTCGACGCGGGACTCGAGCTCGCTGGAGGGTCCGTCGTCACCCCCGCCGTCGTCCATGCCGTCGAGCGACATCTCGCCGTCCATATCCATGCCGCCCATCCCGCCGTCGTCGCTGAGCAGGTCGTCATCGCCGCCCATGTCGTCCATCCCGCCCATGCCGCCGTTGCTGCCGTCGGCGAGGATATCGTCGTCGCCACTGGCGTTCGAGTTGTTCGTGCCGGGCATCAGCCCCTCGTCGCTCGTACTGCCCGAGAGGTCACCGCCCATGAGGTCGTTCCCACCGCCGGAACCGCCGTCGTTCCCGTCGGTGTTTTGCTCGTCGCCGTCGCCGAGTAAATTCCCGATTATGGACAATAGCATCGTGTACTCACCACCGTCCCCGCCGTTCGTTTGCTCGCAGCCCCTCGAGGCTGGTGACCGCTCCAGACCAGATATGTTCGTCTCGATACGGGCTGCGACGAGTAGTCATCGATGAAAGCTATACGAACCAACCTATTAAGTAATTATGGCTATTTGGACTTTCGTTCACAGCAGAGACTACTGGAAGTCATCAAAAGATTTCTTTCTATTCGCTGTGAAACTCGTCTAGAGTTGGCAGCTAATGACAACAGGTAACGAGGGAGGGGATCCCAAAGAGAAGGCCGACGTTCCGCCCGTACTCCCGAGTGAACAACAATCGTCGGGGGATGCAAGGGGCGCCCTCTCGCCCGATGACCTCGATTTCACGGAGAGTCCGTACGTAGACGAGATCGACGACGGGCGATACGTAGTCTCGGCGGATCGGTCGCCGCCGAACGTCCCGGACGAGCAGAAGGCCTCGTCACAGTCGCTTCCCCAAACCAAAGGCCAGTCGCAGTCTCAGGCCCCCGCGTCCCGGTCGAACGCCGGTAGGGAGACAGCCCCCGCAACGGATGCAGACCCGAACGAATCCGCACCCGCAGCGGCCGATCCCCACAGCGGCGCTGCCGGGACCGGGATCCAGAGTCCCGAAGCCGCCCGAACGCTCCTCGCGAACGAACTCGAGCGCGTCGACACGCGCTTTGCGATCGATATCGTCTCGCGGTTCGGCGAGGATACCGTCAGACACCGAATGACCTCCGACGACGTCGTCGGAACGTTCAACAGCCTCGTCTTCTGGTACGCGCGCCACGTCTCGCGGAACACGCCGACGAACCGCGCCGCCTCCCTGCTGCTCGCGAAATCCGATTTCACGCCGGAACTCACGGAAACCCAGGTTCGAACCGCGATGGCCAACCACGGACTCGACGAGTCGAGCAGCCTCGCGGAGCTTCTCGAAGCGCTCGAGTAGACGGTCGCGGCCGGTTCGTTTTCTTCTCGCGGCGGTATCAGCCGGTGCCGTTCAGAAAGACCACGGCCCCCATAAACAGCGCGAGCAGGAGCGTAAACCCGAACAGTAACAGACCGCTCTGGATCGATTCGATGCCGCGGTCGCGGCACACGTGTGGTCGCTCGAGCCTCGGCTTCATCTCGTCGTTCGTTCCGCCGGCCACCTGATTGTTCTTGCGGCCGGGCGTTCGGTCGCGGTCACAGGTCGACGGTGATGATCGCGTCGATCAACCGCTCCGTGATCGCGCCGGTAACCGCTCCCATCCAGAGCAGCGCCGTGAAGTGGACGTAGGAGTTCCCGAAGTGGCCGCCGTCCGCCACCCGGAGCAACAGTGACGAAATGAACGCGTTGAAAATCAGCACGAGGATGATGAGATAGCGCAGGACGTAGATGTTGTACTGATCCGTGTGGATCAACGACCCTGCCATGAGCTGGCCCTGCGTATCGATGTTGAAACTCGAGAGCATCGCTGCCAGTTCCAACCCGATGAAGAACGCGAACGAAGCCGCTGCCGTAATCCCGTAGATGACGCCGACGAGTGTCGTCGTCTGCTGTTTTCGCTCCTCGCGCAGGTTGACGATCGCGCTCATGTTCTGGCTGATGATCTCGCCGAGCCGCTTCGGTCCGCCGCCCATCTCGCGACCGATCAGGTACATCTCGCTGAACTTCTGGATCAAAAAGGAGTGTGCGTCGCCGGTGAAATAGCGCCAGGACTTCTCGGTGCTCAGGCGCATGTTCAGCCGGCGGTACAGGTCGTCGACGTTCTCCGTGAGCGGCCCGAAATCCTGATCGCGAAGCGTCGCCAGCACCTCCGAGGTCGTGCTCTGCTTCGCGCTCTCGCTGGTCCCCAGCGCGCGGATGAAGTTCGGAAACTCCCGGTCGCGATCGAACGTCTTTCGCTCCGCGTGCCAGAACGCGATGCCCGGAATCAACAGCGGCGTCGTCGCGATCGGCATGTACAGCAACATCGGCAGCGACTTCACGAACCCCGTGCCGGGGAAGATGCCGAAGAACATGCACAACAATATTCCGATCAGCAGGACGCTCCCCCCGATGCCGACGACCGTCGAGCCGAGCAGCAGTTTCTTGGTCGTCGTCCGGTAGCCGTCCTCGAGGTACCAGATCGGGTCGTCCGGGACGATGGCCTTGATAACGAAAAAAAAGCCGATCTGGACGAACGTGAACATCACGATGACGATGCTGACGGTGATCGTCGGATCGTTCCCGGTCAGCAGCGGGAGAACGATCGCGAACACCAGCGCGAACGTCGTCGAGATGATCAGGGAGAGGTACAGGTCCTTCAGCACGTCGAGGTTGCTGAGCGACTGCCTGTAGACGGTCGAGTACTTCTCGACCAGCACGTCCTGTTCCTGCTCGAGGAACTCGGCCAACTCCTGACCGGCGCTCAGCGTGTAGGCCATCCGCTCTAACAGGTCCGCGACCGATTCGCTGGGAACCGCCTTCGCGCGTCGGCGACACGCGTCGTCGAGGCTCAGGTGCCAGACGTCGACCAGATCGACGATACGTTGCATCTCGTCCGCGAGTTCGCCGTACTCCTCCTCCTGGGCGAGCTGGCGCAGAACCTCCATCCGGTCGATGTTGGTCGTCGACAGCACCGTCATGTGAATCACGAAGAGATGAAACCGATTTTCCATCTCGACGCGGCGTCTGTCGACGGCGAGTCGTGGATAACCGATCGCAGCCAGGACGATCAGGAGCCCGAGCACCGGGAGCAGCAGTCGGGCCAACAGAAACAGATCGGCGACGACCGCCGCGACGATCGTCCCGAGGAAGATCAGCACCGCCGGCAGCAGGATTGCGGGGAGATAGATCTTCGCGGGAAGTTCCATCTCGTCGTACGCCTGAATGATGGACTTCGTAAGGTCGGCTGCTCCCGCGGTGCGGTCGGTAATCCCCATAGAGGTTCCAGATCTCCGTTCTCGTCGGTCGTCGCTGCCTTCGCTGCCGGCTCTTCGACGCGGGCGGCGCGGACCGTCGGGTACGCGCTACGTACTTATGCACTCCATACAAAACTTCTGGCCTCCTGACCACCCGCTATTCCGCGGAGGGATCGGCGGTGTCGGCTTCGACCGGCGGCTCGATCGACAGCTCCGTCGCTTTCTCCGGAGTCGCGATATTCGCGATGTACTGTAGGCTCCGTTTGTGTTCGTCGGTGGTGAGTACCGACCGCGGTTCGATCTCGTCGTCCGCCACGGGCGCGTCGCTGAATCCGTTCAGCAGCGACTGGAGGTACGTTTCGACGGGGTCGGAGATCCAGTCGATCGACTCGTAGTAGGCGATCGTCCGCGCCGCACCGTCCATCCCGGCCGTCTCGATGAGGTACTGTAGCCACTCGATCGTTACGAGTTCCGCGTCGGTTCGCGACGGATGCCGAACCAGATACGGCGGGTCGCCCATTTCCCCGTTCTCGCCGAGCGCGGCCGTCTCCGATCCTGTCTGGGTCGTATCTTCGGTATCCGTGGTTTGGTCAGCCACCACCTCCGTCTGTATCGGCTCGGGTTCAGGGTCGGCTGCTTCCTCCTCGAGTTCGAGATCGTCGTTTTCGTCCGCTAGTTCTTCGTCTTCCTCGTCAAACCCAAGCTCACCGTCGTCTTCGGAGCCGTCGTCGAACTCGTCCGCGAACGGATCGTCCTCGAGCGCCTCGTCTTCGGAACTGTCGTCGAACCCGTCCTCGTCCTCCTCGAGCGGATCGTCGATTTCGCCACCCTCGTCGAACTCGTCGGCGACGAAGTCGTCCTCGTCGTCGTCCTCCTCGAGGTCGTCGTCGAGGAAGTCTTCGGCTTCGGCGTTCGTGATATCGTCGTCGATATCGTCGGCGGGATCGTCGCCGCCGAAGACGCCGCCGTCGCCCGTCGCAGTTTCGAACGCGTCGCCGATCTCCTGATCACCTACGAAGGGGTTGATCCCCTGCGTCACGATCTCGTACATATCGACGAGCCGGTCGACGTTCCGCTCGACCGTCTGGATCGAGTCGCTGATCTTCTCGTTTTCGCCGCGGACGGTTTCGACCTGTCCCTCGAGGGAGTCGATCTCCTTCTCGATTTCGTCGAGCCGGTAGGAGAGCTCTTCGTCGTCGGAGCCGCCGTCGTCATCGTCGGCGAATCCCATTTCGCCGCCCATCAGGCCGTCGTCGGCACCGCCCAGCAGGTCGTCGTCGGCGCTCTCGTCCTCTAGTTCGTCGTCGTCTCCGTCGAGTATGCTCATTATCATCTCCTGTGTGTGGTCGCGGCCGCCGTCGCGGCTGAAAGGGTGCTCGTGATCATTCGTCTCACTACACGTAGATGTCGATGCTGTCCTCGTTTCCGTTCACGATGACGGTGATCTCCGTGTCGTTCTGGACCTGCTGGTCCCCAAACGATGCGGTGACTTCGACAACTCCGCCGGGCGCCCAGCGATTGCTGTCGGCGTCGACCCGCTCGACGCTCGTTACGGGATCGTAGGAGCCGTCGACGAGGACGTCGACATAGTTCGGGTGCGCAGGGACGTCCCGATCGCCGATGTTTTTCACCAGTACCGTCGTGGTATTGTTGCTTCCGTTGACGATTGCATCGGACTGCGACTCATCGCTGATAATCGCGATGTCGGTTTCGATCTCCTCGGCGACCGCCGAGCCCCGCGTCTCGATCGAGTTACTCACCTGATCGACCTCCATGATCACCGTTCCCGCGACCGCCGACGCGATCACGAGACTGCCGATAAACATAATCAAGTGCGTCGCCGTGACGCTCGACATCTATCAGGCCCCTCCGTTGATCTCGGCCGTCGCAGCGATCCCGTTTTCTGTCGTGATCCGGACGTGGTCGCCGTCGCCGGTGATTTCGCTGTCGCTCTCGAGTTTCGCGTTGTCGAGCTCGATCTGCAGTACGGTCCTGGGCAACCAGACGTCGCTGCTCGGACGCGTACTGTCATTTGTAACGATTGTCGTCTCCGTATCGGATGCGTTCGTCGGGTAGTACTCGCCGTTCACCACGACGTCAGTTTGCTCAACTGAGAGCGACCTTGCGCCGTCGTTGGTCACGTTGACGACTGCATCGGCAGTCGATCCCGTCTCGAACGATTCGATAGCGATTTCCGTGTTCGTTTGCTCGCGAAACTGGTCGTTCTTCGCCGAAAACGCGTCGCCGGTCGTACCGGTAATGTTGAAAACTGTGGGGACGATGGCGCTGACGGCGACGAGAACGCCGATGAGTATGACAATGATAGCGCCGCTCGTACTGAACCCCATTGTATTCTCTTGATGTAACAGATTCTTAAAAGCCCTCTGGCCATTTGCCGTAGAGTTGCTGATCGGAGGTTCGAATCGATCGAGTAAATGATTGTCACTACTGTTCACTCGTCAAAACTCTTTGAGAGCAATCAGCTACCGCTCAATCGTCCTGAAAAATATGGTTAATCAGTGGCCGCCGAATTAGAGTTGGACTGCTCCGCCACGGTCGGTGAACAGATCGGGTGCCCGGAGTTCGACCTCCGTGGTTGCACCAGATGGCGAAACAATGCTCAGCGACGACTCGTCGCCTTCGCCGAAGGTGGCACTTTCGTCACCAAATGGCTCCTCATCTGGGTTCATGACTAACGTGAAATCATCATTCTCCTCGGTGAGGACAGCCTGATCAGAGGGCATAAAGGAACCGTCTTCATCAAGAACTGCAAACTCACCGCTCTGCAGTTCACTTACGTTGGCTCTATCCGAGCGATTCATCGTAAGTGTTTCCTGTCCATTTGGACCGACGGCTTGAATGATCGTTTCGTTAAGGTCAATCTCGCCAGCACCGGCCGCACCAGTCACGGTGATGTTAATCGACGAGAGATTAGACGGATCCTCGGTATCATTGACAATACCGACTTCACTGGTCACATCGATTCGTTCGGAAACGAGGTCCGTACTTTCTTCACCGGTCGCTTCAGCTTGCGTTTGCAGCATGCCGGCAGTGTTAATCAGCACGCCTGCGGCGATCGCGGCGACTAACACCATTGCGATGAACACGATGAGCGTCCCAATACCGACTTGACCTCGATCTGCTGATTCGTTACTCATCATTGTTATAGCCTCACGGAACTATCTTCGTTCGTAATAGTCGTTGGGACACGGATCTCCTCTTGTGTCGTCGCGCCAGAGTCTGTTGTGAAGGTGACCGCTACACGATCTCCTTCTTCTAATTCAGGATAGCCTATCTCGTCCCTGTTAACATTAGCGTCATTTAGAGAAACATTCAGTTTGAGACGGTCACTGCTGTCTGTCAGGACAGGATTAGTCTCAGGGTCCGACACACCCTGAATGTTTGATATAGTGACTCCTTCCTCGTCGTGTTGCGTTGCGAGACTCTCTTCACCACCTGCTCCGATAAACTGGACTGTCGTCTTATTGAGGTCGATCGGGTTCGATCCGGGCGCCATTGCCATCACGAACTCGATGTCAGTGACGTTATTGTCAGTGACAGTACCCGACGTACTCACGATCTCGAGTCGATCGCTCACTTGACTTGTCGATTCTTCACCGGTGGCTTCGGCCTGCGTTTGCAGCATGCCAGCCGTGTTGATAAGGACGCCTGCGGCGATCGCGGCGACCAGCACCATCGCGATGAACACGATGAGGGTACCGATCCCCACTTGACCGCGGTCTCCGTCTGTGTGTTCGAACATGTATTGGTCTTGCACCCGGCTGTTGCCGGGGCAGTGAAGACACGTTCTGACTACCTGTTATTAAGTCTACTTGCCGAAATTTACATTACTTAACTCTATTCGCCGAATACTATACGATTTAAACTTAGTGGCCGATATTGATACCGAGTATTTAGCTTTGGTGGCCGAACCCCGATCGTGCTGTTTCGCTTCCTACCGTCGGCCGGGATACTTATCTGGCCCCTCCGACGATACTTTCCGCATGAATATCGTCGACGGCACCAAGGTCGAGTGCAGCCGCTGTGATGAACTCATCTCGCTGGACGATGCGAACGTTCTCGGCAAAACTCACAACAAATCGTACGCGAAGCCGCTCTGCGACGACTGTCTTCAGAACGTCGGCGTCCCACAGGGGTACGAGCTCGAGCGCGACGTGAGTTACCTCAAGGAAGAATAATCGAAGCGGTACGGCCAATCAACTGCGGAACGGACACAATCTGATGCGACTATCGATACGACGCTATTACTGAAGTCAGTCTTCTTCCTTCGCCAAACGCTGAACGATCGTCTCGAGCAGCCCGAATAGCTGTGTAGCCAGCGCTTCGAGAACCGAGAATCAGTACCGTAACGACACCGCAACCGCTGTACTACTTACTGTTCATCGCTTCGCTCGCGATGTTACGCCCGCGCGGCTTCAACGCGACCTCCCGCCGAACCCGTACCTCCTCTAGGACGTCCAGTTCGATCAGTCGCTCGTAGATCTCCTCGACCTCGTCCGTGTCGATGTCGAGAAACTCCGGCACTTCGAACGGAGAGACACCGGAGTAGATCGCCATCAGCACTTCCTCTTCCTTTCCGGAGAGGTCGATCTGCGAGGCGTTCTTCTCGGCACCCTTGTCCAGCACCGATTTGAGGACCGCACAGTTCTGCGGGCCGCCCGAGAGGTACGTCTGCACGCTCGAGCCGTCCTCGGTGTGTTCGGCCTCGATGACCGGCCGTTCCTTCGAGAGGATCGTCCGCTCCTCGCTTTCGACCGTGCCGACGTCGTCGACCTCGATCTGGACGAACGAGCCGTTCTCGACGGCGAAGTTCGCGACGCCGGTGTCGACCTTGACGCGGGCCTTGCTCCAGCTGGTATCTTGGACGACGCCGCCTTTCACGGCTGGATGTTTGATGAGGACGATCTCGCCGTCGAGGATGGCCTTCTGGATCTGGAGCTCGAACTCGTTGACCTCGGCCATCGAGATCAGGTGGACGTCCGCGCCGGTGTTGATGCTGATGTAGTCCGAGACCTTCGCGACCGTCTGGTTGACGTCGTAGCGGCCCTTGATCGAGTTGATCTCCGAGAGCGGCACCGTCGTCTTCCCGTCGTTGCTCGCGATCACCAGTCGCTTGTTCGAGAGGACGATCCGGCCGTTCGACCAGTTGGTATCGGACAGCTTGCGCCCGTCGCGCATCACCTGCGTGAACTTGCCGGTGACGTCCGCGAGTTTCTGTTCGGATCGGCTCATGCGAAGTCACCACTCATCGCGCCAGCGCCGCCCAGTTTCGAGAGCGCGGAGAAGCCTCGTTTCCGGAGTCGGTCGCTCTCCGTTCGATCGACGAACGACGAGAGTCGGTTGCGAGACTGTTCGCCGCCGATCTTCCCCAGGACGAACAGCGCTTTGACGCGCATCTCCTCGTCCCTGATGTCGTCTTCGACCAGATCGAGCAACCGCTGCTCTAAGTCGCCACCTTCCAACAGCGACAGGCTCGTCGCGGCGAACTTCGAGGTCATCTCGTCCTCGTCGGCCAGCGTCTCGATCAGGGCGTCCTGAGCGGCCTGTCGATACTCCTCGTTTGCGATCCGACCGAGCAGCCACGCCGCGTTGCGTCGCTGTGCGGTCTCCGAACTCCGATCGAGGATTTCGATCAGCGGCTCGATCGCCTCGCTGGCGTTTGCCTGCTCGAGTTCGCCGACGATCTTCTCGCGAACCTTGTGGCTGGCCGAGGCCGGCGCCTCGGAGAGCAACTGCACGAGCGAGAACATCGCCGTCCGCCGAACGGAATCGGATTCGTCGCGCAACGCGCCCGCGAGAATCTCGACTGCCTCGACGCTGCCGAGTCGTCCCAGCGCGTCGACGGCGATCCGACGAACCGTCTCGTCCTCGTCGTCGGCGACGTCGACCAGTTCCCGCAGGGCGTTGTCCGTCCCGATATCCGCCAGCGCGTACGCGATTTCGACCCGAACGCCGTACTGATCCTCGTGGAGCTTTTTCGAGAGCGCCGGCACGGGTTCGGGCGATTCGATTCGCCCGAGCGCGCGTGCGACTCGTTTCCGAACGCGTGGATCCGAGTCGTCCAGTTGATTAACGAGGGCTCTGACTACGTTGTCCTCGCCGATCCGTCCGAGACCCGTGGCGGCGGCCATCCGCAACTCGGGCCGATCGGCCTGCAGACCGCGAGCCAGCACTTTGGCCTTCTTCCACTCCGCGATTTCGTCGAGATCCTGGCCGGATATCTCGCCGATGAACTGCTCGAGGGCGTCCTGGCCGTACTGATCCAGCGCGTCGATGGCCGCCGCCCGGACCTCGTCGGCGTCGTCGTTCTGTGAGGCGTCGACGAGCGCGTCGATGACTTCGTCCCGCGGGTACCGGTTCCCACCGGCTTCGGACTCCAGACTACCGAGTATTTCCGCCGACCGACGTCGAATATTCGAGTTCGAGCTACCTTCTAAGTGCTCGATGAGTTGCTCGAATTCGACGTTGCGCTCGAGTTCGAATAGCGTCATGTTGCTGGATCACTCGTTCGACGCGGGCCGCCGATCGGTTGCCGTTGGATTCGGTCCGACTGTCCGACTCGCTGAATCTGCAGTAGTTCCGTCTGTACTCGTTCGACAGTGGGACGTTCGCGTTCGTCCCCAGTTGGTTGCGAGGGATTGTTCACCCATATCACTCCTCAGTAGCTGTCTCGTCGCTCGTCTCGTTCGCGTCCGTCCCACCTGCGGACTCCTCGTCGTCGTATACCTTCGTATCCGCAATCTTGTTCCACACCGCGAGCGGGTTCGCCTCGCCGGCTGCGTGCTGTTCGGCCCACTGCGAGTTTACCGCCCAGCCGCCGACTTGTCCGTCGAACCGGCTTTCGGGAACGACCTCGGTGTACAGATAATTGACATCACCGCCCCGTGCGATGAACCCGTCCTTGAAAATTCGATAGATTAACCCGATTTCTTCGTCGGATTCTCCCGGAGACTCCGCGTCCGACTCGTAGAACAGGATCAGATCGTTGGACCCAGTATCCTCGTACAGTTCGTCGACGGTGATATCGTTCTCCTCGAGGAGGAAGTAGAGTTCGCCGGCCGTCGCCGCCCGTTCGTCCGGATTCTCGGCAGTATCGACGATTGTTCCTTGTTCGTCGTCCCAGTTTGCCGGCGCCTCCGGTTCGACTGGAACGCGACTGCCGGTAAGCGAGGTCACCGAGTTCAAACAGCCCGCAGTTGTACCGAGTGCAAGCGTTCCGATGCCGGCGAGGGTCTGTCGTCGGCTCAGCGTCGACTGAGAAGCCGTCTTCGTTGTCGTGGCATCTCGATCACGACGGCAGCGGCGCTCGGTTTTCGAATTACCAAGCGCACGTTCAGGACCCGTTGGCATCTTTACGATACCGTCACACCAATACGTGAAAAGCGCGTCGGCCGTCGGGACAACAGTTCCCACGAACTGAAAGTCTCTGCCAGAGAGTATATTATGCTTCCACTCAAACGCTTCCCACAGACTGGTGCCGCCCTAATGTACGTGACCTCGATTATCCGCGCGTTGATCGGCTCTTTGCCGTCGTTTCTGGCCGAACTGGGAGTTCCCACTGCGCGCCTGCGTGGGCGTCACCTCCGCACTCGTTTTTCATCTTCGTCCGTTTCTGCAGTACGTACCTTATCACTCCTCTCGCTCGTAATCGTCGGCGGTATTCTGCTCGGTGGTCTCGCCGGAATCGGTCCCGGAACCGTCTCCGAAACGTCCGATTTTTCGAGCACCGCTGCCGTCGACGCTGATCCGTCGATTCAGCCCGCTGTCCTGGAGTCAGTATCCCAGCGATCGTCCGACCTTACTACACGCGAGGAACAGTCGCTCCGATCCGCCGCGTTCAGTCAGCCGAACGCAGATACGCCCGACGAAGACGATGTCGTCGTCCGACTCGAGGATGATCACGTTGTTACGGCCGCAGTTGCAGATCGAATGCCATCCGAGCCGTACGTCGAGACTGCGGATGACGGGGAGCGACTCGTCGTCGATAAGGATAGTGACTACGACTACCCGGTCGTCCAGACGGAAGACGGGACCGTTGCAACTGTCGGCGACGATGGCCCTCCAATTGCCCGGATTAACAACGGAACGGATCTCGTCGTACTCAGCGATAGCGGTTCAATAGAGGATACCATCATCGTCGATCGGTCCGACGGGTACGTCAAAACGAAAGACGGCGGGACGAACGTCGTCGTTAACGGAACGTCGATTAAGTACCCCGAGTACAAGAAAACCGACGTTCGACCGACGATCCAGAACGTCACCGATGTCGATGAAGGTGAGACAATCGAGATCGCCGCAGAATTCGAGAACCGGGAGTGGGGCAGCAGCAAACGGGACGTGACCCTGCGATTGCTCGACTCGGGGACACCGCAGGAAACGGTCACTCGAACGATCGACATCGGCGCCGGTGAACAGATCAGCGAAGTCTTCGAGTACGAAACCAGTCGTGGTGATCACACGATCGATGAGGTCGAACTCGCTATCGACGGTCACTCCGACGCCGCGGACATCACTATCGGTGCGGCGGGCGCCGCAGTCGTCGACCTCGAGACGCGGGGCACGGTTGAAGGCGACGCTCTTGAAGTAACTGCCCATCTCGATCGCTTCGGGACCGTTCCGGAGGGTGCACAGGATTATCCGATCACGCTCTCGATCAACGGGACCGAAGTTCGAACGAACGTCGTCACGCTCGCGCCTGACGCGACGACGACGGAAACGTTTACGTACGAAACCGACCGCGACGACGTCCCGCAAGTCGACGTTCGCGTCTCGAGTCCGACCGATTCGGCGTCGACGACGGTACCGGTGCTCTCTCGGTTAGAACACGACCACAACATTCGTACAGAGGTCACGGATACGACGATCGGTGGCTTCGGCGATACGTTCGATGTTTCGGCCGTTTTCTGGTACAGCGGCGATCTTCCGGGCGGTGAGACAGCGTTCACCGCGAATCTCACGGCTGATGGAACCGTCGTCGACCAACAGGATATCACGCTCACCGGCTCGTCAGCGGCGAACGCGACGTTCACACACGACCTCAGTGAATCGGAACCGCCAGTCGCGAACGCCACTATCGAAACGCCGGCGGGAGTTACGCCGGTCGAGTTCGAACAGGAAACCGCCATTACGTTCGACGAGATAACCGATCCCGCTGCGCGAAACGGCCAGCTGACCGCGACGGTTACCGTCGAAAACCGGGGCGAGACGCCGGGGAAGGAAACGCTGACGATCGAGGCCCAGAACCCCTATGCCGTCGAGTCCGACGGCACGTATACCGCTTCGGCACCGCTGGCGCCGTCGGAGTCGTTCACGGAAACGGTCACGTTCGACGTCACCGAGGACGCACCGCCGAATCTGGATCTCGAGGCGTCGACGACCCACGCCAGCGAGGTGCGGACGGTCGAGATCCGGGACAACGAATCGCGATTCGAGATCGAAACCGTGTCGGTTGATTCGGGCTCCGACAGCACGACCCCTGCCGTCACCGCAACGATTCGGAACACGGGCGGTGCCGCCGGGACGCAGGACGTGACGCTTACGTTCGACGACGAATCGATTGCGACCGAGTCGGTCTCGCTCGAGCCCGACGACGAACGGACGCTTTCGGGGACTGTCGATCCGGCAGAAACGGGGACGTATTCCTACGGCGTCACGACGGACGATGATTCCGTTCGGGACACGACGACCGTCGAACCGGCAGCGGACGACTCGCCGGGGGTCGTCGGGTCGGTTCAGGATACTATTTCCCTGAACGGCTCTCGACTCCCACTTCTCGCGGCGTCGCTGCTCGGTGTCGTGCTGGTCGGGGCGGTCGTCGTCGGCTACCGGACGGATTCGGGCGACCTTCAGGAACTACAAGAACGGATGAGCGGGATGACGGCCCTCCAGCCGGCCGCACAAAAACTCCAACAGGCTGCGCGAAACGCCCGGAATCTCGTCTCCAACGGCGGAAGCGGCTCCGTCGTCGTCCAAAACGACCTCCCCCGAACGGCGCTTATCCGGGTTCGGGTTCGATCGAACGAGGAAATTCTGTTCCTCGAGGACTTCGAGCTCGACGAGGACGAACAGCGGACCCTCGAGTGTCTGCCCGACGCCGACCAGTTCGAGGTCGGCGCCGGCGTCGACGATATCGCGGCCCACGAGGAGACGTTCCAGCGCGGCACCGGCGAGGTCGGTATCGTCCTCCAGCCGGACGGGATCACGATTACGGCGCTGTAAGCAACTGGGTTCGGTCGCGGTTCGGTTCTACCCCGGATCCGGACCCGCAGATCCCCGACTAGTGGGTTAGCAGAAGCAGTTTCTCGTCCGTCCGCGCGAGACAGAACGGGCGATCCGGTGCCGTCTCGAACGTCGCCGTCGCTCGCTCACTCACGAACAGTCGATCGAACGGGCGGTTACACGCGGGACAGCGCAGTTCCTGTCGGTTCTCGAGCGTGCGCGTCGCTCCGGAATCGTTCAGGAGTTTCAGCTTCGCCCGGTAGTCGTGGATGCTGAACCCGCCCTCGAGATCGATGCGGTTCATACGAGCCGCATTCGCTCGCGGGGTTTCATAGGCATCGGCCGCGCGGTCCGGACGGGGCGCGTAGACGATTCGTTCCAGTCGCTTCGTGATGGTCTCGTATCCGAATCGGCCGCAACTTTATTGTATGTATGTTCGAGGCAGTCAGAACACTACATATGATTCGGTCTTGGGATGAATGAGGGACAAAATCCATTCATTGTTGGGTCCAGGGCAGTAATCGAGCGCATCACGACACCTCACCGTTATTATATCATTCCAGGTGGGTTAAAATATCGTATTTCGTGACGGTCACTTCCATGTGGGTTTAATATCTGCCAGTTCCAGCGGTTAACTCGTCGTGAGGGATACCGCGCGAATACTCGTCGGCAGTGTGTGGCCGATGGTGCGTGAGGCGGTTCTACCCACGAACACCCCCACTCGGTGATCGGAACAATGCGTGAGGATACAACCAACACGCGGTCAGTGTTCGACGAACTGTCGAACGCAGCCGCGAACAGGCAGTCGGAATCGGAATCAGAATCGTACGAAACTACTCGCGAGGCGGCGACGGGAACCGACGCCGGCACTGATGCTGCTGCTGGGGACTCGGTTGAGCGGGAACTGGATCGCTTGCTCGAGCAGGTACAGGGCGCCCTGTCGACCGACGACATCCAGTTCGACGAGGCGCTCATCAAGGAGAACCTCGACGAGGTTCTCCTGATGCTCATCGCGCTTCGCGAGGAGACCCACGGGAAGGAGTTGCTCTCGGATCTGACGCATCTCTTCGATGCGACGCTCAGTCCGGGGACCGTCTATCCGGCGCTCCACGACCTCAAGGAAGCGGACGTGCTGGCGATGCACACGAAGGTGCGAACGAAGGAGTACTCGATCGACGATGAGGCGTACGTCCGCGAGGCCGTCGAGCAGACGATGCGCCAACACATGGCGTTCGGACTCCTCCTGTACGCCTTCCTCGCCCGCCACTAACGGCGGCCGGTCGTCGCCTCTCCATCGGCCCGCGCTCGCCGTCGCTCCAGCGTTTCCGCGTTCTCGCTTCTGTTACGTTTCACCGCGATAGCCGTGGGTTACGGACGAATCGATTCTCGAGAAGCGCAGCCTCGCGGAGCCAACGACGAAATCCGACGCCGAGTCCAGCCGCCTCGCTATTCGTCCTCGAGATTCTTCGCGATCTCGTTCAGACTATCGCTCGGGGGTTCGTGGGCGTCGTAGTACGCCGTTGCGCCGGGCTCGCGGAGTCCGTAGAGGAAGTCGGGTTCGACGATGTCGACCAGCACCGAGCCGCCGGCCGAAATACCGCGGTCGTCGATCCACGCGGGCAGTTGATCGGTGCCGCTGCTCGGGTCGCGTGCGCCGTCGGGCGTCTCGTAGACGCCGGGGATCGAGACTCCGTTTTCGCCCAGGGGTCGATCGATCTTCGCGAACAGTTCGTCGCCGTCGAGGACGATCCGCACGACTTCGCCGGTCGGAAACCCATTGCTATCGTCGTCGGGAATCGCCACGTACGCGCCGGTCGCCGTTTCGGTACACGTCGCTCGTACCGTCTGCACCGACGGGTGATCGCTCGAGACTCTATCTGCCATAGAAGTACGTATGATCGAAGTCGATCCGTTATTCGTCGTCCTCGCCTTCGCCCAGCAGCTCGTCGACGTCCGTGCTGCCACGGTCGACGATCGAGGCGTTAATCTGGGCGACGGCATCCGAGACCTCACTCCCACGGACGGTGACGCGGCGACGCTCGCCGTCACGGGACGGCTTGTAGCCGGTCTGGCGCCCCTCCATCAGGACTTCCGTCAGGTTCGCACCCGGAACGTTGGGGTTGAGCGGTCGGCCCGCATCGTCGGAGCCGCCCGTAATCTCGAGCGTGTAGCCGTCGAGGCCGACGGCGCTTCCGTCGACTTCCTCGCCGATGGACTTGCCGATGAATCGGTTTGCGTCCTGGTCTTCCGCCTCGAGCTGGTAGGACGACCCGGAGTCGGGGTCGCCGACGACGACAGTGAAACTTGCCATGCCCGACGGAAGACGGTCGCCGCTCAAAAGAACATCGTTTCACACCGACCTTTTACGCTGCAGTCTGTCGCGCTGACGGCGGCGTTGCCGCCGCACAGCGCGATGTCCTTCGGTAAAAGGTCGATCAAAAGCACTCCTCCCTCTGTTCGCTTGCTTGCGGCGCGCCGCGCGCTCGCTCATATCGGTCGTCGGCCCGCTCGCTCCCAATGGTCGCTCGCGGTCGGAGACGGTGCGAGGGCCTGCCCTCCCCCGGGTCGCGCGTTCGCCGTCGCTCGGCGAACGCGCTCCCGGCCGTTCAATCTCGTATATTCGCCGAATCCGTTCGCCTCGAGCGGACAGCGTCGGCTCGAAGACTCAAGTACATCGCCTGCGTAGCCCCGAGCGTGTTCATCGATCCCGGCCGCCTCGAGACGCGCCTGCGCGAGGAGTTCGACGGGACGGAGGGCGAATCCCGCGTCGTCGTCCGGCAGGCGGTCGATCTCGCCGATTCCGGGCAGTACGAGGACGATATCGGGACGCCGCTGACGACCGACGCCGTCCTCGAGGAACTCGCCGACGCGCCCGACGGGACGCCGTCCGAGCGGTGGAACTGGTGGATCGGCTCGCTCGAGGTTGCCTACGGCGGATACGAGCGGTTCGGAATCAGACAGTATCCGAAGTGACAGTCGCTGGGAACGAAACGACTTTTATGTCTTCCTGACCAAGTAGTCAGGTAGTGACCGATCCCGACGTTCGCGAGGCGATTATGGAAGCGACCTACGAGGCGCTGTGCGAGCACGGCTACACCGATCTGACCGCACAGGACATCGCCGACAGGACGGACAAGAGCAAGTCCTTGCTGTTCTACCACTACGACTCGAAAGACGACCTCGTCGCCGACCTTCTCGCGTACCTCCGAGAGCGGTTCGACGAGGGGATCAAGACGACCCGGACGGTGGCGCCGACGACCCGGTTGGCGATGTTCATCGACTGGTATCTCTACGGCTCGAGCGGCGAGGACGAGCGCCGATCCTTTCACACGGCTTTGCTCGAGTTGCGGACGCAGGCGCCGCACAACGAGCGCTACCGCGAACAACTCCAGCGAAGCGACGAGCAACTCCGGACGACGCTCGAGGGGATCCTGCAGGACGGGATCGACGCCGGCGAGTTCGTCGACCACGATACGGCCGAGACGGCCGCGTTACTGCTGGCCGCGCTCGACGGCGCACGAACCCGGCAACTGGCGTTCAACCGCGACGAGTACCTGAGTCAGGTCCGATCGGGCGTCATCACACAGGTCATCGACGATCTTCTCGCCGACGATGCGTCGTTCCCGTCCGAGATTCAGCAGGAACTGTTCGGTTCGGCCCCTGACGAGGCGTCGGCGGACGGCGAATCGGCTGCGGATGAGAACAGGGATGAGGACGATGCCCACGATGACGATGCCTAACCGCTCCTCGAGTCGGCCACCCCGTCCCACCGTAAGGGATTCGTAGCCGCCACCAGTTCGAAGTTACAATGAGCGAACATCTCTCTGCACGCGAGCCGACGACGTTCGATCGATCGTTTTCGAACCTTTCGTCGACCGTGCGATCGATCGCTTCCGAGGTCGTGCTCCCGTGCGATCGATCGCTCCAGGCATCGCTCTGTACGATCGCCGGCGAAGTCGCCGCGACGACCGACCGGAGAACCCCCACCGTGGCCGAGTCCGACGCTGAGGCCGATACCGCACTCACGTTCGACGAACACGAGGGCCAGCCCGACGAAATTCTCTCGTCAGTCGCCGAGGCCGTTGCGCTGCTCGAGGGATACGTACAGCTCCGCTACGACCTCCTGTACTCGGATCGCTACACCGGTCGTGAGCAGCGGGACGCGGCGGTGCTGGCGAGCGATCACCTCCACGCAGCCGCGTACGCGACCATCACGGACGCACCGGTTCCCGATGGGCGCTCTCTCGAGCTATACCGGCATCTGGCTGCCGGGTCGTCGGCGCTGGCCGCCGAGTTCGCGGAATTGACGCCGACTGGACCCGACGACGATACCGGCGCCGACGCCACCCCTCGAGCGCAGCCGTCGGACGACAGTTCCGTGCATCCGCGTGCAGTGCTGGCTGAGACGGCGACAACGCTCGGTGCAACGGCTGTCGGTGCCGCTGACGAGACGCGAGCGGCGATGAACGCGTACGCGCGGTCACTATCGACAGCACTGTGTCGGGTGACGGCGTCGGCCTCGAGTTCCGAATCGGGCGCCGTGCCCGCGTCGACAGCGGCCCGCGCTGGCACTGATCCCCGGGAAACGGCCGCTCGAGTGCTGTCCGGACGAGCCGACGCATCCTCGAGTTCGGACGGGGCGGCCGTCGCTTCTCCGGGGATTGCTCGACATATAGAACGCGCTCGCGACGCGCTCGCTCCGCTCGTGGATCGGTCCGAGACGGCGGCCACGGCTGGGACCGAGAACAGCACTGACTCCACAACTCCCGGCCCCGCCCCGCTCGCCCGTCTCGAGCGGGCAACACGTATTCCGTTCGCGGACGAACAGTGAGGTGAGAAGACGATGACCGACCGTTCACGACCGATCTGGCCCGCGTACCCGCTCTCGGCGTTCGTCGCCGGACTCGGTCACTGTTATCTCGGTCACTGGAAGCGCGGGCTCAGCTGGTTCGCGCTGTACGGACTCGCGCTCGCGTTTCTGAGCGCACGGACGCTCTCGGACGCGCTCGAGCCCGGCCATCCGTTCGTCGTGACGGCGCTGCAGTTCGAGACCGTCGACTACGTCGACGTCGCGATTCCGCTCGCAGTGCTACTGGTCTGTCTGCTCGATGTCTATCTGATCGGCCTGGCCCGCCGAACCGGGTCGCGGCCACAGACGAAGCCGCAGTCGAACGGCTCGTGATCGCGGTGTGCGTTCGTCGCCGTCGGTTTGCCATACGGTGTCGCTGATCTCGCAGTCGATCCGCTCATTTTCCAGTTCAGTAACACGACGGGCTGCTTTTGTAGCTGCGGGTCGAACTGTCGGTATGGGCCGTCTCGGGAGCCTCATTCTGAAAGGGACCGGCGTTCTCGTACTCGCGTTTATCGCGCTGAGCGTGATCGCGACGATCGTGGGGATCCTCTTCTCCGTCGTCGCGACGATCGTCTCGCTGCTCGTCACCGTCGCCGTGCTCGGACTGCTCGTGCTGGGTGCTATCGGACTGTTCTCGATGCTTCGTGATCGGTCGGCGTCGACAGAATCGAGCACCGGTACGTACGAGTCTACCGACCGCGCACGCGATCCGAAATCTCAACTCCAGGACCGCTACGTCGCGGGCGAACTGAGCGAGGCCGAGTTCGAACGGGAACTCGATCGCGTGCTCGAGTCCGACGACGGGCGCGGACCCAGCGGTCGAACCCCATCCGAAGTCGATCGCTCGCGGACGAAGGATTTCGACCGGACGAATCGGTAGCGGACCGGCGCGACTGACGGGTCGACGAGTGCAACCGCCGCGGAACCGACGGCGGCAAAGGGCTCGAGGCACTACGAAGCGGTAATGGATGTCGAGTTTCTCGGCGGGGCCGGCGAAATCGGCCGGAGTGCGGTCCTGATCGACGAGACACTGTTGCTCGATTACGGGATGGACTCCGGCAACCCGCCGTCCTTTCCCGTCGGCGACGTCGATCCCGAGGCGGTCGTCGTCAGCCACGGCCACCTCGACCACGTCGGCTCGATCCCCGCGCTGCTGTCGGGCGATTCGCGCCCGTCGATCCACTGGACGCCGCCGACGTACGACCTCACGATGACGCTCGCGCGGGACACGCTCAAGCTTCACGGCGGCACCTACGACTGCCCGTTCACCGAGGCGGAACTCGCCCGCGTGACGCAGGTCTCGGAAACCCACGGCTACCGCGAGCCGTTCGAGGTCGCGGGCTACGAGATCACGTTTTTCGACGCCGGCCACGTCCCCGGCAGCGCCCACGTTCTGGTCACCGACGGCGAGACCCGACTGCTCTACACCGGCGACTTCCACACCGAAGGTCAGCGGCTGCTTGCCGGGACGAGCGCTCGGCCCGACGCCGACGTCGTGATCACGGAGAGCACGTACGCCGACACGACCCGGCCGCCCCGCGAAGACATCGAACGCGAGTTCGCCGAGAGCCTCCGAACGACGATCTGGGAGGGCGGCACCGTCGTCGTCCCCGCGTTCGCGATCGGCCGCACGCAGGAGGTGCTCTGTCTCTGCGAGGAATACGACCTCGAGTGTTACGTCGACGGGATGGGCAAACGGGTTACGGAACTGTTCCTGCGCGAGCCGAATCGCGAGTTCCTGCGCGATCCCGACCTGCTGCGCCGTGCCAAGGGCAACGCCCGATTCGTCGACGGCCGCGACGGGCAGCGCAAGCGGATCGCCGAACAAAATACCGTCATCGTCACCACCAGCGGGATGCTCCACGGCGGTCCGGCGATGACCTACGTCCCCGCCGTCCGCTCGCACCCGACGAACAAGATCGCCATGACCGGCTACCAGGTCGAGGGCACCCCCGGGCGCGAACTGCTCGAGACCGGCAGCGCAGAGATCGACGGGCGAATGCTGCGCGTCAGCGCCCAAACGGAGCAGTACGACTTCTCGGCCCACGCCGACCGCGAGGGACTGCTCGACTTCCTCGAGGCCTACCGCGGGAGCGAGGTGCTCGTCAACCACGGCGATCGCTGCGGGGCGTTCGCCGAGGAGTTGCGCGCAGACGGGTTCGACGCCCGCGCGCCCGAACTCGGACAGCGCCTCACAGTCTAGGATCCGGCAACCGCAACGCGGACGATTTTCCGTTGTCCCGTCGACCCGGCGCGCATGCCCGATACGAACGACGGCGGACCCGACTCGGACGTCGATCCCGAGGAACTCGACCTGACCGACGCCGAAGAAGACGCCCTTCACGACCTGCAACTCGGAATCGAGCACGTTCACCGCGCCTACGGCACCCTGCTGGAGTTCCATCACCAACTCGGCCACGCGATGGATCGGATGAGCGACGCCGAGGACGCCCTGCGCGAGGCCGGCCACGAGGAGTGGGCCAACCGGCTCCGAGACGACCACCTCCCCGCGGGTGCGATCAGCGACCAGTGGACGTTCGAACTCGTCGAGGAGTTCTCGACCGAGTTCCTCGAGGACGTCGACGAGTTCGAGGCGACGGTCAGAGACGAATTGGCGGACGGGATCGATCACGTAACCGAACGACAGCAGAAACGCGCGCTGCGGGAGCGGGCTCGCGGACCCGAATCCGACGAGTCGCCGGACTAATCGCGAGCTCCCGGCGTCACGCCGGCCTCGAGTTCGAGCGAGGGAGTGAGAAGTATTTTCGCCGCGGTTCGCATACGCTCGAGCATGAGCGAACGGTACGACGCCATCGTCCTCGGCGTCGGCGGGATGGGCAGCGCGACCGTCGCCCACCTCGCCGAGCGCGGCGTCGACGTCCTCGGCCTCGAGCGCTACGACGTTCCCCACGGCTACGGCTCGTCCCACGGGATCGCGCGCAGCTTCCGGCTCGCCGACGCCGAGGATCCGGCCTCCGTCCCGCTCTTACGGCGCGCCGAGGAGCTGTGGGCGGCCCTCGAGGCCGACCACGACCGCCAACTGCTCTACCGGACGGGATCGATCGACGCCGGCCCGCCCGATGAGCCGCTCGTCGACGGGGCTGCACGCGCTTGCGAGGAGCACGACCTCGAGTACGACCGCCTCTCGAGCGACGCCCTCTCCGAGCGGTATCCCGGCTACCGGATCCCGGACGACTACGAGGCGATCTACCAGCCCGACGGCGGCTACCTCGTCCCCGAGGAGTGCATCGTCGCCCACGTCAACCGGGCCCACAATGCGGGTGCGACGATCCAAGCCCGCGAACGCGTCGTCGACTGGCGCCCCCTCGAGGACGACGGCGTCCGCGTCGAGACCGATCGCGACACCTACGAGACCGACAGGCTGGTTATCACCGCGGGAGCGTGGACCGCGCGATTCGTCGAGCCGCTTGCGGACGTCCTCGAGCCCGAACGGCAGGTTCTCGCCCGGTTTCAGCCCGAAGTGTCAGCCCACTTCGAGCCGGACCGATTTCCGGTCTGGAACCTGCGAGTTCCCGAAGGCCGGTTCTACGGCTTCCCCGTCCACGGCGTGCCCGGCTTCGCGGTCGGCCGCTACCACCACCGCGAGGAGACCGTCGATCCCGATGCTTTCGAGCGCGAGCCGACGCAGGCGGACGAGCGACTCCTCCGGGACTTCGCGGAACAGTACTTTCCCGACGGTGCCGGCCCGACGATGCGCCTGCAGACGTGTCTCTTTACCAATACGCCCGACGGACGCTTCGTTCTCGATACCCACCCCGCCCACCCGCAGGTCGTCGTGGGAGCCGGGTTCTCCGGCCACGGATTCAAACTCGCACCCGTCGTCGGCGAAATCCTGACCGACATCACCGTCGACGGCGAGACCGACCACGAGATCGAGCGCTTCTCGATCGACCGCTTTTAGCTGCCGGCGAGTTCGCTACGGTTCTCCGTCGTCCTCGTCGCTCGAGTCGCGGTCCGGCTGTTCGGCCGCTCGGTCCGCCGTCGCTGCTGCCGTCGCAGTTGCGGGGCCGCGGTCCGCCTCGCTTTCGGACGGGGAATCGGGAGCCGATTCGAGTGCGGGTTCAGCGTCCCCGCCGTCGGTCGACGTTGTGTCTCGCTCGAGGCCGAGCACCGAGTAGAGCCGCGCAGCGATGGTGTCCCACGGGCCGGACTCACCCGCCGTGGGCGGGGCCGTGCTCGAGACTCCACCCTCCCCCTCGGCCTGCGTCCGGTCGAAGACGAATTCCGCGTCGGATTCGACGTCGGCATCGGCTGCCGTCGCCCCCGTCTCCGCCTCGAGCGCCGGCGGCTCGAAGGTGTACACGACCCCCTCGTGGCGGACGACGTACTGTCGCGTCCGCCGGTCGAAGACGATCGGTTCGTCGACGTCGATCCCGAACTCCGCGAGGTCCGCGAGCGTGTCGACCCGCGCGCGTTCGCCCTCGAGTTCCGACTCGGGGAGCGCGATCGACGCGACGACCTCCTCGAACTGTGCTCGGTCGTCGCGGTAGTCGAGCCACTCGCGTTCGGCGGCCGTCGGTTCGGGAACGCGGGCTGTCGCGATTCCGGCGGCGAGCGTTCCGACGAGGCCGAGTCCGAGGAGCCCCAGACCGGCGAGGGGCGGATCGGACTCGTCGCCGGCGACGGCGACCGTCTCGTAGGTCTCGTACTGTTCGTCGTACGTCTCCGCCGCCTCGATCTGGTACGTGGCGCCGTCGTGTGCGACTGGAATCCGGAAGCGGTCGCTCGCCGTCCGGTGCTCGCCGTCGATGGTCCCCTCGATCTCTCGGTGCACTTCGATCGCGATTTCGGTTTCGCCGAGACTCGCGCCGAGATCGGACTCGATCTCGGCGATTCGGGCGTCGACCGCCGAGACGTTGAGGGAGAACGGGACGGCGACGGCGTCGTCGGGTGCGACATCGTCCTCGCTCGCCGCGGCGAGCCGCTCCCGTTCGCTCCAGTAGACGACGTCCTCCTCGGGAGCGACCGCCCGGTAGCGAACGTCGACGGTGAGATCGACGCTGACGTTCTCGCCCGCGTCGGCGTCGTAGCCGCCGACGAACTCGCCGTCGACCGTCGGCGTGACGCTCGTGTAGTAGAGCGGTTCGTTCTCGAGGACCGTCCCGGCGTCGTAGATCGCGGTCGATTCGGGAACGGTCGCGCTGTGGGCGAACGACCCCGTCGCGGTCCAGCGGTGCTCGAGTCGCTGGTCGGTTTCCGTGCCAGAATCGGCGAAGGCGCCGTAGGTCATCCAGCCGCCGAACGCGGCCACGAGCACGAAGCCGACCAGCAGGAGCGGTCCGTACGTCGCGAACAGTGCGCGGAGCCGCAGTCGCCGCTCCGTCGTTGCGTTCGGTTCCCGATCCCCCGGTGCTGTCGATCCGTCGGTCGCGTCAGTAGGCGAATTCATGTCAGTACAACCTCCGAACGATCGATCGCAGTCGTCCGCGTCCGCCCCGCCGACGAGCCCGATCCCGTCTCGAGCGCGGATCCCCCGGCCCGAGCAGGAGCCGACCCAGTCCGTAGAACCCCCCGCCCAGCAGTGAGACGATCGCGGCGTAGGGTACCCACGGGTGAATAGCGTACAGCGCGTCGATGACCGACGGCGGGAGGACGGTCAGATACCGGTACTCCGTGACGTACGCGGGATAGTAGCCGGTCTCGTCCGGCGCCGTAATCGACAGCGTCACGGTCGTCTCGTCGCGCGGACCGACGACCGAGGGGCCGGAATCGACGGCGACGCTGTCGCTTCCGGGTTCCACGTACGACACGACCGGCAGGAATCCCTGATTCGAAATCGGGTAGGAAATTTCGTCGGTCGTCCCCTGTTCGATCACCAGCGGCCGGTCGGAGTCGAACTCGGCGCTGATAACGTCGTAGGACTGGGTGCCGGCCGGGACGACCATCGCCGCGACGGCCGCGACGACGACCAGGAGCGCGAGCGCGCCCGCGATCAGCCGCGGATCCAGTTCCTCGGCTTCGGTCTCGTCGCCGTCACGTTCCAGCGACGATCGAATCGTCGTTTCGCGGCGCTCTCGAATCGTCTCGATCGCGTAGAGGGCGAGCGACGCGCCCAGCAGGAGGTACGCCAGACCGCTCGTGCCGACGAACGACCGAACGCCGAACGTGACCGCGAGCCAGCGCTGGATCCGCTCGAGGCCGTCACTGGCCGTCATCACGGCCGTCCCGAGGTTCGGAATCGTGACGACCTCGCCGTTTACCTGCAGGGCGGTCGCGACGATCTGGCCGTCCTGTACGGGCGGTTCGTCGCCGTCCTGGTCGGTGAAGGGGTTCGCATCGCCCCGCGTAACGTACCCCTGGTCGGTTTCCTCGACGATCCGGTGGGTCGTCAGCCCGCCGCCGTGGAGCTCCTGGGCCTGAAAGACGACGACGTCGTCCGGCTGCGGGTCGCCGGTCAGTTCCGCCGGGATCGCGACGAACCCGTCGCCCGTCTCGATCGTCGGCTCCATGCTCCCGGTCTCGACGAACCCCAGCAGAACCGGCTGTCCGAGCAGTTGGCCGGCGACCAGCGCGACGACGGTGACGAGTACCAGCGCTTGCGCCCCCCGGACGACCCCCCGTCGAATCATCGTGTGCACCTGTGCCAATTATGTCGTTTTATTTGTCTGTTAGGGTTGGCGACCTGTTTCGCCACTACTCGTGAGCCGTGATCGGAACCGGTTTTCGCGTCGCCATCCGCCTGCAGATATCGAGCGAATCTCATCCTCGAGCCCGTTTTCGGAGTGACGCGATGAGCGCCAGCAGTCCGACGACCGAAACGCCTACCTGACTGCCGCTGCCGTCGGCGCGTTCGGACGGGCCGGAATCGGCGTTTGTGTCGTCGTCGCCGGTCGTGACACCGTCATCGCCCGATCCGTCGGAATCGCCGTTCGACTCGAGAGCACCCTCGGAAGACGCATCGGTCGCGTTCGGACCGGCGACGATACCGCCCTTCAGGGAATCGGTCGTGACGGTCGCAGTGTATCGATCGGTCCCTGTCGGTTCGTCACCCTCTCCGGGTTCTATTTCGCTGGCCGCCTCGAACGCGTGATGCTCCCACGTGCCGTCTAGACGGGAGTAGAACTCGAAGGTGGAGTCGTCGGCACTCGGCGACGCGCGGTCAGCAAATCGGTCCCGATCGACGGTAAACCGGTACTCGACCGATTCGATAGCTGTGGCCGCCGGTGCATCTTCGACGGTAACGGCACCGACCGTCGCAACGTCGGCCGGTAGCCCGTCTCCCGTCTTGCGGTCGCGATCGGCCCGAATTTCGAGGGTCGAATCCTCGATGTCGCCGAACTGGATCGTGACGCCCTCGAGGATGACACCCTTGCCGACCCGGAGTGACCCGAGGTCGATCGGAACCGTCCGTCCGCGACCGCCGCTGACGGTCACAGTTCGGGTCTTCGAGTCCGGTTCGACGACTTCCACTGCCGGCGACGGACTCGAGGGCGACGTGTTCGTCCCCGCGCTGGCACTCGAGTCCGAGGACGAGTCTCGTTTATCTCCGTGCTCGAGGGCCGTCGTCCGGAACCGGAGCGATTCGATCACGGCCTCCCCGGCCTCAAGGTTGCGAGCGTCGACGACGAACCCGATCGAAATCGACTCTTCCGGCTCGAGGACGGCGGCGTCGTTCGCGCCCTCGATCGAGTCGCCCTCGCCGGTTCTGAAGGTGACGTTTGCCGCGTCGTGCTCGAGCCAGACCTTCGCCGACTCGTTGCCCGCGTTCCTGAGCGCGACGACGTCGTCGATACCGGTCACCGCCCCCGCGGAGATGCCATCTCCCTCGAGGGCGTCGTTGTCGATCGTGAGGTCGATTACGAGTTGGCCGTCGCCGTCGAGGTACGCGTAGGCGCCGTTCGGCCCGTCGTGTGGCTCGGCGACGACGCCGGTGTCGTTCCCGAGGTTATCGTGCTCGTGTGGTCCGGTGCGCACTTCTGGCTCGTCAGCGGCCGAGAGAAGCCCTGCATCGGTAGCGACGGCGCCCGTACAGACGAGGCCGATCGCGAGGAAGCCGAGAACGAGCCACCGACTTGTCGTGGCACTACTCATCGCCGTCAGCGCCCCAGTTCAGTATTGCTCGCGTGCGCATAGTCGTCGATCGGTTCAGTCGTTCGAATCGCCTGTCCGTTCTCGCTTGCCGGTTCAATCGTACATCGATCAGTCGCCGCGTTCGCCGTCGTCGGCTTCGCTCACCCACACCCGAACCTCCGAGACGAGCTGTCGATCCTCGTCGACGCCGTCGATGTCGTAGTCGACGTGCAGGTAGGTGACCTCCCGCTCCTCGACGACGTACGTCGGCGGCTCCCGCTCTTCCTGATAGCTGACGGCCCGGTTCTCGAGGCTCCCCTCCGCACGTGCCTCGGTAACCGAAAGCCGGTCGCCGACCGCCGGAATCGCCAGCGTATCGGCCTCGTAGACCGTCTCGAGGAGTTCGTTCGTCCCCGCCGCGTAGACGTACAGCGAAATATGGTCGTACGTCGCCTCGATGGTCGGGTCGCGGTCGCGATCGTGCGCCTCGTCGTCGGGTTCGGAATCGGTATCGATCTGTGGTGGTGCCATACGTAAATTCGTCCTCGAGAGAATCGTCACTCGACGAGCGACGGTCCGCCGTCGGTTACTCGGTCGCGTTCGCCTCTTCTCCGTCGACGGCGACTGCGCCCGGTCGTGCCGGTGACTGATGCCGGTATCGAAACAGGTGGCAGTGCGGTTTCGCCCCACTGTGAACTGCGAGCGCCGATCGGATAGCAGCGGTCGGAATCGGAACTGCGTGCGGTCGGCGTCGGCTCGGGCTCGCCACGTCCCACCCCCGTCGGACACGGCGATCTGCCTGGCACCGACGCCGATACCGCCTTGGTGATCGGGTTCGGGGTGTGCGATACGGGGTAGCTGCGATGTCGACCGTGCAGTCGAAATCGGATTCGGGCTCGGGTGCGAATGCGTGTCCGAATTCGGGTGCATCGGAGCGTCCCACGGAACACGGGTGCAGCCGTTCCGCGGGTCCCGCCTCGAGACATCCCCCTAGGCGCTCGAGGCCGTCGTAGTTGGGTCGGATCACTCGACATCGTCGCTACCCGAATAGGCGGTGTGGAGCGACGGTCATTGTAATATAGTTGTTGACCGCGGTTTTGGCAGTGGTCAATAACTAGTTCACTGCTTTTCATACCGAAGTCGGAGCCTGCGTCGTCGAGGGATGGTATACTCGCTGGCCGTCCTCGTGGTAGGAGAATACCTGGTTCGGTTACCTAGTTACTTGTACGTGTTGTTTCAGCATGAGGAACGCACGGTCGTCGTGTGCAACCTAGACAGTGACCATGCGGTCGGCTTCCACGCTCGTAAACGCGTCCGACCCGAGAAGCCTGCCAGCTCCGGCGGCGGACGCGACACCGAGCAAGAGTCGTCGTTTCATACTAGACTTTCCCGCAGAAGACCCACCGCCAGAATCGAACCGGGCGAAAGAAACCAATCAGGGTGGGTTAACGGGTGTGGCCCGTCAGTCTTGATTTCCGCCGACGCGCTCGGCAACAATAGTGAGCGTCTCGTCGAACTCTCCGAGGCTGGACCCGTGAGTGTCGACGTAGAGCCCGACGTCAATCCCTTCACCGACGTTGAGTTCCGGTGGGTTATCCCGGAGCACTCCGTCGTCGTTGACGAGTGCGAGATCGTCGAGGTTGTTACCGTCGTACGTGCTCTGCAGCGTCACCGGCTGCGTTCCCTGGTTACTGATTGTGACCAGGTCGTGGAACTCGTAGACCGAGTCCAGTCCGACGCCTTCGGCGTTCTGGTTCTCACCGTCTCCAGTACCAGGAAGTTCGAACTCGACTTCACCCCCGGTCGTGAAGGAACGACGGGTATCCTCACCGTCGATTCCTTCATCCGGAATCGGATGCATCCGGAGGAACGCGTAGGCGTCGGCGGCGACGGCAATGGAGACGTTTCGCTCGGCTTCAACGCTGGTGAACGCGCCACTACCGAAAGCAATGCTCCCGGCAGCGGCGAGCCCACCAACGCTCGCGAGGAACCTACGCCGTCTCATATCTCTGATATGTTAGTCCTGGTTCCCGCCGGTCTTTTCGGCGATGAAGGTGAGCGTTCCGCCGCTCAGATCGCCGGTGCTGTGACCCTTCGGAATGTAAATACCCACATTCGACGCGGACTCGCCGGGACTTAGAGTGGTAGTGCCCCAGTAAGTATCGTCGGTGGAGTCGCCGTTGTAACTCAGCCCGGTGTTGTCCGAGTCATCGCCCTGAGAGTTCTCGGCGTAAATTCCCAGAAAACCGCCCTGGGAGGCGATCAAGTCGGACTTGACGGAGAGAACAACGTCCTGCGTACCGTTGTTTGTGATGTCGAAGAGGTTGTCGAAAATCGTCTTCGCATTCTTGTTGATGCCGTTCGCCGCACCGTTAGTGTCGTCGGACTGCGTAAAGTCGAGACTGAACTGACCACTACTTAGGTCTCCCTCGACATATTCCTGCGCGTTCGGGTAAACGTTACCGTCATCATCAGTCGCCCGTGAGAAGGCGAGGAAAGCGTTCGCGTCTCCCGCGGTATCAATGGAGAGACTACGGTCGGCTTCAACACTCGTGAACGCGCCCGTACCCATTGCAGCCGCTGAACCAGCGGCGAGCGATCCCAGTCCGATGACAAATTTGCGTCGTTCCATGATTGGATGCTCCGTTGTCGTGGTTGTCGTCTTACCGCGAGCGACCGCACGTCGCGTCGCACGCCACCTCGTCGCGCCCGATCCCCGCCTCGGGGATCACATTGCATCGGTGTCCGGCAACGGATATTGTAATACGCTCGTGGAGTTAATTTCAGGATCAGATGGCGATCGGTCAATCCTGCACCGACCGACCGGCGGACTGAGTGTTCGACGGGTTGACTCGAGTCCGCCTCGTCTCAGCGGCCCGTAAATCGCAGTCCAGCCGTCGTTGACTGACGGTCAATCGCCTCCGCCGACCCGATCGAGGCCCGCATGGCCGTGGTTGACCCGTAGTCAACCGGGGCTGACGGGCCATCTCGGCCCGGTATACCGTCGGTTGAACGACGTATCGATGCGGTATTGGTCTGCTTGACGAACTGAATAGGATTCCGAACGAACACCCGTTCCGATAAGTTTCGTATTGATCAGACGCAATTATTTATTGAGAGGCCAATACTTTTGTTCCATGATGTGATACCGCCTATCCGTAATGGGGGCGACTCACGCGAAACCGTCCGGGGGAACTGACTCATCGAAAGCGAACGCGGACGCGAAATCGAACACGGAACTGGGGACGGACGCAGGCGACAGGGCAGGCAACCAATCGGATGCGACCGACACCGAACCCGATCACATACTCACCGAGGACGAACTCTTCGAGATCCTCTCGAACCGGCGGCGACGCCACATCCTCCACGAGCTCATGCGCGAGCAGGACACGCTCGACATCGGGACGCTCTCCCAGCAAATCGCCGCCTGGGAGGACGGCCTCGAGATGCACGAAGTGACCAGCAGCGACCGCAAGCGCGTCTACACCGCCTTGCACCAGTCGCACCTGCCGAAGATGGACGAGGCAGGTGTCGTCGACTTCAATCAGGACCGGGGGACGGTCTCGCCGACGCCGGTACTCGAGGACGTCGAGATCTACATGGATATCGTACGCGGGCGCGAAATTCCCTGGAGCGATTACTATCTGGGGCTGACGGGGCTGTCCGGCCTGCTGCTCGCGGCCGTCTCGACGGGTCTGGGTCCGTTCGGCGCGGTCTCGCAGTCGGCGTGGGGCGTCTTCGTCGTCGTCGCCTTCGGCGTCTCGGCGCTCGCACACCGATACTACGCCCGTCGAAATCGACTGGGGATCGCCGACGAACCGCCGTCGTCGGATCTCGAGTTCGAGTATCAGGATTCGATTGAGGCCAGGAACGACCGGTGAGGGGGTGAGTTCCGATTCGGCCGACGTATGTTGCATACGAATAACGCAGGTAGACGGGTGATCGCAGTCTGATGGCAGATCGACACCGACACTGGCACCGGGAGCAGCGACGACGATCATGAAACCGACGCGACGTACCGCGCTCGCGATGATCGCCGGCTCGAGCGGGCTATTAGCCGTCGAAACGCTCAGCTTCTCGAGTAGCAAGGTGGAGCGGAACGTCGACGTCGACGTGGCCAGCGACGAGAATGCGTATCTCGGACTAGAGGCTAACACGTCCGAAGACGTCGAAACCGGCGGTGTTCTGTTCGAAAACGGCGCGGAACGGTGTCCGATCGTATCGTTCGACGTTATCAACCAGCTTCCCGAGTCGCTTTCCCTCGCAATCGAACTCGAGGATGATCGATTCAGGTTCGTCGACGACGCAGATAATGTCGAAATCGACGATGGTCGATTACGTACCGAGGAGTTGGGACCCGGAGATAAGATCAGTGTCGGGATCGATTTGGATCTCCGCTCGGACCAGTCCGTCGGCGAGTCGATCACGACCGCACTCGAGATCGAGGCGACCGGAGAGACGACGCATATCGAGACCGAACGGACGCTGACGCTTCAGACAGAGTGTTAGCTACAGTCACTCTGTGTCCCTTCTTCTCAGTGACGTTGTCAGATCCCTCCAGACCGATGCAGTTACTGATATTGCCGGAATGAATTCCTCGTGTTCTCCGTCGTAGACCACCTTGAGGAGACCTTTCCTCGCGAATTCGTCTGCCGGAACGAGCCCTCCTGCGCATTCGTCAGGCTGTGGCACTCTCTCCGATGGGAAAGGACCACTACGGACTCGAGTCCAACATGACCTGGATGGAGTCGTGAGCTCGAGCCGGAGGCTACTCAGTCTGCGTGAGCCAGCGAAAAAGGCGGAGGTCAGCTAGTTGCAGGGGGTTTCGTCTGTCTCGATGCAACCGGTCACTTCGCCACCAACTGTGGCGTTTCCTTCTGACTCGTCGTCATCTTCATCTCCACCATCGCCACTACCTCCGCCTCCGCCCCCACTTCCACCGCCGGAGCTGGAGGAGCGGACGAGGAATTCGGCCACGGTTTCGCCGTTGAAGGCGATCTCGTACTCCCCTGTCCGATCGAGGTCGAACGTGTGGGTGGTCGTCTTTCTCTCACCGGGATCGATCTTCCCGGAGTCTGAAACCTCCTCGTCACCCCCGTTAGAGAGGGTGAGTGTGTAATTATATGTACCTGTCTGACCTCCCGTGTTCTCAATCGTGACGGCAACATCCACCGAGTGATGGATTCGCGTCGGGGTGGGTCGATCGACCGAGACGCTATACTTGATATCGGGCTCACGCGTCTCGTCGTCTGGTTCCTTACCAGGCTCCGTCTCGGGATCCTTGCCGGACTCATCTTCGGGCTCATCCGGCGTCTCGTCGTCCGGCTCATCCGTCTCTCCAGGTGTACTATCTGGCTGTTCAGGACCGTCAGAAATATTGTCGTTTTCTGAGCCGTCCTGTTCGTCCGGCGACGAACAGCCAGCTAGAGCGACGGTGAGCCCGACGAGCAGGCTCCGCCGTCGCATCTTACTTCACGTTGTAGTAGACGGTGCCCGTCGAGCCCATGCGTCCTTCGCCGCCGTCACCGCCGAAGGCTTCGAGATAGACTTCGCCAGGCTTGCCGGGCGCTGCGAGATCGCCGTCGACGCCCAGGGTCGTCCAGTCGACTGTGAACGTGTAGGTGAGCTTGTCGTCGCTCTCGCTGGCGGTAAAGCCCTCGATGTCTTCGTTCTCGCCGAAGTCTTTGCGATCCGGCGAGTCGTCGGTACCGTAGTTCGCGCGGATGTAGCCCTCCGTGTTGTCCGTGCTGCCGAGACCACCAGGGCCGTGGAAGCCGAACCGATACTCGTCGGTCGGCCCGTCGGCGCCGTGGTCGACGATGACCTCCTGGAAATACTCGTCAGGGTTGTCCGGCCATTCGGTGCCGTTGTTGCCCTCGGGCACGCCGTCCTCGTAGTGGTCGGGGTCGAGTTCGATTTTGAAGTGCGTGACCTCGCCGAAATCGGCTTTGAGTGTCTGCCAGCCGTCGTCGGACTGGGCGATCGTCTCATAGGACCGAACCGACCCGCCGGTCGACCCGCCGCCGCTGGCGGTCGATTCCGTATTCGTCATGACGACGGTGAGATTCGACGCGACCGAGCCCGAGACGGTGGCGTCAGTGGTTGTCGTGACCGTCACCGTAAGTTGCAGGTCGACGTCGTCGGTTGTGACCGTCTCACCGTCGGTGCCGGACTCGAATTTCGACGCCGAGAGGTCGGGATGGGCGAGCACGTCGCCCTCAAGGCGCTCGAACGCGAGATCGTGCTGACTCTGGCCGCTGATGTCCTCGCGTGTCGTGCTGGCGATCGTGTGGGTCGAGCCGTTGTAGACGGCTTGGAGTTCGACCGTCGCCGTCGTGGCGGCGTTCTCGAGGCCTTCATAGCCGAACGTGCCGTTCTCTACCCATACCCGAATTTCCGAGAGCGAGCCGTCGTCGCTTGCACCCTCGATGGTCGTACCATTAAACTGATAATTTTCAACTTGTGCAGCAGCGTTGCCAGTCATGGCAACACCGGTGACACCTGCCGCAACGATACCTCCCGCTCCTGCGATGAATTTGCGTCGATTCATAACTCTCCTCTATTATATGAATTACTGGAATATTTGCGCCGATATAACGCAACATCCAGACGTGCTGTGTAAACTATCCTGGGCAACTGTCCACCAATTACACGTCGACTCATCGCTTACCCGAATCCCCACTGGGGGATCACAGGTTATCGGTCGGCAGAAAGCAGTATTGTAATACACACGTGGATGAATTTCAGGAGTCGATAATTATTCGTCAGTTCGACGCTGACTGAATTAGAAGATAGTCGGGGTGAAGTTGACCTCACGTCGACTCTGACTCAATAATCGATGTCCCCCTCTTCTGGGTTCGTCTACGTTCGGTCAATAGCGGGAAGCACAAGTCTCGGTTCTGTCCAGCGGCGGTTGACTGCTGGTCAACGGCCTCTTGCACTGCTCTTGCTGGAAACAGTTATTCTCGAGTACACACCGAGAAAAGCTCTAATCGACGAGTCGTCGCAGTCGAGTTCACGATGACTGGAGAACAACGAAGTGCCCCTACCTAAGGGTGATATACTCTTTACTCGAGAGACCCTTTTACCACTCGAAAATCGCGTCTCGGCTACAGCCCCAACTACGAGTTGAGAATCTCGTCCGCGAACCGCTCGAGCGCCCGCTCGCTGTCGTCGTTCTCGAGGCCGACGATAACGTGGTCGACGCCGTATTCCTCGAGTCGGTGGAAGTAGTCGCGGAACCACTCGACGCCGGCCCGATACCCCAAGTGCAGTTTTTCGGGCTGTGCCGCGGGATCGTCGGTCAACTCGACGCGGACGGCCATCGCGTACGGCTTGTCGCCCGCCTTGTCCCGCCAGTCTTCGAGGTAGTCCTCGAGCGTGCGCTCCGGAAGGTGGTAAAAGAGCCAGCCGTCGCCGTGCTCGGCGATCCACTCGCGCGTCTGGCGGGCGTTGCCGGTCGGCAGCATGGGAATCGTCTCTGTCGTCGGCTTCGGAACGACCTCGAGTTGCTCGTCGAGCGAGCCCCACTCGCCCTCGAGGTCGGGAAACTCCTCGCGCCAGAGCGTTCGGACGGCGTCGAACCGCTCGCGGAACGCCTCGCCGCGCGCCTCGCGATCGACGCCGAAGGCCGGGTACTCGGGGTCGCGATCGCCCGAGGCGACGCCGAGGACGAGCCGACCGTCCGAGAGCCGGTCGACCGTCGCGGCCGATTTCGCGACGTGAATCGGATGGCGGAGCGTCAGGACGATGCTCGAGGTCCCGAGCGCCGCTTCGTCCGTGTGGGCGGCGACGTGGGAGAGCCACGGCCACGTGTCGAACGTCTGGCCGGCGTCGCCGAACTTCGGCCAGTAGGTCGGGACGTCGCGCGCCCAGAGGCCGTCGAACCCCAGTTCCTCCGCGCGTTTCGCGAGGTGGACTTCCCGATCGACGTCCGGCGTCGACCGGTTCGCGCCCGTGATCGGAAATCCGGCGCCGAAGGTCAGCCCGTCCGCCTCGAACAAGCGTCGATAACCGGCGTTTTCGTGTCCTCGAGTCGGCATTCGCTCGAATTATCGGCTCCGGGCGGATGTCGATGTCGGTACCGGTTCGGAAGAAGCGGCTTCGCACCGGCCCGGTCCCCGGCGCTCGACGTCGGCGAGCGATCAGATCTCGACGGAGAACGGCGCGAACGCCGCGGCGTTGCTCGCGAAGCCGCCGAGCAGCGCCGCCACGCCCTCGAGGTCGTCGGTGTCGATCAGTTCGACGGGGGTGTGCATGTACCGATTGGGGACGCTGACGACCTGGGAGGGGATCCCGCCCGCGGCGGTGAAGAAGCCGTCGGCGTCCGTCCCCGTGCCGCGCCCGAGCGCTTCGACCTGCACGTCGATCCCGCGCTCGTCGGCGACCGACCGGAGGGCGTCGAACAGCACCGGATGGTTCGAACTGCCGCGGCCGAGCGCCGGACCCTCGCCGAGGGCCATCTGGCTCGTCTTGTCGCTCGGTGCGGAGGGGTAGTCGACCGCGTGGCCGACGTCGACGACGACGGCGGCGTCGGGCTGGAGATCGAAGCCGACCATCTGTGCGCCCTTGACGCCGACCTCCTCCTGAACGGTCGAGACGGCGTAGACGGTCGCCTCGGCCTCGGCTTCGACGGCTGCCCGAAAGCCCTCGGCGGCGGCCCACGTCCCGACGCGGTTGTCGATGCCGCGGGCGGCGAGACGGGTCTCCGAGAGCCACGACACCGTCGAGGAGAACGTGATCGGATCGCCGATCGCGAGGCGTTCGGTCGCCTCCGCCTCGCTCTCGGCGCCGATATCGATCCAGAGGTCCGACACCTCGGGTTCGTCGTCGTCCTCGCGGAGGTGGATCGCCGTCCGGCCGACGACCCCGTCGACGGGCCCGTCCGCGGCGTGGATCGTCACGTGCTGGCCGCGGGAGATCGACGGGTCGGTGCCGCCGATGGGCCCCGGCCTGACGAAGCCGTTCTCGTCGATCGCCCGGACGATAAAGCCGATCTCGTCGGCGTGACCGGTCAGTGCGATCTCGGGTGCGTCGGGCTCGCCCTCGTGCACGGCGACGGCGTTACCGTAGTCGTCCGTCCGTACCTCGTCCGCGAACTGGTCGACGTACTCGAGCCAGACGCGCTGGCCGCGCGTTTCGTACCCCGACGGGGAGGGCGTCTCGAGCAGGTCGACGAGAAAGTCGCGCGCTGTCGATTCCATACGGTGTCTTGGAGCGAACGGGTTGAATAGGTGTCCGATACGCCGCCAGTTTCACGCCGGCCGTCGGATGGGCGGCCGGCTTCCTTCTCCGCCCCGCCGCGAACGGTCGATCGGCTATTCGTCGCGGAAAAGCGACCGGCGACTCGAGCAGCAGACGAGATGAACGCAAAAAATAACGGTAACTCAGCGAGTGCGGGTCAGCGCGGCCCGATCAGTCGTCGGCGGGCGCGGCGCCGCTGCCGCTCTCTTCGGCCTGCTCCTTCGTCCAGGCGAGCTTGCCGCCGGCCGCGAGGATGTCGCGCTCGCGCTCGGAGGCGTCGAGCGTGGCGGTGTACTCCTCGCCGTTGACGCGGACCGTGAATTCCTCCTGACCGGAGGTGACGGCGTCGTAGACGTCGTCGACGATCTCGATCTCGTCGCCCTGGTCGATGTCCTCGTAGGTGTCCTCGTCGATCGTCAGCGGCACGATGCCGAAGTTGAAGAGGTTCGCGCGGTGGATACGCGCGAAGCTCTGTGCGAGGACGGCCTCGATGCCGAGGTACATCGGACACATCGCGGCGTGCTCACGCGAGGAGCCCTGGCCGTAGTTCTCGCCCGCGACGAGGAAGCCGCCGTCGGCGTTCTTGGCGCGCTCGGCGAAGGTGTCGTCGACGCGCGAGAGGGTGAACTCGGAGAGCTTCTCGATGTTCGACCGGTACATCAGGATGTCCTGGGTTGCAGGGATGATGTGGTCGGTCGTGATGTTGTCCTCCATCTTCAGGAGGGCCTCACCCTCGATGTCGGCGTCAAGCTGGTCCTTCAGCGGGACGTCGCCGATGTTCGGGCCCTTGACGAGTTCGTCGTCGGGCGCCTCGTCGGGCGTGATGAGGTCCGTCTTCGAACCGTCGTACTCGTCGGGCAGCTCGATGCCGGGGTCCTCGAGGTCGCCGAGTTCGTCGGCGAGGTCTCGGGGGTCGATGATCTCGCCCTTGATCGCCGCGGCGGCGGCGACCTCCGGCGAGCAGAGGAAGACGTTGTCGTCCTCGATACCCGAGCGGCCCTCGAAGTTGCGGTTGAAGGTCCGCAGCGAGACGGAATCGGAGGACGGCACGTGGCCGATCCCGATACAGGCGCCGCAGGTGGCCTCGGAGAAGTTGACGCCGGCGGCCATCATCTCCGCGACCCAGCCCTCGCGGGCGAGCATCTCGGAGGCCTGCTTGCTACCGGGCGCGACGATCATCTCGGTGGTCGGGTTGACCTCGCGGCCCTCGAGCATCTTCGCGGCGGGGAGGATGTCCTCGTAGCCGCCGTTGGTACAGGAACCGACGATGACCTGGTCGACGTCCTGACCCGCGACCTCGCGGACGGGGACGACGTTGTCGGGCATCGACGGCTGGGCGATCAGCGGTTCGAGGTCCGAGAGGTCGACGACGATCTCGTCGTCGTACTCGGCGTCCTCGTCGGGCTGGAGCTCCTCGAAGTCGTCGGCGCGGTTGACGCGCTCGAGGTAGTCCTTGGTCTGCTCGTCGGTCGGGAAGATCGACGAGGTCGCGCCGAGCTCGGTGCCCATGTTGGTGATGGTCATGCGCTCGGGCGCGGTGAGCGACTCGACGCCGGGGCCGGTGTACTCGAGAATCTTGCCGACGCCGCCCTTCACGGACAGCCGTCGGAGGAGCTCGAGGATGACGTCCTTCGCCGTGGCCCACTCGGGGAGTTCGCCCTCGAGGCGGACGTTGACGATCTCGGGCATCTCGATGTAGTAGGGCGCGCCGCCCATGGCGACGGTGACGTCGATCCCGCCGGCGCCGATCGCCAGCTGGCCGAGGCCGCCGGGGGTCGGCGTGTGGCTGTCGGAGCCGAGCAGCGTCTTGCCGGGCGCCGCGAAGTTCTCGCGGTGGACGTTGTGACAGATACCGTTACCGGGGCGGGAGAAGTACGCGCCGTACGTGCCGGCCGCAGATCGCAGGAAGCGGTGGTCGTCGGTGTTCTTGAAGTCGAACTGGTAGGTCTGGTGGTCACAGTACTGAGCGGCGATTTCGGTCTGGACCTCGTCCAGTCCCATCGCTTCGAACTGGAGCCAGACCATCGTGCCGGTCGTGTCCTGGGTGAGCACCTGGTCGATCTCGATCCCGATTTCCTCGCCGGTCTCGAGTTCGCCGTCGACGAGGTGGTCGTCGAGAACCTTTTCGGTGAGAGTCTGTCCCATAGCACCCAGAACTCGGCTGTCCGTCCTGATAAATCCAGCGTGTTTCCATGAGGAACGACCGTGTTAATCACCGCCATCGCGGCAATTTTCGAGTAAGTTTTGCCGGGTAGCTGTACGTCCGTCAACCGCGTTTTATCGGCCCGCCATATGACCCGTTGCGGAGATTGCCACACCGGTTCGATGGATACCACGCCCGTCCGAAAGGCGGTAATGCGTGTCGGTGGCAACCGATACGGGTCCCGTCAGCACCCTGCGTGTCGTCCGCTCACGGGGCCGACGCGAACGGACACGCTTTTCTAGACGCTCGCTGCTACTACGGACATGTTCCGTTCCGGTGCGTTCGTCGCCGAGCACGTCTCGCCGACGACCGACGAGCAAGTCCAACCAAACGGCGTCGACCTCACGCTCGACATCGTCTTCGAGCAGTTAGAGCCGGGTCGCATCGGCCGCGACGGCAAGCAGATCGGCGACCGCGTCGCCCGCCCGCTCGAGGAACTCGAGCAGAAAGACCCCGATACGTACTACCTCCCGAAGGGCGCTTACGTCGCTCGCTACAGCGAGCAGATCGAGATTCCCGAGGGCCACATCGGTTTCGTCTACCCGCGCTCGTCGCTGATGCGCAACTCCTGCATGCTCAACACGGCCGTCTGGGACGCCGGCTACGAGGGCCGCGGCGAGGGGCTGTTGCAGGTCCACCACGACATCGAGATCGCACGCGGCGCACGCATCGCCCAACTCGTCTTCGCCGAGGCAGACCACGAGAGCGTCTACGACGGCAGTTACCAGGGCGAGAACCTCGAGTAACTCGACGGAGACGCGAGTCGTCCATCCGCCCGTCGCAGGTCGTCCGTCACTCGTCGACCGTTGCACGTCATTCGCGACTCGTCGCCCGTCCCGGTCACTCGTCACTCGTCGCCCGTCCCGGTCATTCGTCACTCGTCGCCCGTCGATTCCGATCCTCAACGTCCGGGTTTCCGCCTCGCGTACGGTTTTGCCGTTCGCGACCGTACTGCGAATCGCATGATGGCGACCACCCACGTCTTCGCCGCGCTCGCTCTCCTCGCGCCGGTCGCCTACGCCGCCCCCGAGTTCGCGACGCCGCTGGCCGTCGGTGCCGTCCTCGGCGGTCTCGCGCCCGATTTCGACCTGCCGCTCGAGCACCGGCGAACCTTTCACTTCCCGGTTCTCGGACTTCTGGTCGCCGTCCCGACCACCGTGCTTGCAACCGTGGCTCCCTCGAGTGCGACGATCGCTCTCGCGTCGTTCGCCGTCGCCGCCTGGCTCCACGCCGCCAGCGACGCGATCGGCGGCGGCCCGGAGATGGATCCGTGGAACGGGCGCACCGAGCGGGCGGTGTACGACCACGCCCGCAGGCGGTGGATCCGTCCGCAGCGCTGGATCCGCTACGACGGCGCCCCGGAGGACGCTGCGCTCGCGATCGGACTCGCGGTCCCCGCGCTCGTCGTCTACGACGGCTGGGTGACGGCCGTGCCACTCGTCGGGATCGTCGTTTCTCTCGCGTACGCGCTGGTTCGGCGCCGACTGGTCGACTGGACCGCCGACTGGAACTGGCTCGAGTGAATCGCTGTCGTCGCGATTCTCGAGCGGAAGCCGTGAGCCGCAACCCGCGCGCCTCGCCCGTCACCGATGCCATCGTCGGCGCAAGTCGGAACGCTGATACCATCGCTGTTCGAGCCACCGGTATGATCGATACGTTTCTCGCACGGACGGCACACTTAGTGTTCGCCGCGCTCTGGGCCGGCAGCGTCTTCTACGTCGCGTTCGTCGTGCTGCCGCTCGCCCGCGACGGCGAGTTCAACACGACGCGCCCGCTCGAGGTGATTTCGGGGAAACTCACGACGATTTCGCGGATCAGTTCGCTCGTCCTGCTGCTTTCCGGCGGGCACCTCGCTGGTCGGGGATACACGTTCGAGAGCCTCGCCGGGACGACGAACGGCCGGCTCGTGCTCGTGATGGTCGGCCTCTGGCTGGTCCTGACCGGTCTCGTCGAAGTCGGCGGGAAGCGCCTCGAGTCGGGACTCAACGGGAAGAAACTGCGCGAGCCCGCCGCCAACGTGCTGGGGCTCTACCGCGTGGCGGCCGTCGTCGGGATCGCGCTCCTCGTGGTCGCGGGCGTGATCACGTCGGGCGTTGCAGCGTCTCTCTAACGCTCCGGGACACGGTCCGAACATTGGGGCAGTCGTTCGCCAGTCGTTCAAACGATCGTCGGACGACGAACGACCGTCCGACAGCGAACTGACCGCCCGGTGGATTCCGCACGATCTGTTCAACAGCTATCAAACATTCTTGCGAAAGATACTTAGTCGGTTACTGTAACGTACTCCCATGATGTTCAGGGGCAAAGAAATCGCACTGTCGCTGCTCGCGGTCGGGACGGCCGCGGTCGCCGGCTACGTGCTTCAATCCGAGCGATCACAGACGGGCGCCGCGCGGTCGAAGGCCGACCTCGGCGCGCGGATCGTCGGGCCCAGCGAGGTGCCCGACGGTGCAACCATCGTCGACGCGTCGTCCCGCCAGCTCGACGAGATTCCGGGCGCACGACGCGCGCTCCAGCGGGCCGTTCGCAACGACGCCGCCGACGAGTGGGAGCACGTGACCCTCGAGCAGGACGGCGCCTGGTCGGTCGTCGACCGAATTCGCGGTTCGCTGCCGTACTACGACGGAAGCGGCCACGAGTACAACGGCGTCTACGTTCACTACAAGGATCAGATCGTCGTGCTCGACGCGATCGGCTGGGCGCGGTTGCAGGAACCGCTGCAGTAGTCCGGTAGCCGGGTGTCCGCACGCGTTCGGTGGCGACCGTTCTGCGGAATTCCGTTCGGGCTCCGTTCGTAGCCGTCAGTTCTTCTCTCTTTCTCGTGTGCAGTTCCTCGAGGTTCCGACCGACGGCTTGCGAACGCGGAATCACAACCACTACCACTCACCCCCGCGGAACTCCTCCCATGCAACTGGGCGTAATCGGACTCGGACGCATGGGACAGATCGTGGTCGATCGCACGCTCGAGGCGGGCCACGACGTCGTCGCCTTCGACCTCGACGCGGAAGCCGTCGCGACAGCGGCCGATGCGGGCGCGGAGCCGGCCGACTCCATCGAGGACCTCACGGACCGCCTCGGCGAGGACAAGCGCATCTGGCTGATGGTCCCCGCCGGCGAGGCGGTCGACGCGACGCTCGAGGAACTCGAGCCCCACCTCGACGGCGACGACGTGGTCGTCGACGGCGGCAACTCCTACTTCGAGGACTCCGTGCGCCGCGCCGAGTCCTGCCCCGCAGCCTATCTCGACTGCGGGACCTCCGGCGGCCCCGCGGGGGCGGAACTTGGCTTCTCGCTGATGGTCGGCGGCCCCGAGTGGGCCTACGCGGAACTCGAGCCGGTCTTCGACGCCGTCGCGACGGGGCCGGACGGCCACGAGCGCATGGGACCCGCGGGCTCGGGTCACTACGTCAAGATGATCCACAACGGCGTCGAGTACGCGCTGATGCAAGCCTACGGCGAGGGGTTCGAACTGCTGCACGAGGGGCGGTACGATCTGGACCTCGAGTCGGTCGCCTCCGTCTGGAACAACGGCGCGGTCATCCGCTCGTGGCTGCTGGAACTCTGCGAGGAGGCGTTCCGCGAGGAGGGGTCGGATCTCGGCACCGTCGCCGACCGGGTCGAGGGCGGCTCGACCGGCACCTGGACCGTCCAGGAGGCCTTAGAGCAGGAGGTGCCGCTGCCGCTGATCTACACCGCCCTCGCCGAACGGTTCGGCTCGCGGGCCGACGACGGGCGCTTCTCGCGGCGTCTGGCGAGTCGGCTCCGGTACGGCTTCGGTCGCCACGAGGTTCCCCGGCGGGAGTAAGGATCTAGCAGGAGCGGGGATCCGCTCGAGTACTAACCATCCCAGACACACCACCGTTGCAAGTGAAACTGTGTGACGGTGGGTAGGGGAGCGGGGGAGACGGTAGTTCGACGGTCGGTCGACGATCTATCGAAACTGGTGAAGGCCACGATATGGCGCCAGTATGGCCTAATTCGACAGTTTGGCCACTCTCGAGGATTTGTCAGCGTTTTAGATGAAATCGTGGACTGCTCTTCCTTCTAGTCCCTCGAATACTAGCTTCACGTGAAACAGTGGTGTGTCTGAGTTCACTTGCATCAGATGAAAAAGTGGTTTTAAATAGTACTTCTCTCTTGGTAGGGGTATGCCTCGGTTCGAGCGGAAGCAGAACATCTTCAGAAACAAGGACGCCCTGGGGGAGTCGTATCAGCCCGAACGGATCGAAGAACGGGACGAGGAGATCGAGGCCTACATGGACGCGCTCCAGCCCATCATCGACGGCTGGGAACCGAACAACATCTTTCTCTACGGGAACACCGGCGTCGGGAAGACCGCGGTCACCGAATACCTCCTCGACGTTCTGCAGGAGGACGTCACCGAGTACGACGACGTCGATCTCTCCGTTCTTAGCGTCAACTGCAAGACCCTGAACTCCTCCTACCAGGTCGCGATCGAACTCGTCAACACCCTCCGCCCCGACGGCGCCGAAATCAGTACGACGGGCTACCCCCAACAGACCGTCTTCAAGAAACTCTACAGCGAACTCGAGGCGCTCGGCGGCACGGTCGTCATCGTCTTGGACGAGATCGACTCGATCGGCGACCGCGACGAACTGCTCTACGAACTCCCCCGCGCCCGCTCGAACGGCTACCTCGAGGCGACGAAGGTCGGCCTCATCGGGATCAGCAACGACTTCAAGTTCCGCGAGCAGCTCGATCCGCGGGTGCAGGACACCCTCTGCGAGCGCGAACTGCAGTTTCCGCCCTACGAGGCCGACGAACTGACCAACATCCTCGAGTCTCGAGCCGAGGTCGCCATCGCCGAGGACGCCTGTGAGACCGGCGTCCTCAATCTCTGTGCCGCACTCGCGGCCCGCGACAGCGGGAGCGCACGGCAGGCGCTCGACTTGCTCCGGCTCGCGGGCGAAGTCGCGGAGAACAACGACGACGAGATCATCCGCGAGGACCACGTCGATCAGGCCCGCTCCAAACTCGAGCAGGAACGCGTCGAGGAGGGGATGCGGGAACTGACGACCCACGGTCGCCTCGCCCTGCTGGCGGTCGTCTCGAAGGCGGCCAAGGAGTCGACGCCCTGCCGGACGCGGGAACTCTATCAGGAGTACGAGACGCTCTGCGAGTCCTCCGGCACTGACTCGCTCGCCCAGCGCTCGGTGCACAACCACCTCTCGGACCTCCGGATGCTCGGCATCCTCTCCGCGAAGGAAAATCGCAGCGGCTCTCGGGGCAACTACTACAGCTACGAACTCGACGTTCCCTTCTCGAGCGCCGTGGACGCGATGGCGGACGTGCTCTACCTCGACGACGAGATCGAGACGATTCGCGACATCGCCCGGATGAACGGGGTCGCCTGAGTCGGCCCCGTTGCCACACCACTCTTTCGAGTGAACGGGACGTACTGCCACGCTGTCTTCGGTCTTCACTTGCAACAGTGGTGTCTCCGAAGGGGTCTCGATGCACCGAATTTCCACGTCTCGAGGCTGAGTTCCCCGTCTCGAGTCAATCGGACTCGAGGACGGACCGCGTTCCCCCCGCGCGGACTCGACTCGAGTTTCACGTGCATCGGTGGTGTGGGTCGTTCACATGAACGAGTGGTGGGGATCGGTCGCGCGTACTTGTGTATTTGTGTCTGAATCACAATTCACTTGCAGCGGTGGTGTGTTCTCACAAGCGACGATTGGAGGCGGTGCACGGCGGTTCGATCTCTCACCACTCCACTCTCATCCTCTCACCACTCCACTCTCATCACTCCAAATCAGTCTCCCCTCGCTAGTTACCACGTATTTTATACGAACCCCCACACACGGGACGAGTATCAACACGGATGGGAGGAGGAAAACGCACCATCGCGGTTCGATTCTTCGGCGGCGCGGGGAACTACACCGACGTCCTCGAGCGCTTCTGCAAATTCGTCCTCGCGGAATCCCCGTCCGAAGCGGCGGCGATCGACTGGCTCGAATCGAACACACGGGCGACCAGCGACGACGGGATTCGGCGCCGACTCACGTTTCTCGAGGGCATCGAACTGCTCGAGATCGAGCGCGACCCCGACCGCGTTCGACTCACCCAGCGCGGCATGGCGTGGCTCTCCGAGACTGATCCCGCGGTGCTCTACGAACTCCTCGCGGAGCACGTTCGCGGGTTCGACACGCTTCTCGAGGAACTCCTCGACGGCCCGGAGACGGACGCCGAGTTGGGTGACGCGATCGAATCCGAGCACGCCGAGGTCGACTGGAACGATTCCTCCGGCCCCGCACAACACCGCGGCTGGCTGCAGAGCCTCGGCTACGTCGACCGATCCGACGGCCTGAACTCGCTCACCGACGCCGGGCGAGAACTGGCCCGCCGTCGTACGGCCGACGCTCCCGATCTCGAGCGCGGCGAGTTCTACACGCAGTCCGAACTCGAGGCGGCGCTCGGTACGAACTTCGGCGCGTACATCAAGGGAATCAACCCCCGAACGGACGAGAACGGCGACCTCGAATTCATCGTCGTCAAAGCCCGCGAAGATGGGCCGTACGGCGACGACCTCGCCGACGAGCGGTTCACCTACATCGGTGAGGGACTGCCCGAAAAGGGCGACCAGCGCCCGACGGCCGCGAACAACGCGCTCGTCGAGCAAGCCGATCGATCGACCGTCCCCGTCTACTTCTTCTACCACCCCGCGGACCGCGACGAACTCCGATACGAGGGCCTGGTCGACGTCGTCGACGCCGAGTACGTCTCTCGAGACGGCCGCATGGTATACGAGTTCACGATGGAACGGCTCGACCTCGAGCACCCGGCAGCGTTCGAGGCGCTTACGGAATCGGTCACCGAAGACGTGGACGACGATACCGATGAACCGCCGCTGACTGACGACGACGAGGAGTATACGACCGTTCAACGGCGCGTCCGCTCGAGCGCCTTCCGAACTGAAGTCAAATCAGCGTACGAGCACCGCTGTGCGATCTGCGGCACCTCGCGAGAGGCACCGGACGGCACGCGCGATATCGAGGCCGCGCACATCTACCCGAAGCGCGAGAACGGCCGCGACGCCGTCCGGAACGGACTCGCCCTCTGTCGGCTCCACCACTGGGCGTTCGACGCCGGCTGGCTGGCGATTGCGGACGACTACCGCGTACTGGTCGCCGACCGGCCGGACCTCGAGGGCTACGAGGAGTTCGCCGCGCTCGAGGACGAGCCGCTGCAACTCCCCGCCGACGAGGATAAACGCCCGCACGCAGCATTCCTCGCTGCACACCGAGAACGACACGGATTCGAGTAGCTCCCTGGCTCTCGTCGGATGCTGGATCGGACCGGACTACACCGGCTCCCGAAGCGCCCACGCGTCCTCGAGCGGCTCGAGCCGACTGGGCTCCTTCCCGCGCTCCGTCAAAATGCCGGTGTGGTACAGCATCGCCTTCAACTGGAACACCGTCGGCGAGTGGTAGACCGCGCCGTCCTCGAGCGCCGCCCGCCGCAACTCCCCGTCTTCGGTCAGCACGCGGCTTCGAACATCGTCGTCGCCGCGGACGAACAGTTCGACGGTGAAGGTCGGATGTAATTCGTGGAGGTACTCGACGACGTCCACGAGCGACGGCTCCGGAATCCCGTCCTCGTGCATGTGCTGCAGTTCCGTCACCAGCAGCTCCGTGGCCGGATACTCGAACACGACGCGTCGGGCGAGCTGTCCCCACTGCGGCGCGAGGTCGACGAACCGCTTCGGCGATCCGTACCACTCCTCGAACTCCGCGAGCGCCGACTCGACGGATCCGTAGCGGGCCGTCGCGAACCGGACGACCTCCTGGCCGAGCGAGGTCAGTTCGACGCGCGGGCCGTCCTCGATCAGTCCCAGAAACGCGGCCCCCTGCTTGGCCGCGTCGACCGCGCTCACGACGTCGTACGCCGACAGCAACCCCGCGGTATCGCCGTCGGCGTAGTGCGCCAGCGGATAGCCGAGGTAGTTCTTCGGATGGTTCAGCCCGAACGAGGCGTCGGCCACGCCCTGCGCGCCGGCCTGGAAGCGAAGCGCCGTCGCCTCGGTCGACGTCCGATTGCCGACCACCCGCGCGGTCTCGAGCACCTCGACCTCGCCGGTCGCGTCGACGCCGAGCACGCCGACGTTCAGTTCCCGCGCGAGCGTACGGTCCGTCTCCGCGATCGTGTCGATCGGTGCGGCGAAGTACGCCGCGTTGGCCTCGTGGAGCCGATCGTACGCCTGTACGATCCCGAGTTCCGTGTCGACGCCGCTGCTGGTGTCGCCTTTCGCCTCGATGGCGATCAGCGGCGGCTCGTCGCCGACCCGCTCGACGGCGACCAGTTCGGACTCGAGGTCGCGCACGCCAACGAGATCGGGAAAGCCGCCGCCGATCTCGACGTGGTTGAACGGAGCGAGCCGGTCGCGGATCGCCGGTTCGATGGGTTGGCCGGGCAGCCACTCGTTCTGCGAGAACTGCGTGTCAGCGACGACGTACGAGGGCGCCGCGTCGTCGGTATCGTCCGGGAAGAGCCGCCGCTTGGTGTGGGCCAGCACTTGCGGTTCCGACAGCGACCGGGCCGCGCTGCTCATGGCTCCTCGATTCGTCACACCGCACAATAATGTTCCGGCGGCAGATCGGTTCGGAGTCGGCCGAGACTCCTCTCCGTCGGGCATCGGGGATTATTGTCTCCACGCATCGTCTCGGTCCATATGGGAGTGCGCGTACACCTCAGCGATTGGGACGCCGTCCGCGAGCAGCTGCGTCGGTTCGGCGAACCCGGCGACGTGACCGCCGACGGCGAGCGAATCCGGGTCGAATTCGGATCCGCACACGTCGAAATTTCCCGGACTGGACGCGTCAGCACCAGCATGCCGTTACACGACTTCGAGCGAGACGGACCGGTCGACCTCGTCGTCGACCACGAAGCGGGCTCGCTCACGGTCGAGGGCGACGACGTGAGCTACACGTTCAGACGGCCCGGCGGCTGAGGGCACCGGGCCACTTACTCAATCGAACGCTCACCCGTACTCGAGTTCGCTGCCGATTCCGGCGAAGACGCTCGCGGCGCCGAGTAGCGCGAGACCGACTCCCGAAATCCAGACGGCCGAGCCGCGAGCGAAAAGCGCAGCGAGCCAGAGGCCGGCGACCAGGGCGAGCCCGCCGGCGACGATCAACTGCACGAACCGCTCCATACGAGTGCCTTCTCGAGGGCGGTCCAAGTAGGTCGGTGGTCCGGTCGGTGAACGCGTCGGGACTCGTTAAATCGAAGTCAAGCGTTTGTGTCCGCGGCCCGTGTATCCGCCCATGGCCGAATCCGATGCCGAAGCAACGCTCGTCTACGACGACGACTGCGGCTTCTGTACGTGGTGGGCCGAGTACTTCGACGACCGAACGAACGACATCCGTATCGTCGGCTTCAGCGACCTCACGCCCGAACTGCGCGAGCAACTGCCCGAACACTACGAGGCGTGTTCGCACCTGGTGACCGACGAGGGCGTCTACTCCTGTGGCGCCTCGATCGAGGAGACGCTCGCCCGCGTCGAAGGCGGCGGCGTCCGCGACGTAATCGATTTCGTCCGCAACTTCGAGGATTACGGCCGTCTCCGCGAGACCGGCTACCGCTGGGTCGCGGACAACCGCGATCTGTGGGGCCGTCTCGTCTCGAAGACGCCGCCGGCGAGGCGGGAGTCGGAGTCCGAATCGAACGACGAGCGGTGACTCCCGGTGGATCGGTCTACCTTCCGGTCTACACTCGAGCGCACACCCAAAAAATGGCCTCGAGTAGGTATAGCGGCTACTCGATCTCGACCGTCCACTCGCCGTCGGACTTGACCGAGAGGTAGCCGACGCCCTCGAACTCGAACTCGGAGGGGTTCTCGATGCTGTTCTCGTGGAACACGAAGATGGGATCGTCCGATATCGGGTAGATATCGGCGATGACCCGCTCCCCGTCGTACTCGCCGGACGGCTGGTGCGAACCGTCGAATTCGAACGGCCCGTGGACTTCGTTGCCGGAGCCGTCGACGGAGATCGGCGGCTCCTCGCCGCTCTCGTCGCGCGGCTGGCTGATCGTCACTTCCCAATCGCCGTCGGCGACGACGCTGAGGACGTACGTCCCCTCGACGACGGGGTGGGCCGTCTGCCCCTCGTACTCGCCCGACGAGTCGACGAACTCCGATTTGACGAACACGACGGGCTCCGGCTCGTCTTCAGATTCGTCGTCCGCGGCCTCCGCGTCGTCGGTATCGGTTTCCGCCTCGTCGTCCGTCGCGTTTCGCTCGTCGTCGGTATCGGAGCCGTCTTGATCGTCTTCGGCGAGGCGTTCTTCGGGAATGAGCCGGACTTCGAACTCGTCGTCACCGTCCTCGCTCTCGTTATCATCGGCCTCCCCATCATCGCCTTCGTCACTACTGCGCTCGTACGTTGCGTCGATGACGGTGAGGCCGCCCTCGATGGAGACGTCCTCGATGGCCTCGTTCCCGCTCCCGGAGAACTCCTGATCCTCGGGTTCGTCCGTGGACTCGTCGTCCTCCCCATCCTCGTCATCCTCGCTATCGCCGTTTCCGTCCGCGGACGTCTCCGTGTCGGTGTCGGTCTCGTTGTCCGTTTCGTTCCCGTCGTCCTCGGCCGCTTCGTTGGTGCAGCCGGCCAGCGGGAGTGTGAGTCCGCCCAATGCTGTCAGTTGTACGACGCGTCGTCGTTTCATCCGACCCGTCGATACGGCAACTCACAATGTAAGAAATGGGCGCGTTGCCGACTGATAAGCCGCCTGTACGATTTTCCGGTGCGTTTCACCGGCCTGATACTCGATGGCTACGTTCCGTAGCGGCCCGCTTTGCAGTCCCGTTCAACCGCACACTACCGGTGCTCGACGCCGCTGCGCCTTAGCGCTCTACTGTCGGGTATCAATTCGGACCTACACGTAGATTCGATGACGATTCCGGGTCTCGAGGCGGCTCGAGTCGCGACACGCTGCGAACGACGCTCGCCGATCACCGAAGCGGCCGTCGGCGCAGTCGCACCTCGGACGACGAAACCGCGGAGACGTAGATGCCGACGCGCTCTCGGTGCCACCAGCGTCCGGTTTCGGCCCGTTCCTCGGGCGTCGTGTACCGATAGCGGTAGCGAATTGCGCGCACGTATTCGGGCGTCTCGCCCGTCTCCGCGAACGGATCCGCGGCGAGTAGTCCCCGTACGGCGTCGTCGCCCTCGAGCAGCTTCTCGAGCAGGCGCAGAAACCACGGGCGCCGCGGCGACGGGCTCATCGCGGCGAACCAGAGCTGCCAGTCGAGCCGCAGGTGGTAGGGGGCGATCTGAGGCGGCCGGCGCTCGGGGTCGGTCGGCTTCCCCTTGAACCGATACTCGCGCCACTCGGTGTCCTCGCTAATTTCGTCGTCGGTCGTCCCCTCGATCACGACCTCGTAGCGGTCGCGGGTGATCGAGCCGAACGCGCCGTAGGTGTTGACCAAATGCAGCGGATCGAACGCCGTGTTCATCGTCTGGCTCCGCGAGAGCATGTTCCGCGCCGGTCGCACGCTCAGCGCGAGGACGAACACCGCGAGCAGGATCGAAAGCACCTCGAGGTACAGGGGCGTCGCGGTCGCCTCGGGTGCGGCGATCGGCTGCTGGAGTAGGAACACGGCCTCGAGGACGCCGTCGCTGAAGGTCGCGACGGCGAGGACGATCGTGAGCGCGTTCAGCCACGCGAAGTTACCGGTGAGCACGAGCCAGCCCATGAAGCCGATCGTTGCGGCGCCCGCAACGGACGACCAGGGCTGGGGCGCGAAGTAGAGAAACGGGATCAGGAGCTCGACGACGTGGTTCCCGAACGTCTCTACGCGGTGGAACCGATCCGGAAGGTGGTGGGCGAACCAGCTGAGTGGGTTCGGAATCGGCTGAGTCTCGTAGTGGTAGTCCATGCAACTCAGGTCGCGCCAGCACTCGTCCCCGCGGAGCTTGATCAGCCCCGCGCCGAACATATTGCGAAAGAGCACCCACTGGAGGAGGACGAGCACGACGACCGGCGGCGCCGCGCTCCCGGCGCCCAGAAAGACCGCCAGGAAGCCGGTCTCGAGCAGCATCGACTCCCAGCCGTAGCCGTAGAAGACCTGCCCGGCGTTGACGAACGAGAGGTACAGCGCCCACAGCGCGGCCCACAGCACCATCGAGGCGGGCGTCGCGTAGGCGTCGGGCACGATCGGCCAGTACGGCGCGGCCAGCAGCGCCAGCACAGAGAGCGCGACGCCGGTCCAGGCCGCGAGACCGATGACCCGGTCGCTCGGATAAAAATAGAAGAGGCTCGGCCGATCCCGGAACGAGACGCCCTCGACGTACCGCTCGAGGGGCAGCAGGCCGTTCTCGCCGGCCAGCGGCCGGAACTGGAAGGCGGCGACGAGGAAGGCCAGCAGGTACAGCAGGGCGAGTCCCCGCTGGAACAGGAAGCGGACGAGCCAGAACCCCTCGCCGTGGAGCATATCCGAGTGTGAGTCTCCGAACGGGAAAAGGCGTGACGGGACCGCTCGAGCGCTCGAGTCCGATTCGCCGTCGTCCGGCGACCGCCCGCTACCGTTCGCCCTCGTACTCGTTGAACCACGAACGGACGACGCCCTGCAGCGCGCCAGTCGTGCTCCCCAGATTCAGGATCTGGTAGCCCGCTTCGGCCTTCTCGTTGACGTCGTCCATGCCGAATCCGAGCCCGCCGAGGGGGACGCCGGCCTCGAGCGCCCGCTCGCGGATCTCGTCGACGTGTTCCTCGACGTCGTCGTGGGTCGGCTCGCCGGGATGGCCCGTCGAGACCGCGAGGTCGAGCGGGCCGGCGAAGACGAAGCCGAGTTCGGGGACCGACAGAATCTCCTCGAGGTTCTCGACCGCCGTCGGGTTCTCGATCGTGACGCCGACGACGATCTCCTCGTCTTCCGTCGCCGCGTAATCGTCGGTCGTCCCCCACCGACTCGCGCGGGGCGCGGCGAAGCCGCGCTTGCCGGGTTCGCCGTCGTAGGTGAACCGCGCGGCCTCGACGGCCCGCCGGACCTCCTCGGCCGTCTCGATCCGCGAGACGAACACGTTTCGGGCGCCCGCGTCCAGCGTCTTCCGGACCATCCCCGGATCGGGCTCGGGCAGGCGCACGAGCAGTTCCGTGCCGGAAACGTCCGCCGCTCGGAGCAACTCCTCCATGCGCCCGCCGTCGAACGGACTCGGGCCGGCGTGCTCGAGGTCGATCCAGACGAAATCGAGGCCGAGTTCGCCGTAGAACTCGACCAGCGTCGGGGAGTAGGTGTTCTCGAGGACGCCGAGCGCGACCTCGTCGGCCTCGAGGGTCTGTCGGAGTACGTTCGTTCGCGGTGACATCGCCATGTAGGGTCGTCGATACCCCCGTCAATAAACCTTCCAGCGGCGTCGGCAGCGTTCCGGCGGCCGAACGACTTTGCGCGGCGACGGTGAACGCCGCCTATGGAGACCGTCTCGATCGACGACCTCGAGCCCGAGCCCGACGACGAGGAGTTGCACACTGACCGGCGCGATATCGCCGCGCCGCTGAACGCCGACCACGTCGCGATCGTCCGGTACGTTCTCGAACCCGGCGAGCGGTTCAGCGGCTCCGTCCACGCTCACGCGGATCAGGAGGAGGTGTTCGTCGTGCTCGAGGGGGAGGCGACGTTCGAGATCGGTGGGGTTGCATCCGAATCCGACTCCGAACCTGAAACCCGAGAGGTCGCCGTCGGCGAAAACGAGGCCATTCGATTCGCGCCGGGCGAGTTCCAGTCCGGCCGCAACGCCGCCGACGAGCAACTGGTCGCACTCGCGCTCGGCGCACCCCGCGAAAGCGAGGACGTTCGCATCTCACAGATTCCGGTGCTGGACGACCGGAGCGTCGACTGTCCGGACTGCGGCCGCGACAACATGCGCATCTCGCGTCGCGAGGATGTCGACTTCGAGTGTCCCGATTGCGACGCGACGCTGTCCCTCGAGGCCGAGTGATCTCCCGCCAGTCTCCGACGATTAGAACCGCCGCTCGAGCACCGTTCCCTCCTCGCCGACGGCGACGGCGCGGTCGGCGCCGATCGAAACGCCCAGCAGCGTCGCATCTGCGTCGGTTTCGATCCGCTCCCACGACGCCGTCTCCGCGGTGCGCTCGTGGATCGCGCCGTCAGCGCCGCAGGCGACCGTCCGATTCCCGCGGCGCGCGAGCCCCGGTAGTGCGACGTCCGCGACCCGTTCGGGCGTCCACGTTCCCGTTCCTGTTCCTGTTCCTGACGCGCCGCCATACCGGTGGACGACGCCGTCGTCCGCGCTCACCAGACAGTCGTCCGGGCCGCCCGTCGCGATATCCTCGAGCGTCCCGTCGGCGCCCTCGAGGCCGATTCGAGCGAACGACCGGCCGCCGTCCGTGGTCTCGAAGACGCCGTCGTTGGTGTCGCAGCAGTAGCCGACCGCGTCGTCGGCGAGCGCGATGCCCGCCAGGCTGGAGCCGCTGCCGGGTTTGACCGGCTCGTCCCACTCGAGAGGCGCCCCGTCGCTTCCGGCGTTGCTTCCGCCTGCGTACCGGCCCCTGAGCACCGCGCCGGAGCCGTTGATCAGTAACACGGTCTCGTCGCCGGCCGATCCGCCGACGGCGAGCCCGAGCAGGTTGTCGGTCAGATCGGCGGGCGCCGTGTGATCGGTGTGGCGGCCCGTCTCGGCGTCGATCCGGCCGACCGCGCCGCTGTCGCCGGCGACCCATACCGCTTCGCCGTCGGCGGTTGCGTCGATACCCCGCAGGTCGTTGTCCTGCGCGGCGGGGCCGGCCTCGAGGACGGTCGTCCACCCCTGCCCGCGGTCCGCGACGACGCAGCCGCCGCTGCCGACCGCGTACGCGTCGCCGGCCTCGGTGACGACCGCGTCGAACAGCGTTTCGGTCGCCGGGACGTCGACGGGTCGCCACTCCCCGTCGTGTTCGTCGGCGTCTTCGCCATCTTCGTCGCCTCGAGCGGGCGTTTCGTTTGACGCCCGCGGGTCGTCGGTTGCCGGCGGCGCTTCGGTCTCGGATTCGGCGGATGCAGTCGCGGTCTCGTCGGCGCTCGCTCTCTCGCTCTCGATTTCTTCGGTTTGACGGGCCTCGACATCGCGCTTGCCGGCAGAGGGGGATTCCTCGAGCGATGGTTCCTCGCGGTCCCGGTCGGATCTCCGTTCAGCGGCTGATTGGGCGCCGGTACTTCCACCGTCGTCGGCCCGTTCGCTGTGCGGTCGGTTGTCTCGAGTCGCGCCGAGCCCGCCAGAGAGGTAGAGCACTACGGGCGGCACGACGTAGGAGCCGAGCGCGAGGACGGCGAACCAGCGGTTGACGAACGTCAGCGTCCCGAACGCCGTAAGCCCGGCCGTCGCGACGGCGTGGACCCACGTCTTCGTGTAGCGGCGAAAGAAGGGGACGAACCCGTCGTCGGCGACCGCCGAGTTGCCCTCGTGCGTGGACATGGCGAGTGAAAGCGTCGTAGACGCTGCTGTCTGCTGTGTGCACGCATTCTCCCGGACTCGCGGCCAAAAGCGTGCTGCAGGCGAGCGCGACCCCCAGCTCCGCTCGAGCGGGTCGTCGCTCGGCGCGTGTTCTTACACCGGCGCTCGAGCGCTACCGCGAGTCCCGCGTCGTCGCGACGGTGACGGTAAGAACGCCGTTGTTGTAGACGGCCGTCCCGTCGGACGCGAACGCGCGGTCGGCCCGCGGCGGCGTCTCCGTCCGATCGTAGACGCGGCCGTGGTGCTCGATGCGGATCCGGAGCCGACTCGAGCCGACCGCGACGGTCACGTCGTCGATCGACGCCGGGAGGGCGTCGACGGCGATCGTCAACTCACCGGTCGATCGGTCGTACGTCCGCTGGGTCGGAAACGCCGATGTAGTCGTGGGAACGGAAGACACGGGACCGGGTTGCAAGGGGTGCCGGAAAGATCCCCGCCTGCACGACTGTCCGCTTGATACTGGCGTCGGATTTCGAGCTCAATTGGGCGCCCGTCGGCCCCTCAGAGGTAGCCTAAATCGGCCAGCCGATCCTTCGTCCCCTCCCGGATGTCGACGTCTTCGGTCCCCGCCTCGTCCGCGTCCGGTTTCGTGAGCGGCTCGAATCGGCTCTCGAGGTGCTCGCGCATTCGCTCGACGACGTCGGGTTCGGCGTCCGAGACGTCAGTTTGTTCTCGCGGATCGGTCTCGAGGTGGTGCAGGCGCTCGAAACCGTCGTCCCCGCGGACGTACTTGTACTCGCGGGTCCGGACGGCGCGCAGTCGGCGGTCGTACTCGCGGACCCGATCCGGAATCTCCCCGAAGCGCGCCTCGAGGCGCTCGATCGAGGGCTGCGGAGCGGCGTACTCCGCGAAGACGGCCTCGCGACGCTCGGCGTCGGACTCGGGGTGGAGCGATCGACCCGAACTCTGCTCGCGCAGCTCCGGATCGTCGATGCCGGCCGTCTCGAGCAGTGTGTCGGGCAGGTCGATCAGCTGGACTAACTCTCGCCGGCGACCGCCGTCGGTGAACGGGCCGCCGTGGAGCACCAGCGGGACGTTGATCAGCGTGTCGTAGAGGTTGTACTGGTGACCGAAGAAGCCGTGCTCGCCGACGTGTTCGCCGTGGTCGCCACAGACCACGAACAGGGTATCCTCCCACTCGCCGGCTTCCTCGAGAGCCGACCGGAGCGCGGCGATCTGGTCGTCGACGTAGGCGAGTTCGGCTCGATAGAGCCCGCGCAGCATGGCGAACTCCCGCTCGGAGATGTCGTAATCCTCGCAGTCGTAGGCGCGGGGATCCTGCCTGATCGACGTCGCTTCCTCGTAGCTCGCGCCGTCGGGGAGGAACTCGGCGGCGTACTCGCGGGGCGGATCGTACTCGACGTGGGGTTCGATGAAGTTACAGAACAGAAAGAAGGGCTCGTCGTCCCGCTCGGTAAGCCAGTTGCGGATCCAGGTCGTCGAGCGATCGGAGCCGTCGTCGCCGGCGGGCTGGAAGACCTCGCTGTAGAGGATGTTGGCCGCGTTGACGGCCGGATTGCCGTCGAACAGCCGCTCGCGGGTCGCGGCGAGCTTCTCCCGGAGGTCCTCGCCGCGGACGACGGCGCCCATGTCCGCGTCGGACTGGATGTACTGCCAGCCCTTGCGGAGATCGTCGAACCCGCGGTCGAAACCGAACTCCTCGGTGATCCAGGTGTTGTTCGAAACGCCGATCGTCTGAACGCCGTTCTCGGCGAACGCTTCGGGGAGGGTCCGGAGCTCGTCGTCGAGAAAGAGGTGATCGCCGTGGGTCCCGTGCTCGGACGGGTAGGTCCCGGTAAACATCGAGGCGTGGGACGGCAGCGTCCACGGCGCGGCCGCGAAGGCGTTGTCGAAGGCGGTTCCCTCCGCCGCGAGTCGAGACAGCGTCGGAGTCGTCCGCTCGCCGATACTTTTCGCCCGGGCCGTATCGAGAACGACGAGAACGACGTTCTGAACGGTCGAATGTGACGTCGATTCACTTCCGTTAGACTCGTCCATACCTGATAGACGTTCGCCCCTCGCGGGGAAGGCCACCCGCCCCGAATATGCCGGGGAAAGGGGGTTACTGTGGATGCAGTTACATCCAATTCCTCATGGCTCAGCCCCAGCAACAGCCCAACGTCGTTCTGATTCACTGCCACGACCTCGGAAAGTACGTGGGCTGTTACGGCGCGGCCGTCGACACGCCCCGGATCGACGCGTTCGCGGCCGACGGCGTCCGGTTCGATCGCCACTTCGTGACCGCGCCCCAGTGTTCGCCGAGCCGCTCGAGTCTGATGACCGGGCGCCACCCTCACCAGAACGGGATGCTGGGGCTCGCACACGCCGGCTGGGAGATCGACGAGGACGAGCAGCTGCTTCCCGAACTGCTCGGCGCGGCGGGGTACGAGACCCACCTCTTCGGACTCCAGCACATCACCGAGTACCCCGACCGGCTGGGCTACGACCGGATTCACTCGGAGAACTCCCTGACCACGGACGGACCGCCGTCCGTCCACGAGTCGGCCCGCGCTCGAGAGGTCGCCGACGACTTCGCCGACACGCTGGCGGCCGGTGACCTCGAGACACCGTTTTTCGCCTCCATCGGTTTCTTCGAGGTCCACCGCATGGAGGAGGCCGACGGGTTCGGCTTCGCGGACGACCGCTACGACACGCCCGATCCCGACGACGTCGACCCGCTCGCGTTCCTCCCGGACGACCCCGGTATCCGGTCCGACATTTCCCAGATCCAGGGGATGGTCGGAGCGATCGACGACGGCGTCGGGAGCGTCCTCGACGCGCTCGAGGACGCGGGGCTGACCGACGAGACGCTCGTCGTCTTCACGACCGAACACGGGCTCGCGATGCCCCGGGCTAAGGGGACCTGTTTCGATCCCGGGATCGAGGCCGCGTTCGCGGTTCGCTATCCGGACGGGTTCGACGGCGGGCGGGTCGAGGACGCCCTCGTGAGCAACGTCGACGTCTTCGCGACCCTGCTCGAGATCGCGGACGCGCCCCAGCCCGAGAAGGAGATCGCCGGCGAGAGTTTCGCCTCGCTCCTGTTCGAGGACGGGACGTACGAGCCCCGCGATCGAATCTTCGCCGGCATGACCTGGCACGACCGCTACAACCCGGTCCGAGCGATCAGAACCGACCGCTGGAAGTACATCCGGAATTTCTGGAACCTCCCGGACGTCTACCTGACGAACGACATCTACTGCAGCGACGCCGGCCGCGAGGTCCGCGACGAGTTCTACGACGAGCAGCGATCCCACGAGGAACTGTACGACCTCGAGAACGATCCGCTCGAGCGGGAGAACCTGATCGCGGACGACGGCTCGGACGACCCTGCGGTCGCGGAGGTACACGAGCGTCTCCGAAGAGAGTTGGGGGACTGGATGGCGGCGACCGGCGATCCGCTCCTCGAGGAACCCGTGCTGCCGAACGACGTGGACGATGCGCACCCGTGGACGGAGGACGGCCGACGCTGAGCGCCGCCGGTCGCGACGCTATCCCGTCGCTTCCGCGTTGGCGCACCGTAGGTACCGCTCGAGCGACTCGACAACCAGTTCGCGAAAGCGCTCGTAGTCAGCCTCGAGCGCCACGGCTCCGTTCGGCGGCGCGTCCGTAACGCCGTGGGAATCGACCGCCAGCGCGCCCCTAGCGAGGTCGCCGTCGGCGCCGACCTCGAGCGGAGACGACTCGGTCTCGAGAAGATCCCCGTCGATCAGTCCGGCGACCGCGAGCGCGTCGTGCAGCGCCGCCGACTCGATCCCGTACCGGTCGCGATGGGCCGTGTCGTAGTAGGTGAGCCACTCGTCGATCGACTGCGCGAGCGGGCCGTCCCGGGACTCCGAAAGCGACTCGAGAAGATCCGGCGGGACGGTGGCCTGCGTCGTCACGTCGAGTCCGACCAGCGTCGGTTCGCAGTCCCGGACGACCCGCCGAGCCGCGTGCGGATCGGCGTGAAAGTTCGCCTCCGCCAGCGGCGTGACGTTGCCCTGCGCGAACGCGGCCCCGCCCATGACGATCAGTTCGTCGAGCAGGTCGGGGAGGTCCGGCTCGAGGGCGTGGGCCAGCGCCACGTTCGTCAGCGGGCCGATCGCCGCCAGCGCGAGGTCGCCGTCGTGCGCTCGCGCCTGTTCGACGATGAACTGCGCGGCGTGGACGTCGGCTGGCTGCGTCGCCGGACTCGGCTCCGGCAGCTCGCCCCGAATGCCGCCCTCGCCGTGGATCTCTTCGGCCGTCTCGAGCGGGACGTTCAGCGGCCGGTCCGCGCCCGCCGCGATCGGCACGCCGGTCCGATCGATCAACTCGAGGATCCCGCGGGCGTTCGCCGTCGTCTCCGCGACCGACGCGTTCCCGTGGACGGTCGTCAGCCCGACGACCTCGAGGGCGGCGTTCTCGAGGGCCAGCAGGAGCGCGACGGCGTCGTCGCAGCCGGGGTCCGTGTCGATCAGCACCGGGCGCGTCGTCATAGGGAATCGTCGGAGGTCGCCGCCAATAAACCGCCGGGCGGGAGGTGACGGGTGTCCGCGCGACCCGCCAACCATTAACGTCACCCGCGGTGTCGTCGCCACCGCTATGGCAGACGACCTCGAGAATCCAGCGGAGGAACTGCCCGCAACTGCCGGCGACCTCGCCGCGGAGTACCCGGACGTCTGGGACGCCTACGCCGACCTCGGCGCGGCCGCCGCCGAAGCCGGGCCGATCGACGACGAGACGAAGCGCCTCGTCAAACTCGGGATGGCCGTCGCCGTCCAATCGGAAGGCGCCGTCCACTCCCACGTCCGGCGCGGCCTCGAGGAGGATATCCCGCCCGAGGCGCTCAAACAGGTCGCCGTGCTCTCGATTCCGACGGCCGGCTTCCCGCAGGCGATGGCCGCGCTGAGTTGGATCGCCGATATTACGGACGACGATCGAGAGACGACTCAGGAGCAGTCCTGATACCTCGCCCGCCGAACGGCGCTCGCATTCGAGTTCGACGCCCCTAACACGTCACCGCCCGTGGCTCGAGGTATCCACCGATGGCCTCGATGCGCGCGTTCCGGCTCGCCTACGACGGCACCGACTACTACGGGTTCCAGCGCCAGCCCGACGTCCCGACCGTCGAGGACGCCGTCTTCGACGCCCTGCGCTCGCTCGAGGTGCTCGACGCGGACGCCGACAAACCCGCCGGCTACGCCGCCGCCGGCCGCACCGATCGGGGCGTCTCGGCGCTCGCCCAGACGATCGCCTTCGAAGCGCCCGACTGGCTCACACCGCGGGCGCTGAACGGCGAACTCCCCGCCGACGTCCGCGCGTGGGCAGCGGCGGCGGCGCCCGACGGCTTCCACGCGACTCACCACGCGACTCGTCGGGAGTACACCTACCACCTCCACGCCCCGCCCTCGAGCGTCGACGACGACCGCTTCGTCGCGGCCTGCGACGCCCTCTCCGGCCCGCACGACTTCCACAATCTCACGCCGGACGAACACAATACGGAGCGGGCGCCGGCGCTCGAGGCGACCCGCGACGGTGACTACCTCGTCATCACCGTGACGGCGGACGGCTTCGCTCGCGAACTGGTCCGACGACTCGTTTCGCTCGCCCGTCGCGTTGGCACCGGCGAGGCGTCGCTCGAGGCCGTCGACCGAGCGCTGGCGTCCGAGTCACTGCCGGGCCACGAGGGGATTCCGCCCGCGCCGCCGGAGCCGCTCGTGTTGACCGGCGTCGACTATCCGGACCTCGAGTTCGAGATCGACGAGCAGGCAGCCGAGAGCGCTCACGACGTGTTCGAGACGCGGCGGATCGACCGCCAAACGACGGCGCGGGTCGCCGGCGATATCGCGGCCGGCGTTCGGGGCGTCGACCGGCCGAACGAGTAGTCGAGACACGAGCGTTTTTGACGGCGGGGTTCACACGACGGCGCATGGAACTCTCGCCGGACGAATACGGCGCCTACTGGCGCGCGTCGATCCGCATCGCAGCGGGCCTGCTCGTGATCGCGCTGGCCCAGACGGTTACCGCGCCGCTGTTCGCCTACTCGAATCTCGGTGCGGTCGGTCTCGGTGTCGTGCTGTTCGTGCTCCTCGTGCTCGCCGGAACGTTCGTCGCTACGCTCGGCCTCGCTCGCGTCGTTCGGACCGCCGTCGACGCGGAGGTGCGCGGCTGAGCCCTCGTGTCGCTGCTCTCGATTGTGTCGTGCTATCAGACAACTCGCTTAGCTCCGCCTGGCTCTCGAGTTCCAGCGCTATCGTCTGCCCGCTGCCTGTCTCCGCTCGATTGGTGCCACCGCTGTGACACGCTAGTGTGGCTGTACCGTCACCCCGGGGTGGCACGGGCCACTGCCGATTCCGTCGGCCACGGCTCGTGCGCCAAACGTCCCCATATTCGTGCGTAGGTTGGCGTTTCGATCCGTTACGAGACCGCTACGCTGAGCCGGACTGAATAAACGAGCCGACAATCAGGGTAACTGACTGGCCTGTTTTTCGTCTCGAGACCCCCGGTTCCGACTGCCGTATGACACTCTCACGACGCTCGACCATCAAGACGATCGGCGTAGTCGGCGCAGGATCGGCCCTCTCGAACTCGGTCCTCGCGGTCAACCAGCACGAGGACGACGAGCGAGACGAATCCGCACAGGCCGACGAGGACGAGGAGACGGGCGCGATCCGCGTCGCCCACTTCTCGCCCGACGCGCCCGAGGTGGACGTCTACGTTAACGACCAGCAAATCCTCACGGACGTCGCGTACGACGACGTCTCGCCGTATCTCGAGATCATCCCGGGCACGTATACCCTGACGATAACGGCCGCGGGCGACGAGGAAGCCGTCGTCTACGAACAGCAGATCAACGTCGGCTCGGGCTACTACACGGCCGCCGCGATCGGCGAACTCGAACTCGAGGACGAGGCGGGCGGCCTCGGCGCTGACGAAGGTGACGCTCTCTCGTCCGATAGCGACGACAATAGCACCGACTCCGAGGCCGGCGACTACGGCAACGAGTCGGTCGCCAACGAAACGGACGGCGACGACAACGCTACGGACGACGAGGTCGTCGAGCCCGACGACGAGGGCGCCGCTGACGAGGACCCGCTCGGGGAGACGGGCACGTTCGACGTCCTCCTGCTGGTCGACCGACCCGAGGAAGAGGTCGACAACGCGATCAAGGGCGAGGACGCCGGCCAGGTCCGACTGGTCCACGCCTCGCCGGACGCCCCGAACGTCGCCGTCGCCGTCGATTCCGGGCAGGTGCTCTTCGAGGATGTCGGGTACACCGAACCGTCCGGATACATCGGCGTTTCCGCCGGCGACGTGACGCTCGATATCTACGACGCCGCCGACGTGGACGGCCCCGTCATCGGTGGCATGGAAGCCGACGGCGACGACGAGTCCGGCCTCAACGCCAGCGACGACGAGTCCGGCCTCAACGCCAGCGACGACGAGGCTGGCGATGCGGACGGTGAGTCCGACGCGATCGGCACCGAGGACCCCGAACCCGTCGCCTCCGTCGACCTCGAGGTCGACCGGGGGCAGGGCTACACGATCTACGCGATCGGCTACCTCGAGCCGGCCGACGACCTCGGCGGCGACGCATCCGACGAGGAAGCCGATGTCGACGCCAACGGGACTGACGACGCCGGTAACGAAACCGCGGGCATCGGCAACGAAACGGACGACGACAACGGGACCGAGACCGATTCGGACCTCGGCAGCAGCGACGAGTCGGACGACGGATCGGCCGACGAGGACGACCGCTCGTTCGACACGACCATCCTCCTCGACGGGACGATGGATGCGAACGACGCCGACGACGTCGATGACGACTCGGCCGAGGAGATGGACGAAGAGCCGATGGGTGACGACGAGGACGCCGACGACGCGGATACTGAGTCCGAATCCGCGCTTGACGACGATTCGGACGTCGGCAACGAGTCGGACGTCGGCAACGAGTCGGACGTCGGCAACGAGTCGGACGTCGGCAACGAGTCGGACGTCGACAACGAGTCAGTGACCAACGAGAGCGACGACAGCGACTACTGACCGGTGCTGTCCGTCACCCGTCGCTGACGCTGCGCTGCCACACTGACGGCGCCTTCTTTCGGTAACACGGCCCCTGTCGCGCTCCCGGAGCGCTCTGTGCCGTTTGCCCCTGCATAAACCGCGACATACAGTCGCTACGGTCGGTTGTAGGGGGCCTTTTCTGCTGGTTCGCTCACCCTACGGACCGGTCTCACTGCATCCGCAATCGGACTGCTCTGGTTTCGTACTCGAGTCCGACGATGACGGATGCAGCAACGAGTCAGCACTGCCGTCCCCGCTCGCCATCCATCTTACCGCGCCCGTCCTCACTACCACCACTACCACTGCTATCGATTGCGGGACCACCGACACGGATTGGGTGACGGCTCGAGCCACCGGTCGTTTGCGCTCGACGAGATCGTCCGTCGTGCTCTCGATCGACGATAGTGACGACCGACAGCTCCACCGCACTCGAGAGGTGCGACTCCTGTCCCCCTCCTGAGAACTAACGAGCGTCAGGAGGCCGCCGTCTCTACATCGACCACTGCACCGGAACCGGTCAGAATAGCGCCGAAAACCAGGAGTTAGACGTCGACGTACTGGTCGACCCACTCCTGGCGCTGCTCGAGTACGCGCCGGCCCTTCGGGGTCAGCGCGTAGTAGTTCGTCCGTCGATCGAGTTGGCCCTTCTCGACGAGTTCCTTCTCGACGAGCGTGTCGAGGTTCGGATACAGCCGGCCGTGGGTCACCGGCTGATCGATGTAGCGGTTGATGTCGTCGAGAATCTCTTGTCCTGATGGACGGTCTTTCCCTGCGATGACGTACAGCAAGTCACGCTGGAATCCAGTTAGTTGATCCATGGATCACCCTCTGAGTCCTAACGTTCACCGATCTGTGGCTTTGTTATAGAGCTGGTACGTCCCGACCGCGACCGAGAACGCGGTACGTAGGGCGAATATGGTCCGCTAACCGGGACGGATTCCGGTCCATACCGGTCCGTTCCGTGACGGGTCGTTTTTCAGCCCACCGTCCGTACGGGTCGGTATGTCATCGGATCCGCTCGCCTGGGACACCCTCGAGCAGGACGTCGTCTACTCCTGTCCGGGGTTCGACGTCGTTAACGAGTCCGTTCGCCTCCCCGACGGGACCGAAACCGACTTCGATTACGTCTCCGAGCCCGAAAGCGTCTCCATCCTTCCGTTCACGCCCGACGGGGACGTCGTCTGCATCGAGGAGTGGCGCCAGGCCGTCGACCGGGTCAACCGCAGCCTCCCCGTCGGCGGCACCGAACCCGAGGACGACGACCTCGAGGCGGCCGCCCGACGCGAACTCCGCGAGGAAACCGGCCACGAAGCCGACGAGTTGGAGCCGCTGGTGACCGTCGAGCCGGCCAACGGCATCGCCGACTCGGTGGTCCACTTCTTCGTCGCCCGCGGCTGTCGGCCGAGCGCGGACCAGCAACTCGATCACAACGAGAGCATCAGAGTGACGCCGCTGGCGTTCGACGACCTGCTCGCAGCCGTCCGCGACGGCGAGATCCGCGACGGCCGCACGGTACTCGCGCTGTCGTACTACCAGTTGCTCGAGGCGACGGCGTAATCTTCGGCCAGGTTCGGTTCTGGTTCTGCGACGGCCGCTCTTTTCGAGCGCTTCGGTCGTCGGTGCCCGTCGACTTCCACGCTCGCCGTTGCGGTCGCTCAGTTAGCCACATCAACGCCGGGAGTGTCCACGGTGTCCACAGTCGGTCCGTCGACTATAGTTACGGCGCTGCTGCGCGCCTTCGCACGACGGACTGCAAAAATGATCGAGTCCTCGGTATGACCGCTCGGGAGCGGTCAGCGATTCGCCGGTTAGCCTACTCGAGCGATCGATTACTGTCCGGCCTCTTCATCGTCGCTCGCGCTGTCTACGCCACCGACTTCTTCACTTTCGTTGGCCGACTCGTTGCCGGTCTCGTTCTCGCCGGTCGCGTTCTCGTCCGTCGCGTTTCCGCTCGTCTCGTTGCTCGCCGTCACGTCCTCGAGGTCGCTCGGATCCTCGATGGTCATGTTCTGGGCCTCGAGGGTTTCGATGCCGACGTGTGCCGAGGAGGCCTGCGAGATGGTTTCGCCGCTCGTGGTGTCCATCTCGGTGTCCATCTCGGTCTCGTTGGCCGTCTCGTTCTCGGACTCCATGCCAGTCTCGTTCTCGGTGGCCGTCTCGTTGCCGGCAGCCGCGTCACCTTCCTGCAGGCTCTGGATCGACATCTGGTCGATCACGACCTCGTCGACGTCGAACTGCTCGATCGTGAGCTCGTCGATCTCCTGTGCGGATTCGTTGCCGGCGGTCGCGTTCGTCTCGTTGCCGCTCTGGTTCTCGTCACCGCCGCCGTCTCCGTCGCCGCCGAAGATGCCGCCGATGAAGTCGCCGATCTGGCCGAGAATGCCGCCACCTTCCTCAACCTCGAGGCTTTCGACGGACATCTCCTGGACGTCCATCGTCTCGATGGTGAGCTCTTGGACCGCGAGCTCGTTCGTGTCTTCCTCGATCAGATCCTGCCCGCTGCTTTCGTTCATGTCGCCGGCGGTCATGCCGGTCTCGTTGTCGTCAGTTTCGTTGTCGTCGGTTTCGTTGTCGTCCGTCGCGTTGTCAGCCGCCATTTCACCGCTATCCAGCTCGAGCTCTTCGAACGAGACGTTCTCGAACGCGAGCTGCTCGATCTCGATGCCGGAAAGCGTCACGCTCTCTCCGGTGGCGTTCGTTTCGTTGCCGGTCGTCGCGTTCGTCTCGTTGTCAGTTGCGTTCGTTTCGTTGCCGTCCTCGCTCGCGTTGAGCTCCTGCTGGAGTTGCTCCGTACTGGCGTTGAGTTGCTCGACGTTCAACTCCTCGATCGTCGCGTTCTCGACGGTAACGTTCTCCAGTTCGAGAACGTCGACCTGTACGTTTTCGAGCGTCGCGCTCACGTCTCCCGTTTCAGCGTCGTTCGCAGTCGCGGTTGTCCCTGTCGTCGCACCGACGAGGGCGGAACCCCCCGAAAATGAAAGGGCAACCATCAGCGCCGCGAATACTACACCGATTTTGTGCGATCGTGCAACCATGCACTACCTTCCTACCGGCGTATCCCGGCTAAAACGAGGCGACTGTTACGGCGTTATCTCGCAGAAACACGGCGTTAGAATCCGCCCGAAGCGCCCTAATCGTCCGTTCCTCGTTTCCGTTTCGATGAGTGTCTCGAACGGCGAGTTTGAACGTTCGTTCGAGCGCCCTCAGCGTTCTGCCTGCGACCGCTACCGCCTTATAGAACTCCTCAGAAAACAATATTTTACTGGGGCGACAGTACGCGTCGAAAAAGATAGCCGGGTGACCAGTCGACCGACCGACCGGTCGCGTGCGTTGTCCCGCGTGAACGACCGGGCGATCAGTGCAGGATGGCGGCCAGCTCGGTGTCGCTCTCGTTGTCGTCGTCACCGAGCTCGCTGTCGTTCGTCGTCTCGGTGTCGTTGTCGTCTTCGTCGTCCATCCCGACGTCCGTCTCGGTATCGTTCGTCTCAGTGTCGTCGGTCTGTCCGATGTTCTCGAGGTCGGCGGCGTCGCCGAGCGTCAGCGTGTCGGTGGTCGCGTTGCCGATCTCGATCATGGACGCGGACGCCTGCGAGACGGTCTCAGTCTCGCCGTCGGACGCGGTCTCGTTGTCCGCGTCGTCGGTCATCGTTTCCGTTTCGGACTCGTTGTCGTCCTCATCGATGGCGACGTCGGTCTCGTTGTCGTCGTCGACGCTAACGTTCGTCTCGTTATCGTCCGTCTCGTTGTCGAGACCGTCCGAACCATCGTCAGCCGCGGTTCCTTCCTCGACCTGCTGGACCGTCATCGAGTCGATGCTGATCTCGTCGACGTCGAACTGTTCGATGGTCAGCTCCTCGAACTGCTGCTCGCTGCTGCTCTCGTTGGTCGCGTCGGTCTCGTTATCGTCTTCATCGACGCTGACGTTCGTCTCGTTGTCGTCATCGTCGATAGCGACGTCCGTTTCGTTGTCGTCTTCGTCGAGAGTGACGTCCGTCTCGTTATCGTCGCTCTCGTTGTCCGCCATCTCGTCGGTGCCCGTGCCGTCCTCGACGGTGATCTCGTCGATCGAAAGCTGCTCGACGTCCATCGTCTCGATGGTGAGCTCCTGGACGGTGAGCTCGCTCGTGCCCTCGTCGATCAGACTCTGTTGACTGCTCTCGTTGTCGGTTGCGTCCGTTTCGTTGTCCTCCTCGTCGACGGCGACGTCGGTCTCGTTCTCATCCTCGTCGACGGCGACGTCAGTTTCGTTGTCGTCTTCGTCGACAGCAACATCAGTCTCGTTGTCGTCGGCAGCGTCGGTCTCGTTATCGCCGTCCTGCTCGAGTTCCTCGATCGAGACGTTCTCGAGTTCGAGCTGTTCGAGCTGGATGTCGGATATCGTCACTTCCTCGCCGGCGGACGCGGTTTCGTTGTCAGTTTCGTTATCGTCGGCCGCGTCGGTCTCGTTCTCGCCACCGGCGTCGAGCTCGTCCTCGAGTTCGGACGTGTCGGCGTCGAACTCCTCGACGTTCAGCTCCTCGATCGTCGCGTTCTCGACCGTCACGTTATCGAGATCGAGGGTTTCGACCTGTACGTTTTCGAGCGTTGCGCTCACGTCTCCCGCCTCGGCGTCGTCGGCTGTTGTTGTCGCACCTGCGAGGGCGGGACCCCCCGAGATGGCGACTAGCAGTGCCATGAAGACCACACCGAGTTGCTGTGATCGTGAAACCATGCACCCGGTGCTACCGCCGTCGGACGGCTAAAACGAGGTGACTGTTACGGGCTTGTCCCGAAGAAACAGCCAGTTTGAATCCTGCAACGGTCGCTAATCGGCGTTTCACCGTATCGGGATCGATGACCGTAATCGAACTCGACATCCGTTCCGATCGCCTAGCAAATCCGGATTGTGCCTGCGATTGCTGCTCGAGGGCTGAAACCGCCGGAAAACGGAATATTTACCGCGCGATCAGCTGCCCGACTATCGCGAACTGACACCAACCGGACGGCGACCGGACGGTCGGTCGAAACCTGCACTGACTTACGTCGGCCCCGCCAACGGACGGCCGATGCGCGAGTGCTTCGAGATCCGGGACACCGACGCCGGCGGGCGAATCGGCGAACTCACCGTTCCCCGCGCGGACGTCACCGTCGAGACGCCGGCCCTGCTGCCGGTGATCAACCCAAACTTAGACACGATCAGTCCGCGCCGCATGGCCGAGGAGTTCGGCGCCGAGATTCTCATCACGAACTCCTACATCATCCACGGAACGGAGGACGTCCGCGAGCGGGCCCTCGAGGACGGCCTCCACGAGGTGCTGGATTTCCCCGGCGCGATCATGACCGACTCCGGCTCGTTCCAGCTGTCGGAGTACGGCGAGATCGACGTCACCACCGAGGAGATCCTCGAGTTCCAGCACCGGATCGGCTCGGACATCGGCACGCCGGTCGACATTCCGACGCCGCCGGACGTCGACCGCGAGCGCGCCGAGGACGAACTCGCGACCACGCAGGAACGACTCGAGGTCGCCGAAACCGTCGACACCGGCGACATGCTGGTTACCGCGCCGGTCCAGGGATCGACCTACCCCGACCTCCGCGAGGAGGCCGGCCGCCACGCCGACGCGACGGCCCTCGACGTCTTCCCCGTCGGTGCGGTCGTCCCGCTGATGAACGATTACCGGTACGACGACATGGTCGACGTCGTCGCCGCCGCCAAGCGCGGCCTGGGCGCCGACGCGCCGGTCCACCTCTTCGGCGCCGGCCACCCCATGATGTTCGCGCTCGGCGTCGCGATGGGCTGTGACCTGTTCGACTCCGCGGCCTACGCGCTGTACGCTCGCGACGACCGCTACCTCACCGTCCGCGGAACCCGCCAACTCGAGGACCTCGAGTACCTGCCCTGTTCCTGTCCGGTCTGCACCGAGCACTCGCCCGACGACCTCCGCGCGCTGCCCGACCGCGCTCGCGAGGAGGAACTCGCCGCGCACAACCTCCACGTCACCTTCGAGGAGATCCGCCGCGTCAAACAGGCCATCCGCGCCGGCAACCTCCTCGAACTCGTCGAGCAGCGCGCCCGCGCCCACCCGACGATGCTCGACGGCTACCGGACGCTGCTCGACCACGCCGCGCAACTCGAGCGGTCCGATCCCGTCTCGAAGGGCGCGTTCTTCCACGTCTCCCACGAGAGCGCGCGCCGTCCCGAGGTTCTCCGGCACCACGAGCGCCTCGAGCGGCTCTCGGTGCCGGACTCGCTCCTGCTCACGGAGGGGGACGCGCCGCGGGGCGACCAGTACGACGACTCCTGGCGGGTCGAACCGCCTTTCGGCCCGTTCCCGCGGGCGCTCTCGAAGAGCTACCCGCTCACCGCCGAAGTGCCTGCACGGACCGATCGTGCGGCACAGGCGGCCGCCGCCGACGGCGTCGCCAAACTCGCCGCGGCGAACCCCGACACCGATCTCGCGCTCGCACACCGCGGCTGGCCGGCCGACGTCCTCGAGCGCGTTCCCGACTCGGTCGACCTGATCGATCTTACAGGGGCGTAACGGCGCCAGCACAGCCGCTCACGGTCGAGCCGAAAAACGAAAGAGACGTATTCGCATCCGCAGGGCCGAACCGACGTCGGCGGAACTGACGGCGGGTGGCGGGGTGAGTCGGCGTTAGACGCCGGACCGGAACTCGTCCGACTCGAGGACTGGCGCCGCCGGTTCGGCTGCGGTGATCTCGGCCGTCGTTCCGTCGATCGTGATCTCGAGGCCGTCGTCGAACGCGACGACGATATCGTGCTCATCGTAGACGAACGAGACCCGGCCACCTCGCGGACCGCCCCTTCGAGTCGGCTCGAACAGCGAATCGAGGGCATCCGGATCGATCCACTCGTATAAGGGCGGCAGTGCCGTCGGTTCGACGCCGCGCCGTGCCGCGACTGCCGTGATGACAGTGATGCTCACGGGCTCCTCGAAGCCGCCGTCAGTCGAACCGATAGATGAGTGATTCACGATCTACTCAAACGCTCCGGCACATAAAAGGATAGCGGGCATTCTCACTTTGAGTCGAAATTTCTCGATCTAGTTTCGTTTTCCGAATCTATAATGCAATATCGTTCGTAATACCACCCGGGACCGTTCGGCGTTTCGATGGTCCTCGATCGTCTCACCTCGAGCAACACTCCCGAACGCTGTCCTACTCCTCGACCGTATCCGCGCCGAAGTGATCGAACGGCTGTCGATATTCGGCTTTGAGGAGTTCCTCCTCGCTGACGTCGATTCCGGCCCGCTGGAGTCGACTGACGATCGCCGTGATCTCGTCGGTATCCGCCGCGACGAGGTCGATCCGTAGGTTCCGGTCGCCGGTCATGAGTTCGCGGACCGCGACGACGCCGTCGAACTCGAGGGCCGTCGCGGCCGCCTCGCCGCGCTCGTGGATCGGCACCGTACACTGGACCACCATGTGCATCGATTTCTCGGTCTGCTCGTAGTCGATCAGCGGTACGTAGCCGGCGATCACGCCCGCCTCCTCGAGGCGCTGAATCCGGTTCCGGACGGTGTTGGCGGTCACGCCGACCTCGCCGGCGATATCGGCCGCCGTCGTGTGTCGCGCGTCGTCCTGCAGTCGATGGAGGATCCCCCTATCGATATCGTCGAGTTCGAACCCCATAGGCTCCGTTTTTCGTCCAGCGAGAAGCGCTTTTGGTTCGTCGGCTGTGAGCGATACCGCCAGCCGGGTCCAGCCAACGGATCAGAACGTCCAAGGTGGTGGGGCTCTCTGACACGCACGAGAACGATGCTCGGGCTCGTGGCTGCCGTCCTCGTGCTTGTCGTCGCCCTCGTCGTTGCGACGTGGCTCCTGCCCCGCGTCGTCGGCGGGCTCCGGTCGACGGACCGCCTCAAATCGTGGCGACGCCACCGCGAGGCTCAGGAGCGCGAGCCGCCGGTCGACATCGGCGACGTGGAAGCGGTCGCCGTCCACGAGTTCACCGAGCACCACTCCGGTGATCGTCACGCCGTCTGCAAGATCGAGGGGTTCGTCGTCTTCGTCGAGGACGTCCCCTCGAGCGTCGCGGCGGGCGACGTGATCGAGATCAAGATCCTCTCGTTCAACCGCGGGCACACGTCGGCGACGGCGCGGTTCCTCGAGACTGCCTGATCCGACGGTGTGGTCGGTTACGTCCGTTCGCTGCCGTCTTTCTCTCGGTCTTCACGTTCCCTTCTGCCCTCGAGCGCTGCCAACGCGGTACGCCGTCTCGGCGGCACCGCGAACTGACTTGTCAAACTCTCGCTAGCCAACACACCACACACTTATTATGTCCCTCTAAAAATCACGGATCGTATGTCGGAATACGGTGTACTAGCGCTGGCACCGCCGCTGCTCGCGATCGGACTCGCGATGTACACGCGGCAGGTGCTGGTGTCGCTGTTCGCAGGCGTTTGGATCGGCGCGTTGATGGTCGCCGGCTGGAATCCGATCGCCGCGACGGCCCTGTCGATCGACTGGATCGTCGAGGTCGTCCGCGATCCGTTCGACACGCGGTTCCTCATCCTGATCCTGTTCATGGGCGCCGGCGCGGCCTTCATCTACCGCTCCGGCGGCGTCATCGCGCTGCAGAACTGGATCGGCCACCGCGTGAACACGGCTCGAGACTCCCAGATCCTGACGTGGCTCATCGGGATCTTCATCTTCTTCGACTCGTACACGAGCACCATCGTCACCGGCAACGCGACGCGGGAACTCGCCGAAGACAACTACAGCTCCCGCGAGATGCACGCGTACGCCCTCGACTCCACGACCTCGCCCGTGACCACGTTCGGCCCGGTCTCGAACTGGATCGGCTACCAGGTCTCGATGATCATCGTCGGCTTCGAGGCCGCCCGCGTCACCCTCGACGACCTCGGACTGTCGGCGTTCGGCCTGTTCCTCCAGAGCATCCCGTGGAACATCTACTGTCTGCTCGCCTTCTTCATGGTCGGGTTCATCGCGATCACCCAGCGGTTCTACGGCCCCATGCTCGACGCCGAGTGGCGCGCCCGCAGCCGGAAGGAGACGATCCGCGAGGACGCGACGCCGCTGTCGGACGTCTCGAGCGACGTCGGCGAGCCGAGCGAGCAGAACCCGACGCTGGTTAACTTCTTCGCGCCGATTCTGGCGCTGCTGGTCGTCGGGCTGGTCGCGATGTGGTGGCTCGGCGGCGGCCACGAGCCCGGCGTCGACGTCGCGACCGCCTTCCAGGAGACCGACGTCGCGCTCGGCCTGCTCTACGGCGCGTTCGCGTTCATGGTCGTCGGGATGGCCGGCGCGCTTGCGTTCCGGACGATGAGCCTCGAGGAGGCCAGCGATACGATCATCGACGGCTTCAAGACGATGATGATCGCCGTCGCGATCATCGTCCTCGCGTGGGCGATCGGCCACGCCGCCGATCAGGTCGGCACCGCCGACTTCATCGTCGACGTGCTCGTCGGGAGCGGCGTCCCCGGCTCCTTCCTCCCGATCCTGATCTTCGCCGCGGCGATGTTCGTCGCGTTCACGACCGGCACCTCGTGGGGGACGATGGCCATCCTGACGCCGCTGGCGATTCCGCTGGGGTACGAACTCGCCGACGCGTCGATCCTGCCGGTCGTCCTCGGGGTCCTGTTCGGCGGCGCTATCTGGGGCGACCACTGCTCGCCGATCAGCGACACGACGGTGATGTCCTCGATCTTCGCGGGGTCGGACCACATCGACCACGTCAACACGCAGATTCCGTTCGCGTGTACCGCCGCGGGCATCACGGTCGTGACGCTCCTGCTGTACGGCATCGGACTCACGTCGCCGTTCGTCCTGCTGCCGTTCGCGTTCATCGCGACCGCGGTCGCGGTAGTCGCGCTCAACAAATGGGACGCGAACCGGAAGGGGCTGCCCGAGGTGATGCCGACGACCGACGAGATCGACGGCGGCGTCGATACCGAACCCGCGAGCGGCGACGCCGCGACCCGGCGCGACCGCTCGATCGGCAACGGCTCCTACGGCGTCCTCGAGACGATTCCCCTCGTCGCAGTCGGGATCGTCGTCGCCTACCTGGGGCTGGTCTTCGTCTTCGCGACGTTCGGCGGGTGAGCGGTTGTAGCCGCCGTCGGACGCGACCGACAGCCTCTTTCGCGTTCCCCCACCCAGTTCGGGTATGACCGAGTATTTCGAAGTACACGAGCGCGACGGGGCCGCGCGCGTGGGCGAGTTGCGACTCACTGAGTCCCACACGACCCCCGCGCTCGTCGACGACCTGCTCGAGGACGCGGGCTCGCTGTGGAGCAACTCTCGCGAGATCCCCGAGGGTGACGACTCGAAACTCACCGTCCTTCCGCACCGCGCGTTCCCCGGCGGCACCGCCGACGAAGTGCAGGAATCCTTCGCCGTCGACTACCCCGACGTCGACTACCCCAGCGTCGCCGTCGTCTCGAGCGACCACGTCGACGATCACGGCACCGACGCCTACGCCGTCTCGGACGTCCAGTCCGCGATGGGCCACGGCGCGGCGCTGGTCGAGACCGTCGTGAACGTCCGCGAGGAGATCCCGACCGACACCGCCTTGCTGTTCTCGGGCGTCGCGACGCCGCGCAACGTCGCCCTGCTGGCCTACGTCGGCGTCGACATCTTCGACGCGACGGCGGCCGTCGTGAAGGGGACGGAGGGGCGCTATCTCACCACCGACGAGGCCTACTTCCTCGAGGACCTCGAGGAACTGCCCTGTAACTGCCCCGCATGCCAGCAACCCCGCGAGGAGTTCACCCGCGAGGACTGCGCCGAGCACAACCGCAACGCCCTCGAGTCGGAACTGGCGATCGTCCGCCGGCGGATTCGGGACGGCCGGCTTCGCGATTACGTCGAGGGCCAGGCCCGCCACGACCAGTGGCTCACCGCCGCCATGCGGGAACTGGACGACCAGTGGGGGTACCTCGAGGAGCGCACGCCCATCCTCCGGGACGCCCAGATTTCGGCGGCGACCGAGGACACCCTCCGGCGCGTCGAGATCCAGCGCTTCGCCGACCGCGTGACCACGAGGTACCGCAACCGCTTCGACAACCCGCTCGTGCTGGTGCCCTGCTCGGCCACCAAGCCCTACAGCGAGTCCCAGAGCCACCGGCAGTTCCACGACATCATCCAGTGGCGCGCCCACCTCGTCTCGATGACCTCGCCGATCGGCGTCGTCCCGCAGGAACTCGAGACGACCTACCCGGCTCAACACTACGACACCGTCGTCACCGGCCGCTGGTCCGAAGACGAGAAGCGGTTCGTCAGCGAGGTGCTGCGACGCTACCTCGAGCGCAACGAGTACCCCGAAATCATCGCCCACGTTCCGGACGAGGGCTACCGCGACATCGTCGAGCGCGTCGAGGACGAACTCGAGCTCGATATCACCTACACCGTCGCGGAGCACCCGACCGACGACGAGTCCCTCTCGAACCTCGGAACGGCGCTGTCGGGCGAACTCAAGTACTCCAAGCGCGAGCGCGAGCACAACACCGTCCGCGCCATCGCGGACTACCTGCTCGGCGACGGCGCCGGCGACGACCTCTTCGAGGACATCCAGACGACGAGTCGCTACCCGAAGATCCAGGTTCGGGACGGCGACGACGAGCAACTCGCGACGATGGTGCCGCAGTACGGCACCCTCTCCTTTACGCTCGAGGGCGCGCGCCGCTGGCTCGAGAGCGACGCGCCGGTCAAGCGCGTCGAGATCGACGGCTTCGTCCCCCACGGTAGCGTGCTCGCGCCGGGCGTCGTCGACGCCGACGAAGACATCCGCGTCGGCGACGAGGTCATCGTCGAGGGGCCGAGGGCCTTCGCCGTCGGCCGCGCCGAGATGTTCGGCCGGGAGATGGCCGAAAGTACGCGCGGCATCGCGGCCGAAGTGCGCCACGTCGAGGAGAAGTAGCGTCTTCGAACGTCGGTTCGGTCACCGCCCCGGACACTCCTTGAGCAGATGTTCGTGATAGCTCGCCGCGGGTACGTCCGCGCCGCAGAGATCGCACTTACGCCGTTCTTGGCGGTCTTGCCCGCTTCCGTCCGCGTCCCCGTCGGCTCTCTCTTCGCTCCCGGTCACGCCCGTTCGTTCTCGCTCGAGCACCCTCGTCGTTTCGTTGGTTATCGGCTTGGCGACGTCGCGTCATGCGTTCGACAACATCACCGCTATCGAACACCGGTGGTTTAGGGTGGCCTAAAATCCGAAACTACTTTGGTTGTTTAGGGGTGCCTAAATCACATGGAAGGCGCTCCTGTGACGGACAGTAGCCACGGCGTCGGGCGCCGTTCTGACCGCCGACATCGTGCGGACCGACGAGCGCGTTACGCTCGGACGCGTTCCCGTTCGCGAGGCCGACTCCCGCACCGATACTCCCGAACCAGCATCGAGTACCGCCGCGGGGTCGCATGACGAGTGAATCCCAGTACCTGCTCGTCATCTATCGCGCCTCGAGAACCCGGAGCGAGCCGGTCTCGCCGGGCCACGTCGCCGACGCACTCGACCGGTCCCCAGCGGCCGCGACCGAGATGCTCCAGCGACTCGAGACGCGAGGGCTCCTCGAGTACGAACCCTACGAGGGCGCGACGCTCACAGCGGAGGGCCGGGAGACGGCCGAAGAACTGTACGAAACGTACGCCGTGCTGTCGCAGTTCTTCCGCGAGGTGCTCGACCTCGAGAACCCCGAGGCGGAGGCGCTGGAACTCGCCGGCAGCGTCAGTCCCGTCGTCACCGAGCGGGTCGCCGAGACGCTGCTCGAGGGCGACGCTGCCGAGTCGATCGACGACGACGTAGTTCAGTCGCCCCTCGAGGGGTCCTGACACCACCGTCTCCGCCGTGTCCGGCCGATTGCAGCGATCGGCTCGCAATCTACGGCGACGACCCATACGCTTTTGTTTTAGGCCCACCTAAACACTCGCAATGACGAACGCTACCCGACCACACGACACGGACGACGCTCAGGATCGAGACGGTCCAGCTGATGAACGGACCGTTCCCGACATCTCGATCTGTGAGAGCCGTCCGGGGCAGACGATCTTCATCGAGGCGGACAACACCGAGGGCTGGATCGCGAGCGATACGACGATCGACGTCTCTCGGTAGCGGCGTTACTGTGCCTGTTCGGCAGTCAGTGATATCCTCAGGTCTTTCCGTCTGATCCGATCGAAAACGGCAGAAAAACTGGTTGCAGCGCGAGAACCGGTAGCGTTAGTGGGTCGCCGACTCGAGCACGAGCGTATCGTCCTCGAGGTAGTGCTCGATGTGGTGGGCGTGTTCCTCGATGGTCTCGAGCTGTTCGCGCAGCATCTGAGACGTCGCGTGGTCGCCCAGTCCTTCGGCGAGTTCGATGTGCTCGCGGTAGCTCTCGATGATGTCGCCCATCATCTCGAGGTCGTTCGCCAGCGAGGTGCGGATGTCGTAGACGTCTTCGTCCTCGGGTTCGACGGTCGCCTTCTCGGCGAGCGTCGTCATGTTGGCGTGCGGAACGCCGCCCAGGGCCTGCAGCCGCTCGGCGACGTCGTCGGCGGCTTCCTCGACGTCCTCGTAGACTTCCTGGAGGAAGACGTGGATGTCGAGGAACTCGGCGCCTTCGACGTTCCAGTGGTGCTTGTGAAGCTGGTGGTAGAGGACGTACGCGTCCGCGAGGTCGCGGTTCAGCGCCTCGACGATCTGTTCGGCCTTCTCGGGCTCGAGTCGCAGTGCGTTCTCCTCGACGGTGCCGGCCTCCTGTTGGACGGTCTTCTGCGTGTTCATGACAACTACAGCTTGGGTCCGTACCCTCTTATAACTTTTCAATATTCTTATAATTTTTCGCACGACCTAAACCTGCGCCGCGAACGACGTGCGCGATCGGGTCGGCGTTTGTCGCCGATCGGATGATTCGATATATCGTTATTTGATTTACTCTCGATCGGTGCGTGAGAATCGACGAATGCGGAGAAACACGGCTACCGGCCTCGAGACGGTCGCTCCCGTCCGCTGACCGGTCCGAAACCGCGATCTACTGTCAAACCGTATACTCGTTTTATCTCCTCGGACGGCGTAGCTATTACCGGTGAGTCAAATGAACTCGATGACAACTGACGGCGAATCGTACGGCTACTCTCTCGCACACGGCTGGCGCACGCTCGCGATAGCGGGTGCCGTCGTCGGCCTCCTCGGCCTCCTCGCGATCGCGTTTCCGCTCGCGACCGGTCTCTCGCTGACGATGGGTTTCGGCGCCCTCCTCGTGCTGAGCGGCGTCGTCCACGGTGCACACGCCGTTACGGCCCGCGGATGGCGCGGACGCATCTGGCAGGCAGCCCTCGCCGTCGTGGCGATCCTCGCCGGCCTTATCGCCTTCATGAACCCGGTCGTCGGCCTCGTGACTCTGACGCTCGTGTTAGTGGGCTACCTGCTGGCCGACGGCGTCGCGGAACTGTGGATGGGGCTGCGCATGGCCGGCCAGCCAGGACGCACTTCGATCGTCGCCAGCGGCGTCATCTCGCTGGTCCTCGCCGGCCTCCTCTGGGTCGGCTTCCCGGCCACCGCCTCGTGGGCGATCGGCCTCCTCGTCGGCGTCAGCCTGTTCATGACCGGCCTCTCGATGGGTATCGTCGCGATCTCGGGCCGTCGCGTCGACGAGTCGACGCCGCCCGCGGCCGAACCGCGCAGCGCCTAACTTTCTTTTATTGTGCATGTCTCGAGGATCCTCGAGCGACGGCAACCGGCGCCGCGACGAACGGATTATTGGGGCCGGGATTCCGACGGCCGGTATGGACCTCTCGATCGTCGATCTCGCACCCGTTCCGCAGGACGGGACCGCGACCGACGCGTACGCGAACACGACCGATCTCGCCCGGCGGGCCGAAGACCTCGGCTACGACCGATTCTGGGTGGCCGAACACCACGGCATGGCCGACCACATCGCGAGCACGACGCCGGAGACGTTGATCGCCCACCTCGCGGCCGAAACCGACGAGATACGGATCGGCTCCGGGACGGTGCTGCTCAACCACTATCAGCCGTTCAAGGTCGCCGAAACGTTCGCGTCGCTCGACGCGATGGCGCCCGGGCGGGTCGACCTCGGCCTCGGCCGCGCGACCGGCATCCCCGCAGTTGATCAGGCGCTGGGGACCGACCGACACAAGCAGAATCCCGACGAGGACCACGCCGAGAAGATCGAGGCGACGGTGAGCCACCTCTACGACGGCTTCCCCGAGGACCACCCCTATGCCGACATCTCGCTTCCCCGCTCGGCCGACGACGTTCCCGAGGCGTGGGTCCTCGGCTCGAGCCCCTCGAGCGCCGAGATCGCGGGCAAACTGGGCCTTCGGTACTGCTTCGCCGCGTTCATCCGCCCGAATCTCGCCGAACGGGCCTTCGAGACGTACCGCGAGCACTTCGTGCCCTCGGACGTCGGTGCGGGACCGGACAGCCCCCAGGGCATGCTCGCGATCAACGTCGCCTGCGCCGAGACCGATCAGGAAGCGGCCCGACAGCGGGCGACGGCCGAGGCGACCTACAGGCGGCTGCAACGCGGCGAGGTCGGCTCGCCGCCGACCGTCGAGGCCGCGATCGACGAACTCGGCGGCGTGCCGGAGCCGACGCCGAACCCGCTCCCCGAGGGCGAGTGGTCGCGCTCGATTTCGGGGAGTCCGGAGACGCTTTCGGCGCTGCTCGAGCAGCTTACGGATCGCGTCGCCGTCGATAGCGTGGTCGTGCAGAATACGATCGCCGAGCACGAGGACGTCGTCCGCTCGCACGAGTTGCTTGCGGAGGGCGTCGGGCTCTGACCGACGGAGAGAACGACGAAAAAACGTGCCTTACTCGCCGAGCACCGAATCGAAGAACTTCCGCTCTGCCGTCCGGAGATGCTGGTTGAAGGTCGCGGGCGCGATTCCCAGCCGATCCGCGATCTCCTCGCCCGTACTCTCGCGAGGCCAGTCGAAGTAGCCCGCGAAGTAGGCCGTCTCGAGGGCCGCCCGTTGCTTTTCGGTGAGATCTTCCTCGAGGACCGACGCGGAACTCGCACCGCTGGGTTCGCTGCGCTCGGTAGTGCGCTGGGCGAGGTAGGTGACGTCGGACTGTTCGTCCTTGATGAGTTCGATCATCTGGCGCGTGTCGCGGCCCCGCGGGAGTTCGACGACGAAGCGGAACTCGCCGTCGGTGATCGTCGCCGACTCGACGCGTCCGCCGTGGGTCGCGATCGTCTCGAACAGCGAGATGGCGGTCGGCGCCACGAGTTCGAACTCGAATTCGTCGCGTCTGGCCGCGAGGAAGCGCACGTCGTCGATCCCATCGGTTTCGGCGACGGTCTCCTCGAACTCGTCCTGGGAGACGCCGGTCGCCGAGCCGTAGACCAGCAGCGTCTCGTCGCCCTGGACGAGTTGCTCGATCTCGATCGTACAGGATTCGGTCGCGGAAAGGGAGACGAGTTCTTCGGCCATCGATTCGACCCGGAACTCGAGTTCGACGACGGCGTCGCTGACGAGGGCGTCGCGCCGTTCGATCGCCGTGATCGCGTGGGCGATGATGTCGCCGATTCGCGAGAGGATCTCCTGTTCCGGCGCCGTAAACGCCCGCGGCGATTCGGCGTAGATGTTCAGGACGCCGTAGACGAGGTCCTCGTGAACGATGGGGATCGCGGCCGAGGAGCGGTAGCCTCGCTCGTTCGCTTCCTCGCGCCACGGCTCGAACCCGCTATCCGTCTGAATGTCGTTCGTGATCTGGACCTCGCCCGTCCGGATCGCCTTTCCGGACGGTCCCTGCCCGCTCGGATCGTCCTCGGCGACACTGATGTCGACGGTCTCGAGGTAGCCCTCTTCGACGCCGGCCGCGGCCTTGGGGACGACCTGATCGCTGCCCGGATTGACGCCGCCGATCCAGGCGAACCGGTAGGCGTCGGACTCGACGAGGCGGTCGCAGACGCGCTGCTCGAGTTCGGCCTGCGTCTCGGTCGTGATCACCGCGTGCGTGATGTCGTGGCCGATCCGATTGAGCCGGTTCAGCGCCTCGAGTTGGTCGCGCTGGCGCCGCCGTTCGTACTCTTGGCGGGCCCGCTCGATCGCGTGGTGGATCGTCCGGACGAGGAGTTCGCTCGTCACCTCGTCTTTGACGAGGAAGTCCTGGGCGCCTCGCTGGATCGCCTGCACGCCGACCTGCTGGTCGCGGACGCCCGTCAGGACGACGATCGGCGTCGTCTCGCTCTCCTCGTGGACCGCCTCGAGCGTCTCGAGGCCGGCGCTGTCGGGGAGGTTCAGGTCGAGCAACACGACGTCGGTCGCCTCCGCCTCGAGCGTCGCGAGGCCGTCCTCGAGGCGCGTCTCGCGGGTGATATCGGGCGTCCGGCCCGCGGCTTCGTCGGAGCTGACTCGCTGGGCGAGCTCCTCGGTGTCCTTGAGCATCTCCTCGATCAGGCGCGCGTCGCCGGGGTTGTCCTCGATCAGGAGGATGCGAAGCGTTTCGTCGGATTCGGATGCCGGGCCGCGACCGGCTAGTGCCGCGTCGCCGGTGCCGTCTCGGTCGGCCGCGGTCTCGGTATCAGTCTCAGTCTCGGTCTCAGTCTCGTCGTCGCCGTTAGACGTGTACGCGTCGCTTTCGCTCATGATTCGACCTCCGGGGGGAGCCGCACGACGGAGAACCAGAACTTCTCGAACGCGCGGACGGTCTCGATGAACTCGTCCGGGTCGACCGGCTTCGTGAGGTAGGCGTTCGCGTGCAGTTCGTACGAGCGAGCGATATCTTCGTTGGCTCGCGAACTCGTCAGGACGATCACCGGGATCGATCGCAGTTCCGGATCGTTCTTGAGTTCCTCGAGGACCTCCTCCCCGTCCGTTCGGGGCAGGTTGAGGTCCAGCAACACGAGATCCGGCCGCGGCGCGTCGCCGAACTCGCCGCGCTGGGTGAGAAACTCGAGGGCTTCGGTTCCGTCGGAGACGACGTGGAGGTCGTTCTCGATCCGGCCCTGTTTGAACGCCTCCTCGGTCAGTCGGACGTCGCCGGGGTTGTCCTCGACGAGCAGAATCTGTGCCGGCTCCGGTTGGTTGCGTCGTGATTCACTCATTGTCGTCCTCTCGTTCGGCTCGCGTCGGTAGGTGTACCGAGAACGTCGATCCCTCGCCGGGGTCGGAATCGACCCGAATCGTGCCGCCGTGGCGCTCGGCGATCCGCTGGCAGAGCGCGAGCCCGATCCCGGTCCCGTCGTACTCCTCGACGCTGTGCAACCGATCGAACACGCGAAAGATCCGGTCGACGTCGTCCGGATCGATCCCGATCCCCTGGTCGCGAACTGAAATGACCCACGTTGCTTCTCTCTTCTCCGCGAATACGGATATACGTGGTGTCTCCTCACCCGAGTAGGTGATCGCGTTATCGATCAAATTCTGGAACAGTTGCCGTAACTGGCCGGGGTCGCCGTGTACCTCCGGGAGGCCGCCGACGTCGATTTCGGCACCGGTCTCCTCGATCCGCATCTCGAGATCCGTACAGACGTCTGTGACCACCTCGTCGACCTCGACGGGCTGGAACGACTGCCCCTGCGTGTCGACCCGCGAGTACTGGAGGAGTCCGTCGATCATCTCCTGCATCCGGGTGGCGCCGTCGACCGCGAACTCGATGAACTCGTGGGCGTCGTCGTCGAGATCGTCCGCATAGCGTCGCTCGAGCAGCGTGAGGTAGCTCGAGATCATCCGGAGCGGCTCCTGGAGGTCGTGGGAGGCGGCGTAGGCGAACTGCTCCAAGCGCTCGTTCGATTCCTCGAGGTCGTCGACGAGGGCCTCGAGTCGGCGCTCGTGCTCCCGCCGTTCGCTGATGTCCCGCCCGATCCCGGTCAGGACCGGCTCGCCCGAGGGGTCCTCGAGCGCGCTCGCGACGAACTCGTAGGGGACGGCCTGGCCGCCGGGTTCCGGTTCGACCTCGGCCTCGAGGCGCGCACTCCCCGTCTCGAAGACCTCGTCGATCGCCGCCGCGACTCGTTCCTCGTCCTCCCCCTCGAAGAACTCGAGCGCATTGATCCCCTCGAGTTCGTCGTCGGACAGGCCCGTCAGCGCGCGCAGGCTCTCGTTCCAGCGCTGGACGGTGCCGTCCTCGTCGATGACGTAGAAGACGTCGTCGATCGCGTCCAGCACGTCGTCGGTGTAGCGCTTGAACTGCTCGAGGCGCCGCTCGCGCTCCCGGAGCTGGCGCTCGGTCTCGACGCGCTCGGTGATGTCCTGTACCATCAGCATGCCGGCGAAGACCTCCCCGCGGCTGTCCTCGACCGGCACCGCGTACGCGAGCCACTCCCGCTCGTGGAGTTGGAACTCGAAGGTCCGCTGCTCGCCGTCCAGCGCGGCCCGGAAGTTCGATTCGAACTGTTCGCGGGTCTCCCCCTCGTATCGCTCCGTGACCGTCTGCCCGACGAACTCCGAAACTGAGAGATCGATCTCCTCGAGCGCCTGCCCCCCGCCGAGCGTGTACCGCAGCTCATCGTCGAACAGCGCGACGAGCCCGTTCGGGAACTGCTCGACCAGCGTCCGGTACCGGCGTTCGGACTCCTCGAGGTGGCGCTGGTGGCGCCGGCGCTCGAGTTCGTAGCTGACCCACTGGGTCACGAGTTCGACGAAGGACTTCTCGGCCCGCGTAAACGGCGTCGACCGCGGTTCGTCGTCGACGAAACAGAGCGTCCCGTAGCGGTCGCCGTCGACCGTGATCTGTCCGCCGAGGTAGCAGTCGAGGTCCCACGCCTCGTACGCGCGGTCGTCGACGTGCTCCGTCGGCCGGTCGGTAAAGGCGAGCAGCCCGTCCGTCTGGATTGTCTGCTGGCAGTACGTCTCAGCGAGCGGCGACGTCGACCCCGGCTGGAGCCGCGGATCCTCGCCGTCAGCGTGGGTCACTTCGAACCGCTCACTTTCGGGATCGATCGCGGCCAAGAACCCGGTCTCGAGTCCCAGCCGCTCCCGGCCCAGCGAGAGAAGTTCGTCGATTTTCTCGTCGAAGGAGCGATCGCCGTCGGCGGTGATCGCGTACAGCCGCTGGAGCGTCCGGTTGGTCGCCCGACGCTCTCGCTCCATCTCCTTGCGCTCGGTCACGTCCCGGAAGTAGACCGACAGCCCCGTCGGCGAGGGGTAGACGTGGATCTCGAACCAGGTCTCGAGGGCGGGAACGTACTCCTCGATCGACGTCGGTTCCTGCCGGTTCATCGCCTCCCGGAGGTCCGCCTCGAACGTCGACTCGTCCGCCGTCGGGAACGCCGCCGAGAGGTCGCACCCGACGATCCCCTCGCCGGCCGCGTCGATCAGCGTCTCCGCACGGTCGTTGGCGTACGTGATCGTCCAGTCCGAATCGAGCCCGATGAACGCGTCCGAGATCCGGTTGAACGTCGCCTCGAGTTCGTTCTCGAGGCGTTTCTGTTCGGTGATATCTTCGATGGTGAAGACGCCGCCGGTTACCTCGGCGGCGTCCTCGCCCGCTGCTGTGTCCGTCTCCGCGGTGGACTCCAGATCGGGAACGACGTCCGCGGTCTCGTCGGCCCGCAGCGGCGCCCCGTTGATCGAGAGCCACCGTTCCCGGCCGTCGGGATGGCGAAGCCGCAACTCGACGTCGAACAGCGCCTCGCCCGAGGAGATAACCCGGTCGAAGGGCCGTTCGGCCGCCGACAGCAGCCGTCCGTCCGCGTCTCGCACCTCCCAGTCGGAGTCGTCGCTCGAGAGTCCGGCGATCGCCTCGCGGTCGCACCCCAGAATATCCGCCGCGCGGTCGTTCGCGAAGCGCAGGTCCCCGTCGGTGTCGATGACGGTGATCCCGACGGGGCTGGTCTCGACGATCTGTTCCTTCAGCGCCCGCTCGTCGCGCAGTTCGGCCTCGATCCGGCGCTCGTCGGTGACGTCCTGAACGACACACACCAGGCCGCCGTCGCCGACACGTGCGAGGTAGTGGTCCTCGACGAACTCCGTCCCGTCGCGTCGCAGGCCGATCGTTTCGCCCGACCACGTCCCCGTTTCTGCCAGTTCGGCCTCGATCTCCTCGTTAGCCTCCTCGGCCGCGCCGTCCGGATACAGGATCCCCCAGTGTTCGCCGATCATCTCCTCGGGCTCGTAGCCGTACATCTCGGCGTAGGCCTGATTGACGTACGTGAACTGATCGTCCTCGTCGAGCAGGCTGATCCCCTCGCTCGCGGTCTCGAGCGCCCGGTAGATGTGCCGACTCTCGCGCCGATGGTGACGTTCGTCCGTGACGTCCTCGAAGGTCGTGACGACGCCGGTGTACGCGTCGCCGGCGGTCATCGGCGCGGCGTTCGCCGCGATCCAGACCCGCTCCCCGGCCGGCGTTCGGATGCCGAACTCGACGTCCCAGACCGGCTCGCCGGTCTCGAGCACCCGGGCGACGGGTAATTGACGGTTCGACAGCGGTTCGCCATCGTCGTCGACGGGGTCCCACCCCGCAGCGAGCGGGCGGTCGACGAGGTCGCTCCGGTCCCGGCCCGTGATCGTTTCGGCGCGCTCGTTAGCGAACCGGACGGTGCCGTCTACGTCGGTGACGACGATCCCGACGGGACTGGTCTCGACGATTCGATCGTTCAGCGCGGCTTCCTCGCGGAGCCGTCGTTCAGTTTCTGCGTTTTCGATCGCCGACGCGAGCACGGCGGCGACGCTTTTGACGAACTCGCGCGTATCGGCTGCGAACTCACGACGCTCGGTCGTATAGACGCCGAGCGCGCCCCACGGCTCCTCCCGAGGGCCGATGGCCACGGCGAGACCGGTCTCGATATCACTTTCGGGACACGCTACCACGCCGATTTCCGCCTCGCTCGGCGAGTGTTCGACGATCGGGTCGTCGGTGGCGAGTGCTCGGCCCAGCAACGAGTCCGGTTCGGCCGACGCCGTCGGGCCGACCGCGAGCGTCTCCCGCCCGCTTTCCGATCGCAGCCGCAGCGTTTCGGGGTCGCTCACCTCGAAGACGCCGCAGTAGGCGACCTCGAGTTGCGTTCGAACGCCGTCGACCGCGTCGCGGCGCAACCGGTCGACATCGCCCGTCTCGAGGGCCTGCTGCCCGAGTTCGGCGACGACCTCCTGTTGCCGGACGCGGGACCGAAGGCGGCCTGGTGAGGGATCGGAGGTTTCCATGAATCGATTGCTACTCACAAGTCCGCTGTCGAGTATAAATGTAATGCTCAAAACATCACGCGAGGACTGTTTCAGGCTGCTCGAACTGTATCTTTGACCGACCGTCAAGTTCCTCGCTGGGAACCGGGACGGTTCGCCCCCGACTGATCCGGCAGTAACGGAACTCGTCGACGTTTCACGTTGTGCCGATCGAGACAGTACAGCAAGATTTTATATCTCGTTATAGGGTTTACCAGTGGCCGCTCGTCGCTTTCGAACGCCGGACAAGCAGACGTACTCACCGCGCTGTCGGCGGTATCCGCGTTCGCGCGAACGACATCTCGTCCGCGACCGCTTCGTCGCAGTTGCACCTGATCGATCAACCGCTGGAGTACCGGCTGCTCGAGCGAACCGTCTGACCGAATTGTGACACTGGACGGCGCTCCAGTCCCGAACTGGCTGGGTCTCCCACGGACTTGGACTCGGTGTCATCCTCGATGCGCTGCTCGAGCTGATCCACCGTCCGACGGCCGTTCATCTGGTTCGACCAGCCGGATACGGCCGTTGCCTATCGTGAGGGACGAGCCGCTGCCACGGTTCTTCCCGCCTGAGACGCGAACCGGGCAGATACTCTCGAGTGCGCTCACGATGTGAGTCATCACTGAGCCCGACAGGCCCGGTACGTAGGTCACCGGTCAGTGCCAGCGCTGATTACAGGTAGTGCCACCGTTGAAGTCTCTCGGCGGCTGCGTTCGACGTAGCCTCCCGGCACGATCTCGAGTCGACTCGCTTGCGGCGCGATATGCACCCGCCTCGAGCACTGTGTCATCACCGACGAGCGCCGGATTGAGGTCGTACAGCCGCCTGACGCCCTGTCGGGTTGCTCTGTCGCTGTACTGGCGCTCCGCCATCGGCGAGCACATAAACCTCATAATGCGATATGGAATCGCCACCTTCCGCTCCCCAGGCCGCATCGAATTTGATCGGGCGAACAAACCCAGTTCGACCGATTGATCGTCGGCACCGCCGGATTTTCGTCCACTCACGGTCCTGCATCCACGTCGATACTCGACTGAACCGCAAACCTCGTGGTAACGCCACTCGTGGAAATTCATTATACTATCCGGACATTCGGACAACATATTCCGTATTATGGGAGCGTGACTGGGTAACCATCCACCCAAATGGCCAAAACGTTGAAAATCGCGACTGCAGACGGTTGACCATGGACTGGACGAGGAGTGCGATCATTGTACCTATTCCTGGAGGGAGACGATGAGAGACGACCCATCGCGACGGCAGTACCTCGCAGCGCTCGCCGGCGGTGCGACGACGGTCGTTGCCGGGTGTAGCGCGGACGACGACGGCAGCGATCGGCCGGCACTGTCCGACCGGACGCTTCGCTACGGCGCCGTACTGCCGCTGTCCGGCGAACTCGAGTCGTTCGGCGAGACGCTGACGAACGGCGCGGCGTTACCGGCAACCGAACTCGAAGCGTCCGAGATCGAGGTCGAAATCGACCATACGGTCGCCGATTCGGAAACGTCGCCGTCCGCGGCGGTCGACGCCGCCGCTGAACTGGCCGACGAGTCGTATCCGGCCATCGTCGGCGCGGCGGGATCGGACGTGACGCTGCAGATGACCCAGCAGGCGACGATTCCGTCCGAAGTCGTCTCCTGTTCCCCGGCGAGTACGACCCCGACGATGTCGATCCTGAACGATCGGGGCTACTCGTTCCGCACGGCACCCGACGACTCGCTGCAGGCCGTCATCGCGGCGCGACTTGCGGTCATCGAACACGGCGCCGACTCGGCGGCGACGCTGTACGCCGCGGGCGACTACGGCCGACAGCTCTCGGGCGCGTTCTCGGCGTCGTTCGACGGCGAGATCCAGCACCAGGTGTCGTTCACGCCAGGCGAGTCGTACGCGGACCCGCTGTCCGAGGCGCTGTCGGACGATCCCGACATCCTGTTCCTGATCTGTTACCCCGAGAGCGGGATTCCGGTGCTCGAGGAGTACTACAGCGACCACGCCGGCGACGAGATTCTATTCGTCAGCGACGGGCTGCAGGACGAGGCGGTTCTCGAGGGCGTCGATCACTCGATGACCGACGTCTACGGGACGGCCCCGCGGTCGAACGGACCCGGTCGCGACGCGTTCGTCTCGCTGTACCGCGACGAGTACGGCGCCGATCCGGGCCTGTTCGCGGCGAACTGCTACGACGCCGCGGCGACGATCCTGCTGGCGAACGCCGCTGCAGGGGCGAACGACGGCGCCGCTATCGCGGCGCGGATGCGCGAGGTCACGTCCGGCGAGGGCGAGGCGGTTCTTCCGGGCGACCTCGCCGCGGGAATCGAACGTGCGGCGGCCGGCGAGCCGGTTCAGTACCGGGGCGCCGCCGGCGAGATCGAGTTCGACGAGAACGGCGACGGCGGCTCGGTCGAGTACGAGTACTTCACCTTCGGCAGCGACGGGATCGACGTTATCGACGAGCGGACGCCCGAGGAGGTGGCCCGATGAGCGACGATCCCGCCGGCGATCGCGCCGAATCCGACGCTACGGCGGACTCCGGAACCGAATCCGGCTCGATCGACCGGTTCGTCTCGAGCCTCGAGCGGCGCGTCCAGCCGCTCGTGCCGTCGGTGGTTCGGGGGAGCTACCGCGCGAAGTTCGTCATCTCGGTCGTCGCGATCATCGTGGTTCTCTCGGCCGTCGGCGCAGCCGGCTACGTCGACGCCGAGCGGACCGTCGAGCGCGACGCCGAACAGCAGCTGACGGCGACGGTCGACATGCACGCCGACTCGATCAACGAGTGGACGATTTCGATGGAGTCGCACACGCGGTCGCTCTCCTCGTCGTCCGAGTTAGCCGGGACCGACGCGGAGACGACCGAAGCGCACGTGATTCAGTCCCAGGCCGCGTTACCGGTCGACATCCGTGCGATCCACGTCGTCGACACGAATAACGATCAGGTACTGACCAGCACGAACGGCGAACTTCGCGGCCAGTCGCTCGGCAGCGTCGACGAGCCCTGGACCGAGATCGAACCGGGCGTCGATCTGACGGCGGCCAACGACGTCTGGCAGTCGGAGACGGCCTATCGGGACGGCACGCTCGACGACCAGGTGATTTCGTTCGCCAGCCCCGTCGCAGGCGACGAGGCGCGGATCGCGGTCGTCGTCGGGACGATCGAGTATCGGGTCGACGGACTCCGCCAGCTCCACGAGGATCAGGAGACGATGATCGTCGACACCGAGGGCCGGACCGTCCTCGCGAGCAGCGATCTCGAGGGCGATCCGGACGAGCAGATCGTCGAGGAACTCGGCACCGTCCGCGACGGGACGCGATTCGAGCGGGACGGCGACCTCGTCACCGCCTACGGGGCGACGGCGGACAACGACTGGGTCGCGGTCACGACGGTCCCGACCGAACAGGCGTTCGCCGCGAGCAGCGCCGTCGGGAAGAGTCTGCTGGCGATCATCGGGACGGGACTGGTCGCGCTGGTGCTGGGCGGGCTCGTCCTCGCGCGACAGACCGTGACGCCGCTGCAGGACCTGCGCAACCGCGCCCAGCGGATGGAAGATGGCGACCTGACCGTCGACCTCGAGACGGATCGGATCGACGAGGTCGGTCGCCTTTACCGGGCGTTCGACGAGATGCGGACGACGCTCAACGCGCAGATCACCGAGGCCAGGGAGGCCAAGGAGGACGCCGAGGCCGCGCAGGAAGAGGCCGAACGCGCGCAGGCGGAAGCCGAGGAAGCGCAGGCCGACGCCGAAGCCGAGCGCGAGCGGATGGCCGAGGTGACCGAAGAACTCGAGCGGACGGCCGACCAGTACAGCGAGACGATGCGGGCCGCCGCGGACGGCGACCTGACCGTCCGGGCGACCGTCGACACCGACAACGAGCAGATGCGCGCGATCGGCGAGGAGTTCAACGCGATGCTCGCCGAGATCGAGCGCGCGGTCGAGGAGGTCAAGCAGTTCGCCGTCGACGTCGCGGCCCAGAGCGAGGAGGTCACGGCCTCGAGCGAACAGGTCCGGACCGCAAGCGAGCAGGTCGCCGAATCCGTCCAGCAGATTTCGGAGGTCGCCGAGACCCAGAGCGTCCAACTCCAGACGATCGAGTCGGAGATGTCGGACCTCTCGGCGAGCACCGAGGAGATCGCGTCGACGGCGACCAACGTGGCGACCGCGGCCGAGCGGACGGTCGAGGCGAGCCAGCGCGGCAGCGAGGCCGCGGAGCGGGCGATCGACGAGATGACCGCCGTCGAGAGCGACGCCGAGTACGCCGTCGAGACGATCCGCTCGCTCGAGGCGGAGGTCGAACAGGTCGACGAACTCGTCGACGCGATCGCGGAGATCGCCGACCAGACGAGCCTGCTGGCGCTGAACGCCTCGATCGAGGCGGCCGACGCCGGCGGGGAGGGCGACGGGTTCGCCGTCGTCGCGAACGAGGTCAAGAGCCTCTCGGCCGACGCGAAGGAGGCGGCAGCGGAGATCGAGGACCGCATCGAGACGATCCGCGAGCGGACCGACCAGTCCGTCAACGTCGTCGAGGAGACGAGCGAGCGGGTCCAGCAGGGGACCGAGACCGTCAGGCCGGCCGTCGAATCGCTCGAGGAGATCGCGGAGTACGCCGACGAGACGAACGAGGGCGTCCAGGAGATCTCCGCGGCGACGGAGGATCAGGCCGATTCCACGGCGGAGGTCGTCACCGCGGTCGACGACGTCGCCAGCAGCAGCGAGGAGTCCGCCAGCGAGGCCGAGAGCGTCTCGGCGGCGGCCGAGGAGCAGACCGCCTCGCTGACGCAGGTCTCCGAGAGCGTCGGCGACCTCGCGGAGCAGGCCGCGACGCTCTCGTCGCGGCTGGATCGGTTCGAGACGTCGGAGACCGACGGCGCCGGTCGCGCGAACGACGAGTCGACGACGGTCGCGCCGCAGTAGCCGTTCCGCGCCGTCCGGGACCTCAGGTTTCTTTTCGGTGGCCGCGCTACCCTTTGGCATGGAAGACATTTCACTCGGCGTTCCGCAACCGCTGCTCGAGCGACTGCCCGACGACGACGAGGCCGCCGCGGCGGACATGCAGCAGGCGGTCGCGAGTTGGGAAGAGAAGCTCAACCAGGCGATCGAAGCAGCCGACGACGACCGCGAGGCGGCCGGCCGCGTGCTCGAGGCGATCGACCGGTTCGAGGAGCGCTACGAGACCTACGACGAACTGGTGCCCGAACTGCGCGCGTGGGGGCAGTCGCCGATCTACGCGCTCACGTGGCGGACGCTGTACGCGGATGTAGTCGCCCAACTGTACGACCACGAGGAACTCGCCGAGCACCTCGAGCGCGAGCGCAACGCGCGGCTGGTCCAGGACGGGATTCGGCTGCAGGATCTCTGACCCAGCGGGACGGCTTCTCAGCGCCCGCCGAGACCCACCGAGTGTAGGCCCTAGACAGAAGTGTGGCGCGGGAAAACCTCCCGCCGCACTATGGCTGCCATTCCCGAGGAGTTTCACGACCTGTTCGAGAAGGAAACGTTCGCGCACGTCGCGACGCTGACCGACGAGGGACTGCCCCACGTCACGCCGGTCTGGATCGACTACGACGCCGACGACAATCGGATACTCGTCAACACCGAGCGCGGCCGCCAGAAGGAGCGCAACGTGCAGAAAAACCCCGGCGTCGGCATCAGCATGGTCGATCCGGACAACCCGTATCAGCACCTCTCGATCATCGGCGAGGTCGACGAGATTACGACCGAGGGTGCCCGCGAGCACATCGACGAACTCGCCCAGCGCTACATGGGCGAGGACGAGTATCCGAACCCGATCCAGACCGAGCGGGTTATCCTGCGGATCCGGCCGGATCGCGTCATCAACCCCTGAGACGGGCGAACGGCGAGCGACGTAGATTCCCTCCCGCGTTTTCGTACCCGCTCGAGCGGCGCGCTCGAGGAGCTGGGCGTCGACGGACAGCGAATCGGCCGCCGCCGAGCAGATCACCGCCGAGCTGGCCGCCAACGAGTCCGCAGTTTCGAAGCCATAAAGGGGGTGATACGCCAACTCCCGCCATGGCCGAGGCAAACGCCGTCAGAGAACGGATCGTTGACAGCGGTGTCGTCGCGGTACTGCGGGGCATCGACGAGGACCAGATCACCGACGTGGCGACGGCTATTCACGAGGCCGGCGTCACCGCGCTCGAGGTGACCGCCGACGGGAAGCGCGCGAGCGAGAAGATCGCGGCCGTCGACCGCGAACTGGCCGACACGGACGCCGTCATCGGCGCCGGAACGGTGCTGGACGCGCCGACGGCCCAGTCGGTCATCGACGCCGGCGCGGAGTTCGTCCTCGCGCCCGACTGCAACCCGGAGATGATCGAGCTCTGCAACCGGCAGGGCGCGCTCTCGATTCCGGGCGTGATGACGCCGACCGAGGCCGTGACGGCGATGGAAGCCGGCGCGGACATGCTGAAGATGTTCCCCGCGACGACCGTCGGACCGGGCCACATCGGCGCCTTGCAGGGCCCGCTCGGCGACGTCGACGTCATGCCGACCGGCGGCGTCTCGCCCGAGAACGTCGACGACTTCTTCGACGCTGGCGCGATCGCGGTCGGCGCCGGCAGCGCGATCGTCGACTACGACGCGATCGAGGCCGGCGACATGGACCAGGTCCGCGAGCACGCGGCCGAGTTCGTCGAGGCCGTCGAAGCGGCGCGCTCGCAGTAGCGCCGCGTCGGTTCGAAAATCGCTCTTTTCGCCGCGTTAGCGGTCGATTCCGCCGTCGGCGTCGTCGATCACGCCCTCGACCTCGTCGGGCGTGAGCACGGCGAGGTCGCCGTTGATCGTGCGCTTCAGGGCCGCCGTCGCCGAGCCGTACTCGAGCGCGTCGGCTACGTCGCGGTCCTCGCCCGCGAGGTAGCTCGCGAGGAAGCCGCCGACGAAGGCGTCCCCGGTGCCGATCGGGTCGGTCGTCTCCGCCGGGAACGCCGGCTGATCGCGGACGGTCCCGTCGGCCTCGAGGGCGAGCGCACCGTCTTCGCCCTGGGTCACGACGACCACGTCGGCGTCGTAGGTCGTCGCGATCTCCTCCGCGATCTCCTCGTCGCTGCCAGACAACTCGAGGACCGAGCGAGCATCGCGGGCCGCGACGACCGGGATATCGACCGACTCGAGGAGGCCCTCGCAGCAGGCTCGCGCCTCGGCGGGCGACCAGAGCTTCGAGCGGTAGTTGAGGTCGAAGACGGTCGTTGCGCCCGCGTCCTGCGCGCGCTCGAGGAGGGTTTCGGTCGTCTCTTCGAGGCGGTCGGAGAGCGCGGGGGTGATCCCGCTCGTGTAGAGGGCGTCGACGGACTCGAGGTCGATCCCGTCGGTCAACTCGTCGGGCGTCGCAGTCTGGACCGCCGCGTCCGCGCGGTCGTAGATGACGTTCGTGCCCCGCGGCTGGCCGCCCTGTTCGATGAAATAGGCGCCCTGGCGTCCGTCGTCGTCCCAGGCGACGTTGGTCTCGACGCCGTGGCTCTGCACTTCTCGCGTGACTCGGCGCCCGAGCGGCGAGTCCGGGAGTTTGGAGGCCCACGTCGCCTCGAGGCCGAGGTTCGAGGCCGCGATCGCGACGTTGCTCTCGGCGCCGGCGGTGCGGAAGTCCAGTTGTCGGGCCGTCTCGAGGCGGTCGCCGGGGGTCGGCGAGAGCCGCAGCATCGTTTCGCCGAACGTCAGCAGCGATGACATTGCTCGTTCGTTTCGAACTCTCGCATATAGGTGTTCACGGTACCGTCGGATTTAGCGAGGGTTCCGCTCGATTCGAACCCGAAAACAGAGACGAGATCTCGGCTCGAGGCGTCGTGAAGCCGAGACGTCCGTCCGCTACCACTCGGCGACGCTGCCGTCGTCGTGCTCCCAGACCGGGTTGTGCCAGTTGACCTCCTGTTCGGCGCGCTCGCGAACGACTTCCTCGTCGACCTCGATGCCCAGTCCCGGCTCGTCGGGCAGGTCCACGTAGCCGTCCTCGTACTCGAAGACCGAGGGGTCGGCGAGGTAGTCGAGCACGTCGCTGGTCTCGTTGTAGTGGATGTCCAGACTCTGCTCCTGGATGAGCGTGTTCGGCGTACAGGCGTCGACCTGGATGCACGAGGCCAGCGCGATCGGCCCGAGCGGGCAGTGGGGCGCGATGGCGACGTCGTAGGCTTCGGCCATGCTGGCGATCTTCTTGACCTCGGTGATGCCGCCGGCGTGGGAGAGGTCCGGCTGGATCAGGTCGACCACGCCCTGCTCGAACAGCGACTTGAAATCCCACCGGGAGAACATGCGTTCGCCCGTGGCGATCGGGATCGTCGTGTGCTGGGCGATTTCGGGGAGCGCGTCGTTGTGCTCCGGCAGGACCGGCTCCTCGACGAAGAACGGCTCGTAGGGCTCGAGCGCTTCCACGAGTCGCTTGGCCATCGACTTGGAGACGCGGCCGTGGAAGTCGACGCCGATGTCGACCTCGTCGCCGACGGCGTTCCGAACCTCGGCGAGCCGTTTCTGGGCCGCCTCGACGGCTGCGGGGTTGTCAATCCGGCGCATCTCAGGGGTGGCGTTCATCTTCAGCGCGGTGAAGCCGGCGTCGACCTTTTCGGCGGCCGCCTCGCCGACGTCGGCGGGCCGGTCGCCGCCGATCCACTGGTAGACGCGGATGCGGTCGCAGGCCGCACCGCCCAGCAGTTCGTAGACCGGGAGGCCGTACTGCTTGCCCTTGATGTCCCACAGGGCCTGATCGATGCCCGCGATGGCGCTCATCAGGACGGGGCCGCCGCGGTAGAAGCCGCCGCGGTAGAGGCGCTGCCAGTGGTGCTCGATCCTCGAGGGGTCCTTGCCGAGCAGGTAGTTCTCCATCAGTTCCTCGACGGCGGCGCGGACGGTCTTCGCGCGGCCCTCGACGACGGGTTCGCCCCAGCCGACGGTGCCGTCGGCGGTCGTGACCTTCAGAAACAGCCAACGGGGCGGCACCTCGAACAGTTCGTAGTCGACGATTCGGTCGGCCGAATCGCCGTCGGAGTCGGTTGACATACGCGTCCATCCTGCACCTCGATATATAGTGATACCGTCTCACGCCCGCGGTTCGATGGCGCACGGGACGGCGCGTGAACCGGCATCGGCGCTCGAGTCGCCGAACCGCCGGAAGCCGAACCGGTCACCGCTCGAGCGATCAGTTCAACGCGGGCAGGTACGCCTCGTTCGCCGCGAGCAACTCCTCGGTCATCTCGTGGATCTCGTCGAGCGAGAGTTCGGCCGCGGTGAGCGGATCGAGTTTGACCGCTTGGTGAACCGCCTCGCGGTCGCCCTCGAGCGCACCCTTCACAGCCAGTCGCTGGACGTTCACGTTCGTGCGGTTGAGCGCGGCCAGTTGCGGCGGGAGCTCGCCGACGGAGCAGGGGTGGACGCCCGTCCCGTCGACCAGACACGGGACCTCGACGCAGGCGTCGTTCTCGAGGTTCTGAATGTGTCCGGGGCCGTTGGGAACGTTCAGGTTGAGTCGCCGGGGCGTGTCGGTCTCGAGCGAGTGGATCAGCCGCGAGGCGTACTCCTCGGAGCGCTCGATTTCGACGTCAGCGGGGTCGACGTCCGCCAGCGCGTCGTCGCGCTCCGCGGAGCGGGTCTTCCAGCCCTCGAGGTAGGTCGCGGTCGGCATCCGTTCGGCGTAGTTCGTGCCGGTCAACTCCTCGATCAGCGCCGGATCGGTGCGGAAGTAGGGGTGGTACTCCGAGTTGTGGTGGCTCGACTCGGTGACGAACGCGCCGAAGTGTTTCAGGAGTTCGAACCGGACGGCGTCCTTCTCGTAGGTCTCGTCGTCCGCCATCGCGTCCTCGAGCATCGGATAGACGTCCTCGCCCTGCCACTCGCACTCGAGGAACCAGGCCATGTGGTTGATGCCGGCGACCCAGTACTCGAGTTCCTCGCTCGGGACGCCGACGTACTCGGCGATCGCTTCGGCGGTGTGGGGAACGCTGTGACAGAGGCCGACGGTCTCGATATCGGTCGCCTCGTCCATCGCCCAGCAGACGATCGCCATCGGGTTGGTGTAGTTCAGCAGGAGCGCGTCGGGGCACAGTTCTTCCATGTCCGCGGCGATCTCGAGCATCGTCGGAATCGTCCGGAGTCCGCGGAAGATCCCGCCGGGGCCGAGCGTGTCGCCGATCGCCTGCTCGACGCCGTACTTCTCGGGGATGCGGATCTCGTTCTCGAACGGCTCGGTGCCGCCGACGTTGATCATGTTCAGGACGTAGTCGGCCCCCTCGAGCGCTTCGCGCCGATCGGTCGTGGCCTCGATCGTCGCGTCGACGCGGCCGTTTTCGACCATGGCAGTTGCGACTTCGGCAGTTTGCTCGAGGCGGTGCTCGTCGATGTCCATCAGCGAGATGGTGCTGTCGTTTAGGGCTTCGAAGGAGAGGATATCGCCCACGAGGTTCTTCGCGAAGACCATGCTGCCGGCGCCGATGAACGCGATATTTGTCATGCTAACGTCTGTCACCCATTGTCGGGATAAAGTTACTGTAACATCCCTTTCAGGAGAGATCTGGTTCCGTCTCGTACCGTTCAGTTCCCGAGTACCGCATCGCTACCTCGTGTCCCTTCGCTCCTGGTAGGTGTAGTGGAGTGAACTCTGCGTCACCCGCAGCGCCCATACTGTCGTATACAGCTCTGCCCTTCGGATAGAGCGTACGAATGTCGGTAATTCGTGGGATATCAAAATAGCTATATCTAGATGGAGTCGAAACGAATGGTGGGTTAGGTGTATTATTTTGCTCGACACTGTATATTCGGTAATCGCTTGGACTGTTCTCGTGATCTTCTTCGCCGCAACGGCGATTTGGATTATCGAAGTACTCGTCGTTGGACAGGCACGAAAACGTCCGGGTGAGTACGACCACTCAGAAATTCACGCTCGAGTTCTCACGATCGACGCCCAGGACGTCGTTCAGGGAACCGTGGATTCGCTTCCCGACGGGCTTGGAGGTGTTCAAGTGATTGCCGAACGAGAGATCGATGTCGACGGTGCGACCGTTCACGTCGTTCCCGAGGAGTTTACCTGCGAAGCCAGACGGAAGGCCAGAGCGGTCGAGTGGGCGCGTCGAAACGCTCCGGTAGACGAGGAATTCGTTCTCTATCTCGATGAAGATACCATCGTCCCGTCACTGCCTCCGTTCCCCGACGTCGATGTCGTTCAGTTGATGGAGCGACCGGTCCGAACCGGGTCGTGGCTGTGTTATTTTGCAGAAATATTCCGGATGGGCTTTCAAATTGAACAACGAACGTTCCCCCGCTTTTGCTATCCGCTATATGCTTGGGGCGGTGGCTTCGCCGTCAAAGCCAACGTAGAAAACGAGGTTACCTGGGATGTTCCGACGGTCACGGAGGACACGAATTTTATCTGGCGTGCGTTTGCCGACCCGGATCGCGAAATGGCAGTGTTGCCGGTAAAGTTACTCAATCAGGCTCCGCCCTCGATACGCGCTATGATCACACAACGGCGGCGATGGATCTCGGGGGCGGCGCTCGACTCACATTTGCTGCCCAGGCGGTACCGAGCGCTGTCGCTTCTCCGGAACGCCGCGTGGGGACTCGTGGTGCTCTCTCCACTACTTCTGGTTCCGGCAGTGACGCCTGTTTCAGTCGTTTTCCTTCCGGGTATCTATCAACTCGGGATCCTCGTTCAGGTTGTCTGCCTCTTCGCGTGGGGATTCCTCGGCTACTGGTACTATGCAGAACGATTCCGAGTGCTCCTTGGATTGTTTCTCACGCTTCCAGTCGTTGCGATACTCCACGCGGCAGGTGCGTTCTGGGCGATTGTTCGACCGACTAGCACCTTCGAGGTTACGCCGAAAGTGCCACCCACCAGCGTTACGGACGAGGTGGTACGTGATGCGATACTCGACAGAGGGGTCGATACCGACGAACAACCGAGAGGTGAAGAACGGGAAGAACCGATGACGAAGAGTCAGTAAGGTCGGTCGTCGCAGATTCGAACCACGGTCGGAGCGAAGCTCCTCCCTGATTCGAATCTGCTTGGGTCCATTTCCCCGCATCGAAGACCGCTCGCTTCGCTCACGGCTTCGCCGTTCGCGTTGCCGTGACGCTACCGCGCCACGCATCGCTCGTCGTCGTGAAATGCGGGAAAAGTGGGCCGGCGCAGATTCGAACTGCGGTTACGGCCACCCGAAGGCCGAAGGATACCAAGCTACCCCACCGGCCCGCACTCGGATAGTGAGCGTCCGATCGTTTAACGCTTCCGAAAGCGCATCGTCGGGCCGCAGGCGTGCGATTCGATCACTCTCATACGACCCGCTGGCACCCTAAAATTTCTCGTAGCCGTCCGTGTCCAGATAGTGGTGCGCGATCGTGATCGCCTGATCCGCGTGCAACAGTTCCGGCCCCAGGCGGAGCCGCTGGTCGACCGCGTCCTCGAGCAGGCCTTCCTCCTCGTCAGTAAAGTCCCGATGATCGGAGAGCACGAAAACCCCGTCCGCAAGCTCTGACGCAGCTACGTCCGTCACGGCGTCGCCGTCCTCGTGCAACTGGACGACCGGGCCGTCGTCGGCGATTTCCTCGAGCGTTCCTTCGAACCCGCGGCGGTAGACCTCGATGCCGGGGCTCGGCTCCGCAGGCAACGCGCCGATGGCCTCGTCGCGGTGCTCGAGAGCCTTCCGGACGAGCGCGGCGGTGCTTCGCTCGTCGGGGTTGAGCCGCCGCAGCTCGCTTCCGTCGAAGGTTATCGTGAGTTCGTCCTGCGCGATCAGGTGGGTGCAAACGTCCTCGCGGATGCCGTGGGAGGTGACGAAGGAGGCGGTGATCGACCGACAGAGCGCGTCGAGGCGGCCGGCTCCGCTCGCGAGGTCGTCCAGCGAGAAGTCGGGCTCGGTCAGCACGTCGTGACCGAGGAGTACGAACTGGCGCATAGCGAAGGGAGGGGGACCGGAGGGATAGCCGCCACGGTTTCCGATTGCCGTTTTGCCCGCACCTGTCGCCTCGAGTGGCCGTTTCCAGGGCTCGAGCGCCTCGAGTCGGCCGCTGCGACTCAGGACGTCGCCGCCTGAAGCGCGCGACGGGGCAGCCCCAGCACGTACGCGAGCCCGGGCATGCCGTCCCGGTACCAGACGAGAGCGCCGATCGCGAACAGGCCGAACTGCACGATTTCGTAGGGGCCCAGCTCGTAGTAGTGGAGAATCGCGTCCAGCAAGCCGGCGACGGGGTCCTCGGCCGGCGGCTCGAGCACCGGCCAGAGGAAGTACTCGGTACCCGAGAGGTCGCCGCGCAGGACGCTCGGTGGGATATCCGCGACGAGATGCGAGTAGTGCCCGATCAGGAAGCCGACGCCGACGTCGCGGCGCTCGAACCGGTCCGCAGCGGCGAGGACGAGCACCGAGAGGACGGCACCGAACAGCAGCGAGTGCGTGAGCGTCCGCCCGCCGGGGAGCACGTCGAAGTTCCACGCGAACGGCTTATCGATGAGATCGGGGAACTGCGAGCCGACGGCGACCGCGAGCGCCGGCAGGGCGAGCGGCGGGCGATCGAACCGGCGGTGCGCGTAGGCGGTGTATAACAGGTACGCGACGGCGAGGTGTCCCCAGGGCCACATTCAACGGGGGTTTTCGGGACCGGGAAATAGGTGCTTCGACTCGAGACACGTAGCGGTCTTGCACAGCCATGGCGAACCGTTTCCCCCGATCCGGGCGGCGGTACTGATATGGCGAAATCACAGTCGACGGCGGAACAGCAGGACGGCGGGGCCGTACTCGCGATTCTCGAGGGACGCTCGTGTCCGTCCTGCGGCGGCGAACTCGAGCGCGACGTCTACAAGGACAAGGACGCGGTCGTCTGCGCCGAGTGCGGCACGCCGCGGGCGCAGGTGTGGACGACGTCCTGATCGGGAGGTTCGCGACGTCGATTTTTCGCAGCGATCGATCGACCCCGAGCGATCGGTGCGGACGCGAGTCGATGCTTGCGCTTCGGAGCCGACCCTGCGTTCACCCGCGCCGCTCGTTCGTGCGCGAGGCCGGATAATCGTGCCCGACTACCAGCGCGAGCACGTTGATCGCGACGAGACCGAGGAACAGCGAGAGCCGGCCCAGCGAGTCGATCCCGGCCACGAAGACGGGGAGGTACGCGATCGGGAAGAGGGCCCCGACCCAAAAGCCCAGCGCGCTGACGACGCTGCCGAGGTGCACGGTCATGGGCTCAGCGCATCGACTCGAGTTCGACGAACGCGTCGTCGTGGGCGGTGATCCAGGTCGTCATCAGTTCGTCTTTGTCCGCGTCTCGCGGATAGACCGCACACTCGTTGGGGGCGTCCTCGTTCTCGATGACGACGCACTCGAGGGCGATCGACGACGACGCGGTCGGAGCCGATCGGGAGTCGGTATCGATATCGGAGCTCATGGGGGACAGGCGACGGTCGGGTTCGCCGTCCGTTCGTCGTGGTCGCTCCCCCATAGTTATCGAGTTCTTAACGGGGCGAACGGTTGCAGTAGCGCAGTTCCACGGTTCGATTCGGCCGCTTTCATCGGCTGAAAAAGAAGTTAATCGGCGGTGACCTGTACGAACGAGCTACAGTCCGGATGCGGCGGAAACGACTCCTTACAGTCACGGACGGGTTGAGACAGCGCCTCGAACCGAAATGACGCTCTACCCCCTCCCTTACTCCGGCGGCGTTCGCGTCCCGAGCGTCAGCGACTCCTGCGTCTCGGCGCCGTTGCGCCACAGTCGGATGTCGATCGTCTCGCCGGGACTCGTCTCGAGAGCGAGGAATCGTGAGAGCGCGTGCCGGTCCGGAATCGGCTTACCGTCCAGTTCGAAGATAACGTCGCCGCCGACGGGGATCGGTTCGCCCCGCCGGCGGACGGTCCCATCCGCCTCTTCGAGGACGCCGTCGGCCGGGCCGCCGTCGACCACTCGGCTGACGATGACGCCGGTCGCCTCCTCGAGGCGGTTCTCCTCCGCGACGAGCCGATCCACCGAGCGCAGTCCGATGCCCATGTAGGAGTGCTCGTACTCCCCGTCGTCGATGAGCGCGGGAACGACGCGGTCGGCCAACTGCGCCGAGATCGCGAAGCCGATGTTGTCCGCGCCGTTGACGCCGGCGTTGACGACGCCGACGACGTTCCCGTCGAGGTCCACCAGCGGTCCGCCGCTGTTGCCGGGGTTGAGCGCGGCGTCAGTCTGGACGACGTCCGGGAACGAGAACTGCCGCCCCGAGTCGAGCGTTCGCTCCACGCCGCTGACGATCCCCTGGGACATCGACCCCTCGAGGCCGTAGGGGTTGCCGATCGCGAGCACCTGCTGGCCGACGGCGGGGCGCGCGTCGGCGAGCGAGAGTGGCGTCGCGGCGTCGGGCACGTGATCGACCTCGAGGACCGCCAGGTCGCTGAAGTAGTCCGTACCGACGAGGCGGGTGCCGGTCCAGTCGCCGTTGATGTACTGCAGGTCGGCCGCCTCGCCGCCGGCGACGACGTGTTCGTTCGTGACGACGTGCGAGTCGTCGTAGAGGAAGCCCGAGCCCTGGCCGCGACCTTCCGCCTGCGTGAGCGGGTCCTCGACGCCGAAGACCCGGACCTGCGTCACCGAGTCGATGATCGACTCGTAGACGTCGGTGTACGTCGAGCCGTCCGCGACGTTGTCGCGATCGATATCGTGCGTCGAGCCGCCCTCGATCGACGAGGTCCCGCTCGGCTCCGAACAGCCGGCGACGGCGCCGAGGAGGCCGGCGCCGGCCGCAGCGAGGACGCGCCGTCGAGCGCAGCGATCGGTATCCATAGCCGACGGCTAGGACCCTACCCATTTGAACGCCCCGGCTGTTCCCGGCGGCCGACTGTCGAATCCCGCTCGCGCGGCCGGCTCGAGTCCCGACGGCGACCGCTCGAGTGCCGGCGCGCCGCCGACCGACGAAGGGAAAACGTGTTACCCGCGACGCTCGACGGTTCGGGTATGATCACGGACGACGCCCGCGCGCTGCTCGCGACGGGCGCCCTCTGCGACTCCTGTCTCGGCCGCCCCTTCGCCGACCGGAGCTTCGGCCTGACCAACGGGGAGCGCGGCCGGGCGCTGCGGACGACCATCGCCCTCGAGGACGACGCCGATTTCGACCCGACAGACCCCGCCGACTGCTGGGTCTGCGAGGGCTACTGCGGCGCCTTCGACGCCATCGCCGACACCATCGTCGACGCCCTCGAGGGGGTCGACTTCGAGACCTATCAGGTCGGGACCCGCGTCCCGCCGCTGGCCGAGGAGAACGAGCGCCTGCTGCGGGAGGACGCGGGTCTCGAGCCCGACGCCGGCGAGTCGCTCAAGCGCGAACTGAACCGCGAGGTCGGCCGTCGCGTCGGCGCCAAAACTGGTGCCGAGGTCGACTTCGACCGGCCCGACGTGCTCGCGGTCATCGACCTCGAGGCGTTCGACCCGCTCGACCTCGCGGCCGACGAGAGCGTCACGAGCCACGCGGTCGACGTCCAGATCAACCCGGCGTTCGTCTACGGCCGCTACCGCAAACTCGAGCGCGACATTCCCCAGACCGAGTGGTCCTGCCGCGAGTGCGGCGGCAGCGGCGTCCAACTGGGCGACGAGGGCGAGGAACCCTGCGACTACTGCGGCGGCTCGGGCTACATGTACGACACCAGCGTCGAGCAGACCGTCAGACCCCACGTCGTCGCGGCCATGGACGGCGACGAGGGCACCTTCCACGGCGCCGGCCGCGAGGACGTCGACGCCCGCATGCTCGGCGAGGGCCGCCCGTTCGTCCTCGAGGTCAAGCGCCCCCGCGTGCGCGATCCGGATCCCGCCGAACTCGAGCGCGAGATCAACGACGCCGCCGACGGCAGCGTCGAGGTCGAGGGGCTACGACTCGCGACCTACGAGATGGTCGAGCGCGTGAAGGAACACGACGCGAGCAAACGCTACCGGGCGGACGTCGAATTCGCCGAACCGGTCGACGAGGACACCTTCGACGCCGCGCTCGATGAACTCGCCGGCACGACCGTCCAGCAGGACACGCCCCAGCGCGTCGACCACCGGCGGGCGAGTCTCACCCGCGAGCGCACGGTCTACGACATCGAGGGCGACCTGCTCGAGCCGACCGAAGCGGAGGTCCGACTCCACGGCGAGGGGGGCCTCTACGTCAAGGAACTCATCAGCAGCGACGACGGCCGCACGGAGCCGAGCCTGGCTGGCCTGGTCGGCACCGACGCCGAGGTGACCGCGCTGGACGTCACCGGCGTCGAGGGTGAGGACGAACCCTTCGAACTCGAGGAGTACTTCCGGGACGAGCCCCGCGAAGACGACGCCTAACCTCCTCTTATTCGGTCTTCGATTCGGAGCCGCCCGACTCCTCGAGCGCCGGATCGTGTCGCTCGTACCACTCCAGCAGCCGCTCGAGGCGGTCGATCGCCCGATCCGGATCGCCGATGTTGTGGTGTTCGTCGGGATAGACGACGAGTTTCGCGTCGACGTCTTGCTTCCGCGCGGCGACGTAGAGCTGTTCCGACTGCGAGGGCGGACAGCGCCAGTCCTCGCCGCCGGCCACGACCAGCAGCGGCGTGTCGATCGCGTCCGCCTCGAGGAGCGCCGACGCGTCGTCGTAGGCGTCGGGGTTCTCCCACGGGAGGCCGAACTCCGTTTCCAGCCAGTTGTGGGAGTCGTCGGTGCCGAACGCGGACCGAAGGTCGTAGATGCCGTGTTCGGGCACCGCTGCGGTCAACAGGTCCGTCTGCGTCACGAGGTAGCCCTGCGCGATCCCGCCGTAGGAGAACCCGTAGCCGAAGACGCGATCCGGGTCGACCCAGCCGCGGTCGGCGAGCGCGTCGACGCCGGCGACGATGTCCTCGACTTCGACCGTGCCCCACTGGCCGTACAATTCCTCGGCGAACGCCCGTCCGCGAGACGCGCCGCCGCGGTAGTTCGGCCGGAAGACGACGTAGCCGCGGCTCGTCAGCGCGGCGTGTGCGAACCGGAACACCGGCTCGTCGTACGACAGCGGGCCGCCGTGGATCGCGACCACGAGCGGCTCGGGGTCGTCGGCATCGAGGTCGACGTCCGGATCGTGGTAGAGGACGCCGTCGATCGTCCAGCCGTCCGACTCCCACTCGACGCGCCGGACGGTCGGCATCGGATACTCGTCGGTGAGGGCGGCATTGACCCGCGAGAGGCGTCGCAGCGAATCGGGCCGGTCGGCGGCAGCGAGGTCGTCGACGGCAACGGCGTAGACGTCCAGTCCCTCTCGAGGATCAGAAAACGCGAGCGCGGCGGTCGAGCCGTCCGCGGACACCTCGAACGCGGCGATGGCGCGGTCGTCGCCCTGCGCCTCGAAGGTGCGCTCGACGGTGCCGTCGTCTCCGTCGTCGGTCGCGCGAACCAGCCGCGTCCGCGACTCGTCGCCGACGAGCGCGTAGAGATCGTCGGCGACCCAATTGACCCCGCCCTGCTGGGCGACGGTCCGATCGAGCGACGCCGTCAGCGACCGCACCCGTTCGCCGTCGTGGACGAACGCCGCCGCCGGGCGCACCCAGTCGTCCGGATCCTTGCCGACGAAACCGAGCGCCCCGTCGTCCCGCCAACTGAGACCCGTACAGAGCAACTCGCCGTCGGTCCGGCGCTCGAGTCCGTCGCCGTCGGGATCGATCGCGTAGACGTCCCGGACGTGCGTGTCGTCGGGGTGCTCGAGCCGACACGAGGTGAAGGCGATGCGGTCGTCGGGGCCCCAGGTCGGGTCCATCCCGTACAGGTCCTGGAAGGATCCGCCGCCGTAGGCGTCGTCGAGGCGCTCGGTTTCGCCGGAGTCGCGGTCGACGACGAACAGGTAGGTCGTCACCTCGTCCGTCCAGCCGACGCCGTCGACCTTGTGCTGGAGCCGCGTCGTCTCGATCGGCCCGCCCTCGCGGCGCTGCTCGAGTTGCTCCTGTTCCTCGTCGGTCGGGTCGCGCGCGGCGACGACGAACCGGTCGCCGTCGGGCGACCAGTCGAACCCCGAGACGCCCTCCTCGCGGTCGGTCTCCTGACGGGCGTCGCCGCCGCGAACGAGGTCGAAGGTCCACACCTGCGGTTTCGGTTCGTCGTCCGCGCCGTTGTTGCCGTCGTCGCCGGTGTCGCTATCCGGTTCGTCGGAGCCGTCGTCAGCGTCTGCATCCTCGCCGTCTTCCTCCTCATCTCGCTGCCAGCCCACTCGTCGCTCGACGTCAGTCTCGCGTGCAGCGAGGAACGCCAGTTCCTCGCCCGAGGGGCTCCAGGCCGGACTCGAGGCGCCCGCGACGGTCGTCAGCCGGTGGGGCTCGCGGCTCCCGTCGGTCGGGACGACGAACAGCGAGGCGACGGACTCGTCCTCGTGCTGGTCGTACTCGGTCGCGGTGAACGCGACCCGATCACCGTCGGGCGAGACCGCGAGGTCCGTAATACGCGTGAGATCGTAGAACGCCTCGAGCGGCAGTTCGGCTGCAGCCATACCACTCATTTCAGCGCGTTATCATATGAACGTCAGGGTGGTGTGCGACTGTCGTCCGTGACGGCTCGCCGCGGCAACCCGGAGTCACAACGGTTATTTCGACGCCCGTCCGCACATCGTGGTATGCCATTCGGCGTCGACGAAGCCGGCAAGGGGCCCGCTCTCGGGTCGATGTTCGCCGCGGCCGTCCACCTCGAGGACCCCGACCTCGACGCGCTTCCGGAGGGGATCGCGGATTCGAAGCGACTCGCGCCGGCGCGCCGGGAGGAACTCGCGGCGACGATCCGCGCGAACGACCGGATCGGCGTCGGCGTCGCCGAGATCCCGCCCGAGTTGATCGACGATCCGGAGACGGACATGAACTCGCTGACCGTGCAGGCCCACGCCGAGGCGATCGCGACCGCCGTCCCCGATTCCGGCGACAAAATCGCCGGCCTCTGTGACGCCTGCGACACCGATGCCGACCGGTTCGCGCGCCGCGTCACCGACGCCTGCGCGTCCGCGCTCGAGATTGAGCGAGATCCTGACGCGACCCTCGAGATCGACGCCCGCCACGGCGCCGACGACGACTCGAAAGTGGTCGGCGCGGCCAGCATCGTCGCCAAGGTCGAACGCGACGCCCACATCGACGCCATCGCCGACGAGTACGGCGACATCGGCAGCGGCTACCCGAGCGATCCGACCACGCGCGAGTTCCTCGAGTCGTACGTCGACGAGCACGGCGAGTTGCCGCCCTTCGCCCGCGAGTCGTGGTCGACCTGCGAGGACGTGCTCGCGGCGGCCCAACAGACCGGCCTCGAGCAGTTCTGACGATCCGACGCTTCGGATAATTTTACTGTTCGAAAACTTTTCAATCCGGTGGTAGGATCGTAGGGCTATGCTTCGATCGATCGTGGGTGCGTTCGTGGACGTGTTGTTCGGCCGACTGCTCTTGCTTCTCGTGCTCGGCATTCCCGCTTTCGCCGTCGTTGCCCTGCTGGCCGGCGGGACCGATCTACTCGTCTCGATCGGTCTCTCGCGGTCCGTCGCCGGGACGATCACTGCCGGCCTGGCCACGGTCGGAAGTATCGCCGGCCTGGCTGCGTTCGGCTACTACGCGATCGACTGGTAGCAGCCCGGGAAGTGCTGCTTGTAGTCGGTGGCGACAGCGCCGCGACCCTGCTTCGACCTGCAACGGCAGGTCGGCCGCTTTTTGCCATCGCTGTATTCCCGCAATTGGTATGCCGGTCTGTACGAACTGCAACACCCCTGTTTCGCTCGACTTCGTGCGCGCACACGGCGACGACGGCACCGTAGATTGGTGTCCGCGCTGTCGATCGTGACTGACGTCTACTGAGCGAGAAGCGACGAGTATCGAACGCAGAACCCGGACTGTTCTCCATCGGCGGTGCGAAAACTGTAGAGACGACGGCTCGAGTAGCGCTCTGCGGAAAGCGCCTCGTCCAGCGGTTACTTGTCCGTCAGCAGCCGCTGAAGGATGTCACCGTAAGCGGGCCGGGTGATGAGCACCCCGATCAGCACGCCGAGGATCGTGATGATGGCGAACCCGCGCAGGTCGCCCAGGCTGAGGACGGCCAGCGGCGACAGCGCGATGATCGTCGTCGCCGCTGCGGCGCCGATGACCCAGAAGGCCTTGCGGAAGCGGGATTCGAACACCCGCTGGGAGCTGACGTCGCCCTCGTCCATCACCTCGTCGGCGATGATCACCAGGTCGTCGACCCCGGTCCCGATGACGGCGATGAACCCGGCGACGTGAGAGAGGTCGATCGGCATGCGTATCGCCGCCACGAAGCCGAGCAGGATGGCCACCTCGGCCGTCGCGGTCAGGATCATCGGCGCGGCGACCTTCGGGTCCCGGTACCGAAGGAAGACGACGCCGCTGACGGCCACTACCGACAGGAGGCCGATGAACAGCGAGTAGAGCTTGAACTGATCCGCGAGGGACGGCTGGAGCGAGTAGACCTGCTCGTTGTTGAAATCGAGCGGTGCGGGAAGCGCCCCGGCGCGGAGGTTGATCGACAGCGACTGAGCCTCTTCGTAGGTCGGCGTGCCCATGAAGAAGCTCGGATCGTCCTGCCAGGTGCCTGATTGCATGTTGTCGGCCAGGCGCGGCCCCATACTGTGTGCGTCGACGGGTTCACCGTCGACGACGGTGATCAGACAGTACTGGGACCCCTCGTGGTTGAAGTTGACCCCTTGCCCGTCACCGCGAATATTACACTGGCCCTGGCCGACGCCCGTGAACCCGAGTTCGTTCAGCCGCGACTGGAAGCCGGGTGCGGCCTCCTCGCTAACCTGGACCGGTACCTGATAGCCGGAGCCGCGTTCGCGCTGCGTCGGCGGATCGACATTGACGATATTCTCGCCGAGGAGGATCGTTTCGTTCGTGTGCGTGCCGTTCTCGGCCGGATAGTAGGCCCAGAGTTCGACGGTCCCGCGCTCGGAGAGGAGTTCCCGCAGTTCGCTGGGGGCCATATTGGGCACCTCAGTCACGATGTAATTGCCCTCGCCGACGCGGTCCTCTACGTAGACGTTCCCGCCGGAGAGACCCGCCGCGTTGATCTTATCCTGAATCGTCTGGACCAACTGGTTGCGCGTCTGTTCCGTGACGCCGTTGCGGATGTCGTCTTCGGTGACGTCGATTCCCTGATCTTGCAGGACGCCTGCGAACTCCGCTTTGGTGACGTCCCGGGTGAACACTTCGGCAGACACCGTGCCGTCGTCGTTGACGGAGATGCTCATGTTCTGTCTGTCGACGCCTAAGTCCTCCCGGATGGCAGTCTCGAGTTCCGTGAGTCGGTCCTGATCGACCTGTCCGTCGTCACTGACGGCGCCGGCGTCGAGGTTCTCCGCGGTTAGCCCGACGACGGGCGCGCTGAGGCGTGTCCCGCCGTCGAGTCCGATTCCGTACTCGATGTTCGTCGCGCTAGTCTGGTTCGCCTCGATGGCGTCGTCGTCTGCCATGATCCCGCCGGGGATAAACAGCGCGACGAGCGCAGCGGTGAGGAACACGACCAGCAGGAGGATCCGCCAGTACTCCTTGACGAAGGCGATCGGTCCCATTACGATCGCACCCCCTTGAACTTGTACCAGCGAAGTAAGCTCAGGTTCAGCATGTAGGTGTTCATCAGGTCAGCCGCGAGGCCGACGAAGAGGATGATACCGATCGACCGCAGCAACTCGACGCCGAACAGTGAGGCGGCGACGGCCATCACGAGCATCGCGGTCATCGACGTGATGGTCATCGTGACGCCGGTCTTCGTCGCGCGAAGCGTGCTCTCGTAGAAGTCACCCTGCCGGCGCAAGATGTGGTTGTTCAACAGGATGTCGGAGTCGACCGAGTACCCGATCAACATCAGGAGGCCGGCGACGGTCCCCAGCGAGAGCGAGATGCCCGCGATCGACATGAACGCAAGCGGGATCACCAGATCCGAAAACGCCGAGATGACGATCGCGATCGACGGCACGAACGTCCGGAACAGCAGGAAGGCGAGGGCGCTCATGCCGAGGAAGGCAACGGCCAGTCCCAGCAACGCCGTCTGCTGGGCCTGATCGGCGAAGCTCGGGGAGACGGTCGACTGCTGGAGGACGTCCATCCCCGCATCTTCCGCCTGCGTAGCCAGGTCCTGAATCACCGCGTTGTCGTCGACGCCGCTGAACTGGACGGTGTACTGATTGTCGGCGCCCGGCGCCTGGACTGCCTGGATCGAGTCCGGTTCGCGATCGAACGCGGACTGGATCTGTTCCTCCGAGGCCGTCGTCTGTACCGTCAACTCGGCGCCGCCAGCGAAGTCCATTCCCAGCTGAACTGGCGTTCCGTACACCAGAAACGACCCGCTGAGAACGAGCAATGCAACCGCGAGAACCGCAAGCGGTACCGCCGCGAGTTGGCGGTCCGTGTACCGGGTGTAATCGATCTCCGGTACGTCGAAATACCCCATATACTCGAGCACTCGTAGCGACTCGAGGTAAGCCTTCTCAATTTCACCAGCATGTTCGCTGACGAATACTATCGGGCATTACGGTGGCTTGAAGCCGCTCGAGTCCGTTTTCTCGACCATGAGTCAGGAATCCGAGCCGCCGACCGGCGGGCGTGAACGCGCGGACGAGACGACCGATCCCGAGTCCGCTACGTCCGACCGCGCCGAGCGCATCGTCCTCTCTCACCCCGCGGATCTCTCCGACTGGGGACGCGATCAACTCGAGATGTCGTCGTTCCGGACGTACCTGGGCAAGGTCCACGACGAGGCCCGCGTGGGGGACGTCTGGGAGGAGTTCGTCGACGTCGGCTGCTGTGGCAGCGCGATGGACGTTCCGCTGCGGGTCGAGCGCGTCGACGGCGGTTCGCGGCCGGATCGGGACACGAAAATCGAGTACGAGACCCGCGACTCCTGCGAGATGGAGGGCAGCTGGCAGGTACAGAGCGAAGGCGGGCCGAAAAGCGCCTGAGCCCGCGCCGGGCGTCACTACTCGTCGCGGTCGAGAACGGCCCTCAGTCCGGCAGGTACCGAACGCTCAACACGCCGTCGTCGGCCGACCGTCGCACCTCGACGCGCACCGCCTCGAGGCGGGCCGCGCGGGCGATCGTCTCCTCGTCCTCGAGGACGTCTTCGGCGGCGTCTTCGGCCTCCTCGCCCGGTACGCGGAAGACGTGGATCTCGCCGGTGCCGGCTCGCTCCTCCTGGATGAGATCGCCGACCTCGGCGTCCGCCGCGAGTTCCTTCGCGTGCTGGGTCGGCTCGAGGTCGCTGTCGACGAGGTCGATCGAGCGTCGGTTCTCGACGTCGATCACCTGCCAGGTGACTTCCAGCGGCGGCTCGGGCGCGACGGTCGCCTCGAGGACGTCGTGGACCTCGAGGCCGGGGTTCGACCCGAGGGTGTGGACCTGTGCGGTCTCGACGTCCCGGACGACCGCCGATTCGCTCTCGGCGTGGGTGACGACGAACGTGCTCGTCTTTTCGGTCATGGACGGTCGTAGGCGCAGCGTCGTTTTCCGGGTTTCGGCTTCCGACGGCGTTCGATCGACGTTCGATCGACGTTCGATCGGCGTTCGAGCCCGCGGCTCCAGTCGCGGAGAGATGACGGAACGCCTTTGTCCCAAGCAGTTGCGGTCTCGCCCATGAACGTCGACATCGGCAACGCCCTGGCGTCGGTCGCCTCGCCGGGCGTCTCGCGCGAGTCGCTCGAGCGGTTGGACGAACAGGTCGCGGACGCCCACGAGCGCATCGAGCGCGGCATGGAAAACGCGGAGCACGGCTACGAAGCCCTCAACCTTCCGCAACGGACCGATCCCGACGAGATCCGGACGGCGGTCGAGCCCGTCGCCGACGCCGAGGCGCTGATCACGGTGGGTATCGGCGGCAGCGCGCTGGGTGCGGCGACGATCACGAACGCGCTGGCAGACGAGAGCGACACCGAGACCGTCTTCCTCGACAACGTCGACCCCGAGTGGGTCACCCGACGACTCGAGTCGCTCCCGCTCGAGGAGACGGCGATCAACGTCGTCTCGCGCTCGGGGACGACCGCGGAGACGCTGGCGAACTTCCTCGTCGTCCGCGACGCCTTCGAGTCGGCGGGCGTCGACTGGACGGAGCGCACGATCGTCACGACCGGCGAGTCCGGCCCCCTTCGGAACCTCGCGGACCGCCACGATCTCCCGTCGCTGAAGGTCCCCGACGGCGTGCCGGGCCGCTTCTCCGCGCTTTCCGCCGTGGGGATGGTCGCCGCGGCCGTCTGCGACCACGATCTCGAGGCCTTGCTCGAGGGAGCCGCCGCCGAGCGCGAGACGCTGACCGGCTCGCTGTTCGAGTGTCCGGCCTACGCCTACGGGGCGACGACCTACGCGCTGGACGCGCGCGGCGCCGGGATCAACGCCGTAATGCCCTACGCGGAGTCGCTCGAGACCCAGGCCGAGTGGTTCGCCCAGCTGTGGGCTGAGAGCCTGGGGAAGGACGACCTCGGGCAGACGCCGGCCCGCGCGCTCGGCGTGACGGACCAGCACTCGCAACTGCAACTCTACCGCGCGGGACCGCGGGACAAGCTCGTGAGTTTCGTCGTCCCACAGGAGCGGTCGGACCGGTCGATCCCCGACACCGACGTCGAGGAACTCGCCTACCTCGGCGATTCGACGCTCGGCGAGTTGCTCGAGGCCGAGTTCGAGGCGACGGAGGCGAGCCTCGCGGCGGCCGGGCGACCGAACGTCCGCCTCGAGATCGACCGCGTCGACGAGTACGAACTGGGCGGCCTGCTGTACGGGATGGAAGCCGCGTGCGTGCTCGCGGGCGAACTCTACGGCGTCAACACCTTCGAGCAGCCGGCGGTCGAGTGGGCGAAGAAGGCGACTCGCGGGCTGCTCGGCGGCGGCGACTTCGAGGAGGCCGAGGCGGTCGCCGAGAAGACGGAGTTGCGCGTCGAACGGTAGGACGGAGTCGCCCGTCCCGCTGACGGCGGCGTCGCCGCCCTTCGGATCGTCCGGTAGCGGTGCTCCTATGAGTGCTCGCACGAACACGTAGGTATGACAGAGACTGCACGGGCCGACGACGCCGCGCCGGTCGCGTCCGACGCCGTTCCCGGTATCGGGATGGCGCTCGCAGCCGTGACGATGGCCGCGACGCTCGTTCCCGTCACCCGCGGCGTCGACTCCCCCGCCGTCTGGGGAGCCGCCGCGTTCGCCGTCGCCGCCGTCCTCGCCTTCCTCGCGCGCCGTCACCGCGCCGTCGGCCGCCGGGTCGCCGCGGTCGCCGCCGTCTCGAGCGTCGTCGTCCTCCTGTGTGCCGGCTACGCACTCAATCAGGGGGTCGCCGCGTCAGTTCAGCTTCCCGGCGTCGGACTCTCCGTCTCACTGGTGTTTACCGCGTTCGTGACGGCGGGGCTCTCCATCGGTGTCGGCGTCGCGGATTATTTCGGCGTCGGCCCCGGCGGGCTCAAAGCCAGGTCCCTCCGGACGGCGATCTTCAGCTTGCTCGGCTTCGGCGGACTGTTCGCCGCGCAGATCGCCACGATGTTGCTGCTCGTTCCGGTCATCATGGTGCTCGGTGTTTCCTTCGAATCGCTGTCGGACGTCCAACTGACCGTGGTCAGTCAGTTCGGGATGGCGCTCGGGACGGCCGTCCTCGCGGTCGGCTACCTCTCGGCGTCGGATCTCGATTTCTCGTACATCGATCTATCCGTCCCCTCGAAGCGAGACGTACTGTGGATCGTCGGCGGCGTCGTCGTCATCTTCGGCGCGATCATGGCGATCACGTTCGTGTTCCAGACGGCCGGCGTCGAGAGCGCCGAGCACGGGACGACCCAGCAGGCCGCGGAGAACCCGACCATCCTGCTCGTGTTGATTCCGGCATCGATTCTGGTCATCGGCCCGTTCGAGGAACTGCTCTACCGGAACGTGATCCAGAAGTCGCTGTACGGCACCTTTTCGCGGTACGGGGCCGTCGTCGTCGGCAGCGTCATCTTCGCGATCATCCACACGCAGGCCTACTGGACCGCGGGCCCGGGGCAGGTCGCCGCGAGCCTCGGAACGGTCTTCGGTCTCTCGATCGTTCTCGGAACGGTCTACGAGCGCACGGACAACCTGCTGGTGCCGGCGCTCGTCCACGGCATCTACAACGCGGTCGTCTTCGCGAACCTCTACTTCAACTACGTCTAACCGCTGCAACTGCTGCTGCCACCACGGACACCACGCACCCGCCGCTTATCGACCCTGCTTGACCGTACTCGAGAAATTGACCTCTCGCTCGTCGGTGACGACTACGAGGGGTTCTTTCGTGCTAACTCCGAGCCACAGATCGGACACCGATCCTTTTCCTCGTCGAACTCGCGGCCGCAGCCCTGACACTGCCAGTGCCAGTGGCGCTGTTCGTCGATGCCTTCGCGGGCGATCACTTCGACGGCGACGTTGAGCTTTTCGGCGACGTTTTGCATCGCGTAGTCGTCGGTGACGAGCGTCCCGTCGAGTTCGAAACTCGCCGCGATGAGCCGAACGTCGGTCTCCGAGAGGACCTCGAGGTCGCCCGACTCGCGGGCCGCGCGCTGGACCTTTTCGGTGGTGTCGTCGTTCGGGATGTGGATGTGCATCCCCGAGCCCTCCATCGCGTCGTAGCGATAGGCGCTCTCGTCCTCGAGTTCTTCGCGGACGAGGGGGATAGTTGCAGTCTGTTCTGACGTGTGAAAGTCGTGGATAAAAGCCGAGGAGTCGAGAACGTACATACCGTTAGCGCTGGACGACGATGTAGTCTTTCACCGCTTGGACGCGGCTGACCGGCACGAGAAAGCGACCGTCCTCGTTGATGTTGAAATCAACCGAGCGGGTCGGCAGTTCTTCGTCCGGCTCGATAACGAGGTCGTGCAGTTCTCCGGATTTCAGATCCATCGTGATGTTGTAGAGCAGCCCGAGCTCCGTCCCGTCGGAACCCATGACGGATTTGCCCGAGAGGTTCTCAGCGAGTATATCGCTCATGCATACCCGTATTTACTAATCGGTATTAAACGATTTGCTAAACTGGATTGCGTGCAATTACATCGGCGATCGCGAACTCGAGTTGCACGGCTGTCGGTTCGGTCGGGGACGCGGCCGTCCCGTCGGCGACATATCGTTCGATCGTTGCTCGAGGAGCGAAGCACCGTCTGATTCGAGGCGAGCCGTCTCGTGAGGCGACGCCGTAACTCGAGCGAGTTGCTCGATCGCTGCGACGCAACCCTGCGTTGCGAATCGATCGAGGTGACCGGCGTGACGATGGGTTTAACTACCGTCCTGCGGACGCTCTAGGCAAGACCTTCTCGGGTGGTTCACCATGTCGGATACGGATACTGATACAGAGACGAACGCACGCGACCCCGCATCTACATCCCTTCGAACGCCGATCGTCGCCGTCCTCGGACACGTCGATCACGGCAAGACGAGCTTGCTCGACAAGATCCGCGGCTCGGCAGTCATCGAGGGCGAAGCGGGCGCAATTACCCAGCACATCGGGGCGACGGCCGTCCCGCTCGATATTATCTCCTCGATCGCCGGCGATCTCGTCGATCCCGACGACTTCGATCTGCCCGGGCTCCTCTTTATCGACACGCCGGGGCACCACTCCTTTACGACGCTGCGCTCTCGCGGCGGCGCGCTCGCCGACATCGCTATTCTCGTCGTCGACGTCAACGACGGTTTCCAGCCCCAGACGCTCGAGGCCTTAGACATCCTCAAACGGTCGGAAACCCCGTTTATCGTCGCCGCGAACAAGATCGACACCGTGCCGGGCTGGAACGAAAACGAGGACTCGCCGATCAACGACACCTACGAGTCCCAGTCCGACCGCGTCCGCTCGCGGCTCGACGAGCAACTCTACGAGATCATCGGCAACCTCTCGGACGAGGGCTTCTCCGCCGACCTCTACTGGCGCGTCCAGAACTTCCAGCGCAACGTCGGCGTCGTCCCGGTCTCCGCGATGACCGGCGAGGGCGTGCCGGACCTGCTGGCCGTCATGATGGGGCTCTCCCAGCGGTACATGAAAGAGGAGATGGAGATCGACGTCCAGGGGCCGGGCGTCGGCACCGTCCTCGAGGTCAAAGACGAGAAGGGATTCGGGACGACGATCGACACGGTGCTGTACGACGGGACGATCCGCGCGGACGACCAGCTCGTCGTCGGCGGACAGAACGAGCCGATCGTCACCGACGTCCGCGCGCTGCTCCAGCCCCGGCCGCTCGCCGAAATTCGAACCGAGAGCCGATTCGAGAAAGTCGACGAGGTCGGCGCCGCGGCCGGTATCAAGGTCGCCGCCCCCGAACTCGACGAGGCGATGGCCGGCGCGCCGGTGCGGGTCGTCCGCGACCGCGACCTCGACGACGTCGTCCACGAGGTCGAGGCCGAACTCGCCGACATCGCCGTCGATACCGCCGAAGAGGGTGTCGTCGTCAAGGCCGACACCCTCGGCAGCCTCGAGGCGATGGCCGACGCCTTGGACGAGGCGGAGGTGCCGATCGTCCGCGCGGAGGTCGGCGACGTCGCGCCCCGTGACGTCTCGGTCGCCTCGACGGCCGACGATCCGAAACAGCGGGTCATCCTCGGCTTTAACGTCGACACGCTCTCCGACGCCGAGCGCCGGGCCGAGGCCGACGACGTCACGATCTTCACCGACGAGGTCATCTACCAACTCATCGAGGAGTACGAGGAGTACGTCGAGGAGATCGAGGAGGCCCAGCAGTCGACCATCCTCGAGAACATCTCGCGGCCGGCCCGGTTCCGCATCCTGCCGGATCACACCTTCCGCCAGAACGATCCGGCGGTCGTCGGCGTCGAAGTGAACTCCGGGACCGTCCAGAACAACGCGAACGTCGTGAAGTTCGAGGGCAACGAACCCGACCGCGTCGGCCAGATCAAGGGCATTCAAGAGCAGGGCGAGGACGTCGACGAGGCCCGCGCGGGCGACCGCGTCTCGGTCGCGATCGACGGTCCGACCGTCGGTCGCCAGATCGAGGAGGACGACGAACTCTGGATCGAGATTCCCGAAAAGCACGCGAAGATCTTAGAGCAGGAACTGGCCGACGACATCCCGGCCGACGAACTCGAGGCGCTGAACATGTACCTCGACAAGCAGCGCAGCCGCGATCCCTTCTGGGGCAAGTAACGCGGCTTTCTTTCCGTCGCTCGAGAACTATCGGGTACTCGTCTTTTCTGTCGCTACTCGTCGAAAGCCGCGTCCGACGACGACACCGGCCAATGCTCTTATCATAGCTGCTCACCTATAAGAAGTATGAACCGTCTCGTCTGGGTGCTCGTCGCGGCGTACGTCGGCCTCGCCGCCGGACTGTTCTACTCGCTCGCGATCGGGGCGACGGATCTGTTCGTCCTGCTGGCGGCGGTATTGCTCGTCCTCGCCGTCCCGCAGTGGCTCATTCTCTCGCGGCGTAACGGGCGAGTGCTCGAGAGCGAGTCGACGGCCCAGGAGCGGTCCTGATCGTCTCGGACGGGTGGTCTTCGGAGACGACGTCGTTGCGTTCTTCGTCTCGTATTCGAGCTCAGTCCTCTTCAGCGATCTCGAGCCCGAATCGTGCGCCACCGTCGATCGCACCGAGTGAAGCGGTGTCTCTGACGCGCGCGACGACGGTTACGGGGGCGGCGGCCCGCGGCTCGTCCTCGACGCTGGCGGGCGTGGGGCCCCAGAACAGGCAGAGTTTCGACCCCGCGGGCCAGTAGGCGATCGCACCCTCGGGGACGACCTCGCTTGCGTCCTCGAGCGGCGCGTCGAGCGGGACGTCGATGTAGAGTTCGTCGCCCCACCGAACGGCGTCGCCGGCCACCGGCAACGCGTCCGCGAGCGCCCGCTCGGTTTCGGGCGCGTCGTCGGTCCAGACCGCCTCGAGTTCGAGGTCGTCGACGGTGACGGAGAGATCGCTCATACGGTGGGCAACGAACACTCGATACTTTGCAGTACTGACCGCTGCCGACAGCGTGACTACGGCGGCGACGGGTTACGTAGTCTCGGTTTCGGTCTCGAGGTCGGGCGTCTCGGTCTCGGTTTCCGTCGCGGACTCGCCCTCGCTGGCGGCGTCGCGCTCGCGCTGATCCGGCCGGTCGTGCGCGGGTGCGTCGGTACCCGCTCGAGCCCGGGCGCGTTCGATCCCCTCGAGCACCGCTTCGGGGTCGTCGATGACCGAGCGATCGCAGCGGATGTCGAAGTGGTAGCCCTCGCGCTCGAGGACGAGTTCGTCGTCGGTCAAGCGGACGTCACCGATCTGGTCCCACGGGATAAACTTTCGATCGCCGATTACGAGTCCGGCGTCGTGGGCGCTGATCTCGGGCGGATTCCACCGTTCGTTCGGATCGATACTGTCCAAGCCGCCCCAGTCGGTGCGCTCCGCGAGGAACATTGCGATCCCGTAGACGACCCAGAACAGCCCGACCCAGTAGCCGGTTACCGCCATCGCGAGGCCGCCGCCGACCGTTACCGCCGTGAGCGCGGCCGTGGCAGTTTCGCCGGAGAAGAACCCGGAGCGCTGCCAGGTCCAGCGTGCGGTCGGCTCGTCAGCTGCGATTGCATCGGCGTATCGCTTTCGAGAGAGGCGATTCAGGCCGAACGCCGAGACGCCGGTCAGGAGGGCGAACGCGCTCGCAGCGATGGCAAGCCGCCCGCTCCCCTCGAGACCAGGGATGACCCCGAGACCGAAGGGGACGGCGCCGAACCCCGCGGCGGGGAGGTACGACGCGAGCTGTCGCCACCGACTCCCGCCGATCCGCTCGGGCAATCCGTGGGCTCGCTTCGCGAGGATGTGTCCCACGACCGCGACGGCGGTGAGCGCGCTCGGAAGGAGCCCCAGCAGCGTCGCCGTGGTCGCACCCGCCAGGAGGCCGCCGATCGCCGCGGTTCCGGTCGCGACGATCCCGAGGTAAAACCCGAACCCGGCCTGAAAGCCGATGTCGGGCTCGCCGACGTCGTCCGGATCGGGCTCGAGGTCGGTGTCGGAAACGTGTTGGTCGCGAGACACCACGCTCGATACTCTGCATGGCCAGCTATAAATACGCCCGGGAACGGCTGGGTTCGGCGCTGATCACAGTGTTCGGGTCGTGAACGGCCGATCCGGATTCGGGTCGCCGCCGAACTGCTGCAGTCGGGTGATGAAACGGTTGCTACTTCCACTGTAACGATTAACTAGGTGGTTCCGGTTGGTCCGCGTATGCTCGTGCATCTCCGCCAGTACAAACACGAAGAGGTCCAGTTCGACGACAACCGGACGACCGGCGAGTCCCAGACGGAGGATACGGTCGACAAGGAACCCGAGGAGTATTTCGGCGAAAGCATCGACGAGTTCAACCTCGAGACGTGGGAGACGATCGAGTACGAGGACGATCCGATCCAGCAGCGCGACGTGTCGATCGAGGGGGTAACCGCAGTCTCCGTCCCGAAAGAGGAGACCGACGCGGATGACCCGGACCTCCCCGGGAAAACGATCCAGCTGCGGATGGGCGGCGGCATCGAGTACCTCGATCAGGCGGAGATCGTCGAGGTGCAGGATCTGAATCCTCAAGACGAAGCCGAGGGAAAGGTCTCGAAGGAGGACGAACCCCACGGGAAGGCGAGGATGGACGAGGAGCCGTAGGGAGCGAGTCGCGACGCCGGTCGGCAACTCCTTTTCTAGTCCGTGTAGGGCTCTCGAGCCAGTAGCGACGCCGTACCGTGCCAAGGGCTGTCGGAGGCGATACGGTCCCGAAATCGTTTTCAATCGGTCGCGCGGACACTCGGTATGCCGACGGAATCGGACACTGATTATGACCCCACACTGGGGAACAAGTTCATCTTCGTCACCGGCGGCGTCATGTCGGGACTCGGCAAGGGGATTACAGCCGCGAGCACCGGCCGACTCCTGAAAAACGCCGGCTTCGACGTGACCGCCGTGAAGATCGACCCGTACCTGAACGTCGACGCGGGGACGATGAACCCCTACCAGCACGGGGAGGTGTACGTCCTCAAGGACGGCGGCGAGGTCGACCTCGACCTGGGGAACTACGAGCGGTTCCTCGACGTCGACATGACCTCGGATCACAACATCACCACGGGGAAAACGTACCAGCACGTCATCGAGAAGGAGCGTGCCGGCGACTACCTGGGCAAGACCGTCCAGATCATTCCCCACATCACCGACGACATCAAGCGCCGCATTCGGGAGGCGGCAGAAGGCACCGACGTCTGTATCGTCGAGGTCGGCGGCACCGTCGGGGACATCGAGGGGATGCCCTACCTCGAGGCGCTGCGCCAGTTCGCCCACGAGGAACCGGAGGAGAACGTTCTCTTCACGCACGTGACGCTCGTCCCGTACTCGAAGAACGGCGAGCAAAAGACCAAGCCGACCCAGCACTCGGTCAAGGAAGTGCGCTCGATCGGCCTCCAGCCCGACATCATCGTCGGCCGCTGCGAGGACCGCCTCGATCCCGAGACCAAGGAGAAGATCGCGCTGTTCTGTGACATTCCCACCGACGCCGTCTTCTCGAACCCGGACGTCGAGGACGTCTACCACGTCCCGCTGATGGTCGAGGAAGAGGGACTCGACCAGTACGTCTTAGAGCACTTCGGGCTGGCCGACGAGGCCCTGCCCGAGGGTGAGCGCGCCAACGAGTGGCGCGAGATCGTCACCACCGACCAGACGGCCGAGGTCGACATCGCGTTGGTCGGCAAGTACGACTTAGAGGACGCGTACATGTCGATCCACGAGTCGCTGAAACACGCCGGCTTCGAACTCGGCGTCGACGTCAACGTCCACTGGGTCCACGCCGACGGGATGGCCGACGAGTACGACGACCAACTCGACGATGTCGACGGGATCATCGTCCCCGGCGGTTTCGGCATGCGCGGCACCGAGGGCAAGATCCGCGCGGTCCAGTACGCCCGCGAGAACGACGTCCCCTTCCTCGGACTCTGTCTGGGCTTCCAGATGGCCGTCGTCGAGTACGCGCGCAACGTCCTCGGGCTCGAGGGCGCCCACTCGGCGGAGATGGACGAGGAGACGCCCCACCCGGTCATCGACATCCTGCCCGAGCAGTACGAGGTCGAAGATATGGGCGGGACGATGCGGCTCGGCGAGCACACGACCGTCATCGAACCCGAGACGCTGGCCTACGAGCTGTACGGCGACACGTCCTGCTCGGAACGACACCGCCACCGCTACGAGGTCAACCCCGAGTACTTCGACCAGTTCGAGGACGAACCGCTGACGTTCTCGGGCACCGCGGGCAACCGGATGGAGATCCTCGAGCACGAGGATCATCCGTTCTTCTTCGGGACGCAGTTCCACCCCGAGTACAAGTCCCGGCCCGGCCAGCCGAGCCCGCCGTTCGTCGGCCTCGTCGAGTCCGTGCTCGAGCAGCGCGGCGACGAGGGAGTAGCGGCTGAAAGCGAGACCGACGCGGACACCGACGCCGAAACGGAGGTCACCCACTGATGGTAGACACAGACACGTTCGTTCCGGAAGCAGTCGCAGAGATCGAAGACGAAATCGGCGACGAAAACGCCGTCATCGCCCTTTCGGGCGGGGTCGACTCCTCGGTCGCGGCCGCCCTGGCCTACGAGGCCATCGGCGACCGCCTGACGCCCGTGTACGTCGACACCGGTCTGATGCGCAAGGGCGAGACCGACCAGATCCGCGAGACCTTCGACTACATGGAGTCGCTGCGGATCGTCGACGCCAAGGATCGGTTCCTCGAGGCGCTCGAGGGCGTCACCGACCCCGAGGAAAAGCGCGAGATCATCGGCGAGCAGTTCATCCGCGAGTTCGAGCGCGAGGCCAAAGACGCCGACGCCGACTACCTCGTGCAGGGGACGATCTACCCCGACCGCATCGAGAGCGAGGGCGGGATCAAGTCCCACCACAACGTCGGCGGCCTCCCCGACGTCGTCGACTTCGAGGGGATCGTCGAACCCGTTCGCGACCTCTACAAGGACGAAGTCCGCGAGGTCGCACGCCACCTCGGCTTAGAGGAGATCGTCGCCGAGCGAATGCCGTTCCCCGGCCCCGGCCTCGCCGTTCGGGTTATCGGGGAAGTCACCGAGGAGAAACTCGAGGTCGCCCGCGAGGCCAACCACGTCGTCGAGGAGGAACTCGAGGAGTACGAGCCGTGGCAGGCTCTCGCGGCGGTCATCGGCAAGGCGACGGGCGTTAAGGGCGACAACCGCGTGCACGGCTGGGTCGTCTCCGTCCGCTCGGTCGAGTCCCGCGACGGGATGACCGCCCGCGCACAGGAAATCGACTGGGAGACCCTCCAGCGCATCCAGTCGCGGATCACGGGGACCAACGAGAACGTCGCGCGCGTCGTTTACGACGTCACCCACAAACCGCCCGCGACGATCGAGTACGAATGAGCGAGGAGTCCCAGCCCACGCGAGCGATCGTCGCCGGCCCCGACGCCGACGGCCTCGGCGAAGCCCTCGAGAACGAAGGCGTCGACGTCACGCGCCTCGACGGCGTTATCTCGCGCCCGCAACTCGAGGAGGCCGGGATCGTCGACGCCGATCTGTACGTCCTGACCGACGTCGGGCAGGCGACGACGATTCCGATCGTCTGCGATCTCACCGACGAGATCCGAACCGTCGTCTACACCGAGGATTCGATCCCGGAGTTCGTCAAGGCGCAACTCGATATCGCGGTCGACCCGAAGTTGCTGACGCCGGCGATCGTCGCCGAGGAACTGCTCGGCTGATCGTCACGCCGCCGGTCGTCGCCGACTGCCGTTTTTGCGTGCCGTAATCGTCAGTTGCAGTTAGATGCCGGTAGTGAACGGTCTCGAGGTCGATATCGGCGGATTAAATCCGAGTTAAATTCGGCGGAATTCGGCGTAAGAAGGGTATACCGTCGCCCCCGTTCAAGTAGGTCGCCCCCCTACGAACGAGTGGAGGTCGACGGGTCACTTCCACCGTAGGCACCCACGCCTGTTCCCGTGACTTCCAGCAATCCCACCACAGCACCCTTCCCCCACCATTGCCGTACCGTTCCGACGCGGGCTGCTGCACCGGCCTGGGTCACTCCTTGCGGTTCTGGCATCCGAGGCGCCACCGCGCCTCGGGAACTTTCACTCCTTGCGAGCGACGGCGCTTCCGTTGCTCTTAGTCGGCCGACGGTTGGAGCCGCTCGAGGATCGGAATCTCGGCGAGTCGCTCCTCGCTCAATTCCGACCATTCGAGAGCCGTCGGTTTCGCGCCCCCTGCCGCGTCAGTCTCGAGCGTCCGCTCGGGTGTGACGATCCGATCCATGGGCACGTCGTGCGACGACAACGGGACGTCCTCGTCGACGACCTGTAGTTCGTGGACCGTCGTCGCGGTGGCCGTCGCGTCGTCCACGAGGTCGAACTCGCCGAGGATCGCGAACTCGAGGTCGCTGTATCCTTCGCCCTTGCCGACCCGCGCGCCGGCCTCGGTGACCGCGACGCTGCCGGAGACGATCAGATCGATCGGATCGACGTCCGCCGGATGGACCGGAACGCCGACCTCGGAGGAGCCGCCGACCGTCGTCGCGTGGTCGATATCCTCGACTTCGTCGGGATCGAGTCGGAGGAAACACTGTTCGTCGCGGAGCCGCGGGACCGCCATGTAGACCGTCTTCCCCTGCCGCAGCGCGGCCCGTCGCACGGGCAGTTGCGGTGCGTCGGGGTTGGCCTTGATGACGTCGGCCTCCTGCCAGGCGTCGGTCTCCTGGAGCCGTTGTGCGGCGTCGTCCGCGCCGGCGAAGTTCGGAATGCGTCCGTGGGGCGGAAACGGAAACCGCGCCTCGCCGCTGTCCTCGAGGTCGTCCCAGATGCGCTCGCGGAGCGCCTGTTTGTCCATACCGGCCCTTGTGGCCGCTGCTACTAGTACCTCGAGGGATCAGTGCGGCTGAGCCGACGTGCAGCGACGAGTTAGCGGGAGTTGCCGTCGCCGTTCCGGTCGATTTCCTCGGATTCGTCCGTCTCCTCCTCGTCAACGCGCGCGAGGTCGACGAGATGCCCCGCTTCGGGGAGGATGATCTCTTCGGTCGCGAGTCGGGCTGCATCGGCGCTGCCGGGGAGGCAGAACACGGGTTTTCCCTCGGCGACGCCGGCCAGGGTCCGCGCGGCGACGACGCGGGTGCCGACCGCCTCGTAGGCGAGCGACGTGAACAGCTCCCCGAAGGCGGTCAGTTCCTTGTCGAGCAGCGATTCGACGGCCTCGATGACGACGTCGTCCGGTTCGACGCTCGTCGCCCCCGCCGTGATGACGAGGTCGACGTCGTCCCGTTCGATCATGCGCAGGACGATCGACTGCACCCGATCGTGACTCGGGACGACGTGCTCCCGGGTCGCGAGGTCGAAGTCGGCCCCCTCGAGCGCGTCTTCGACCGCCGTTCCGGCCGGGTCGTCGTCGAGGGACCGATCCGCGGCGATCGTTACGATACTCGCACCGAGGGACGACTCCTCGCTCTCGATTGCCGTCTCGCTTGCGGGCTCAGCATCCGACTCGGACTCGCGCTCGCTCATACCCCGCTTTCGGCAGCCGCGCGGAAAACGCTGCCCTCCCTGTCCCGCGGCTTCGAGCGACGGGAGACCGTCCGGCGCGGCGGCGGCGAGTTCTTCTACCCACAATTATAAATGACGAATCCGTCTGCTACCGTATATGCAGGCGGTAAAAATTACCGAACACGGCGATACTGATGTCATCGAGTACGGCGAGTACCCCGACCCGGAGGTCGGTCGCGACGAGGTACTCGTCGACGTCAAAGCCGGCGCGCTCAACCACCTCGACGTCTGGGTTCGCCGCGGGCTGCCGACGCTGTCCCTCGAGATGCCCCACGTCCCCGGCAGCGACGCGGCCGGCGTCGTCGAGGAGGTCGGCCCCGACGTCTCCCGGTTCGAGCCGGGTGACCGCGTCGCGGTCACCGCCGGCGTCAGCTGCGGCGAGTGCGAGTTCTGTCGCGACGGCGACCCCACCCTCTGCGTCAACTTCCACCTGCTGGGCGAGCACGTCACCGGCGTCCACTCCGAGTACGCCGCGGTCCCCGAGGACAACCTGATCCCCGTGCCGGACGGCGTCGACTGGGTCACCGCCGGCGCGTCCTCGCTGGTCTTCCAGACCGCCTGGCGGATGCTGATCGACCGCGCGGACCTCGAGGCCGGCGAGTCGGTGCTGGTGCTCGGCGCCAGCGGCGGCGTCGGCCACGCGGCCCTCCAGATCGCCGACTACGCGGGCGCGGAAGTGTATGCGACCGGGAGCACGGAGGAAAAACTCGAGTACGCCCGCGAGCACGGGGCGGATCACGTCGTCAACTACGAGGAGCGAAACTTCGCGGACTGGATCCGAGAGGAGACGGACAAGCGCGGCGTCGACGTCGTCGTCGACTACATCGGCGCCGGCACCTGGCGCGATTCGATCAAGAGCATGGCCAAGAACGGGCGGCTCGTCACCTGCGGCGGGACGGCGGGCGGCAACCCAGAGACGGACATTCCGCGCATCTTCTGGAACCAACTCCACATTATCGGCTCGACGATGGGATCGCCGGGCCAGGTCGACGACGTGATGGAACTCGTCTGGGACGGCACCTTCGAGCCCGCGATCCGCGAGGTGCTGCCGATGAGCGAGACGGCCCGCGCCCACGAGATCATCGAGGGACGCGAAGGATTCGGCAAGGTCGTCGTGCGGCCGGACAGTGAACTGTAAGGCTGGCAGGTCCCCTGGCGCGCTCGAGTATCGACCCTGAACACCACCCCCGAATCGGTTCGGTGTCGGCCTCCAGTAGCACCGGAACCGTGAGGACTTTCACCACGCCTCCGCAACTCCCGCTGTGACCTCGAGCGACGACGGCGGCTACGTGCACGATCCCGGGGCGTTCGACGAGGACGGCGAGCGCCGCGAGCCCGCCGGTACCGCCGATACCGACGCTGCGGCCGGCGAGCGCGCGCCCGATGCCGACCGGGACGACTGGGTCGAGGACCCGATCCACCCCGGGATGGTCGACCGCGAGTTCGACTGGCGCGGCTGGACCCTCGTCGGCGTCATCGTCTTCGCCTTCCTGATCGCGCCGGCGACGATCATCCTGCTGCCGCCGTCGAACTACCGGTTCGCGCTGCTCATCTTGCCGCTCGCGCCGGCCGTCCTGCTCGCGCTGACGGCGGTCTGGGCGACAGTCCGTCCCTGATTCGTTGCGCTGCTTCTGAAAAACGAGTTCAGCCCGCCGTTAGGCCCGATTCTCGAGTACCGATTCGAGTTGCTCGATCGCGTTCGATCCGTGTTCGACGTCCTCGTCCGGCGCGTCCGCGCGCTCGAGGTAGTCGGTCAGTAGCTCCCGAAGCCGTCGTGCCTGATAGCCGGTGAGCGTCGCGGTCTCACCCGCTGACTCGAGGGCATCGAATACGTCGATCGCCCAGGTCGGCGGCTCGTCGCCCTCGTCGATCAGTTCGTCGACGCGGGTCACGATGGCGTGGTGGGCGATCCATTGCTCGTCCGTTCCGAGCTCGATTTCGTGCGTCTCGGTTTCCGGTGATGGGGAACTCATTTCGTCACACGGACCGATTCCGTTGGTCCTCGTCCGACGCTACGAACGGGGGTGTAATAAGCCTTGTTGCTTGCTATCCATTGACACGGTCGACGCAGTCGATCGGTTTCCGGCTCGAGCAGTGGGTCGCGCGGAAAACGGTGCGCAGTCGCGAACCGTCGGCGTTACTCTCGAACGTCGCGCCGCATGGCGATCTCGAACCACGGGCAGAGTCGAAGCTGTCGGTACCACTCCGGATTCGAGTGGAGTCGCTCGTAGGGGACCCACATCAGGCCCGCGACCTCGTCCTCGTTGGGATCGAGGCTCCGGTCGTTCAGCGTCACTTTGAGAACGGCACAGACCTCGTGTTCGACGCCTTCGTTCTCGAAGTAGCGCTTGTACTCGAAGCGGTCGGTCAGGCGCAGGTCGTCGTACTGGTCCGGCGTGATGCCCAGTTCCTCCTCGAGTCGCTGTCGGGTCGCTTCCTCCTGGCTCTGGCCCTCGACGGGGTGGGAGGCGACGGTGCCGTCCCAGTAGGTACACCAAAGGCGCTTGTCGGGCGCTCGCTGTGCGAGCAGGATGTTGCCCTCGCCGTCGAACACGAGCGACGTGAACGCGCGATGTCGAATTCCGTCCCCGGTGTGGGCCTCGAGGCGGTTGACGAGTTCGATCTCGTTGTCGTCGGCGTCGACGGCGATCACGTCCTGTCCGGCGTTCTCGTGTTGCAGGTTGTCCTGCTGCGAACTCATACCTCCACAATTACGGTGACTCTTGAAACCAGTATCGTCTTGGTCGCCGCGGTGCCCCGGCTACGAGCGGAACGGCCATCGGCCGCCGTCGTCGGGATCGGACTGATAGCGGTCCCCGACCGCAACCGTCAGCGCGCTCGGATCCGTCTCGAGGGTCAGGTGCTCGGTCTCGAGCATCTCGCCGTCGAGGCTGTACTCGACGGCATCCTTCCGGCTCTCGAGCGCCAGCGATGGGGTTCGCCGGCGGACGATACTCCCGCTGTCCCGGCTGAACAGTCCCTCGAAGGCCTCGAGGGCCGCCCCGCCGAGTAGCTCCGTCGTGGCGGCATCCTCGACGATCGTCACCTCGAACAGGCCGTCCTCGACGTTCGCCTGTGCCGTTCGGGCGCCGGTAAAACGCCGGCAGTTCCCGACGAGGACGAACAGCGCGTTGCCTTCCCACATCCCCGCCGCCTCGCCGTTCGGCCCTTCCGCCGTCTTTACCCGCAGCGGGAGCGCGTCGAACGAGCCGATCGTATCGACGGTCTCCTTGACGTAGGCCAGTACCCCCAGTTCCGCCTTACTCTCCGTGGAGGTCTCGCTGCTGGCCTCGGCCGTGACGCCGCCGACGCAGGAGTTGACGAAGGCCCGCTCGTTCGCGGTCCCGAGATCGATCTGGCGCCGTCGTCCACCGTCGATGACCGCAAAGGAGTGCTCGAGGCCCTCGATGCCGATGTTCGACGCGAAGTTGTTCCCCGTGCCCGCGGGGACGACGCCGAGGGTCGTCGTCTCGAGTTCGTCGGCGGCCGCGATGCCGTTGACGACCTCGTTGACGGTCCCGTCGCCGCCCGCCGCGGCGACGAGCGAGGCGTTCGGCGCGGCATCTCGAGCGAACCGCCTCGCGTCGCCGCGTTCCTCGGTTCTTCGAATCTCGAAACCGCGGTCGGCGGCCAGTTCGATGACGTCGTCGACGTGATCGCCGCTGCCGCTGACGGGGTTGAGAACGAGGACGCGATCGCCGGTTCCGTCGCTGGCATCGGGGGTCTCCGCGGCGTCCGAGTCCATACCCCCGTTTATGCCGGCCCTGCGCAAAAGGGCCACCCCGGCGTATGCCTCGGTATGCACACCGTCGCCGTCGATCTTCACGCACACACGCGGTTCTTCCACGGTCGCCGCGAACTCGGGGACCGGTTCGACCCCCTCGGCGTTCGCCTGCTTGCCGAGGCCGCCGCGCGACGGGGCCTCGACGGGGTCGCGACGACGAACCACGACTACTACACCCCGCTTTCCCCCGCTGTGAATATCGAAACGCTGCCCGGTATCGAGATCACGACCGACCGCGGCCACGTTCTCGTCATCGGGCCGGATCCGCCGCGAGAGACGAAGCCGGGGGCGCTCTCCCCGGGCGAGGCGGTCGCGCTGGCCCACGACCGCGACTGCGCCGCGATCGTCGCCCACCCGTTTCGGAACAGCACGGTTCGAGAACTCGAGGACCTCCCGTTCGACGCGATCGAGGTCAACGGTAAACACCCGCGCTCGCAGCCGCTGGTCGAGGAGTTAGCCGGCGAGCGGGACCTACCGCTGGTCGGCGGCAGCGACGCTCACTACCCCTTCGAGGTCGGCCGGGCGTACACGGTCCTCGAGACCGACGCCGATCACCTCACGCCGTCGGCGGTCGTCGACGCGATCCGTGACGGGCGCGTCAGCGCTCGCATCTCCCGGTCGCCGCTCGATCGGTTCCTCCGGCGGGGCTACCGGGCGATCCATAACCGAAAAGGCGTCATCGACGCGATCGAACGGCCGACACCCGGCGTCGGCAAACCGCCCGGGGAGGAGACGCCCGAGTCGAGCGACTAGCGCGAAGGGCGATTGCTGCGCGTTCGTCCGCCGTCAGGAGCGATCCGATCCAATACGGTCGCGTCAGCCGAGCTGTTCCTCGAGAATCAGCCGCGTCTTCGTGCTCATAACCTCGTCCTGGTTGCGGGCCTTCGTGATGAGATCGTTGACCCCGCGCGTGTCCGCGGCGTCGACGACGAGCACGATGTCCTGCTCGCCAGAGACCATCCAGACGAAGTCGATCTCGTCCCACTCGGCCATCCGATCGGCGACGGCCTTCGTGTCGACGTCGACCTCGACGCTGATCTCGAGCATGGCCTGTACGTTGCCGGTGCGGGTCGAAATCGTGAACCGTTCGATGACGTCGTCGTCCATCATCCGCTCGACGCGGTTGCGGACGGTCCCCTCGCTCGTCCCGATCTCGTCGGCGATCTCGGTGTAGGGCGTCCGGGCGTCTCGCCGCAGGATATCGAGGATCTGTCGGTCCAGGTCGTCCATGGAGATACGGGGCTACGCGGACCGGGGACTTACCGATTACGAATTTCGTAACTGAGCTTCGAAGACAACACTTATAGTCGTGGGTTCAATACGTAGTTCGTAATGACAGAGGCCTACGTTGCACTGGAGGGTGGCCACGTAATCGAGGGACGTGGTCGCGCTCCGGGTACCGCTCGCGGTGAACTGGTTTTCACGACAGCCTATACCGGCTACGAGGAGAGTCTCACGGACCCCTCCTACGAGGAGCAGGTCCTGACCTTCTCGTACCCCCTGATCGGCAACTACGGCGTCCGAGAGGAGCGATTCGAGGACGACCGCGTCCACCCGCGAGCGGTGCTGGCCAAGGAACTCACCGACGACGTCGCCGCGTGGCTCGAGTCCGAGGGCGTCCCGGCGGTCGACCACCTCGACACCCGCGAGGTCGTCACCGACATCCGCGACGAGGGCGCCATGAAGTGCGGCATCGCCGTCGGCGAGGACGTCACCGAGGAAGACGCCCTCGAGCAACTCGAGCAGTGCAAGGCGATGAGCGAACACACCGACATCGGCGCGCAGGTCAGCGTCGACGAGGTCGAAGTCTACGGCGCGGACAACGACGGCGAGACCGTCGCGCTCGTCGACTGCGGCGCGAAGGGCTCGATCGTCGACTCGCTGCTGGCCCGCAACGCCGAGGTCCACGTCCTCCCCTACGACGCGAGCGTCGCCGACGTCGAGGCCGTCGACCCCGACGTGCTGTTCATCTCGAACGGCCCCGGCGACCCGGCGAACTACGAGCAGGCGATCAGCCTCGTCGAGGAATTCGTCGAGGACACGCCCGTCGCCGGCATCTGCCTCGGTCAGCAGATCGTCGCCGAGGCTCTGGGCGGCACGACGACCAAGATGGACTTCGGCCACCGCGGCGTCAACCAGCCCGTCCTCGACCTCGAGTCCGGCCAGGTCGTCATGACCACGCAGAACCACGGCTACACCGTCGACGATCCGGGCGAGCACCTCGAGGTCACCCAGATCAACGTCAACGACGACACGCCGGAGGGCATCGACGGCATCGAGTACGACGTCATCACCCGCCAGTACCACCCCGAAGCCAATCCCGGCCCCGAGGACACCCTCGACTTCTTCGACGACGTCCTCGCGATGGCCGACGAGCGGACGACGACGCAGGCCGTTCCCGCCGACGACTAAGCGGTTCGGCTCGGATTCTCGAGGGCGATCGTCGGTAATCGCCTGTTTTCCATCGATCTCTACGGGCGGGCTCGCCGTCGTTACGTCTCGTACGTGTCTTTGTACGCAACGAGTCCGTGTTCGGTCCGGACGCTGATCGTCACCCACTCTGTCTCGATCGGCTCACCGGCGTCGGGTTCAGTGCCGACGTTCGCCACTACCCCGTCGTCCTGAACGGCGAGATACAGCGTCTCTCCGGGCTCGAGCGACTCGTTTAGCTGCCCACCGTAGTAGGTTCCCTCGAGCATGGACAGCGAGACCGTCGCGTTTTCGGGAAGCGGGTCGCCCGAGTGTAACGCGACTGCGATGGCCTCTTCGTCGATCGATATCGATGTCGCTGGAGCCTTCTCGTACCCGTCGTCAACCCACGCCGGCCGCTCGAGGTCGGTCTCGCCGACGTCCGCGAACGTCGTTTCCACCGCGATCGACTCGGTAACGCCGTCCGTCGTCGCGTCGAACTCGTAGGCATAGCGTTCCATCCCGTCGTCCGAGACGGTGATCGTCGCGTTGAACGCGTCGTACTCGTCGGCCGGGTACATTCGCTCGAGATCGCGACTGATCTCCGCGCCTTCGTAGGTAACGACCGTCTCACCGTCGGCCTGCTCGACCGCGGTCCGTTCGTATCCTGCCACTCGGAGCACGGCAGCGAGATCGTCGCGGACGTCCTGCTCGTCCGTCGCGTAGCTCCAGTTGTCGGTCACGACGCGGTATCGTTCCGCTGAACCGCTGGTTCGACGGACGAGTCGCTCATCCGACGACTCCGCGAAGATCCAGGTCTCCTCGGTCGTCGAGTCGAGCCACGTCTCGTTCGGCGCCGGTTCGAATCCCCGTTGCGTTTTCTGGAGCGTTCGGTCGCCGTCGACGGTCAGCGTGGTCACCTCCTCGTGGGCCCCGTCTCCCGATTCTATCGTCTCTCGCGTTTCGATCACGTACGATTCCCCGTCGAAAATCGCCGCCTGCCGAGACGCGAGGTCGCCGACGGCGAGCCCTTCGTCGTCGGTCTCGTACGGATAGTCCGCCGCATCAGTGCCGTTCGTTTCGGGGTCGATCGTCTCGTCTCCCCCGCCGTCCACCTCGCCGCTGGCGCCGGTTTCCTCCTCGAGAACGCCGGCACAGCCCGCAGCCGTCGCCAGTACAGCGATGAAAATTAGTATGAGTGCCAACCGCTTCATGGCGAAAATATCGAACACCCCGGTTATGAAACAGCCGGTCGCATTCCGAGCGAGAACCGCGGTGTTTGACGGCCGGTCCTACGCCGGAATCGAGCGGCTCAGAACTCGCCTGTGACGATCTCGGCGACCCGCTCGCGGTCGAACAGCGTCGCGTCTGCGAACGCATCGGGGTAGATGTCCTTCGCGGCGCGTTCCGTCTGATAGAAGTTGATGATCGGTCCCTGATCCAGGTAGCCGGCGTTGTAGACGGCCTCGGTCTGGACGGCCTGTAGCTCGCTCGCGACTGGATCGTCCTGCATCGGTTCGATGATCGACTCGCGGAACGCCGATTCGGACGCGCCTTCCTGGCCGCGCACCAGCAGGATCTCGGGGTCGACCTCGAGCACCGTCTCCATGTCGATCGTGCCGCCGTCACCGGTGTAGTGGCCCACGTCCTCGGCGGCGAGCGCGTCGTTTAGCCGGAGATCGCGCCACTGTTTGGTGCTGATGCCACCGTCGTCGAACCGGTACGGATAGAACTCCGTCGGCGGTTCGTCGGCCGGGTAAACGAGCATCGCGTTCGGTCGTTGGTCGGCCGGCGGCAGTCGCTGCTCGACCGTCTCGAGCATCGTCTCGTGGAGGTCGACGAACGCCTCGTACCGCTCCCGTTCCTGGAAGACGTCGGCCATCAGGTCGAACGCCTCGTAGAGATCGTAGTAGCGGTAGTCGTGCCACTCGTCGCTGCGGCGGCGACCGAAGTTTCCGAAGAACGGACCGACGTTGCTCGCGATCTCGTCGACGTCGGAGCGGTCCCAGTCGTACCAGTGGATGAGCTGGTTGGGCTCCATGAAGTGGACGTCGGCGTCCATCTCGTAGAATAGTTCCTTGTCGATGCCCTGCTGGTTCAGATCCCGGATTTCGCTCTCGTCGTACTCGATGCCCGGCAGTTCGTCGTAGGCCTCCGTCGCGTACCGCTTGTGACCTTGAATGCCGAGCGTCTGCCCGCCGCCGAGTGCGAACGCCATGTCCGCGTAACTCGGCAGCAGCGCGGTCCAGCGCTCGGGCGGGCCGTCGAACTCGACCGCCCCCATCGGTTCCATCGCGACGGTGTACGTCCCGCTGTCGCCGTCGCTCGAGGCGGTCGCGGTTTCGCTCGTCCCATCGCTCGCGTCACTGTTCGTTTCGTCGGTTCCGTCGCTCGAGTCACTGCCACCGAGACAGCCCGCCAGCAGCGCGCCGCCCAGCGCCGCGCCGCTGCCCACGAGCTCCCTGCGTGTCGGTTCGATCCCTCGCATCGTCCCCTGGTTTTAGGCAGACCTAAAAACAGTATCGGTCGGCGTTTCGCGGCCGATTGCCCGATCGCCGGTCGGATCAGTCGTTTGTCGCCGATTCCTCGAGCGCCCGCGCTCGCTCGAGGATCGCGTCGTCGTCGACCGCCTCGAGAACGATCTCGTCCTCGAGGGCCGCGGCGAGGCGGCGCTGCCCGCGCTCGGCTCGCTCTTGGGCGATGTCGGGTTCGACGTAGTCGCTGCCGTACTCGTCGGCGTAGGTTTCTGCGAGGCGGCGGACCGTGACGTGATCGTAGTCGTCGGGGGCGCTCTCCTCGAACAGTTCGACCCAGCGTTCGGGGTCGATCCACTCCTCGCGGCGGTTCTCGACCTTGCGTCGCCAGTCGTAGTTGCCCGCGTACTTGCCCCAGAACCCCTCGTCCTCTCGCAGCCCGCGGATCAGCGTGCGGGCGACCGTCGCACCGTGACCGGCCGCGATGATCGCCTGGTCGCCGCTCCCGGCCAGCGGCCCGGCGACGTAGAGCCCGTCGACGGGCGTGGCGCCGTCGTCGTCCGGGTAGTCGCGGTCGAACCGCTCCGAGGTCTCGCCGTCGTGTTCCTGGGTGACGAACATCGTTTCGTCGTCGTCCAACCCGCGGAGGTAGGAGCCGTCGTACTTCGAGGCGGCGATGACGAACCGCGCCGTGACGGCCTCGCCATCCTGGGGCACGACTCGAAAGCCCTCGCCGTCCTCGAGCGCCGACACCGATTCGACCATGTCGTTCCGGAGTTGACAGCCCGCCTGCTCGGCGTGGGCCTGCGCGAGCTCGAGGAACGTCTCGATCTCGATCCCGCAGGGGAAGCCGAGGTAGTTCTCGAGGGATGCACACCGTCGGAGCGAGGACGGGCCGCGGTCGAAGACGACCGTCTCGAGGCCGTATCGGGCGGTGAAGACGCCGGCGGCACAGCCGGCGGGGCCGCCGCCGACGATGGCGACGTCGACATCGGTCTCGGCGGCAGTGATCGCGGCATCGTCGTCCGCATCCGTATCTGCGTCCGTATCCGCGTCGGCCGCGCGGTCGTCGGTCCCGCCTCCGGGCATCCTAGAACTCCCCGCGGACGATTTCGGCGACGCGCTCGCGGTCGAACAGCTGTTCGTCGCTCGGGATGTCGGGGTACGGCTGGCCGGGCTCGTAGCCGGGCCACTCGCCGAACTGGTCGGGATAGAGCTGCTTGGCCGTCATCTCGAGCTGGAAGAGGTTCATGATCGGTCCCTGATAGCGCATCCCGCCGGCGACGACGCGGTCGTTTTGCACCGCCGTCAGCTCGCTCCCGACGGGGTGGTCTTCGAGGGTCTCGCGAACGTTGTCGATCGAGTAGCGGGAGGTGATTCCCCAGAGGTGGAGGATCACGTCCGGGTCCTCCTCGAGCATCGTCTCGTAGTCGATCGTTCCCCAGTCGCCGGACCACTCGTGGTCGGCCAGCGCGTCGTTGGCGCCGAGCGGCCGCGTTTCGGCCTGCCAGAAGCCCGGCGTGTTGAGGTGGTAGGTGAAGAACTGGCCGTCGCCCAGCGTCACTCGTGCGGCGGTCGGCCGCTCCTCTTCCGGCGGCAGGTCCGACTCGATCCGGGCGAGCAGGTCGTCGTGGACCGCTTTGAGTTCCTCGTAGCGCTCCTGTTCCCGGAAGACTGCCGCGACGCGCTCGAAGATCTGCCAGAGCGTGTAGTACTCGTAGTCGTCGGCGTAGGCGTCCGCGGGATCGCTGTGAACGCCGCTGTGGAAGTTCCCGAACCACGGGCCGAGCGACGAAGCGATCTCGTCGACGTCGCTTTCGTCCCAGTCGTCGTTGTGCTTAACCGGGTAGGACGGATCGAGGAAGTGAATGTCGCTGTCGAGTTCGTACAGTTGCTCCTTAGTGAGTCCGTCCTCGAGCGGGTTCGAGAGTCCTTCCCACTCGAAGGAGACGCCCTCGAGGTGCTCGTAGAACTTGTTCATCGTCGTGCCGGCCATCTCGGGCGCAAACAGCGTGTTCACGCCCTCGTCGTGGCCCAGCGCGACCGCCATGTCGGCGTACTGCGGGTAGGTGACGAAGAGGTTCTCGGGAACGGAATCGAACTCGACCTCGCCGACGGGTGCCATCGAGGCCGTGTACGAGCCACTCTCCGACCCGTTGCCGCTCGAGGATTGCTCGCCACCGTTTCCGTCGGTGTCGCCGTTACCATCCCCGTTCTCCCCATTTCCGTCGTTTTCGCTTGCACACCCGGCGAGTGCTGCGCCGCCGAGTGCGATCCCCGTTGCAACGAACTGTCTCCGACTCGGTCCTCCGTTCCGATGCGAGTCCATGTGGTTTAGGCTGGCCTAATACTGCAAAAGTAGTTCGATTTCAGAGCGGCGAAATCAGTTAGGGATCGGTCCCCCGTCGACTATCCGAAGAGGTTCGGGCGCTACGCGCCCTCGTCGAACGCGTAGGTGACCGTCACGCTCGCGGAGACGGTCACGGGGTCGGCATCGATCTCGGTCCGCGGTGCTGCGGCGTCCTCTGCAGCGCCCGCGCTGTAGCCGACGGCGTGGCTCACCCCGTGGACTTGCATGTCGCTGGTCGTCACCGATTTCGTCCCGGCGAGTTCGACGCCGCGGTTGTCGGCGATGTACGCGGCTTCGTCGTCGGCGTTCGCCAGCGCCTGATCGATCGCTTCCTTCCGGAGCTGGTCGCGCGTTTCCTCCTGCAGCGTGAAGTTGACGCGACCGATGTCGTCGGCCCCCGCCTCGACGGCGGCGTCGATCACGTCGCCGACCCGCTCGACGTCCTCGAGGGTCACCTCGAACGAGTGGGTGCCGCGGATCACCTCGCTTTCGCCGTCCCGACTCGGTTCGGGTCTAACGCGGTACCGGCCCTCTTCGACGTTTTCCTCCGGAATCTCGAGGTCGTCGAAGGCCTGCCGTAGCTGCTCGGCGCCGGCCGCCAGTTCGTCGGTGACGGCCTCGGCGGTTTCCCCGCGCGCTTCGACGCCGACGGAGATCGTCGCCTTATCGGGCTCGGCCTCGACCTCGCCGCTCGCGCTGACGGTAATTTCCCGGCCGTCGCTGTCGTCGGAACCGGTTCCGTTCGTCGACGGTGCCCCTTCGTCGTCGCTCATCGCGTTGCTCGCACACCCTGCCATCGCCGCTGCGATGCCGACACCCGACGCCGCGAGGAACTGTCGTCGATTCGTAGCCATAGTCGATCCATCGACGGGCACTCAAAAAGCACCTTGGATAGGTGAAACGTTGCTTTCACCGTCGAACTCCCGGCTCCCGTCGCGACGGCGAACGCGTTCGGGACAAGTCGGACTCCCGATCAGTGTCTCCGTCCGACCGATGAACGACGATAGCGATACCGCGACGACCCTCGCGGTCGCGAACGGCGTCGACGAACTGATCGGAAACACGCCGCTGCTTCGACTGGACGCCTTCGCCGACAACCTCTTCGGCAAGGTCGAGGCGGCGAACCCCTACTCGGTCAAGGATCGAATCGCCCGCGAGATGATCGGGGCGGCCGAGCGAGCGGGCGCGCTCGAGCCCGGCGGGACCGTCGTCGAATCCACCAGCGGCAACACCGGGATCGGGCTGGCGGCCGTCTGCGCCGCCCGCGGCTACGACTGCGTGCTGACGATGCCCGAGTCCATGTCGACTGAACGCCGCCAGCTCCTGCGGGCGCTCGGCGCGGAACTGGAACTGACGCCCGCCGAGGACGGCATGGGCGGGGCAAACGAGCGCGCCGAGGCGATCGTCGCCGAGCGCGACGACGCGATCATGGCGCGCCAGTTCGAGAACGAGGCGAATCCGACGGCCCACAGGGAGACGACCGGCCCCGAGATATGGGCGGCGACCGACGGGGATGTCGACGCGGTCGTCGCCGGCGTCGGCACCGGCGGGACGATCACCGGCGTCTCGGAGTACATAAAAGAGGACCGGGGCGAAACCGCCTTCACATCGGTGGCGGTCGAACCGGCCGAGTCGCCGACGCTCTCGGAACTCAGTAGCGACGGCCACGACATCCAGGGGATCGGCCCCGGATTCGTCCCCGACATCCTCCGGACCGAACTGATCGACGAGGTCCGGGCGGTCGAGGCGGCCGACGCGAAGGACGCCGCTCGGACGCTGGGTCGCACCGAAGGGCTGCTGGTCGGCATCTCCGCCGGCGCGGCGCTGTCGGCCGCCGCCGACTACGCGGCCGAACACCCGGACGAACTGGTCGTTACCGTCCTGCCTGACACCGGCGAACGGTACCTTTCGACCGACCTCTACGACCTCGAGTGAGCACGAGCGGGGACTCAGGAGTCGACTAAATCCCCGTTCTCGTTCCACTCGCAGCCGGCGACCTGGGCGTATCCCTGTGCCACCCGTAGGTCGTCGTCGTCGATATCGACGAACGCCTGGAAGCGTCCTTCGTCGACCGTCCAGGTGTCGACGATCCGTTCCGAGCGCGCCGGGAGTTCGATCTCGGCGCGGTAGCTCCCGAACCGGTAGTCCGGGCCCTCGAGTGCGATCGACTCGTCCGCCGGAACCGTGACCGTCCGCTCGAGCAGGGGTTCGCCCTCGTATTCGATCCGGACCTCGAGGGTCGCGTCCTCGTCAGTTCCGTTCTCGAGTCGCACGGGATCGGCCGGCGGCGCGGTCTCCTCGAGTCGCAGCCGAGTCGTGCCGTTGTCGCGTTCGACCACGGCCGCGTAATAGCGGTCGTGCCATCGGAGGTACGACTCGTCGACGTCGATCGCCCTCGTGAGGACCAGTTCACCGTCGGTCTCGTAGCTGCCGTCCTCAAGGGCGGCGGTGACCGCCGTTTCCGCGGGGTCGGGGAGCGAGCCGACGCGGACGATCGTGTTGGGACACGTCTCGTACTCGACGTCCTCCTCGCGGGAGAGCGCGCCGAGACAACCGGTGAAACTGCACGCAGCGGCGCCGGCGGTCGCGAGGAGCGGGCGGCGTTTCATACGGCGACGTCGGAAAGGAGAGCTAAGTGCTTTCGGACTGACGAGAGGTGCGACGCGCGAATTTCGGTCGCTTCGCTGACGCTCAGTCGTGTCTAAAGGACCGCTGGCCCGTAAACGCCATCGCCATTCCGTGCTCGTCCGCGGCCTCGATCACGTCCTCGTCGTTGACCGAGCCGCCGGGCTGGATCACCGCCTCGATGCCCGCCTCGGCGGCCTCCTCGATGCCGTCCGGGAACGGGAAGAAGGCGTCCGAGGCCATGACCGCGCCCTCGGCGTCCTTCCCTTCGGCGTGCTCGTCGGCCTTCATCGCCGCCAGCCGCACCGCGTCGACGCGGGACACCTGTCCCATGCCGATGCCGACCGTCTCCGTGCCGTCGGCGAAGAGGATCCCGTTAGACTTGACGTGTTTCAGGGTCTGCCACGCGAACACCATCGTCTCGAGTTCCGCCTCCGTCGGCTCGCGCTCGGTGACGATCTCGAGGTCGTCGACGGAGATCGACTGCAGGTCCCGTTCCTGCACGAGTCGGCCGCCGACCAACGGCTTCTCGGTGAACCGCTCCGTTCGCTCGCCGAGTTCGCCGACGTCGAGCACGCGCAGGTTCTCCTTCCCGAAGAGCACCTCGAGGGCGTCGTCGGTGTAGCCGGGCGCGACGACGACCTCCTTGAACGAGTCGATAATCTGCTCGGCCGTCGCGGCGTCGCACTCGCGGTTCAGCGCGACGATGCCGCCGAAGGCGCTCATCGGGTCCGTCGAGAGGGCCTTCTCGTAGGCCTCGGCCAGCGAATCGGCGGTCGCACAGCCGGCCGGGTTGGTGTGCTTGATGACCGCCGCCGCGGGCTCGTCGAACTCCTTGATGAGGTTCAGGGCGCCGTCGGCGTCGTTGTAGTTGTTGTACGACAGCGCCTTCGCGCCCTCGTTCAACTGGTCGGCGTGGACGACGCTGGCCTCGTCGCAGGTGTAGTCGGCGTAGACGGCGGCGTCCTGGTGAGGGTTCTCCCCGTAGCGGAGGGTGTCCGCCCGATCGTCGGCGACGAGACGGCGATTCGGCAGGCCGTCGTGATCGGCGTCCTCGACGCCGGCCACGTCGGCCGCCACCGTCACTTCGCCGGCCTCGAGATCCACGTCGACGGCGTCCTCGGCGAACCACTTTACCGCCCGCGGATAGGCGCGGAACTCGCCCTCGTAGAGGACCCGTTCCTTCAGCGTCTCCTCGTCGTCGCCCTCGTAGACCGGGATCGGCTCCTGGGTGACGATCGGGCCGGCGTCGACCTCCGACTCGACGACCTCGCCGTTCTCGTCGGTCGCGTCAGTGACGACGTGGACCGTACAGCCCGTGACCGAGACGCCAGCCTCGAGCGCGTCGCCCCAGGCGTCCGTTCCCGGGAACGACGGTAGCAGGGCAGGGTGGACGTTCAGCGTCGTCGGCGCTTCCGAAAGGAAGGTGTCCGAGAGGATGCGCATGTAGCCGTCGAGACAGACCAGGTCGAAGTCGTACTCCGAGAGGGCCTCGAGCACGGCTTCCTCGTGCTCGCGGCGGCTCATACCGTCCTCGAGCGGGACGACCTCGGTCGGAACCCCGCGCTCGGCGGCGGCCTCGAGCACCGGCGCGTCCGCGTCGTTCGTCAGGACGACGGCGAGTTCGGCGCCGCCCGGCCGTCTGTCGGCGATGTTCAACAGATTACGCCCTCGGTTGCCGGCCATCCCGGCGATTCGCGTCATAGGCGTATGCCCACCCGCGAAGGGGAAAGCCGTTGCGGTCTCGGACGCCGATGTATACACGAATACGCATTACTACAGCTGTAATCGATCGGAGTTCCCTCGAGGTATGCACGCTCGTGATAGTTCCGGGCTGCGGTTTCGATACGCTTTTGCACCGCCCCGGAAAGATGCGCACAATGACCGAGACAGACGCACTGTACGCCGTCTCGCCGCTCGACGGCCGGTACAGCAGCCGGACCGCCCCGCTGTCGCCGTACGCGAGCGAGGCCGCGCTCATGCGCGCTCGCGTCCGCGTCGAAGTCGAGTACCTCATCGCGCTGGCCGACCTCGAGGCCACGCCGCTGGAAATCGATCCGGAGGAACGCGAACACCTGCGGGGGCTGTACGAGCACTTCGCCCAAGAGGACGCCGAACTCATCAAGAAACTCGAGACGGAGGGCCACGCCGGCTTCGAGGCGACCAACCACGACGTCAAGGCGGTCGAGTACTTCGTCCGCCACCGGCTGCCCGAGGGCAGCGACGCCTCGGCGTGGATCCACTTCGGGTTGACCAGCGAGGACGTGAACAACCTCGCCCACCGGCTGCTCGTTCGCGGTGCGGTCGACGAGGTGCTCCTGCCGGAACTGTACGAGGTCCGCGACAAATTGGCTGAGATGGCGCGGGACTACCGCGACCTTCCGATGCTGGCCCGCACTCACGGCCAGCCGGCCACGCCGACCACCTTCGGCAAGGAGATGGCGGTGTACGCCTCGCGACTCGGCCGGGCGACCGGTCGCATTCGGCGAGCGACCGACGCCCTCAGCGGGAAACTCGGCGGCGCCTCGGGAACCTACGCCGCCCACGTCGCGGCCTACCCCGACGTCGACTGGCAGGCCTTCGCCGAGGCGTTCGTCACGGACGGGCTGGGCCTCGCGTTCGAACCCCTCACCACGCAGGTCAACCCCTGCGACGACCTCGCGGCGGTCTTCGACGCCGTCCGCGGCGCGAACAACGTCCTGCTCGATCTGGATCTGGACGTCTGGCTCTACGTCTCCGACCGCTACCTCGGCCAGGAGGCCGTCGAGGGCGAGACTGGATCGTCGACGATGCCCCACAAGGTCAACCCGATCGACTTCGAGAACAGCGAGGGCAACCTCTCGAAAGCGAACTCGGATCTCGAGTTCCTCGCCGACTATATCACCACCTCGCGGCTCCAGCGGGACCTCTCGGACTCGACGGTCAAGCGCAACATCGGCGCGGCATTCGCGCACTGCCTCATCGGCTACGGCAAGACGCGGGCCGGCCTCGAGAAGGTCGTCCCCAACGAGCCAGTCATGCGCGAGGACCTCGAGTCGACCCCCGAGATCATCGGCGAGGCCGTCCAGACGATCCTCCGCCGCGAGGGCCAGGAGGACGCCTACGAGCAGGTCAAGGCGCTCACCCGTGGCAAGGACGTCACGCTCGCGGACTTCCGCGACCTGTTCGACGACCTCGAGGTCGACGAGAGCGTTCGCGAGGAACTGCGGAAGCTGACGCCGGCCGGCTACACCGGCGTCGCCGACGAGTTGGTCGACGACCTCCAGCACCGCGAGCGGACCGAGTAAGCGAATCGACGGCAGGTCGCACTCGAGAACCCGACCGGGACGGTACTACCGGAGCGGCGCAGTTCCGCCCCGCGCCACAATCTCGAAATCGTGACAGTATTGGGCTCGCTGTTCCGAGGTCTGGTATGGAGTATCTGCTGTGGGTTGTCGTCGCGTTTCTCACCTACGGGCTGATGGCCCCGCTGACGAGTTCGGTGACGAACGACGTGCCGCCCGCGGTCGCGCTGTTTCTCTCCACGACGATCTTCCTCTGCGTCACCACCGGCGTGCTCGCCGTGACGGGGACCGGCAACCCCGCGGACGCCGTCAGTCCGTCCGCGGGCTACGTCTACGTCGCCGGCCTGTTCCTCTCGACGGGCATCCTCGCCTACTACCAGGCGCTCGAGATCGGCCCCGTGAGCATCGTCGTGCCGATCTACGGGCTCTTTATCGTCGGCAGTTCGATCATCGGCATCGTCTTCCTGGGCGAAGAACTAACCGCGACCCGCGCCGCCGGCATCGGCGTGGCGGCCCTTGCGATCTACCTCGCGGCCGGGGGTGAGGAGTGATGCGGCGCTACCTCTCGCTTTCGATCGTGGCCTGCTTGGCCTACAGCCTGGTCGCGCCGCTGCTCGATATCGCGATGACCGACCTCCCGAGCACGGTGGCGGTTTTCCTCTCGAACTCGGTGATGCTCGTCGTCGTCGGCCTGGTGATCGTCTACCGCGGGCTCTCGATCCGAACCTATCTCCGACACCCGCGAACGCCGCACATCGTCGCGATGGGCGTGTTGCTGAGCGTCGGCTTGCTCACCTACTACCGGGCGCTGGAACTCGGTCCGGTCAGCGTCGTGGTCCCGATCTACGGGCTGTTCATCGTCGTCAGTTCGCTGGTCGGCATCGTCGCCTTCGACGAGACCGTCACGCCGCGGAAGGTCGCGGCTATCGTACTGAGCGTGGTCGCGATCGCACTAATGTCGATCTAAGGGGTCAAAACCCAGTATCAGCCGACGAGTTCGACGAGCGTCTCCTCGAGCGCATCCGCCGCCGCCTGAACGTCCGAGAGCCGCACGTACTCGCGTTCGGAGTGGGCGACGCCGCCCTCGTCGTCCTCGAGGACGCCCGGGCCGAAGACGACGGTCGGCGCCTCGGCGGCGAAGAAGCCGGCTTCGGTGGCCGCGCCGAACGGCCGTACCGTTCCGCCGCTCGCATCCTGCAGCGTCCGCACCAGTTGGTCGTCCTTGTCAGTCACGAACGCTTTCGGGAACGGGGTATCGGGGCGGATGAGATCGACCACGACCTCGAGGTCGTCCGGTACTCTATCTTCGGCCTCGAGGAACGCCTCGAGATCCTCGCGGAACGAGTCGGCGGTCTCGGGCGGGACGCTCCGGCGGTCGAACGTCACTTGACACTCCTCGGGGACGCGGTTCGGTGCCTCGCCGCCCTCGAGCATGGTTGCCGTCAGTTTCGGCTCGCCGAGCACCTCGTCCGCGCCCGGCCCCGCTGCGTCGTCGTACGCTCGGAGCGCCTCGAGGACGCTCGCGAGCCCGTAGACGGCGTTGCGCTCGGCGGGCACCTTCGCGGCGTGGCCGCCCTCGCCGCGGATCGTGACCGTCCCCTCGCACTGGCCGCGGGCGGCGATGCAGACGTCGAGGTCGGTGGGTTCGCCGACGATGAAGCCGTCGGCCTCGAGTCGCTCCTGCAGCCCCGCGGCGCCGGTCATCAGCGTCTCCTCGTCGTAGGTGATCGCCAGCGTGACCCGACCGGCGGTCGGCTCGACCCGGAGGAAGGCGGCGAGCAGAGCGGCCAGCGGTCCCTTCGCGTCGCAGGCACCGCGTCCGCGGACGACGTCGCCGTCGCGCTCGTAGGGGACGTGCGGAGCGACGGTGTCCATGTGCGTGTTCAGGACGATGTGGGTGCCGTCTCCGTCCGTGCGCCCGCCTCGAGTCGCGAGCACGTTGCCCAACTCGTCCACTTCGGGCTCGAGACCTGTATCCCGAAGCGTCTCGAGCAACAACTCGCGCATCTCGGAGACGTCCTCGTGGGAGGGCGTTCGAACGGCCTCGGCGTGGAACTCGGCGAGATCGAAGTCTGCGTCCCCGGCCATCTTACCGCTCCGACTGCTCCGCTTCCCGCTCCACGCGCGTCACGTCCTCGAGCGTCTCGCGTCGCCGGACGACGCGGCTCTCGCCGTCCTCGAGGGCAACTTCGGCGGGGCGAGGCTGGGAGTGGAACTGACTGGCGAGTTCGTAGCCGTACGACCCCGCATTGCCGATCGCGATGACGTCCTCGCGCTCCGGGCGGGCGATCGGCCGGTCGTGGGCGAAGACGTCGGCGCTGGTACAGACGGGGCCGCCGACGGTTACCTCACGGGGCTCGCGGTCGGGCGCGCTGACGTTCAACATCGGGTGGTAGGAGCCGAACATCGCGGGCCGAATGAGGGTCGCGAGGCTGGCGTCGACGCCGACGACGGTGGTGTCCGGCGCTTCCTTGATCGTGTTGACCTCCGAGAGGATGAGCCCGGCATCGGCGACGATGTAGCGCCCGGGCTCGAGCTTGAGCTGCGCGTCGAGGTCGCCGACGGCCTCGCGGACCATGTCCGAGGTCTTCTCTAAGTCCAGCGGTTCCTCGTCCTCGCGGTAGGGGACGCCGTAGCCGCCGCCGACGTCGACGAACTCGAGGTCCGAATCGCCGACGCGGCGGGCCATGTCGCCGACGCGGGAGATTGCGCGGCAGTGATCCTCGAGGTCGTCGGTCAGGACGCCGCTGCCGGCGTGGGCGTGGATGCCGACGAGGTCGAACTCCTCGCGCACGCGGTCGGCGACTTCGGGGACGCGCTCGTAGGGAATGCCGAACTTCGCGTCGGCGCCGGTCGCGACCTTCTCGTGGTGGCCGGTGCCGATGCCGGGGTTGATGCGGATGGCGATCCGGCCGTCGTAACCGCGCTCTTTGAGGCGCTCGAGGGTGTCGGTCGCGCCGATCGTGATCGTCAGGCCCGGATTCTCGGCGCCGAGGTCGGCCGCGTAGTCGAGGTCGTGATCCGGCGGATTGACGGCGGTGTACTGGAGTTCGTTCGGGTCCGCGCCGGCGTCGATCGCCCGCTGGAGTTCGCCCCAGGCCGCACACTCGATCGTGCCGCCGGCCTCGAGCACCGCCTCGAGGACGGCCTTGCCCGTGTGCGCCTTCGCGGCGTACATCACGTGGGCGTCGGGGAACGCCGCCGAAAAGCGGCTGTAGTTCTCCTTGACGCGATCGAGATCGATCGCGTACAGGGGGGTGTCGTACTCGTCGGCGAGGGCCTCGAGGCGATCGAGATCCCAGTCGTCGAGCCGGCGAACGGCCGGGGAATCCGTGCGGTCGGTCATTGTCGACTGCAAGTGACCGCGAGAATTCAAGGGTTTGGGTTCCGGTTCCATCCGCCAGACTACGCGACGGCGATGACCGTTTATCGACGCGTTTCAGCTTCCGACAGCAACTCACCCGTTTCCTTGTAATGGGCGTGCTCGAGCCACTCCGTCCGGAACGGCAGGCCGTCGTCTCGGATCGTCCCCTGGCGCGGGTCGTAGTCGACGATTCCCGCTTCCTCGAGGCATGGCAGTTGGTTGTGGTGCAGGTCGTGTGCGATCCGATCCTCGAGCGTCTCGCTGGACGCGGCCTCGCCACTCGCCTCGACGTCGGCGAGCCACGCGACGAGTTGCGAGCGTTCGACGACCGTCTGGTCAGCGCTTGCCAGCGCGTACAGTAGCCGCCGTCGACGGCGGTTCGACAGCAGGGAAAACAGCTCGTCTAACTCGGTCGCAGTGGCCGGATCGGTACCGGTCGATTCCGTCGGGGACAGTCGGTCCGGCGTCGATTCGTTCGATCCCCGGCGGATCCGTTCTCCCATGGGTGGACAGGGACTCGAGCGACCGAAAAGCCTTGCTAGGAGTGATATCGGTTCACACGTACCGGGAGAGAACAGTATATATGGATACGTATTCGAAGAGACCGGATGCACCTTCCGACTTGCGCTGCACAGAGGGAGAGACGCCGCGGTCGCTTACTCCCGCAGCGCGTCCTCGCGCTCGGTCGCCTCGAGCGTCTCCGTCTCGAGGTCCGTCGCGACGACGGCGGGCTTGTAGGCGCCGCCGTCGAAGAGGTCGTGGTCGCTGATCGAGGACTCGACGAACCGGGTGAACGCGCGGCGGTTCGCGGGCAGTTCGCCGTAGAGCACCTCCTCCTCGACGAGGTCGTAGACCGGGATGCGCGGCGTCAGGAGCGTGTTCTCGCCGACGACGCTGTTCTCGCCGACGACGAAGCCGGAGGTAACGCGGCAGCCCGCGCCCAGCGAGACGTTGTCCTCGATGATGACCGGCGCGTTCTCGACGGGCTCTAAGACGCCGCCGATGAGGGTGTTGGCGCCGAGCTTGACGTTCTCGCCGATCTGGGCGCACGATCCCACGGTGTCGCAGGAGTCGACGAGCGTCCCGTCGCCGACGTAGGCGCCGATGTTGACGAAGCTCGGGCTCATCATGATGCAGTCCGAGCCGAGGTAGGCGCCCCGGCGGATCGTCGTCCCGTCGGGCGTGTTGCGCGTGCCCCGATCGCCCAGGTCGCCGGTCTCTCGCAGCGGCAGGACGTCGTGGTAGTCGACGCCGCCGTGCTCGCGAGCGACCGTCTCGCGCAGGCCGAAGTTGAGCAGAATCCCCTGCTTGACCCACTCGTTGACCTCCCACTCGCCGCCCGACTTTTCGGCCGCCCGCACGTCGCCCGCTTCGAGGGCCGCGAGGAACTCGTCGAGCACGGCGAGGTGTTCGTCGGTCGCGTCGACCGCCGTCAGTCCGCCCTGCTTGCGCTGCCACAGATCTTCAACGTCCGCTTGGAGACTCATGCACGCCCGTAGTTCCCGGAGGGTATTATTGTCGGGGTTTCGGACCGCGCGGAGCGAGGTGCTCTCGGTCGGCCACGGAAGTGACAATCATGTGGTGTTATCTTTTGTAGGTTTCCATGGTATGTGGCGCGTTAATGACAATCAATCTAAAAAGAATTTATTATTATCATTGTAAATGTGCTATTTGGATGTTCGACGATTACAGTTACGGGGAGACAGTCCACCGACGCGGTTTCCTCGGTGGCATTTCGGGATTGTTGGCAGCAGCGGCCTACTCGATGGAAGTACCCGAGGGAGTAGCGGCACAGGTAACCTCCGGCGACGACTCGGACGTCCAGAGCGTGACGTCTCCGGACGGATCGATCGAAGTGACGGTCGACGTCTCTTCGGGCGTTCCGCAGTACGACGTGGTCTTCGGCGGGACGACGTACATTGACCCGTCGCCGATCGGTTTCGAGTTCGCGAACCAGGCGGCCTTCGGGACGGCCGTCAGCGGCTCCGGGCCGAATATCACAGTCACCGGCAGCGAGAGCGGCACCAAGACCGAGACCTGGGAGCCCGAGTGGGGGGACTTCGCGTCCGTTTCGGAAGACTACAACTACCTGAAGCTGGGGCTCGAAGAGACGGAGAGCCCCGGTCGATCAGCCAACTTCGAGGTGCGCGTGTTCAACGACGGACTCGGGTTCCGGGTAGCCTTCGACGACGACTTCGGCGACTTCACGATCGCCTCGGAGACGACCGAGTTCAACTTCAGCGGGGACTACACGTCCTGGTGGATCGAGAACGAGTACGTCAATCCCCGCTTCGAGCAGGAGTACAGCGAGACGCCGCTCAGCGACATCCCCGCCGGCGACAAGACGATCCGGCCGAACGACAACGTCGTACGAGCGGGTGCGCACACGCCGCTGACGATGCGGGCCGGCGACGGCACGTATCTCAGCGTCCACGAGTCGAACCTCGACGACTACGCCACGATGGCACTGGCCGCACAATCCGACAGCGGGAGCAAGGAGATGGCCGTCGATCTGGCACCGCTCCCGGACGGCAACAAGGTGTCGGCGTCGGCGCCACACGTCACACCGTGGCGGACGGTCCAGATCGGAACGTCGCCCGGCGAGTTGGTCGAATCACAGCTGATCCCGCTGCTGGCCGATCCACTGAAAGAGAGCGTGTTCCCGACTGATTCGAACGGCAACACCGACACGAGCTGGCTGGAGAACGGCCGGAAGTACACCGGGATCTGGTGGACGATGATCGCCGGGAGCGCCAACTGGGAGTACAAGAGCGACAGCGAGATCGAGAGTAACGGCAATGACCCCGCCGAGTACATCCACGGCGCGCGAACCGAGCGGATGAAGCGGTACATGAAGTTCGCCGCCGAACACGGGTTCGACAGCGTGCTCGCGGAAGGGTGGAACAAGGGGTGGGACACCTATCCCGGCGACGGGACCGGCCTGGAGATGGCCGTCGGCGAGTCGTATCCGGACTTCGACGTCGTCGAGGTCACCGACTACGGCGCGACCCTTTCGAATCCCGTCGAGATGACGGTGCACAACGAGACGGCCGGGAACGTCGTCAACTACGAGGACGAGATCAACAACGACAACATCTTCCCGGGGTACGAGGACGCCGGGATCCGGTCGATCAAGAACGGCTACGTCTCTGACCCGGGGCTCGGTTTCGAGGGTGACGGTTCCACGGCATCGCATAACCAGCACTGCCAGACGGCGGTCAACCACCACCGGTTCGTCATCGAGCAGGCGGCCGCGAACCGCCAGCTGCTGGAGATCCACGAGGGGATCAAGCCGACCGGCGAGATCCGCACCTACCCGAACGTCGCGGCTCGCGAAGTCGTCAAGGCCCAGGAGTACGACGGGTTCGACGCGCTCGGGTCGAACGTCGGCCGGGATCACCACGTCCTCCTCCCCTTTACCAGGATGCTGGCGGGGCCGACGAGCTACCAGCCCGGCATCTTCGACATCACGTTCAACGACAGCGAGGGCGACCAGATACAGACGACGAAGGCCAAGCAGCTGGCGATGTACCCCAACTACCTCGGGGGGATCCAGATGGCCGCCGATCGGATGGAAGCCTACGTCGACGAGTCCTTCGAAGTCGGCGAGTTCGTCCAGGCCCAATCCGGGACGCTGAACGACATGATCACCGCCGACCGGTGGCGGAATGCCTTCGGTGCTCACTACGTCCCCGTCGACCCGAACCGCGAACCCGACGGCGCGACCGTCTGGTTCACGGTCAAGAACGTCTCCAGCGCGGGCACGTACGACCTGCATCTGCGGTACGCCGCCGACCAGGAAGACAACTCGACGGCGGTTCAGGACAACGGTAGCCCGGAGGCGACGCTGATCGTCAACGGGACCGAACAGTCTCTCACGCCGGCGTTCACGGACTACTGGGACACGTGGAGCGTCCACACCGTCTCTGTCGATCTCGAGGCCGGAACGAACCGCATCGGGATCAAGCTCGGCGCCAACGACGTCGGCGGATTCAACGTTAACACCGTCGGTGTCACCGAGAGCGGCGCTGGCGCACCGTTCCCCGCGGCCTACACGAACTTCACCGAGAGCCACGCCGCCAACGAGAACTACGACACAGAGCCCGCCTTCGACTACATCGAGAACGTCCCCGTGAGCTGGGACGAAACGGTCGCCGTCGACGGACAGATCGGCGACTACATCGTGACGGCGAAGCGCAGCGGCGACGAGTGGTACCTCGGCGCGATGACCGACGAGACCGCTCGCGACGTCACCGTCTCGCTCGACTTCCTCTCGAGCCTGGACGGCGGCTGGACCGTCACCGAGTACGCCGACGCTGGCGAGACAGGAGTCGACAACAACCCGACGAGCGTCGTGATCAGCGACTACGACGTCTCGGCCGGCGACAGCGTCACCCTCTCGATGGGGGCCAGCGGCGGGACGGCGATGCGCATCGTCCCTTCGGACGGCAGCGACTCGAACGACATCGTCTCGGGCGAGGCGTACGTCCTCCGGAGCGTCAACAGCGGCAAGGCACTGGACGTCGAGAACGCCTCGACCAGCGACGGCGCGAACGTCCACCAGTACGGGTACGTCGGCAGCGAGAACCAGCAGTGGGTCGTGACAGACCTCGGCAACGGCTACTACAAGCTGGAGGCCGTCCACAGCGGAAAGGCGTTAGACGTCGAGGGTGCCTCGACCAGCGACGGCGCGAACGTCCACCAGTACGAGTACGGCGGCGGCGAGAACCAGCAGTGGGCCATCGAGGAGAACGCCGACGGCAGCTACCGATTGCTCGCCCGTCACAGCGGGAAAGCCCTGGACGTCGAGGGTGCCTCGACCAGCGACGGCGCGAACGTCCACCAGTACGGGTACGTCGGCGCCGACAACCAGAAGTGGACTCTCGAACAGCTGTAGGCGACTCGAAACGCCGTCGCGTCTCCGATCTTCTTCGCTCCCGCTGACTGTCCTCTCTTTTCGTCTCGGCGAGGCGACTACCCGCCCGGGTAAACCGAACCGGGTCGACCGGCTACGTGTCGACGACCTCGCCGAACTCGTACCAGCCAGCGTCGCGGCCGACGAGCCAGACCGCGGCGTCGACCGCGCCCGCGGCGAACACGCCGCGGTCCTCCGCGCGGTGGGTGAGCCGAACCTCCTCGTGGTTGCCCGCGATGACGATCTCGTGTTCGCCGGTGATATCGCCCGCGCGCAGCGCGTGGACCCCGATCTCGCGCTCCTCGCGGGGGGCTTCGCCCTCGCGGCCGTGCGTTCGCTCGCTGAAGTCGCCGTTGGCCTCGATCTCCTCGAGCAGCCGGTTGGCGGTGCCACTCGGCGCGTCGCGCTTGGCGTTGTGGTGGGTCTCGACGACCTCCACGTCGTACCCCTGCAGGTTCTGCACTGCCTCGCCGACGACGTTGACCAGCGCCTGCACGCCGCGGGCGAAGTTCGGCGCGTGGAGGACGGCCACGTCCTCGCTGGCGGCCTCGAGGGCCTCGTACTGGTCGTCGTCGAAGCCGGTCGTGCCGGTGACGAAGGCGACGCCCGCGTCGGCGGAGGTCCGCGCGTAGTCGACGGCCGACTCGGGACCGGTGAAGTCGATCACGGCGGTCGGCTCGCGGTCGACGACCAGCGAGTCGAACTCGGCCGCAGGCTCGATCTCGACGCCCTGAATCGTCTCGCCGCCGGGGTCCCGGTTGACCGCGAAGGCGACCTCGCAGTCCTCGCGCTCGGTGACGGCGGCGATCACTTCCCGGCCCATGCGGCCGGTCGAACCGGTGACGCCGATCCGCGTCGTCATCGATCACCCTCCGTGCCCGTGTCGGCGACCTCCGTCGAGGAGTCCTCGAGGTCGGCGAGGACGGCCTCGAGATCCTCGCGGTACTCCTCGGAGAGCCGCGTCAGGGGCGGACGCAGGCGCGCGGGGCCGTAGCCGCGGATCTCCATGGCCTCCTTGACCGGGATGGGGTTGGTCTCGACGAACAGTTCGCGGAACAGCGGCCCGAGTTCGTGGTGGAGTTCTCGAGCGCGCTGGTAGTCGCCGTCGAGTGCGGCGCCGACCATCGCGCAGGTGCGCTCGGGTTCGATGTTGGCGGCGACGCTGATCGCGCCCGAGGCGCCGACCGAGAGCATCGGCAGGGTGAGCGCGTCGTCGCCCGAGAGAACGGCGAAGTCCTCGTCGCGCGTGCGTTCGACGACCTCGCCGATCTGGCCGAGGTCGCCGCTTGCGGCCTTGTAGCCCGCGATGTTCTCGTGGCTGGCGAGTTCGACGGCCGTATCGGGCTCGATGTTGCGGCCCGTGCGCGACGGGACGTTGTAGACGATCTGGGGCAGGTCGACGGCGTCGGCGATCGTCCGGTAGTGGTCGACGAGGCCGCGCTGCTCGGGCTTGTTGTAGTACGGCGAAATGAGCAGCAGGCCGTCCGCGCCCGCGTCGGCCGCGCGCTCGGACAGTTCGAGCGCTTCGCGGGTGTTGTTCGACCCCGTCCCCGCGATGACGGGGACATCGTCGACGGCCTCGATGACGGCCTCGACGACGCGGACGTGCTCGTCGTGGGTCAGCGTCGCCGATTCGCCGGTCGAGCCGACGGGGACCAGCCCGTCGACGCCTGCGGCCTCGAGTCGCTGGGCGTCCTGCTGCAGTGTTTCGAAGTCGATGCGTTCGTCGTCGTCGAAGGGCGTACACATCGCCGGGAAGACGCCCTCGAGGTCGATGTCGGTGGAACTCATGTGTCGTGGTAGTCGTTGTCTCGTGTGTCGGTCGGCGGTCGTGTAGTAGTTGTTGATCGATCGTGAACGCCGGCAGCCGGCATTCGAACTCCGTCGTGCCGGATTCGACGCCGATCGAACGCTCGATACCCCGATCGCGGTCGCACCCGGGACGAGCCGCCACGCTCGCCTCGAGCGCACTCACGGGCGTTTCCGTTTCGAGCGTTTCGGAAAACGAGGAGCGGCGCCGCTCACGGCGCGACCGACGGTCGAGTGAGCGACGCGGCGCATACGCGATAGACGACGCCGAACCAACTTATCCGTTGTGACTGTACGCGTAATTCGCCGCTTCCCGGCTGTAAGGAACGGTAATGGCCATTTTCGCTGAAGATGCACGAATTTTATAGGTGTGAGTACGAACTAGCCGTCGCACATGAACAAAACCGGCTTGCAACTGCGGATGGCGGTAGTCGGGACGATCCTGTTCGGCCTCTATCTGGCCGCAGCAGTGTTCTTCTCGACGCTGTTCGGCGTCTCGTTGCTCCCCATCCTGTTGATCAGCATCGTGCTGCTACCGGCAGGGCAGTACAAACTCGGCAAGTGGCTCGCGGTCAGAAGCGCGGGCGCCGAGGATATGCCCGAAGAGGGGCAGTACCGACGGGTCCACGACATGACCGAGTCGCTCTGCCGGGACATGAACATGGACAAGCCCCGGCTGATGGTCGCCGACATGGGCGTCCCTAACGCCTTCGCCACCGGCCGCAAGGGAGCCGGCATCGTCGTCGTCTCGAGCGAACTCATGCGGCTGCTCGACGAGGACGAACTCGAAGGCGTCATCGCCCACGAACTCGCCCATCTCAACAATCGCGACACGATTATGATGGTCCTCGGGCAGTCGATCGCGACCATCGTGAGCTACGCCGTGTTCTTCCTCGTCCAGGCGCTCGGCGACGACGTTCCGGGGAGTTTCATCGTCGCGTGGATCGCGTCGACCATCGCGAACCTCCTCGTGATGCTCTTCGTGATGGCGATCTCGCGGTACCGCGAGTACGTCGCCGACGACACCGCGCGCCAGTACATCGGCAGTGGCGACCCGCTCGCGCGCGCCCTCGAGAAGATCTCCGCGGGCGCCGAGGGTCGCGAGTCGCGAGTCGAGGACAGCGGCGTCAACGCGCTGTGTATCTTCAACGCCGACCGCAGCATGCTCCAGCGAATCTTCTCGACCCATCCGCCGACGGAGAAGCGCATCGAGAAGCTCCGGAGCTAACGCGGCTGGCTCGGACTCTTCCCGTTCGGGCCGCCGCGGTCCACCGCTCCGACGCTGATCGCCGCGATTTTTACGGGTGGCCGCCGGACGTTAGGCCGTGACCGAAATTCATCCCGGCCAGCGCGTCGCCGTTCTCGTCGACGCCCAAAACCTCTACCACACGGCACAGAGCCTCTACAGCCGCAATATCGACTACTCGTCGTTGCTCGAGAAGGCCGTCCAAGACCGCCAGCTGACCCGCGCGATCGCCTACGTGATCCGCGCGGACGCCCCCGAAGAGGAGAGTTTCTTCGAGGCACTGGTCGATATCGGCTTCGAGCCGAAGATCAAGGAGATCAAGACCTTCGCCGACGGCTCCAAGAAGGCCGACTGGGACGTCGGCATGAGCCTCGATGCGGTGACGCTCGCGAACCACGTCGACACGATCGTCCTCTGTACCGGCGACGGCGACTTCTCGCGGCTCTGCTCGCACCTGCGCCACGAGGGCGTCCGCGTTGAAGTGATGGCCTTCGAATCCTCGACCGCCGACGAACTCATCGACGCGGCCGACTCCTTCCTCGATCTGGACGAGCGGCGCGAAACGTTCCTGCTGTAAGGCCGTCGTCCTCGCGGCAGCCACGCGTCGCTCGTGTGCGTTTCAGGTTCGGAGAGAACAGCGCGCAATCCGTCGCAATCGATCGCCGTTTCGTCTTCGGCTTCCCGCAGCCTCCCTCGAGTTCCCGACCGATTACGCTTCTCGAGCGACGGTCGTCAGTACTGCGCCCGTCCCGGCGACCAGCGCCGTCCCCGTCAGCAGCGACACGAGCGGTGGGTCGAGCGCCGCCGGCCCCGCGAACGTCAGGCCGCTAATCGCGAGCAGCCCGAGTCCGAGGCCGATCTGCGTCAGATCCATCGCCCTCGACTATCCGCTCGCCGTATATAATGGTCATGATGCGTCTCGAGCGCCGGAATCGGAGGGAAGCAGCACTCGCACGGTGTTTGAGAGCTATCCCGTTTGAATCCAGTGGCCGTCCAGAGCGCGAATCGGCTTCCGAAACCGGACGCAGGGACAGGTCGAAGGGCTTTCGACGGGCCGCGCCGAACGGCGACCCAATGAGCGAGGTAGCTGACGGGAACGCGGATCTGGCGACGCTTCGGACGATCGCGGACTACCAGTTCGGTGCGGGGGCAGGAACGGCGCTCTTTCCGCCCACCGAAACCGACGCGCTCGACATCACCAGAACGTCGTCGGGGCGGCCGCGGCAGGTCCACGCCGAGGCCGGCCGTATCGTCTCGTTCGGCACTGACGGCCGGTTCACGCTGGGCCTCGAGGGCGGTCGCCGACTCGACGGGGCCCTCGAGCATCCCGCCTACCGCGTCGTCGTCGACGACGAGAGCGAACCGTTCGTCCGCGAGGAGAAGAACGTCTTCGCGAAGTTCGTCCTCGAGGCGGGGCCGGAGATCCGGCCGGGCGACGAGGTGCTGGTCGTCCACGAGCGCGGCGAGTTGCTCGCGGTCGGGCGTGCGGAACTCGACGCTGCGGCTATCGCCGATTTCGAGACGGGGATGGCCGTCAACGTTCGCGAAGGTGCGCCTGCGGAGCAGTGAGGACTGAGCGCTCGGTACTGACTGCTGCCCCGTGACGAGTACCGCGTCGTCTCCAACGACGGATCCGTACCCGGCCGGCCGAACGTCCGCCGTCCCGCGGGCATCGGTATTTGCTGAGGCTGATTCTTCACGCTAGACTTTATTATGAGTTGACGCGAACGTTTCGCGTACGAAAATGTCAGGCGCGAAAACTACCCTCCTCGGCGCGACCGGCCGCCGTGACCCGTGAGCCGATGAACGACCAGCGTTCGCACCGACAGCGGCTCCTCGAGTCCGGACTCGAGTACTCCCACCGGCTCGTCGACGTGCTCGCGTCCAGTGCGATCATCGGAACGGCGGTGACGATGTCCGGCGCGGCCGTCGTCGGGATCATCTACGTGGCCGGCTTCCCCGCCTCGGATTGGTTCCGGAACATGACCGTCACCGTCGCGGCGCTGGCCGCCGGCTTCCTGTTCGTGACGGTGTGTTCTATCGCGGCGTACTACCTCCTCTATACGATTCGTGGCGAACACAGCCACGGCGGGATTCTCGACGGCGAGTAACGCAGTAACCCGGTTCTGTCACTACAGCCGAGCGTCCGGCGGGAAAGACCGCAGAGTAAAAGAGTGCCGACGCCGACGTGTCGGGTATGTTCGGAGGAGGCGGAGGCGGACTCAATCCGCGTAAAATGGAGCAGATGATGGAACAGATGGGCATCGACGTCGACGACATCGATGCCGAAGAAGTGATCATCCGGACCGACGAGCACGACCTCGTCTTCAGCGACCCTGAGGTCACGAAGATGGACGCTCGCGGCCAGGAAACCTACCAGATCATCGGCTCGCCCGAGGAGGTCGAGTCCGGTGCAGCAGGCAGCGCCGATGCTGATGCCGGCGCCGACGAAGACGCCGGTGCGTCGATCCCCGACGAGGACGTCGAACTCGTCGCCACCCGCGCCGGCGTCAGCGAGGACGACGCCCGCGCCGCCCTCGAGGAGAACGACGGCGACCTCGCCGCGGCGGTCGAGGACCTCGAGTAGAGGCTTCGCGTGACCGAGCACGATACCGACGGCGGCGAGAGCAGCGACGCCGATGCCGATTCCAGCGCCGACGGTGACGCCGAACCCGACCGCGTTCCCGTCCTGCTAGTCCGGGGCGACCGCGAGTACCTCGTCGAACCCGGCGCGGAGATGGGCACCGACCTCGGCGTCCTCGAGGTTCCCGAGGACGTCCAGCCCGGCGACACCCTCGAGACGCATCTGGGCGACGAATTTCAGGTCCGCCGACTGCGCGGGCCAGACCTCTTCCACCACTTCGAGCGCACCGGCGCGCCGATGGTCCCGCGAGACATCGGACTGGTGATCGGCGAGACGGGCATCGCCCGCGGCGACCGCGTGCTCGACGCCGGCACCGGCACGGGCGTGCTCGCGGCCTCGATGGCCCGCGCCGGCGCCGAGGTCGTCACCTACGAACAGGACCCCGACTTCGCCGACGTCGCCCGGGAGAACATGGCGCTGGGCGGCGTCGACGACGCGGTCGACATCCGAACCGGTGACGTCTGCGAGGACCTCGACGAACTCGAGGCCTCGTCGTTCGACGTCATCACGCTCGATACGGCCGACGCGGCGGACGTGGTCGCCCGCGCGCCGGAGTTGCTGGTCGACGGCGGCTTCGTCGCCGTCTACAGTCCGTTCATCGAGTCGACTCGCGAGGTCGCCGAGACCGCTCGCGAGGTCGGGCTCGCGAACGTCCGCACGCGCGAGACCATCCAGCGCGAGATGGAGTTCGACGACCGTGGCTCGAGGCCCTCGACCGCGCCCGTCGGCCACACGGGGTATCTGACGTTCGCGCGCAACGAGTAGCAGCCGTTCTCTCATTTTGGCCGTGAGCGGGCTCCGAGCACCGCGAGGAGTCCGCGATTCGGGGAAGGGCAGGCTACCGCACCGTTATCGACCGCGAGCAGCCGTAGGCTGCGAGCGGGCCGACGACTGATGTGGAGTGACGCGACGCGTCACGAAACGGAAGGAGGAGTGCTTTTCATCAAAGTTTTGCCGAGGGTGCGCCTGCAGCGCACCCGCAGCGCAAAAGTTTGTTAGTTGTCGTCTTCGCGCCACTTGTGCTCGCACTCGGTACAGATGAAGAAGCGAGTCTCGGATTCGTCGGCCGAGCGGATCTGTTGCATGTACCAGTAGGCGCGGTCGTTGCCACACTCGGGACAGTGAGCGTCGGTTTCGGGCAGGGAGGTTTCCTCGGAGGATTCGATGATCTCGCTGGCCTCCTGGCTGTCGGTGACGATGTACTGGTCCGCGTCACCTTTCGGCTCGGTGTAGCCGCAGCTGCCGCACTTCCAGAGGCCGTCGTCGGCTTTCATCATCGAACCGCATTCGTCGCAGAATTCCATCGTTGTCCGGGATACGTTGGCCGACGGACTTAAGCGACCCGTTTGGTGGGCCTGCAGCGGTCGTCGTGTTCGTTGCTTTTGTCGTTCTCATCGTGCTCGTCGTTCTCCCCGCTCGAGCGGCGACTCGCGGCCGCGGCTCAACCTTCCCCCTCCGACTGGTACGGCTCGCCGACGGCTTCTCGGGGCAACACGTTGTGCAGTTCCGACTCTAGGTCGTCGACCGAGTCGAACTGGTCGTCACTGCTTTTCGAGATGAGGTCGCCGAGGTTGCGCTCCCCCTCCGCGAGGACGAGCGTGACGTCGTCGTACGCCGCTGCTGCCTCGTCGCGCGTTACGGGGTACTCGAGGTCCTCGAGGACTGATTCGACCTGGTTGAGCTTCACGGATGTGGTATCGCCACCCATGCCTGATCGTACGCCGACCGCGTGCTTGTAACTCGTTGCCGGCGCTGGCGACAGTCTCGATACGCGATACGTTCGACCGGTCCCGTTCCGACCGCAGTTTCGGGTTTCGGTTCGAAACGATAATCCGACGCGGCGTCGCAGTTCGTGGCGATGCGGAAGTTAGTCGGCTGGCTGGTCGCGCAGTTCGCCGTCGACCGGCGCGTCCTCGCGCTGGCCTTCGCCCGGATGGCCGACGGGATCGGCAACTCGTTTCTGATTATCGTCATCCCGCTGTACGTCGCGAGCGACGTCGTCGGCGGGCCAACCTTCGGCCTCGCGGAGTCGATGATCATCGGCGTGATCCTCTCGCTCTTTGGCTTTCTCAACAGCAGCTTTCAGCCGCTGACGGGCCGGCTCTCGGACCGGTTCGGTCGACGCAAGCCGTTCATTCTGGTCGGGCTCGCCGGCCTCGCGGTGACGAATCTCGCGTACGTCCTCGCGGAGACGTACGTCGCCCTGGTCGTCATCCGCGGGCTGCAGGGGGTCAGCGTTTCCTTCATCATTCCCGCGTCGGTCGCGCTGGTCAACGAACTCGCGACGACGGACGACCGCGGCGGGAACATGGGCGTCTACAACACCTTTCGGCTGATCGGCTTCGGCGCCGGTCCGGTTGCAGCCGGTGCGGTCGTCAACCTCGGCCCCTACCGACTGGGCGGCCTGACGCTCGGCGGGTTCGACGCCGCGTTCGCGGTCGCCACGGTCACGGCCACGATCGGGTTCCTGCTCGTGACCGTCCTCATCACCGATCCCGAGTCCACGCAGGCTAACGCGGGCGCGGACCTCTCGATCGACGTGTTCGATCGATCGGGCTCGAACCTGCTCGACCCGATCTTCACGCTGGGCGTCGTGTCGCTGTTCATGGCCGCGGCCATCGCCCTGTTCGCGACGATTCAGCCGCAAGTCAACGCCCGCCTCGAGCAGGGCTCGACCTGGTTCGGGCTGCAGTTCGCGGCCTTCATCGTCGCCCAGATCGTCCTCCAGACGCCGATCGGGCGGGCCTGCGACCGGTACGGGCGGCGGCCGTTCATTCTGGGCGGGATGATCGTTCTCGTCCCCTCGACGCTCGTACAGGGGTTCGTGCTGACCTCCGAGGCGATGTTTCTGGCGCGACTGGCCCAGGGAATTGCGGGGGCGATGGTGTTCGCGCCGGCGCTCGCGCTGGCGGGCGATCTCGCGCCGGAGGGCGAGTCCGGCTCGAAGCTCTCCGTGCTGACGATGGCCTTCGGCTTCGGAATCGCCGTCGGCCCGTTCGCCTCGGGCGCGCTGGTCGGCTACGGCTTCGCCGCGCCGTTCGTCTTCGGAACGGTCCTCGCGTCTCTTGGCGCGATTTTAGTCTACACGCAGGTCGAGGAAACCCTCGAGACGACGGCGTCGGTGTCGCTGCCGTTCGTCGGCGGCGATTGAGGGGGCGGCGCTCGAGCGGTCCGCTCGACTCGAGACGAGGATCGAGAGACGACGGCGCGACCGCAACTGCGAGACGGGACGCAACGCAAAAGTAGCGGATCCGCATACGCTCGGACGATGACCCTTTCCGAGGAGGCCAGGGACCGGTTGGCCGACGTGGTGGAGCTACAGCCGACGAAAAATTCCGAGCTACAGGACCGGTGGGGGATGGAAAGCGGCAGCGAGGTCCACCAGTACCTCGAGAACGAACTGAGCGACTACTACTTCCGGGACGACAACAGCCTGATCCGTGCGACGGCGGAGGCGGCCGACCTCGTCGACGTCGAGCCCGGTATCGAGAGCGATCCGGAGGCCGAGGGTGCGCCCTCCCGAATCCGCGTCCCCGAACTCCAGGCCCAGATCGTGCAAGTGCTGGCCGGCCCCGACGAGGAATCGGAGAGCGTCGTCTCGGTGCTGCACAAGCTTCGCGACGAGTTCGACGTCGATCCCGAAGCCGAGGACGTCCGCTCGGGACTGCAGAGTTTGCGGCGCAAGGACGTCGTCGAGGTCGAGTACCGCACCGTCCCCACGTTCCGGCTGGCCGTCGATCGGGACGACCTCGAGGTCGATATCTCGGATTCGGACTGACCGGTCGCGTTCGATTCCGCTATCGCTTTCCCTTTCTCGTTGCGACCGTCGCGGCCGTTACTCGTCGAAATTGCCGTCTCTACCTGCGCTCGGACCGGCGTGTAACAGCTCCGCGGTCAGGTACTCGACGAATTTGTCCGGGTGTTCGGCGTGGGGTAGCTGCGTCGCGTAATCGATGACGACGAGGTCGGTGTCCGCGGCCTCGGCCAGATCCCGCCCCTCGCGCAGCGGGACGAGTTCGGCGTCGCGGCCCCAGACGAGCGTGGTCGGCGTCTCGAGCGCCGCGAGTTCGGTCTTGAGGTCGAACGCCGAGTCGGCGCCGGGATCGAGCATGCCGGCGGCGAACGACGCGGGAGCGTACCGCGCGCCGGGCTGGTGGGCGCTGTCCCAGGCGTACCGGACCTCCTCCGCGTCGATGCGGTCGCTGTCGTAGTAGCCGTCGCGGTCGTAGAAGTACCGGATCGACGGCTTGCTCGCCAGCAGATTGTAGAGCGTCGTGCCGACGATCGGCGTCCGGAGCAGGGTCCGGACCCACGGTCGCTGCCCGGTGGTCTCGTCGGTCGGACAGATGAGCACGAGGTGGTCGAACTCGCTTTCGTCCTCGCCGGCGGCGTCGACGGCCAGCGCCCCGGTCAGCGAGGAAGAGACGACGATCGGCTCGTCGGTGACGTCGGCCGCGAAGTCCCGGATAAACTCGGCGTAGAGGGTCGACGAGTAGACAAGCGGCGGCCGCTCCGAGCGCCCGAAGCCGGGGAGGTCGACCGCGATCACGTGGTAGTCCTCGGCCAGTTGCTCGACGACCGGCTCGAACTCGTGGCTACTCGCGCCGGTGTAGATCCCGTGGAGCAAGAGCATGTCCGGATCGTTCGGGTCGCCGGCGACCGTGTAGGCCGTTTCGATCCCGCGCCACCGGTAGGTTCGCTCGACGCCGACCAGCGGGTTCTCGAGGTCGCCGGCGCGTCTCGTCAGGAGGCGATTGCCGAGGACGGCTGCACCAACGGTTCCGAGCGCCGCTCCGAGGACTGTGCGGGCCTTCATAGACGGCCGTACGATAGCATCGGCCTTAGGCGTGCGGTCGGCACGCACCGTCTGCGGACCTACTCGTCGCCGCGGTCGCCGCGCTCGCCGTCCGCGAGATCGGTCTCGAGGTCTCCCACGCAGGCTTCGACCGGCTCGAGGACATCGTCGACGATCGAGTAGGGATCCGTCTCGCCGCGGCGGACGGCCTCTGCGAGGTCGTCGACGCCGCCGGCGCGCTCGAGTTGCTCCTCGAGCAGGGCGTGGACGTCCTCGCGGAGGTGGGTACGGATCTCCTCGGCGTAGCGCTGGCGGGCGTTGTCGGCGAGGGTGCCGGAGTCGACGAGGTAGTCGCGGTGGGCGGCGAGTTCGTCGACGAAGTCGGCGACGCCGTCGCCGGTGGTGGCGACGGTTTCGACGATCGGGGGGCGCCAGCTGTCGTCGGCGTCGCCGTCGCTGTCGTCCTCGTCGGCACCTGCGTTGGGTTTCTCGGACTCGGTCGTCGCGCCGACGCCGTGGTGGCCGGCGCCCGCTCCGGGCCCGGCCCCGCCATCCTCGCCGAGGTTGATCATCTCGCGCAGTTCCTGGACCGTGCGGTCGGCGCCGTCGCGATCGGCCTTGTTGACCACGAAGATATCGGCGATCTCGAGGATGCCGGCCTTCAGCGTCTGGACGTCGTCGCCCGAGCCCGGCGGGACGAGGACGGCGACGGTGTCGGCCGTGCGGACGATGTCGATCTCGTTCTGGCCGGCGCCGACGGTCTCGATGATGATCTTGTCCTTGCCGAAGGCGTCCATCGCCTTGACCGCGTCCGCGGTGGCCGTCGACAGTCCGCCGAGCGTCCCGCGGGCGCTCATCGAGCGCACGAAGACGTCCATATCCCCCACGGTGGAGGCCATCCGGATGCGGTCGCCGAGCACCGCGCCGCCGGAGAACGGCGAGGACGGATCGATCGCGATAATGCCGACCGTTTCGCCCCGCTCGCGGTAGGTTTCGGCCAGTTTGTCGACCAGCGTCGACTTGCCGGCCCCGGGGCTGCCCGTGATTCCGATGACGTCGGCCTCGCCCGTGTGGGAATAGAGTTCCGAGACCAGCGCGCGGTAGCCCGGCGACCGGTCCTCGATCTTCGAGATGACCCGCGCCAGCGCGCGGTGTTTCCCCGCGAGCAGGTCCTCGAGCAGCGCCCGGTCGTCGTCACTGAGCGACTGCGTCGGGCGATCGGACTCGTCACCGCTCATCGGCGGGGTGCGTTCTCGCGGACGAACTCGACGGTCTCCTGGATCGACGTGCCGGGACCGAAGATGGCCGCGACGCCCGCTTCCTTGAGTTCGGGGCGGTCCTCCTCGGGGATCACGCCGCCGACGAGGACGAGGGTGTCCTCCTTGGCGCCGTACTCCGCTAAGCCGTCCATGACTTTCGGGACGAGCGTATCGTGGGCGCCGGACAGAATGGAAATGCCCAGCACGTCGACATCCTCCTGAACCGCAGCCTGCACGATCTCCTCCGGCGACTTGTGGAGGCCGGAGTAGATGACTTCGAAGCCGGCGTCCCGAAACGCCCGCGACACGACGTGCGCGCCGCGGTCGTGGCCGTCGAGGCCGACCTTGGCGACGAGACACCGGATCGATTCCCCTTCCTGTTGGCTGCTCATACGCTCCCTTCCTCGCCCGTCCGTTTGACTTTAACGGACGTTACTGAACATTATCGCGACTCGAACCCGTCCGCTCGGTTCGAGGCGACCGGGGCTGACTATCCCTGCGCCGGTGGTGGTGTCGAGTCCATTCGGTACTGCTCGAGTTGGAACGAACCCCACAACGGCTGTCACTCTCCGGTTCCCGCGACGCTCGCCGAATCGGTAACTCGAACGAACCAAAGGCTAAAGAGCGAAACTACCGAACATTCTGTCAATGACTATCGTTCGTCTATTGCGGAGGGATCTCTCGTGGGCGTCGAAATAAAAGAAACCAGGGTCACCGACGCCGAGTTCGAGGCGATGAAGGAGTTCGTCTTCGAGTATCTCGCGGCCAGCGTCGAGAAAGAAGAGGAAGGCGGCCGCATGCGCTGGTACCCGTGGCACTCCGCGGAGTACCGGTTCAACCACATCCTCAACGTGGTCGACCTCTCCACGGAGATCGCGGAGGGGGAAGGCGCCGACGTCGACGTCACCCGCGTCGCCGCCCTCTTTCACGACGTGGCCAAACTCGAGACCGATCAGGAACTCCACGCCGAGGCCGGCGCTCGCGTCGCCCGAGAGTACCTCGAATCTCGCGTCGATTACCCGGAATCGTTCATCACGCAGGTGTGTCGCGCGATCGAACACCACTCGTATCAGGGCGACCTGACCGACCTGGCGCTGGAGACCCAGTGTCTCATCGAGGCCGACATGCTGGACAAGGTCGGTGCAAACGGCACCGCCCTCATGCTGTTGCGGATGGGCTACGAGGCCCGCACGCACATGGACTGCGACGAGATGGTCGAGCGGGTCCTCGAGCGAGGGTACGACGCCGCCTCGCGGGTTCAAAGCGACACCGCCGAGGGCATCGCCCACCAGCGGCTCAAGCGCGTCAAGTGGTTCAGCGAGTGGATGGAAGACGAAATCGCGGCGATGGGCTAAGACGGACAGCGAGCCTCGAGTTCGGCGCTGGATCCGCGACTCGACTGCGGAGGCCCTCGACGGACCTCGGAGACGCCACGGACGAAGAGTTGGTACTGGCGGTTTGCTCCGGTGGCTTTTCTCGATCGGTACTCCTCGAGTTACGGAGCGGCGGTACGTCCCGATCAAACACGAGTGCAACTCACAGGACGCTCATCGTGCCGACAGCCAGAAAGAGCAGGCCGAAGCCGACGAGGACGGCCGCGCTTCCGGCGGCGACCGCCGGCGCGAGCGCGTCGACGCGCTTTCCCGCCGAGGACAGCGCCGCCGGGTAGGTGACGATCCAGATCGCGATCCCGCCGAAAAAGCCCACCAACAGGGCCGGGGAACCGGTCTGGACGAGCAGCGTCCCGGCGAGTTGCTCGCCGACGGCCGGGACGTGCGAGAAGACGTCGAGGGTCCCCGTCTCGAGGAGACCGACGCCGACCGTGAGCCAGAAGCCGATCTGGTAGGGGTTGGTCAGCGAGAGGACGAACGTCTTGCGAAACCCCTTCGCGTTCGCCGCGGCGGCGTCGTGCTCGGCCTCGTCGGTAAACGACGCGGTCGCACGGGCTTCTTCGATCGCGCCGATAGCGAAGTACAGCATGAGCAGCCCGCCCGCGAGGTAGAGCGCGGGCCGGACGAACGGATAGCGGTCGATCACGGCGACGACGCCGGCCAGCGTCAGAACGAAAAAGAGCGCGTCCGCCAGCATCGCGCCCAGGCCGGCCCAGAAGCCTGCAATCCAGCCGCGGACGACGCTCTCCTCGGCGATAATGGCGTTCATCGGTCCCGGCGGCGCCGCCAGCGCCAGTCCGAAGACGATTCCTGCGAGTGCAGTCGTGAGTATCGACACGCGTTCTCGCCCTTAAGTGGGGTTCGCGATGTGAAAAGGACGGCGACCTCGAGGCGCGGTCGTCCCGGTACCGCTCGACGATGCACCGGCGCCGGCGCTCACCGAATCCGCGTGCCGGTCACGACCAGCCAGAAGGCCCCGAGGACGACGACGAGCGTCAACAGGATCGCGACGGTGTAGCTGCCCGTGTACGCGACGGTCGCCGTTCCGAGCGGCGGCATCGCGAGCGCGCCGATGCCGGCGGCGACGTTGAACACCCCGATGACCGCCGTGTCCTTCTCGGGATCGAAGATCTCCATCAACAGCGGAATGTACAGCGTCGCGGAGCCGCCCAAGCCCAGCCCGACGAAGAAGACGCCGAGCGCGAGCATCGCGAACTGCGGGACGACCAGCAGGCCGACCCCGAGGGCCGCGCAGGCCAGCGAGGCCAGAAAGCCCCGCCTCGAGCCCACGAGGTCGCCGACGTACCCGCCGCCGATCCGGGAGATGATGCTGACGCCGCCGATGAGGCCGAACGCGGTCGAGGCGGCCGCGTCGGTCAGCCCGCGCGCGGCGAAGAAGTCGACCGCGTAGGCGGCCAGCAGCTGGTACCACGCGAACGCGAGGCTCATCCCGACGAACAGTAGCTGAAAGGTACGGGTGCCGGCTAGCTGGCGGACCCAGGCGAGCAGTTCGCCCATCGACGTCGCCGACTGCTCGGCCCACGCCGGCCGCCGGCAGACGACGCCCGCGACGGCGAACGCGACCGCGGTGACCGCCATGATAGCGAGGAAGCCTCGGCGAACGCCGAACGTCGAAATCGCGAACTGCCAGATCGGCGGCAGAACAGTTAGTCCCAGGCCGTTGCCCACGAAGATCAACCCCGTCGCGGCGCCGCGGCGCTCGTCGAACCACCGCGGGACGATCGACGCGGTCAGGACGAATACCGTCCCTAACGCGATGCCGAGCACCGCGAAGACGACCACGAGGGCCGGGTAGGAGTCCACGACGTACAGCGACGGCGCGAGTACCGCCGACGCCGCCGCACACGTAAGGAGCACGGCCCGCGCCGAGATCCGCGCGGCGAGGACGCCGACGAGCCCGGAGCCGATGAAGAAGGTAAACAGCATGACGGAGAAGACCGTCGACATCGCGACCGTCGAGACGGCGAACGTCTCGGCGAACGGCTCGCGGAAGATGCCGTAGGACAGCGGCGTTCCGAACGTGAAGATCATCGCGACCGCGCCGACGAGGGCGACGATCCAACTCCGGCGACCGTCCGGGCGCTCTCGAGGCGACGTCACGGTGGGTTGTTACCCGCTGGCCGGCGAAAGGGTTCGGATTCGAGCGCGGCTTACCGCTTGTCGGCTGCCCGCGAGGTTGGGGTCGACGTTACGCGGGATCGGCGTCCCCCGACTCGAAACCCTCCGACTCGAGGTGTGGATACGACTGCGCGCCGCCGCTCGAGTTGCGCGCGACGATGGTTGCAACTGCGGCGGTGCCGTCGGTGACGGTGCGCCGCCGCTCCTCGTAGGACAGCACCGTCAGGTCCAGACACGCCCGCAGGAGGTCGTTCGATCGATACCGATAGCGGTCGCCCGACGGACCCGCGTCGACCGGGTCGCTCGAGCGGAGGTGGTGCTCGTAGACCAACACGCCACCCGGTGCCAACGCCTCCTTGATGTCGGGGAGGTGCTCGAGCGCGGCGAAGAAGCCGATCGCGATGACGTCGTAGGTATCGCGTTCGAAGTCGTACTCGGCCAGATCGGCGCGGGCCCAGTCGACGTTGTCGTCGACGCCGCGCTCCGCGGCTCGCCGCTGCGCGCGCTCGAGGGCTTCGTCCGAGACGTCGACCGCGTCGACGTCGTACCCCGCGGCGGCGAGGAAGACGGCGTTGCGCCCGGTGCCGGTCGCGACGTCGAGCGCGCGGCCGTCCGGCAGCGTCTCGAGGCGGCGCTCGAGGGCCGGAATCGGGTCGCTGGGGAGCTCGAAGTCGGCGTCGTTGTACCGCTCGTTCCACCGCTTGCGGTCGTCTCGATCGTCGGTCACGGTTCCAGAGATGGGCGGAGCGGTCTTGTAGGTTAGATACTTCCGGCACTGCCGCCGTCGAATCAGGGGGACCCGGCTCCCGCCGCCCGTGGTTATTTTCCGCTGGTCGTGGTCCGCGGTCCTATGATCGTTCGTTCGCTCGCCCCCCGCAGGATGACTCGAGGCGTTCGCTGGAACGGAACGGCATCGGCGCCGGCGGTGATCCGTCCGTGAATCGCCGCGAGGCCGTCGCCGGCGTCGCGAGCGTCGGCGTGCTCGGCACCGGCGTCGCGGTCCTGCAGCGCGGGCTTCCGTTCGGGGACGACGGGCCGGCAGAGGAGACCGCGGACGACGGCGACGACAGCGGGATCGATCCCCTCGCCGTCGACGTTCTCGAGGACGAGCGCGGCGACGCGGCCGCGACCGATACACTGTCCGTTCCGAACGACGGCGTTACGCTCGCGATGATTTTCTCGCCGGTCTGTAGCCGTTGTCGGGCGCTGCTGCCCGAACTCGCGGCGGCGCGCGAAGAACTTCGTGCGGACTACGGCGACGCGCTGACCGTCCTCTCGGCCACGTCCCAGGGGATGCCCGACCAACTTCGCGACTGGTGGGCCGAAAACGACGGGCAGTGGGTCCTCGGCTACGATCCGGACCGGCGACTCGGCGATCGGTACGACGTCGTCGGCCACCCGACGCTGCTGGCGATCGACGGCGCCGGAACGCTGCAGTGGGACAACCGCGGCCAACTCGAGGCCGAACAGATCGTCGGGAACGTCGAACCGGTGCTCGAGGCGCACGCGGGTGCGAACGGCGAGACGCAGTAGCGGGGAAAAGCGAACCGCAGACTCGGACTCACCCTCAGGCTTCCGCCTGCCAGTTTCGAATCCGGTCGGCGCTGACGCCGTCGACGTCCTCCGCGACGGCGTCCGGATCGGCGTCGGTCAGGTCGTCGATGCTCTCGATGCCAGCGTCGGCGAGTTTCTCGACCGTCTTCGCGCCGAGGCCGTCCAAGGCCTCGAGGTCGGAGCCCGAGTCACTCTCGCGGGCCTGGAACTCCTGGTAGTTGCAGATCGGACAGCCCAGTTCCCACGGTTCGTCGCCGCTGTGGACGACGAGTTCGGGGAGGTCGTGCTCGTCGCAGCGCTCGTCGGTGACCTCGATCTCGCCGCGCCGCGGGAGCGGCAGCGAGTACTCGCAGTCGGGGTAGCGCGTACAGCCGACGAGCCGGGAGCCGCTCTGGAGCGTCTTGACGGCCAACTCGCCGTCGTGCTCCTCGCCGCACTCGGGACAGTCACCGAGGATCGGACCCTCCCCGGCGTCTTCGGCCTTACAGAGCGGACAGCCGTGGACGAACGTCTGCCGGCCGGCGAGCATCTTGACCTCGTGTAAGCCGTGCTCCTCGCACTCGTTTTCGAGGATGAGCGGCTTGCCCGTCGAGGGCAGCGGCAGCGTGTACTCGCAGTCGGGGTAGCCGTCACAGCCGATGAAGTAGGAGCCGTGGCGACTGTTGCGCACCAGCAGGTCCTCGCCGCACTCGGGGCAGGGGCCCAGCCGTTTGTCGTCCTTGAGCGACTTCCGGAGGTGGTCGCCGATCTCTTCCCGGGACTCGGCGAGGTTCGCGAAGATCTCCTCGAGCATCTCGCGGGACTCGTCGGTGACGTCGGAGAGGTCCGCCTCGCCGGAGGCGATGGCGTCCATGTCGGCCTCGAGTTGGGCGGTCATCTCCTCGCTGACGACGCGGTCGGCGTAGTTCTCGGCGGCGTCGACGACGGCCATCGCGAGCTTCGTCGGGCGGGGCGGATCGCTCTCGATGTAGCCCCGATCGTACAGTTTCTCGAGGGTGTTGTGGCGGGTCGACTTCGTCCCGATGCCCATGTCCTCCATGGTCTCGATGAGCCGCGACTGGCCGTAGCGGCGGGGTGGCTGGGTCTGCTTCGCCTCGAGTTCGACGTCGGAGAGCGCGAGTTCCTCGCCCTCCTCGACGTCGGGGACGTAGTTCTCCGTGGTGGAGAAGTACGGGTAGACGTCGTGGTAGCCGGGCTCGACGAGGCGCTTACCGTTGGCCTTCAGGCGGTAGTCCTCGACCTCGCTGACGACCTTGAGGTGCTCCCAGACCGCGGCCTCGGCGACGGTCGCGTAGAAGCGCCGGACGACGAGTTCGAAGATCTCCCACTCGTCGTCGCTGACGTCGCCACGGGAAGGAATCTCGCCGGTCGGGTGGATCGGCGGGTGGTCGGTCGTCTCCTCGTCGCCTTCCGTCGGCTGGATTTCGTCGGCCTCGAGCAGGTCCTCGGCGGACTCGCCGAGCGTCGGGTGGCCGACGAAGTCGTCGAGCAGTTCCTCGGGGTCCAGATCGTCGGGGTAGACGGTGTTGTCCGTCCGCGGGTAGGTGATGTAGCCGGCCGTGTAGAGGTCCTCGGCGATCGACATCGCCCGCTGGGCGGAGTAGCCCAGCGCGCCGGCCGCGCGGATGAACTGGGTGGTGTTGAACGGCGTCGGCGGCGCGTCGGTGCGGGTCCGCCGGTTGACGTCGACGACGGTGGCCGCGTCGTTGCTCGAGAGGGTGTCGTAGACCTCCTCGGCGACGGCTTCCTCCCAGACGCGCTCGGCCTCGTTGTCGTCCTCGTCGCGGTAGAAGTACTGGGACTCGAAGGTGGTGTCGTCCTTCGCCAGATCCGCGAACAGCTCCCAGTAGTCCTCGGGATCGAACGCCTGAATCTCGCGCTCGCGGTCGACGATCAGCTTGAGCGTCGGCGACTGGACCCGGCCGACGGAGATGAAGTCGTTGCCCAGTTGACCCGCAGACAGCGAGAGGAAGCGGGTCAGGGCGGCGCCCCAGATGAGGTCGATGATCTGGCGGGCCTCGCCGGCGGCCGCGAGGTCGAAGTCCAGATCGTCGGGGTTCTCGAAGGCCTCCTGCACTTCGTTTTCGGTGATCGAGGAGAATCGAACGCGGCGAATGGGAACGTCCTCGTTGACGTCGCGGACGATCTCGTAGGCCTCCTTGCCGATGAGTTCGCCCTCGCGGTCGTAGTCCGTCGCGATCGTTACGCTAGTCGCCTTGCGGGCGAAGATGCGCAAGGTTGCGACGATGTTCTCCTTCGTCGCCGTCTTCTCGACGTCGGCGTCGATGAGCTCGACCGGCTCGACGTCGCGCCAGTCGGAGTACTCGTCGGGGAAGTCGACGCCGACGACGTGGCCCGACAGCCCGACGCAGCGCTTGCCGCCCCACTCGTAGACGTTGACGCCGTTCTCGCGGCTCGAGTCGTACGTCCCGCCCGAGAGGATGTCGGCGATCCGTCGCGCGGCGTTGTCCTTCTCGGTGATGATCAGTTCCACGTCGGATCACCCCCGCGACCGTACCCGTCGCCGTCTCCGGCGTCGGTGACGGTGACGGTCCCCTGCCGGAGACGGACGTCCGGCGAACGCGTGTCGTTCATCGTCGCCGGGTACGACTGAAGATCGGATAACCCTTTCGCCGAAAACCGGGAGACAGCGCGGGTGTGCGTGCGGTACGCGCGCTCGAGCGTCGCGCGTGCGCGAGGAGTGTGGAAGAGGCTATCCGCCGCTCACAGCGGGGTGAACGGGAGGGTCGCCAACTGCGCTGCGTCGTACGCGAGCGCCTCGGACTGGTCGACGCCGGACGGCGTCAGCAGGTCGATCACTCGCGGCGCGTTGTCGGCCGCGCCTTCCTTTGCGCCGCCGAAGACGTACGGTTCCGCCTCGACGGCGACGTCGCGGAAGGTTCCCCGATCCTCGGAGCCGACGACGGGCAGGACTTCGGCGCCCGCGACGTCGAGGTCCAGCGCGCTCTTCGGGACCGAGAGGATGGCCGTGTCGCTCTCGAAGTCGACGACCGTTTCCGGCCCTCCGAGACCGGTGCCGTCCGCGGCGACGACGCTCGAGCCGAAGCCGCTGGCGGCGACGCGGTAGTGCCAGGCGTCCTCGAATTCGGCGGTGACCTCGAGGTCGCCCAGTTCCGTCGTCCGGCCGCCGTCGCTGGACGGATCGCGGAGGTAGACGACGAAGTAGTGGGGCGAGAACTGCCCGCCGAAGGTGTCGTACAGTTCCTCGACCTCGAAGACGAACCGGTAGGCGTCCTCGGTCTCGTAGACGGCGAACGACCGCAGGTCGAACGCGCCGTCGCGGAAGTCGTCGCTGGTCGGGTAGGTGTACGAGCCGGGGCCGCGGTCGTCCCCCTGCGGATCGTCGAACTCGGCGACGAGGTCGCCGGGGGCGACGGTGACCGTCCCGGACTCGAGGACGCTGCCGTCCTCGGGATCGCGCAGGACGACGTCGTAGGTGCCGATCGACGTGATCGCGTACCCCAGTTGCACCGTCTCGTCGGTCGCGCCGGGCGGGAGCCGGACGTTGTCGACCGTCTCGCGTTCGCCGTCGACCTCGATCGCGACGGTCGTCCCGCCGACGAAATCGCCGTAATTGGAACCGGTAGCGGTGATGAACGGATCGCCGAGATCCGCCTGCTCGTCGATGCTGTACTGGACGTCCTGTTCGGGGCGCTCGTATGTCGGGAGGTCCTTCCGTTCCGCGCCCTTCGCGGGGCGAATGCGAACCGCCGTGCCGCCGCTGCGGGCCATCGAGGCCAGCAGCGTCGTGCTCGGATCGACGACGGCCTCGTCGATCCGGACGGGTTCGGGATCGGCCTCGTAGCCGCCGCCGACGCCGTCCGAGTAGATTTCGGCGACGTACTTCGGCCCCCGCGGACCGTTTCCGTTCCCCTTACCCTCGGAATTGCCCGGCGCGAGGAACGAAAGCGGTACGTCGACCGCGCGGCCGCCGTCGTCGGTCATCGCGCCGACGTACCACTCCTCGCCCTTCCGGCGAGCGAGGACGGTGTAGTCGCCGATCTCGGCGTCGACGACCCGCGTCTCGTCCCAGCCGGCCGCCGGGACGGCCTCGAGGAATTCGAACTCGGGTTTCGCGTCGAAGTTCTCGTTTGCGGGCGTGTAGCCCTCGTAGTCGGCGGGCACGGGAGACGGCGCGCCCGGTTCGCTGACGCCGATCGTGTTGAGGTTGAAGCCGCCGACGTCGCCCTCGAACTGCTCGCCCGAGTCGTCGTAGTGCAGTTCGATCGCGATCTCGTTGTCGCCGTCCTCGAGTTCGATTTCCGTCGTGAACACTTCCCACTGGTCCCAGTAATCGGTGAACGCCGGATTAATCGTCCGCGTCGAATCGTTGACTCGCAGGGTCGCCTGGGGCGCGCCCGCGTCGATCACGCGCTGGGCGTTGTCCTCGGGTGCGGCCGCGTACCGGAGGTGGAGGTCGTACGTGCCCGCGTCGGCGTCTTCGACGGTGAACGACACCGACGAGCCCGACGGGACGCGGTTGGGGTCGACGGCGACGTAGTTCGTGCCGAAGGCGTTGCGCCACTCGTCGACCGTGACGAAGCCGTCGATGTCGCCCGAGGCGGCCTGCAGGCACTCGCCGACCGCGAGCGTCTCGTCGACGTAGGCCTCGATTCGGTCGGCGGCCATCTGCAGGCCGCTCAGGTAGGTCGGGTACATCGCGAGTTGCTTCGCCCGCGTCGTCTGGATCTGCCCGCCGCGGTCGTCGGTGAAGGTGAGGTCGAAGATGCCCGGCTGGAAGCTAACCGGACCCGCCAGGTTCCGCGTGAACGGCAGCGTGACGTGGTGGTCCGGGGCGACGTCCGCGCTCAACTGCCCGAAGCCGTCGTACTCCTGGGCCTTGACGACCTCGCGGTTGGCCACGTTCGGGTAGGTGCGGATCTCGCCGGTCGGCTTGATCCCCTCGTGGATCTCCAGCAGCTGGCGATCGGCCGCGGCGGCTTCGATGACCAGCCGGTGGTGGTTGACCGCGAGTTGGTTGTGCTGGTTGTGCGTCGGCTCCGAGCCGTCGCCGTCGATGCCCAGCCCCGAATCGGAGACGTAGCCGTTCTTGATCGAGTGAATGCCGACGTCCTCGTACTGCTGGAAGATGTCGTCGTTCAGGATCTGGTCCTCGTAGTGGGGCAGGGCGCCGGCGGTCTCGTTGTGGATCGTCATCTCCACCTCGGACTCGAGCGACCGGCCGAAGTCGGTCACGTCGCGGACGTCGAAGTCGGGGTAGGAGTCGTCGACGCCGAACTGCAGGCCGGTGCCGTCGCCGGGGTAGGTGTCCCAGCCCTGGTTCCACCCCTCGACGAGGACGCTGTCGATGCCGTTTTCGGCGGCGAAGGCCATGTACCGTTTCATCCGCTCGGTGCGGGCGCCGTGGACGTACGACGCGGGGTCGCCGCCCTCGGCCCGAATCTCGTCGTCGCTCTTGTACTCCCAGTTCGCGGAGCCGGCGATCATCGTCCACCAGATGCCGACGTACTTGCGGGGTTCGATCCAGTCCGTGTCGGGTTCGCCGTCGACCGTCGGCAGCGCCGACTCCTCGAGGTCGGAACTCAACAGCGGGATCAGTTGGGACTCGATCAGATCGCCCGGTTGCCGACCGATCTGCACCGTCCGCCAGGGCGTCGCGTTCGGCACCTCGAGCGAGGCTTTCGTCCCGTCGGGCAGCGGCGTCAGTTCCGTGGTGAACTCGGTGTCGCCCTCGTCCGAGCGGGGCGCGAGCGTCGCGGCCGCGTAGTCCTCGAGGTCGGCCTCGTGGACGCTGAGGTAGGCGTCGCCGTCGCCGGCCTCGACGGTCAGCGGCGTGTGTGCGCCGGTCCGCATCGGCGTGCCCGTCGGTCGGGTCTCCCGTCGGCCGCCGGGAATCTCGCTCAGCGGCGTCTCCTCGTACTCCTGCTCGAACCGCGGGTTGGTGACCTCGTTGCGGATCCACCACGCGGTGTAGTCGTCCGCGAAGTTGAAGGCGGTGTTCTCCGACTCGAGGACCGCTTTGTCGGCGTTGCTCGCGAAGCTCTCGTCGAAGACGACCCGGAACCCGAGCCCGTCGTCGAAGACCCGGAGCTCGAGGTTGGCCGTTCGTCCCGGCCCCTCCGTTTCCTCGAGGCCGACGAGGAGCGCGTTGTAGTCGGCCGAGACGCTGTCGTAGGCGCCCCAGACGGGCTCCCATTCTTCGGTCGCGGAGCGGCGTTCGGTACCGGTGACCGTGAGGGCGGGGCCGTTGCTCCCGTCCTCGGTTGCTCCGAACGACGGCTGATTCCGGAAGTCGAAGCCCAGCGGCGAGGGCTCGAGGTAGGTCGTCCCGTCGACCGCGACCGCGTAGGTCGGCGTCCCGCTCGAGACGTCGACGGTGACCGCGACCGATCCGTCGGGCGAGCGTACCCGCTGGATCGGGTCGTCGTCGCCGTCGGTCACCTGCGCCGCGACGTCGTCGGGGACCGTCCGCGCGTACGCCGCCGCGGCGATCAGCGACGCCGCACCGCCGAGGAAGCGCCGTCTGCTCGACCCGTTTGACGTATGTCGTAATTTTTCCTCAGACATCTCCTTCCGTGGCTGCAACGTTATTCCGTATAAAATTAATGTAGTTTAAACTAATTCACATGATTCGAGATACGTGATCGATAGTCTAATTTTCGGCGTCGAACGACGTGGGACGTTCGCTTTCGTTCCGCTCGAGGGGAACTGCAGCGCCGGCTACCCGACCGGCAGCCACTTCTCGAGGGTCGGGCTGAACTCCCCGAGCATCCGCGCGTCTTCGTCGGTGAAGGCGTCGGTCGCGAGCAGCGTTCCCAGATAGGAACCGATCACCACGACCGGCAGCAGGGCGACGATTAGCGCGTCCGACTCGAGGAAGACGACGATCGGTGCGCCCGCGACGGTCGCCGGGATGCCAGCGGCGACGACCTTGGCGAAATCTCTGGTGAACGGATGGATGCCGTCGAGGTAGTAGATCTCGGCGAGCGAGAGACAGCCGACGAGGACGAGTGCCGTCGCCGAGCCGACCGCCGCGCCCTCGATGCCGATGAGCGGGACGAGCGCCGCCGAGATGAAGAAGTTCGCGCCGAAGAGGACGAGCGTGTTGACGAAGACGAACCGGGAGTAGCCCATCCCCTGGAGCAGGGAGCCGTCCGGACCGCCGAAGGTGACGTTGAACAGGAAGGCGCCACAGAGCAGGACGACGACGAGACTCGCCGCGGCGTACTGGGGCGTGTAGAGGACGGCGAGGTACGAACTCGCGCCCAGCGAGAGGACGATCGCGATCGGGAGCGTGATCCCGACGATCCAGCGGGCCATGATCCGGAACCGCTGTTCGACCAGATCGACGTCCTCTCTGGTCTCGGCGATCAGCGGCTTGAACACCGGCGACAGCGAGTTGAAGATGATCATCAGCCCGGAGCCGAGCATGTAGCCGACCCGGTAGATCCCGACGTCGTCGGCGTTCAGGAAGTAGCCGACGACGAAGTAGTCGACCTGCCCCATCAACACGAAGACGACGCTGGTCATCGCCAGCGGCACCGAGTACGTTACGAGCGGCTTCGCCGCGACGAGTTCGGTAGTCGTCGTCAGCAGGTCCCAGGCCTTGTAGACGAACAGGACCGTCCCGACCGCGATCGCGACGAAGAGGCCGACGACGTAGCCGGCGATCAGCCCCAACAGTCCGAACCCCGACAGCAGGAGCCCCGCGGTGACGGCAAAGCGAACCGTCGGCCGGACCAGATCCCGCATGACGACCCGGTACTGGAGCTTCTTGATGCTGTAGTAGGAGGTCAGCAGGACGTTGTAGATCGCCAGCATCGGAATCGTCACCGAGAGCAACAGGAGCGCGATCTGCATCGCCGGCTCCTGGAAGAAGTCACCGACGACCCGCGAGCCCGCTGCGAGCGCGAACGCGACCAGCGACGACGTGACGAGGACGGTCGCGGTCACCTGGAGGATGACGCCCTTCGCCTTTCCCCGTTCGCCGTCGTCCAGATACTGCGGTACGAAGTAGTCGATCGCCAGCGGGAGTCCCAGGTTGGCGAAGACCTGCGCGAACAGGATCACCGACGTCGACAGGACCCACAGCCCGTACACCGAGGGACTGACGAACCGGGTCATCAGCATGACGATCGCGAACCCGAACGCGCCGTTGATGACGTTGCCGACGAACGTGATACTCCCCTGTTTCGCCAGCGTCGTGACGCCTTCGTCGTGTCCCTCGTCGCGTTCGGTCATGTCCGCGGGTCGTGTTCGACGCGTTCGCTCCGTCGGCTGTGGCCGCCTGGTTCACGGCGGGGCGACAGCGTCCGTCGCGCCCGGGTCGCAAGGGTCAAGGCGACGATCACAGTCGGGGGCACGATCTAACCCCCATCTCAGACGCCCGTCGCCGGCTCGAGTTCGTACGTTTCGACCTCGGCGGCGGCCTCGCCGAAGTGTGGATACTCGACCTCGAACGGCCACTCCTCGTCGGCCGAGACGTCCACGTCGACGTTCTCGATGACGCTCTCGAGTTCCTCGCCCTCGGCGTCGAAGAAGGTCGCCCGGAGTTCGACGTAGCTCAGCGTTCGGTCGCCGACGTTCCTGACGATTCCCCAGACGGTGACGCGTTCCTCCTCCGTCCCGGGATCGTCCCGGACGAGGTCGGACCAGACGACCTCGACGTCGCCCGGATCGGTGATCGGTTCGCCGTCGTCCTCGACGAACTCGAGGCACCCGCCAGCGAGCGCGAGGAGACCGACCGGAGCCGCGAGGAACGAGCGACGGTGCATCGGTCCGTCGTACGACGGGGCGAGTCTTGAGGATTCGGGAGGACGCAGCAGGGGACGAACAGCACGCTCGAGCCGATCGCTCGCTGCTGACCGACGCCGAAACGGGGTCGTTTTACACCTCCGACGGCAACCGCCGGTATGGAGTGTCGTCACTGTGCCTCGCCTCTCGAGAAACCCGGCGATTTCTGTCTCGTCTGCCGGGAGCGAAATACCGAGGCGGTCGTCCTCGAGGTGGGGCGCGAGCGGGCGACGCTGACGATGTTGGCCGGCGAGGCCGACGAGGGTGACGATCACGACCGCGGCCACGGACGGGGACGCGGCGCGGACGACGATCCCGTTCTCGGACAGACGACCATCACGACGACGCCCGAGGACGGCGAGAACGAACCCGTCGAACTCCGGAACTTCGCGGGGCTGATCGGCGACGAGATCCGTCGCAAGCGTCCCGAGGAGGTCTACGCCGGCGGCGAGCGGGCGGTCATCCGCGCCGTCCGCGAAGACATTCACCACTCGCTGTACCGCGTCGACGACGAGAACCCCGTCGAAACCGTCATCGAGCGTCGCGGTAACCGCGCGCTCGACGTCGTCGAGACGCCGCCGATCGAGAAGATCGGCGGCAGCCACTCGACGCTCATCGGCGGTCGAACGGGGATGGAGGCTATCCGAGCCGTCGCCGGCCATCCGCACGTCAAGAAGGTGATTCCGGGCCCCATCGACGCCGGCGGGAAGGGGTCCCAGTCCGGCCTGCGGGCGAAGGTCACCCGCGCCGACGATGGCGGCAACGTTCGCATGCTTCTTCGCGACGGCTCGAGCGTGCAGGAAAACCGCGTCGTGACGACCGCTCGCGACCGCGAGATGGGTGAACGGATTCGCGAGGATTTGAACGACGTCCTCACCGAGGCGGAATTTCAGTGAGTCGATGACGGTGTTCGCGCAAGTATTGTCGCGAGCCGATGGAAGAGACACTGTCTGCTGGTAGCCACCGCCTTTACGGGCTCGGCGTAATTAGATATAATTAGCCATGCTCGAGCGTCCAGACGCCGTCCTGGCTGCGATTCCGCTGCTCGCGCTCAGTGGTCTCGTCCTCCGCTCGGTGATCGCGGTGACGGGCGTAGGGACGGGACTGCTCGCAGCACCCCTCGCGCCGGTGGGGTACCTCGCAGCGCTCGCGCTCGTCTTTCGAGAACTGCTGACTGGCCCGGTCGCGAAACGGATGCGATGAGTGCTCGCCGCGGCGGGGGCCGGGCGTTCCGCTACTGCCGCCAGCGCAGGTGCGACTCAACAGGTTTAAGAATCCGCTGGCGATAGATATCCCTACTATGGCCGACAAAGGAAGCGTTGGTAGCGCGGGCCGTTTCGGCGCACGCTACGGTCGCGTCGCACGACGTCGCGTCAGCGAGATCGAAGACGACATGGAGAACGCGCAGGTCGACGGCGACGACGTCACCCGCATTGGAACCGGCATCTGGAAGAACGAAGAAACCGGCGAGGTCTTCACCGGCGGTGCCTACCGTCCGGAGACCCCCGCCGGCCGCACCGTCCAGCGCTCGATCCGCGCCGCGCTGGCCGAGGACGAATAACCGTCTCCCTTCCCGTTCGAGTCCACCAATGAGCTACAAGTGCTCCCGATGTAAACGCGACGTTCAACTCGACGAATACGGTGGCGTCCGCTGTCCCTACTGCGGCCACCGCGTCCTGCTGAAAGAGCGCAGCCGCGACGTCAAGGAAGTCGACGTCCAGTAACGTCGTCTCCGCTCTGCCCGTGTCTTCTCACGACGCAACGCTCGAGTTCGACTACGAGAGTGTCGATCGCGCTCGCATCGTCGCCGAGAGCGTCGCCCGCGAAATCGGCGAGATCGACGACGATCGGTCGCAGACGACGCTCGAGCGCGACGGCGCGACGGTACGGATTACGATCGACGCCGCCGACGTCGTCGCGCTGCGAGCCGCATTGAACACCTGGTTCTCGCTGGTCGACGTGGCCGAACGGACGGCGGCGATCGGCGAGGCGGCGTAGGCTACCGGCCCGTCAGGACGGCGGTCCACTTGCCCATCGAAAGGATCAGTCGGGGCTCCGTCTCGAGGTCGCGAAACGCCGCGGTCCACCGAACCCCGCTTCCCGTCGCCGCCGAAAACGAGTACGGCGGGCGCTCGACGGCGTCCGGAGAGGCGGTGAACGCGACGTCTCGTTCCGGGACGCGGATCCTGATCCGCCCGCCGGCCGCCGGTTCGACGGTCGCGGTCAACGCGCCGCGATACGATTCGTAGGTGCCGGCGACGGCGTCGATCGCCTCGCGCACTCGGAGCGCCCGGACGGCGTCCTCGGGTCGCTCGCCGCACAGCGCAGCCAGAATCCCCGCGCCGACCGCCGTCACCGACGGCCCGTGCGTGTTGAACGCCAGTGCGACGGCGACATCGTGCTCCCGCAGACAGCCCATGTAGGCCCCGGAAACGCCGATGCCGCCGAGGTGAGAGACGAGCGTCTCCTCGAGGAACTCGCTGACTTCCCAGCCGTACCCGTACCCGCGGTACGTCCCGTCGACGGTCGGCAGGGACGGCGACTGGCGACCGCACATCGCCGCGACGAGGTCCGACTCGAGAATCCGCGTCCCGTCGACCGTCCCGTCGTTCAGCACGCAGCGAAGCACCGTCGCGAGTTCCCGCGCGGAGCTGATCAGTCCGCCGGCCGGCCCGGCGCCGCCGTCGTACGCGTCCGGCGTGAGCTCGCCGTCGACCCTCGTGTAGCCGGTCATCGCGTCGTCGTCCCGATCGAGCGCGTCGGGGTCGTACGTCGAACGGTCCATGCCCAGCGGCTCGAAGATCTCGTCCCGAACGTACGCCTCGTACGGTCGCCCGTCGACGGCTTCGACGAGTTCGCCGAGGACGAAGTACCCGCCGTTGTAGTACATGTACCGCTCGTCGCCGACCAGTCGGTGGTCGGCCGCGCCGTCGACGTGTTCGAACAGGTCGAGGTCCCGTCCGTCGTCGATGGCCGGGCGGCGCGCGACGAAGTCCTGGGGCATCCCCGAGGAGTGGGCTAACAACTCCCGAACCGTGATCGGCGGTCCCGGCGCCTCGTTCAGGACGGCGACGTACTCGCGGAGTTCGTCCTCGAGGTCGAGAGCGCCGCGGTCGACCAGTTGCAGGACGGCGATCGCGGTGACGGACTTCGTCAGCGACGCGACCGCGTACAGAGTATCGGGGGTTGTGGGAGCTTCCGACTCGACGTCTCGAACGCCGAAACCGTTCGCGTAGCGGATCCCGTCCCGATCCGCGACGACGATGCTGACGCCCGGAATCGATTCGGACTCCATCCACTCCGCGACGAGCGCCTCGATCTCGGCGCGGGTCGACGCCGAAACTTCGTTCCGATCCGGTGCCATGCAACTACTCCCACACACATCACTGAAATACCACTTCTTTGCGCAATATTCACACGGATCGACTGGGCGGCACCCGTCGGCAGTCTGCGCGACGGTCGCGTCGCTCCTCAATGACGCCGACCAGTTGATCTGATCTCGCTCGGGACTCGAGTGTCACTCCGCTCGCTGAACCCGTCGCTCCACCCTGGCAGACTCAGTATCGGCGGAACCGACTCGATTATCGTGCAGCCGCTCGGCGACTACTGCGCTACGGTATCGCCTCCGTCTGACGTATTCGCTCCGTCAGAGTCGATTTCCCGTCTATCCGCCGATGCGGCGGGCAGTTCGACGTAGAACGTCGTCCCCTCCCCGGGTTCGGAGTCGACCCAGATCTCGCCGCCGTGGCGGTCGACGATCCGCTCGCACAGCGCGAGGCCGATTCCCGTCCCCTGGTGGTCCGCCTTCGCGTGGAGCCGTTCGAAGAGGTCGAAGATGCGGTCGGCGTGCTCGGGATCGAGGCCGATCCCCTCGTCCCGAACCGAGACGATCCAGCCGGCCCCGCCGTCCGCTGCGGGTTCGGCGCCGACGTGCACGCGGGGTGGGTCGTCGCCGCTGTACTCGAGGGCGTTTTCCAGCAGGTTCTGGAAGACGCGCCGAAGTTGGCTCCGATCACCCGTGACACGGGGGAGATCTTCGACGGTGAGGTCGGCGTCGCTTTCGTCGAGTTTCACCTGGAGATCCTCGCGAACGTCGGCGACGACGGCGTTGAGATCGACCGGTTCGAACGACTCGCCCCGCGTTTCCACGCGGGCGTACTCGAGCAGGCCGTCGATCATCTCGCCCATGCGATCCGCGCCGTTGACGGCGTAGTCGAGAAACTCCCGGCCGTCCTCGTCGAGTTCGTCGCCGTACCGCCCCTCGAGCAACTCGAGGTAGCTCGTGACCATCCGCAGGGGCTCCTGCAGGTCGTGGGAGACGGCGGAGGCGAACTGCTCGAGTCGTTCGTTCGACGCCTCGAGTTCGCGCTGGTAGTCGATGAGGTCGGTGATATCCTGCGCCATCAGCATCCCCGCAACTATCGTCTCGTCGTCATCTTCGATGGGGATCGTTCGGACGAGCCAGTGGCGGTCCGCGTACTCGAGTTCGACCGTCTCCCGGTCGCCGTCCAGCGCGCGCCGGAGCGCCGGCGTTACCGTCTCGGCGAACGCCTCGCCGAATCCCTCGCTGGGGGTTCGACCGTCGACGTCCCCGGGGCCGAGCGGCACCCGATCGAACCCTTCGCCGGCCGAGAGGGAGAAGGTCAGCTCCTCGTCGAACAGGGCGACGATGCCGTCGGGAAACCGCTCCGCGAGAGTCCGGTAGCGCCGTTCGGACGCCGACACGCGCTCGCACAGCTCGAGCAGCCGTCGCTCCTGGGCCTCGAGTTTGTCGGTGTAGCGCTGCTGGTTGGCGTTGTAGACGCCGATCCCGAAGGCGGCGACGACGCCGAAGAGGACGCCGTTGAGCGCGAGCACGTACGGTTTCGGTTCGGACATTACCCGCAGTTGGATCAGGACGATCCACAGGAACAGCGCCGCGATCGCCCCGCCGACCAGCAGGTTCCACTTCGCGACCGTCACGACGTAGTCGGTCTCCCAGTCCAGCCGGACGAGCCACACCCCCGCGACGATGAGGCCGAACGCGAGCACGAGTAAGGCGCTGTTCTCGAGGAGCGTCCACGTCACGTCCCACGAGAGGTTGCGGAGGTCGTCCCAGATGTCGTACAGCGGGACGAGCAGGAGTACCGCACCGAGTCCGGAGACGCACCCGCCGGCGAGGTACCGACGGACGCGGTCGCTGCCGAAAGCCATGCCCGGGCGTACGAGGCCGTGGTCCTAAGAACTGTCTGACCGTTGACTATCCGTCGACCGAATACGTTCGCCGGCCGCGGCTGCGTCTCAGCCGAACGAACCGAGCGACGACTGCAACCGTCGACCGGTTTCGCCGGCCTCGAGTTCGTAACCGACCAGATCGCGCATGTCGACGGCGTAGGTCGTGCCGCCGTTCGCGAGGACGAGCAGCCGACCCTTGACGCCGGCGACCGTCCCGGACGCGATCGTCTCGCGGACGGGCCGATCTCGGAGTTCGAGCCCGTAGTCGAACGAAAAGCGGTCGATGACGTCGGCCTCGAGGGAGTCGAGCGTCCGTTCCCAGGCGTCCTCGTCGACAGTCGCCGCGAGCGAGGCGACTTTCGGCCCGGTGCGGACGCGGTCGGTCAGCCGCCGGGCGATCTCGGCCTCGATCTCGCGGGCGATGCGGCCGTTCGAGACGGTGTGGACGTGGGCCGCCCGGTCGGCACCCTGCTCGCGCAGGCGGGTCTCGAGGCGCCGCGACTTGGTGACGCCGACCTTGAACGTGTCCGGAGCGAACGCGGCGATGTAGACCGCGTGCTCCTCGTAGCAGTCCATCTCGTCCTTGAGGCAGGTGCCGGTACAGCGGGCGCAGACCCACGTGCTGGTGTGATATTCACAGTACGGCGCCGCCGGGCGGTCGCAGGCGACGTGCTCGCCGTCGTCGATCGTGCCGGCGCAGCGTCGCTCCCCGAGCGCGTAGGAAAGGGTGTCGCCGGCCTCGAGCGGTCGGCGCTCGAGTGCGCCGCTGTCGTCGGCCAGCAACAGTGCGGACCCGCGACCGCTCGGCTCGTAGCCCACCAGTTGCACGGTCGGAGTTGGAAACGAAAACGGATAGCTGTACCGGGATCGACGGTGTGGACGACTCTCCGCGATCCCGGGACAAGGACGGGGACGGGAACGGTGGAAACCGACCCCGTCGTCGCGCGGGGCTCGCTGTTCGCTGAAACGGGCCGCGCGAATGTGTGGTTCGGCTCCGCACGTAGCACATAGCACGATCCCGATCCGGCGGAGGCGCGGCCCGTCTCGTCGCGGGTGGCTCGCACGCGATGCGTCGACCAGCCGTTCACCGGGCTTGCTATCGTCCGGTGACAGTCTGTCGTCCGCGGCCGACCCATATAACTGGTGTGCTTGTTATTCCCACCCGCTATAGTTGCGACTGTCCCGCCTACCGCAACCGCCCGTGCCGGCGAACGGTTATACGTCCGACCGGCGAACTTCCGGCCATGACACTCGAGGGATCGCTCGAGGCGAGGGTATCGACGGACGGGACGGGGTCGTCGGCGGTCGCGTTCAGGTTCACCGTGACGAACGCGGGGCCGGAGCCGATCGAGTTGCAGTTCTCGGACGCGGCCAAAGCCGAGTTCGTCGTGCAGAACGCGGGTCAGGAGGTCTGGCGGTTCACCGAGGGGCGAGCGTTCATGCAGATGCTCAGTGCCGAGCGGCTCGCCCCGGAGGAGTCGACGACCTACGACGGCGAGTGGGAGGAGCCGCGGCCGGGCGAGTACACCGCCGTCGCCGAGTTGCGCGCGCAGGACGCGTCCTGCGAGGCTCGAACCGAGTTTCGCGTTCCCGAGTCCGAGTAGCGGCCCGCGCCGACGCTGCGTCTCGAGGCGCGGGCGACGGTACGATCGAAACCGGTTCGCATTCGGGAAAGCTGTGCCCCGATTGGCCGGTCGTTTTCGACGTACGCGAGGTTTAGACTGGTTGGCAGAGGGTATAAGCGGGCGTCGTCCCAACGGGCGGATATGCAAGCGCTGGTCGTCGCGGCACACGGCTCTCATCTCAATCCGGACGCCTCGGACCCCACCTACGCCCACGCGGACGCCGTCCGCGAGACGGGCGCGTTCGACGAGGTCCGCGAGGCCTTCTGGAAGGAGGAACCGCACTTCCGCGAGGTGATTCGCACTCTCGAGTCGGACGAAGTCTTCGTCGTCCCGCTCTTTATCAGCGAGGGGTACTTCACCGAGCAAGTGATTCCCCGCGAACTCCGCCTCGACGAGTGGCACCCCGCAAAGTGGGACTCCGACGGCACGAGCGCCTCGCAGGTCACGCTCGAGGCGACCGACGTCGACAAGACGGTCCACTACTGCGGGCCGGTCGGGACCCACGACGCGATGACGGACGTGATCGTTCAGCGCGCCGAGACGGTCACCGAGGACCCCGACGTCGGGGAGGGGTTCGGCCTCGCGGTCGTCGGCCACGGCACCGAGCGCAACGAAAACTCCGCGAAGGCCGTCGAGTACCACGCCGAGCGGATCCGCGAACGGGACCGCTTCGACGAGGTGAAGGCCCTGTTCATGGACGAAGAGCCCGAGGTCGACGACGTCACGGACTACTTCGAAAGCGACGACATCGTCGTCGTCCCGCTCTTTATCGCCGACGGCTACCACACCCAGGAGGACATCCCCGAGGACATGGGCCTGACCGAGGACTACCGACTGGGCTGGGACGTCCCCGCGGACGTCGACGGCCACCGGATCTGGTACGCCGGCGCGGTCGGCACCGAGGGGTTGATGGCTGACGTCATCCTTGAGCGCGCGGCGGATGCCGGCGCGGACCTTGGTGACGCCCTCGAGATCGTCCGGGCGAACGAACGGGCCGCAACGGGTACCGACAGCAGCGAACTCGAGTCGGGAACCGACACAGGAGCGGGTGCCGGCGCGGGTGCGGGTGACTGACCGTGGCGGATGCGACAACCGACGCCGTCGACGCGTTGAGTGCGGCGCTTGAGGACCGGGCGGACGCCACTATCGAATTTGACGGCCTTTCCCTCGAGCGCGACGGCGACGAGTACGTCCTCGAGACGCCCGAGATCGACCCGCGGCGGGTCGACGCGGACGACCTCCCGACGGCTCTCGACGCGGTCGCGGCGTACGCGACGAACTGGCGCTACTGGCAGGAGTCGGTCGGCGGCGAGGGAACCTACCGCCGGGCCTTCCTCCGGTGGTGCGAACGGGCCCCGATCGCCCAGGACGGCGCCGGAGCGCCGACCGAGGACCCGCTCGCCGTTCCCGAACGCTACGCGGCCCTGCGGGACGGCGTCGATCGCGAGTGGGGCCAGCTCTCGATCACCGCCCGGTTCGTCGACGTCGCCGAGCCCGACGGCGAGCGCGTCTACGACCTCTGGCACGTCGACGACGCCGGGACGGATCTGGCCGAGCTCGAGGTCTCCGACGATCCCCGCGAGGCCCGCGAGATCGCGACTTACGACGAGGACGGGCGCTACCGGCCCCTGAAGACCGCGCCGACGCTGCCCTCGGGGTGGGCGTTCACCGGCCTCTCCGGCGACGAACTCGTGGAGGCGGTCGAGTTCTTCTACCCCGCGACCGTCGCCAACTGGCACCGCGAACTGCGGGGGAACTTGGACGTCGATCACTGGCGGGAAACCGCCGAGCGACAGACCGGAATCTACGACATCCTCGACGAACTGCCCCGCGAAGCCGTCGACTGGGTGGCTGAAGCGTGCTGCGTCGACTCGCAGTGTCTCCGACGGCGCGAGTGGGAGTACGAGGCGGGCGACGACCTCGAGCCGCCGGGCGGCGACGGCCCGTTCCCCTGCCGCGAGCCCTGCTCGCTCGTCATCGCCGCCGCGCGTCAGTGGACCGTCCTCGAGTCCGAGGACGAGCGCACCTACGAACTCGAGTTGACCCCGAGCGAACGCAACCAACTCGAGGAGTTGATCGAGGCGGTCGCCGACGGACGAACCGACGAAATCCGCGAGGCCGACGTCAACGACGGCGCGAACCGCTACCGGGCCAGGTACCTGCGAGCCAAGCGGTTCGACGACGATGGCGCTCTCGAGATTCGAGAGCGGTCCGCATCCGCGGACTCGGAGTAAAGCGTACTCGAGCTACGTGATCAGCAACGCGAGTGCGATGACGACGCCGCCGGCGACGACGACGAACCCGAAGGTTGCGGCGAGTCCGCCGATCGTCGCGGCCGTCGCGGTCGCGATGGCGAGCGCGATCAGTCCCAGCGCGAGCACCGCGAGCGTCCCCGCATCGAGGCCGCCCGCTCCGAACAGCCGCTTCAGCACCTTCTCGGCGGCCGTTCGGTCGGTCGACTGATCCCGCGACGGCGGTTTGGAGAGCGACTCGTCGACGTCGACCGCAGCCGGCTTGGGTTTGACGGTGACGTCGATCGTCACCGACTCGGAGCCGTACCCGGTCACCACCTCGAGGCGACCCGTGACGGGCTCGTCGATCCCCTCGGCGTCGACACCGACCGGAACCGCGATCGTCTCGCCCGCTTCGACGTAGTAGTTCGACTGGTCGATCGAGACGTGCCGCGAAAAGGACGGGTCGGCGTCAGCGAGCCGACAGTGAACGTGTGCGGGCGATTCGTGGCCCCGTAACGCGAGGACGAACGAACCGCGAGTCGACACCGTAGTCGTCGCTGCCTCGAGCGTATCGGGCGACTCGCGGTTGACGTGGACGGTGACCTCGGTTCCGGTTCGGGATCGGGACACGGTTACGGTGCGCGCACGGGGATGGAGTTGTTCGACCGGTTCAGGCGGGCGTCTCCTCCCGCATGTCCGGCGGGAGCAGGTTCGGAATGCCGTCGTCGACGGGATATCGTTCGCCGCACTCGGTACAGACGAGGTCGCCGCCGACGACTTCCTCGCCGTCGTCGCCGTACTCGGCGTCTTCGAGTTCGAGCTCGTGTTTGTCGAGCGGACAGCGGAGAATATCCAGCAAGGACTCCTTCATAGTACGTAGGCTGGCCGCATCCAGCAAAAGGTTTCGGGAACGAGCCCGCGCTTTCGCGCCCGCGGCTCGTCTCGAGGGGGCTGGCGGGCGCGGCCGATCAGATGGCGCGAATCGACGCGCCGATTACTCGTAGGGGTCTTCGACGACGACGGTCTCTTCGCGGCCGGGGCCGACGCCGACTGCGTAGATCGGTGCGTCGAGTTCGTCGCTGAGGTACTCGAGATAAGTTCGGGCGTTCTCGGGGATGGTGTCGTAGCCGTCCTCGGCGACCGCTTCCCAGTCGACCTCGTCCCAGCCGTCGAACGTGCGGAGGTTCGCCTCGCAGCGACCCCACTCCTCGGTGGTCGCGGGCATCGTGAAGACTTCCTCGCCATCTAAGTCGTAGCTGTGCCCAACCTTCACCTCGTCCAAGCCGGCGAGCACGTCGACGTGGTTAACCGCGAGACCGGTGAAGCCGTTCACGCGCGCGGAGTGGCGCAGCATCGGCATGTCGAGCCAGCCGACGCGACGGGGTCGGCCGGTGACGGTCCCGTACTCGCCGCCCTCCTCGCGAATGTAGGTCGCCAGCTCTTCGTTTTCGCCCTCGCCCTGTTCGTCGTAGCCCGGCGTGTCGCCTTCGACGCCGCCGAGTTCGGTCGGGAGCGGGCCGCTGCCGACGCGGGTGAGGTAGGCCTTGACGATACCGATGATCTCGCCGTCGCCGATGACGCCGGGACTAAGGCCCGTCCCGACTGCGGCGCCGCCGGCGGTTGGGTTCGAGGACGTGACGTAGGGGAAGTTCCCGTGATCGATATCGATGATGGTCCCCTGCGCGCCCTCGAACATGACGGTCTGGCCGTCGTCCATCGCGTCGGTGAGGAACGCGCTGGCGTTGACGGTCATATCCTCATCCTCGAGGCGTTCGCCGATGTCGCGGAACTCCTCGAAGAGCGCGTCGACGTCGAACGCGTCAGGATCGTCCAGGTCGTCGATATCGAGCCCGTAGACGTCCTCGACGATCGCCCGCTTCTGGGGCACGACGTACTCGAGTTTCTCCCGGAGCACGTCAGGGTCGAGCAGGTCGCCGATGCGGACGCCGCGGCGGCCGGCCTTGTCCTCGTAGGTCGGGCCGATTCCGCGACCGGTCGTCCCGACTTCCTGGTCCGATTCGCTCTTGACGTCTTCCTCGATGCCGTCGAGTACGCGGTGGAACGGCAGGATGACGTGAGCCCGTTCCGCGACCCGAACGTCCGGGTTGAGGCCCTTCTCCTGGAGGGTAGAGATCTCGTCGAAGAGGGTTCGCGGGTTGATCACGCAACCGTTGCCGAGCACGCCGATCTTCCCCCGGACGGCCCCGGAGGGAACGAGCGATAGCTTGTACGTCTCGCCGTCGTGGACGACGGTATGTCCAGCGTTGTCGCCGCCCTGATACCGGGCGACGACATCGGCGGCGTCGCCGTAGAGATCGACGACGCCACCCTTGCCTTCGTCGCCGAGTTGCGACCCGACGATTGTGACGGTCATAACAGCGGCGGATTCTTGCCGGGCCGATAAACAGATTACGGTATTGCCGGCCCATTCAGGGGCACAACTCGAGTGTGCGTGCGTTGATATCGTCACCCATGGGCGTGTCGACCGTCGATACTGCGTTCGGGCCGGCCCGTCGCAGGCTCCCCAACCGACGAGTCTATAGGGTTTCAGCGGCGAGACACCGTTCGTCGGATCGTCGGCACCATCACGGCCGTATCGGAACGGAATCGTTAACTACTCTCAATAGTAATCAAAACGTTGCGTAGACTGTTCGGCTTTCGAGGGTAACATTTAAAGGCCCCAAAGACAAGTTAACAAATGCCATGATAGACCGACTTGAGAAGGAAGTCGATATGCTGGAACGTCATCTGCAGGTCCTGAAGATGGTCATCGAAAACGAGCCGATCGGCATCGTCAAGATGTCCAACGAGACCGGCTACCCCCACCACAAAGTTCGCTACTCGCTGCGCGTTCTCGAGGAAGAAAACCTCATCGAGCCCTCGAGCCAGGGTGCGATCAAGACCGAGCGCACCGTCGAATTCGTCGACGAACTCGACGACAAGCTCGACGACATCATCGGCAAGCTCGACGGGATGAAGATCGAAGACGTCGCCGAAATCGAAGGCTAACTGTTCGATCGCCGCGGGTTCGCATCGATCGATCGTCGCGTCCGCTGCAACGACCGGTATAACGACTGAACGGGTGCAACCGGTCGGCGCGTTCGCGGCCTCTTCTTCGACTCCCGCTCTATTCGCAGCGACTGCGACTATCCGTTCGCCGGTTCGCGGACTCGAGACACTCTCTCCGGAGCCGAAACTGCGGAAACGTCGCGGCGACTGCAGGGCTCAGTTGACGGCTCGCGTTCGAAAATAGTGGCGTGAGCAAATGAGACGGTCGTCCATCGGACCGCCGTCCCTGAAAGCGCCCGTCGCGATTAGAGCTCGGGAACGGTCATGTGGAACCCTTCCGAGCGCGACTCGACCAGACAGAGGTGATAGCCCTGCTTTCGCGAGAGGCTGACGTAGCTCAGCTTCGAGCTCCGGCTAAGGAAGCCGCTGCTCGTCGCCTCCTCGGTCACCTCGTGGGCGCCGGACTCGAAGTAACTCGAGGTGACGGCGATCGCGGCCGCGAGGTCGGGGTAGTTCGCCTTGACCGCCGACGCCGCTTCCTCGAGGCCCGCGAGGGTGTCCTCGCTGACCGGCTTGCGCGAGTCGTTGAGCATCGCGACGAGCAGCGGGTTCCCCATCTTGTCGAACGCGACGACGTCGAAGGTGACCTCGTCGGGAACGTCGTCGGTGTCGTCGTCCGCGAGCGAGATCGTCGCGTCGAGTTCGGCCCGGTCGATCTGCGGGATCGCGTCGTAGAGGTCCGACAGCCCGTTCGCGTGGCCGGTGTCGCGGATTTCGTAGAGCGTCGTGTCGGTCAGCCACTTCACGAACCGGTAGGCCATCGTCCCGGTGAGGAACTCCTCGTACGGCGCGCCCTCGACGGCGACGTCCGAGGCGTCGAACTCGGTGTGGTGCTCGAGTTGCAGGTTCGACGCGACCTCGTCGCGGTCGGCGTCGCCCTCGTGGGCGGTCTCGAGGGTCGGTTGGCTCTTCGAGCGGTACCGGACGAAGAGGTTCGTCCCGGCCAGCGCCCGGTCGGGCGAGAGTTCGGTGCCCGCGGCGTTCACACCCGAACCTGCACCGTCGCCGGCTCGTGCCGCCTCCAGTTCAGACTCGAGTTCCTCGATACGGGATTCGAGGCGGTCGATCGTCTCGGACAGCTGCTGGTTCTTCTCGCGAAGTTGATCGCGTTCGGAGACGAGCTCTTTGTTCTTCGACTCGAGGGCCTCGCGCTGCTCCTCGAGGCGTTCGATTCGGTCGGCGAGCCGTTCCATGCGCTCGGTCTGGTTTCGGTCGGCGGTGGCGCCGCTCGGTGCTGTCGTCCCGGTTCCAGCGCTGGCGCCACTGTCCGCCTGTCCGGAGCCGCGCGGTCCGTTCGCGGAGCCCTGCGTGGTCGATCCGGTCGATCGCCGGGCCTCGGTTCGGGTACCGGCATCCTCACGAGCGGACTGGCTTGCGGATTGGGACCCCGACCCTGTCCTCGATCCCGAGACGGCACTCGTCGAGCCGTCTGCGGTCGTCTTCTCCGGATCGATCGACGGAATCCGCCGGGTTTCGCGCCACTGTTCTTCCTCCTCGAATCGCTCCTCGAGTTGATCCTCGTCGTCCGCCTCGGCACCACTTGGTGAGTCGGCGTCGGCGGCTTTCGACTCCATTCGCTCGGCCCCGCCCGGTGGGCGGACGTCTCCGGCCGTCGTCTGGGGCTGCTCGGGCTCGTCGTCGTCACCGGTCCAGGAGATGTCGTTCTGATCGAGCTGTTCGGCGGCCGCCTCGACTTCGGCCGGATCCGGCGAGCTAGAGCTGGTCTCGGTCTCGGTTTCGTGTCCAGTTTCGGACGTCCTCGCTGGGGATGCCCCGGAATCGGGGTCACCACCGACGGAGTCGGCGTCGGCTTCGGCTGCGGTCGACGCGTCAGGGTCAGGCTCGGTCTCGAGTCCGGGTTCGTGATCGGTTCCGGTCTCGAGTTCGACGCCGTTCGGGTTCGGTTCCGGGTTCGGTTCCGGGTCCGGCTCAGGTCCGGGTTCGGGTTCAGATTCGACGGCAGCGACCGAATCAGCTGCCGTATCGGAGGAATCGGGATCTACGGCAGCGTCGGTCGAAATCGAATCGGCGTCCGTGATTCCCGGCGTCGTCGACTCGCGAGCGGTTGCGTCCGAGTCCGTCGCCGTGATCCCCGTCGGGCCGTCGTTTCCGGTCACTGCATCGTCGGTACTGCTGCCGGTATCGGCCGACGAGCCGGTGCTCGAGCCGCCGGAGATGTCGATCGGTTCGACGCCCGAGACGCCGCCGACGGACGGCTCGTCGGTCGAGCCGACGTCGGTGCTGTCGGTCGTCGCGCCCGTCTCGGCGTTCGCGTCTCCGGCCGGCGTGTCGTCCGCGCCCGGAACGTCGGTCACCTCGACGTCGACGTCGATGACCTCGTAGATTCCGACCTCGTCGTCGGCGCGTTCGAACGCCTCGTCGCCGGTAACCAGCCGCTCGGCGTTACCGATGTAGGCGGCGGCCATCCGGCGACCGCCGTAGTAGACGGCGTAGTAGTCGCCGCTGAGGACGTTCTCGCTCAGTACGATGTAGCCCGTAAACGAGCCGTCCTGGAGCGTCTCGTCGACCTCCCGCAGCGGTGTTTCGTTCGTGTAGTACTTGGCCCGGGTGTCGCCCCCCTGTTCCTCCATCGAGCAGAGCAACGGCAGCGACGGATGCGGCGCCTGATAGATCGTGCCCGAGGCGCCGTCGAAGTCTTCGATCGCCCCCTCGAAGACGCCGACGATACGGCCGTTAAGCATAAAGAGCCAGGTGCCGCCTGTACCCGTCGTTACGGCCCCCGAAAAGCCGCTCTCGGCGAGATCAGCGAGCCCATCGTAGCCGCCGTTGAACGGGCGAGAATCCCATTGTTCGACGCGCTCTTGCGTGCGCGAGTCCATAGTTCAACAAGCGGTAACTGAAACAAATACGTTTCGCCTAGATGTTCGCCGCTATATGTCGCCCGACTAAATCTTCGACTCGGCGTCTTCGGCGAGTTCTTTCATCCGCTTGCCAATCCGGCCGGCGCTCGAGAACTCGTCTTCGCTCATCCCCTTCGCGAGGGCGTTGCCGAGGACGAAAACCGCGTGCTTGTGTTCGCTCTTCGATTTGTGGACGTGGGAGGGGTCGACGTCGAGCTGGCGGTACGGTTCGAAGAGCTCTTCGTCGACCTCCTCGCGCTGGGCGAAGTACTCCATTATGGTCACGAGTTCTTCGTGCAGCTCGAGGAGTTCGTCTTTGTGCATACCCGCGTGTATGGACGGTCTCGGCTTAAGGATTGTGTGCATACGCGTCGCAAAATCTGGCGCGAGTCGGGTGGGAACGCGAGTTATGCTGCGTCTCCGGGGCGCGAGCGTGCCTCGAGATCGACCGCAAGGAAGCCGATCCACGCCCCGAACGCGACGGCGGCGACGAACTCGGGGACGGCGAACCACGCGCCGGCGTCGCCGCCGGCGACGAGGAAGCTAAGCCAGCCCAGCCAGGCCAGCGGATGCACAACGGCGAGCCAGATCGAGACGAGGCCGCGACGGAGCCGACCGGCGAGCACCGCACCGGTGCCGTAACACCACTGCGCCAGCGGCGCGGCGGCGAAGTACGTCAGCGCGGCCGGGCCGTGGAAACTCCGCTCGAGGTACCACTCGGTGTGGCCGAGAAAGAAGACGCCGACGCCGACCAGTCCGATCGTCGCGACGACCAGCAGGGCGACGCCGACCCGCTCGAGGGCGGTCTCGCTCGCGTGCCAGAGCCGCCAGCCGAAGGGGACGCCGAGCAGGCCGCTCAGGACGAGCCCGCCGTTGAACAGCGGAAACGTGCGGGTCCCGTACCGGCCCATATCCGAGAGGGCGGCACCGCGCCAGGTGAACGTCTCCGGGGCGGCGATGACCGTCGCGAGGAGGACCGCGCCCAGGCCGACGACGGCCGCGGCGAGCCCGCAGTGCGTTGCGACTCGAGCGGCGGTCGAACTGCGGGGCCGGCGTCGACGCTGCGTTCCTCCCATTGGGGTGACCGGTAGCTATCGAACCGCGCCGCTATCAAAGTGGGTGATCGGACCGCAGAATCGAACGCGGAAGCGCTGTTAGTCGGCGACGGAGACGTCGCGCTCGCGCTGGCCCGCGGGGAACCACGCGAGTTCGTGGTCGGCGACGACGCGGACGCCGACCCGCTCGTCCAAGTCGATCCGGTCGGAGTGGTTGTGCATGCACTCGATGGTTTCGCCCGAGTCGAGTTCGACGCGGTAGAGGACGGTCGGGCCGAGGTAGCGCCGGTAGACCACGCGGCCGTTTGGCTCCGCAGTCTCGTCACCCGGTACGGCCACGACGTCGTCCGGTCGCACGAGCAGGTCGATCGCCGAGCCGGTGTACTCCTCGACGAGCCCGTTGACGTCGTCACGGAGAACGCGCCCGACCGCCGTCTCGACGTGGTCCTCTCGGACCTCGCCGGAGACGAAACTCGCGTGGCCGAGGAAGCCGGCGACGAACCGCGATCTGGGCTGCTGGAACACCCGTTCGGGCGCGCCGATCTGCTCGATGTCGCCCTCGTTCATCACGGCGACCCGATCCGAGATCGACAGCGCCTCCTCCTGGTCGTGGGTCACGGAGACGGCGGTGACGCCGGCTTCCTTGATGATCCGGCGCACTTCCTCGCGCATCTCGACGCGCAGATCGACGTCGAGATTCGAGAAGGGCTCGTCCAGGAGCAACATCTCGGGTTCCGGCGCGAGCGAGCGGGCCAGCGCAACCCGCTGTTGCTGCCCGCCCGAGAGTTCGTCCGGATAGTCGTCGCCGTGGGCCTCGAGACCGACGAGGTCGAGTAGTTCGTCGACGCGGGCCTCCTGTTCCGCTGCTGCCCAGTCCTGCAGACCGAATGCGATGTTCTCCCGCGCGGTCAGGTGGGGAAAGAGCGCGAACTCCTGAAAGACGATGCCGACACCGCGGTTCTCCGGCGGGACGAACCGACCCTCGTCCGCGACCGCGACGGGGGCGTCCTGCAGTCGAATCCGGCCCGTGTCGGGTTTCTCGAGGCCGGCGATCAGCCGCAGCGTGGTCGTCTTTCCACAGCCCGACGGCCCCAACAGCGTGAGGATCTCGCCGTCCCGAACCGACAGCGACAGGTCCGGGATGACGGCCTCGCTCCCGTACCGCTTCGCGACGCCGTCGAGCTCGAGGACGACGTCGTCCGTCCCAGCGGACTCGGGTGCGGACGCGGGCTCGGGCGCCGATTCGTCGGCTGCGGTCGTGAGTAGGTCTCCGTTCGGCATAATCAACTCCGGCCGGCCCGGTACCGGCGTTCATTCGGTTTAGGCACTCCTAAAACACTTATACTTGCCGGTCAGTTCCCGCCGGTTGGGAGCAGACTCGGAGCCGGCGTAAAACGGTCGCTGGAACTGTCGTAAATCGCAAATCGGCGTGTTAGAGCTCGACGCCGCTCGGGATCAGGCTGTGCTGGCGCAGGAGACTGCCCTCGTCGTCGTAGACGAGAAAGGTCCGTTTGTCGTAGGTGACGAACGGCTCGTCGTCTCCCTCGAGCGTGATCTCGACGGTGTAGCGCCCCTCGTCCTCGGTGGCGTCCTCGCCGTAGCCGCGGGCTGCCCGGATGAACTGCAGAACGTCGTCGGCGTCCTCGTTGAGCTCGAGGATGAACTCACCCGTGATTCTGTTCGTGACGCTGACGACGCCGGCGGTGTCGTTGCCGAGTGGCTCCTGCAGCCGGAGTGCGACGTCGGTTTCGTCGGCGTCGAGGAGGTCTCCCTCGGGACCGGTAAGGCGCTCGCGAAGCATCGTCGACGGGCCGGTAAAGTCGATCGATACCGCGGGTTTGCGCGGCTCGCCGTCGGTTTCGACCCAGTCAATATTAGTAACGTTTAGCGTGAAGTCCTCGCGCCTCATTCCGTACGCACGGATTAGCGCTCCCGCCGTATGAACGTAACGCACAACCGGTCTTCGAACGAACACGTCCGGGACGATCGCCCGGTCGCGTCGGCACTCGTCGATTGTCTGTCGTCGTCGGTTCGCGCCGCCGGTAGTCGTCGCTCGGTTCGTCAACGGGCTACGGCCACGGAAACGGTCGACCCGTCGGCGACGGAGACGGTCGGGATATTTATGATGGTGCGGTCGTGATATGCGACGAACACACCGTCCTCCCGGCGGCGAGGCCCTATACTGATGTCAGAACGCACCGATTCGGCTCGGGACGGTTCGGACGCTGACCGCGCAGCGTCGCGTCCGGATCCCGCCGCAGCCGTCGGTGGCGGCGACGCTGACGCTAATACTGACGCTGCCGCCCACGACGACTCCCGTCCAGCCGACGATGCCGACGACGCTCGTGCAGCCACCGACTCCGGTGACTCCCGGCCGGAGTCCACGTTCGAAACCGCCAAACGGACGATCCGCCGGGTCCTCGAGACGCTGCGCGGGTCGACGATCGAGGTCGACGACTACGATCCGCGCGATCACGGCCCGCTGGTCGAGTACGAGGCCGTCGACGGCCTCGAGGAGGTCGACCGGTACTGGGTCGACGCGCCGTTTTCGTTCGTCTCGATCGCCTACGACGCCTCGGCCAGCCAACACCGCTACCGCGTCATCGAACCGCAACTGACCGAGGAAGAACGGGTCCTGCTCGAGACGCTCTTCGAGGACGTCCGCGATCCCCTGCTGTACCGGGCCGACGACGCCGGGGACGTCGAGGACCTGCTGCGGGAGACGATCCACGAGTACCTCGAACGCTACGGCGCTGAAATCGACATGGCGACCTTCTACCGGCTCTTTTACTACATCCACCGGGATTTCCGGGGCTACGGCCGGCTGGAGCCGATCATGCACGATCCCCACGTCGAGGACATCTCCTGTGACGGCTACGACCTGCCGATCTTCGTCTACCACGACGAGTACACCGACATCGAGACGAACGTCGCCTTCGGCACCGACGAACTCGACGGGTTCGTCGTCCGGTTGGCCCAGCACTCGGGCCGGCACATCTCCATCGGCGAGCCGATGGTCGAGACGACGCTCCCGGACGGCTCGCGGGCCGAACTGGCGCTGGGGAAGGAGGTGACGCCGCGAGGCTCCGCGTTTACCATCCGAAAGTACGCCAGCGAGCCGTTCACGCCCGTCGATCTGCTCGAGTACGGCACCTTCAGCGTCGAGCAGATGGCCTACCTCTGGCTGGCCATCGAACACAACAAGAGCCTGCTGTTCGCGGGCGGGACCGCGTCGGGCAAGACCACGAGCATGAACGCGATCTCGATGTTCATCCCGCCGCGGGCGAAGGTGCTCACGATCGAGGACACCCGCGAACTCGAACTCTACCACGACAACTGGCTCTCCTCGGTCACGCGCGAGCGCGTCCACGAAGGGAAGGACGTGACGATGTACGACCTGCTGCGCTCCGCGTTGCGCCATCGGCCCGAGTACATCGTCGTCGGCGAGGTCCGGGGGGAGGAAGCGATCACGCTCTTCCAGGCGATGAACACGGGCCACACGACCTACTCGACGATGCACGCCGACTCGGTTCAGACGGTCATCAACCGGCTCGAGAACGAGCCGATCAACGTCCCGCGGTCGATGGTCCAGAGCCTGGACATCCTCTCGGTGCAGACCTTAACCCGGCTCGGTGAGGGCCGCGTCCGCCGGAACAAGGTGCTCGCCGAAATCGAGGGGATCGACCAGCGGACCGGGGAACTCGACTACTCGACGGCCTACACCTGGGACAGCGAGGCCGACGCGTTCCGCGGCACCGGCAGCCGCGTCTTAGAGGAGATCCGCGACGAGCAGGGCTGGTCCCGGACCGAACTGTTGACCGAACTCCGAAACCGCGAGCGATTCCTCGAGTACCTGCGGAACAACGATATCTCGGACTACCGACGCTTTACCGCACTGGTCAACGAGTACTACGCCGACACGGAGCGCGTGCTCGAGACGATTGCGGCCGACGAGGACGACGGCGACGGTGCGGACCCGACGGCGACCGATCCGGCGGCCGACTCGATCGTCAGCAACCCGCTCGCAGGAGCCGGTCCCGACGAGGACGGGTGATCGTCGCCGATGGCGCTCTCGAACTTCCTGCCGCTGGTCTGTGCCGCCGCGCTCTGTTCGCTCGCCGCCCTCGCGCGGGTTCACGTCGGACTCGATCGGGTACTGACTCGAGCAGCGATCGGGCTGTTCGGCGGCTACGTCGCCGAGTTCAAGGGCGAGCATCCGGACAGACAGTCGGCGCTCCGGGCGGCACACTTCGCGACGACCTACCGAGAGTACGGCGCGATGACGATGCTGTACGCGACGCTGTTCGCGATCGCCGGCGCGATCGTCGGCATCTACGTCATCTGGGGTCTGCTGCTCGTCCTCGCGGTCGATCCCGCGGCCATGCGCGAGGCGCTTCCCGGAGCGCTCGCGTTCCTGGCGAACCTCGGCGGCGTCCCGTCGCTGTCGGCGACCGAACTGTTCGGCCTCTTTGCCCTCTCCTGTCTGACGATCGGAACCCTCGCGGGCTTCGGCGCGTACTGGCTCCGCTGGTGGTACCCGAGTTACGTGGCCGACGGTCGCGCCCGGCGGATCGAGACGAGCCTTCCCTCGACGGTCGCGTTCATGTACGCCCTCTCGCGCAGTGGCATGGAGTTCCCGAAGATCGTCCGCATCCTCGCGCGCCACGAAGACACCTACGGCGAGGCGGCCGCGGAGTTCAGCGTCGCAGTGCGGAACATGGACACCTTCGGCATGGACGTCATCACCGCACTCCAGACGACGGGCCGGCGGTCCCCGAGCCCGAAGTTCGCCGACTTCGTCGAGAACCTCGTCAGCGTCCTCCAGAGCGGTAATAGCCTCTCGACGTTCCTCGAGACCCAGTATCGGGACTTCCAGGAGGAATCCGAGTCCCAGCAGGAGTCGACCATCGAGTTGCTCGGGACGCTCGCCGAGGCGTACGTCACGGTGCTGGTCGCCGGGCCGCTCTTTCTCATCACGATTCTGGTAGTCATCGGCATCTCCGTCGGCAACACGTTCGATCCGCTCCGGGCGTTGATCTACCTCATCCTGCCGCTGGGGAACCTCGCCTTTATCGTCTACCTGAGCATGGTGACCGACACGATCACGCCGGGGGGCGTCGCCGAACCGGATTCGGACGAAGACGACGCGGCCGTGCCGAGCCCCGTCGCCGTGGCGCGTGAACAACCCCGGCCCGACGGCGGCCGGAACGCGGCGCGACCGACCGATCGCGGACGGGATCGCGAGCAGCGAAACGTCGAACGAGTCCGGTACTACCGTCGACTGCAGCGGCTCCGCGAGCGCGTCGGGTCGCCCCTGTCGACGCTGCGCGAGCGCCCTCGGCTCTCGCTCGTCCTCACCGTTCCGATCGCACTCGCCGCAGTCCTGTGGCGGTTGCCGGTAGCGTTCGCCGACGGCGGATTCGACGTCACCGTCATCGACGACGCCGTCGCTATCGGCGCGCTGTTCGTCGTCGCCGTCTTCGCTCTCTGTTACGAACTCCACCGCCGGCGGATCGAGGCGATCGAGGGCGCGATTCCCGACCTCCTCGAGCGCCTCGCGAGCGTCAACGACGCCGGAATGGCACCGGTGTCCGCGATCGATCAGGTCCGCGGGTCCGATCTGGGGCCGCTCGGGGCCGAACTCGACCGCATCTGGGCGGACGTCCAGTGGGGTGCCGACCTCCAGACCGCCCTCGAACGGTTCGGCCGGCGCGTCCGCACGCGCGCGACGTCTCGAGTCGTCACGTTGGTGACGGAGGCGATGAACGCGAGCGGCAACCTCGCGACGGTGCTCACCATCGCCGCCAGACAGGCGGCGGCCGACCGGCGACTCAAGCGCGAGCGCAAGCAGGCGATGGTCGAGTACCTGGTCGTCGTCTACATCGCGTTTTTCGTCTTCCTGTTTATCATCACCGTGCTCGCGGCCTATCTCCTGCCGAATCTCCCCACGGAGGGGATCGAGGCCGCCGGCGGCGGGGGCGGCACCATCGACGGGCTCGGAGGGCTCTCCCAGACCGCCGCCACGCAGTACAACACGCTGTTCTACCACGCGACGCTGGTCCAGGGGCTGCTCTCGGGGCTGATCGCCGGCCAGCTGAGCACCGGCGACGTCAGGGCCGGCGCGAAACACGCGGCCGCGATGCTCGCGCTCTCGGTCCTGCTGTTCGCCGTCGTCGTCTGACCACCGATTCCCCGCCGACGGTGCGAACGCTTTTTGCACGCGCCCCGACCACTCCGCACTGATGGGAACGGGCGACAACGGTGACGACGAGTCGGCGCCGAGCCAGCCGGATCGCGGGAGCGTCCGCGCGACCTACGACCGGATCGCGAGCCACTTCGCGTCGACGCGGGAGTACGCGTGGCCCGAGGTCGAATCGTTCGTCGACGACCACGCGGCCGTCCTCGAGAACGGGGACGAGGACGAGCCCGCCGTCGGCCTCGATCTCGGCTGCGGCAACTGCCGCCACGCCGAACTGCTCGCGGACCACTGCGAGACCGTCGTCGGCCTCGACGCGAGCCGCGGGCTCCTCGAGACGGGCCGGGAGCGCGCACGGGAGCACGGATTCGACGTCGCGCTCTGTCAGGGCGACGCGAGTTCGCTGCCGCTGGCAGCCGACTGCGTCGATCTCGCGGTCTACGTCGCGACGCTGCACCACCTTCCGACCCGAGAGGTGCGGCGAGCGAGTCTGAACGAACTCGCACGAGTGCTCTCGCCGGACGGCCGCGCGCTCGTCAGCGCGTGGTCGACGGCCCACGACCGGTTCGACGCGACCGCCGACGCCGAGGAGGGGTTCGATACGACCGTCGAGTGGACGCTCCCCGGCGGCGACGCGGTCGATCGGTTCTACCACATCTACGCGCCCGCGGAGTTCGAGGCCGACCTCGCGACCAGCGACCTCGACCTGCTCGAGTGGGAAGTCTCGAGCGGCAACTGCTACGCCGAAGTGGCCGGCTCCGGGTGAATGCGGGCGTGTGACGGACACGCAACCCGTCAAATGAGGACACTTTTCAACAGATTACTAAAAGTTACTTCCCACCCGACTAAGACTGTAGTTTTCGAATCAATTGAGTATGTATAAGTTAAAAGTAAATCGAATAAAACGTTCGCAAACGGCGGCAACTGTGCAAAACGCCGCCGGCTTTTATCCTCATCTCGTCCCCCAGCACCGGATGCGCTATGACGCGCTTCACTCGACGTTCGACGCTGAAGGCCGCAGGCGCATCGCTTGCCGCAGCTACCCTCCCCGCGACGGCCGCCGCCGAGGAGGAATCCACGTGGACGGTCTCCGAGACCCCCATCGACAGCACGATCCACGACGTTATCCACACGACGACGAACGCCCACGCGGTCGCGAGCGGGGGCCTCGTCATCGAACGCGCCGACGAGGGCTGGGAGGTCGTCCTCCAGGGCGGTCCGACCGGTAACGGGAACGACCTCTACGGCGTCGACACCACCGACGACGGCGAACGCCTTTGGATCGTCGGCGCCAGCGGCGCGATCGGTGAGTACGACGTGACGACGGGCAACCTCGTCGACCGCTCCGCGCCCAACGACTTCACGGCCAACTTCAACGACGTCGCAGTCACCGGCCCCGCGGGTGACGCGGACGTCTACGTGGCCGACGACTCCGGTTCGATCCATTACAGCTTCGAGAACGGCGAGGAAGGCACCTGGGAGTACGCCACGCCCGGCAGCGGCTCCGGCTTCAACGCCATCGAGTTCTACGCCGACGGCGCCGGCCACGTCATCGACACGAACGGGAAGGTGTTCGCCACCGACGACGGCACCACTTGGAACCCGATCGGCATCGAGGACGCCGGCGTCACGTTCTACGGTCTCGACAGCGACGCCGAAGACGACGTCGTCGTCACCGGCGGCAACGCCTCCGTCTTCGAGTACGACGGCAGCCAGTGGGTCCCCGAGAGCCTCGGGGACGCCGACCTCTTCGACGTCGAAACCGACGACAACGGCGGCGTCACCGTCGGCAGCGGCGGCGTGATCTTCGAACAGACCGACGGCAAGTGGTCGCAGGTCCAGACCCCGACCGGCGAGAACCTCAAGGCCGTCGCCACCGGCGACGTCGATATCGCCGTCGGCTCCGGTGCCGAGGTCCTCGAGAAGTAACGGTACCGGTACCACCACCGTTGTCATCGCGTCCGCCCCGGTAATCCGGAGCCGGCTCACTGCCGGTTCGATCGTTTCCCCTCCCTCCCCTCACCCCCCTTACCACCCACCGATCGTCTCCGGACCGATCACCGATCGGCTCCTGCTTCTTCGTTTCCGAGTCTCGAGTCGGTAGTTGAGCGAGTCGGTTCGAGTCAGTGCCCCAACCGAATCGACAGACGAAACAGGAAGACCCTTAAACTCGGAGCGAAAATCGGGGAGTGCGCGCGGATGGTCTAGTGGTAGGACCTGAGCCTTCCAAGCTCATGGCCCGGGTTCAAATCCCGGTCCGCGCACTCCTCACGCCTTCTCTCGTTGGTTTTCCGGGTTTCCAGCAATGACCCGACTATGCCATTCGAAGCTTACAACGTGGGTTGGTGTATCGCACCCCGGAGCCGTCCCCGGATTATAAAAAGTTTCAGGCTTACTAGACCTAGAGTCAGCGGTTCCCCTGTTTTCGCGGAGCCAGAGGTGAGGGCTTATGCAGGATGAACGTGACAAGGTCGACGGCATCGTTGTAGTTCCGGAGCAGTCGGAGAAATACCTGAACCAGCGGCAGCTCGAGGACTACCACAGCTTCCGAAAACAGTTACTCAAATGGCTACTCAACCTGGGAAAGGATCCGGAGAAAGCTGAAGGCTACGCGTTCGACACTACGCGGCAAAGAGGATACAAAATCGACCAGTTCTACCGGTGGATCTGGAAGCAAGAAGAGGGGTACACGCTCCGCGTCACGACCGACCATGCGGACGAGTACTGCAAGGAGCTGGTGTACGAGGAACTGTCGAAGACACACAAAGCTGCCGTCCAGAAAGCGATCAAATCGCTATTCAAATATCTGAACCATGAACGAGGGCGGAGTATCGACTGGGAACCGGAAATCAAGTTCTCCAGCGGCGGAGCCACACACCAGATACGAGACTTCCTGACAGGAGACGAACGACGGAAGATCAAACAGGCCAGCCTCGAGTACGGATCCATACCCCACTACAACTCCCTCGATCCGCAGGAACGAGACAAGTGGAAGGCTCATCTAGCGCAACGGTTCGAAAAGCCGAAAAACGATGTGACAAGGAGTGACTGGGAAAAAGCGAACGGCTGGAAATACCCCTCCATCGTCTACACATCGATGGACGCAGGACTGAGACCCAAAGAGGTCGGACGCGCCAAGACGAGCTGGTTGGATCTCGAGAACGGGATGCTCCGTATCCCAAAAGGAGAGTCTACAAAGAATACGGACAACTGGCACGTCGCACTCAGCGAACGCACAGCCAACATCCTCCGAAAATGGGTGAGCGAACGAGAAAACTACGACAAGTACCGGGGGACAGAAGCACTATGGCTGACCAAGTACGGAAACCCGTACGGTAGTTCCTCGCTCAACCGGTTACTCGGAAAGCTGTGTGAGGAAGCCGATATACCGGTGAAACACAGGGACATGTCCTGGTACTCCATCAGACACAGTGTGGGCACGCAGATGAGCCGTGATCAGGGACCTGCTGCAGTCCAACAACAACTCCGACAGAAGTCGTATGAGATGGCTGTCCGGTACGACCAAGCACCGGTGGAAGACCGACAGGAAACAGTCAACAACTGGGACTAAGACTCTCTGATCCGTGGGGGTTCTCTACTTTTCTATCGGTGGTTGTTTACTGGCTCTATTTTCCAGATCTGGGTGGCAACATCGGCGAGATACTCAGTCCTGCTCTGTATCTTCTCAGTCGACCATTCTTGGTGTTGGTCAGCGATCTCCTGACTCATTGAATACTTGGAGGATGCGTACTCCCTCTTCTTCTGCTGAAATGGGTGTTTTCCGGAGGCTGCGTTGTGCCGGCTTTCAAGAAGGGTAATGTTTCCAAGCCTGTCTTTGTACTGTTCAAAGACCTCTTCATCGACACCGAGGTGGCCTGGCCACGTGCTGTACTTCTTCGCTGAGAAGGCCGCCCGTGGAGCAATGTGCTCCAGTTCGGCATCTGCTCCGTTTCCAACATCGATGCCGTGGTAGTGATCGGACTCTATCCGTCTCAGCATGTAACGTGTTCTCGAGTTTAGCGTCGCACGTTTTTCCACGATACCGGCCCGGAACTCAGTATCGCTCGGAACTTCCTCTAAGAACCGTTGCTTAATCCGTTTCACAGGGTTATTCTGATCGAAGGCGTTTGAGCAGAGACGTGCATACAGTCTGTCGGATGCCGCTCCACTAGGGTAGCCCACGATCTTCTGCCTCAGAAGGAATGCCTCGAGCAACTGGAGGATTTCGAAAGCCTTGTTGGGGTTATCGATCTCCTGAAAGAGCCGGAGTAGAAGGGTGCCTGATGCACCCATCCCGATTGCGTGGATATCTTTGAGCTTCCTGTTTACCGAACTGTTTGATGTATCGTCGAACTTCTGTATGTCTGCTAGTAGGATAGATGCGTAGAGTTCTGCTGCATCAGCCATATCCCGAATCAAATTCTCAAGAGACAATTCTCGTTGAGGGATTTCCTTATCAATGATTTTACGAGCTCTATCGTAGAGAGTGTACTCCGTAATCGACTCTTGGATATCTAGAAGCGGTGATGACATGAGATAGTGCCGGAAGAAGAGAGCTGGCTTTACATCTGTAGGTATGATGTTCTCAATTATTCGAAGCCACTGCTTCTTGATACGCTCATATTCTACCTCCCGGTTGCTGGACGCGACGTTGAAGAGATGGTTCTTGATAAGATCGTCCGCCGTGAGTTCTAACCCGCGGTTGTTGAGCGTCTCAAACAAGCGAAAGGCAGAATGGTCACTGTTACATTCAATCGAAACCAGCGTAAACGACCTCAGAAGACGTTTTCTCAACGTATCTAACTCGTCCAAAGATGTCTGGTCCACTCGATTGTGGAAATACTGTAGCGCTGATTTGAGCTGGCTGTCCTGTGCCCGGTCTGCTTCAGTAGTCAACAGCGTATTGTAGATCTCGTTGTCAAACGTGTTGAGTGTAAGGTTCTGGTGCTTGTTCTGATCAAGGTCTGACACCCAGAGATAGTCATTGTTGATAGCTCTTGCCTGACTGATCTCTCCCTCCTTCCGGTATCTATCCCTCATCGCCACAAGAAGAAGTGAGACCGTGGCAAGCCTTTGCTGTCCATCAACTACCTCGAGAGTGTCTAACTGGTTCAAGTTCCCCGGCCTCTCAACGACCACGACCGCTCCGAGAAAATGGGTCTGCTCATCCTCCAACGCTCGCAGATCGTTCCATAGCTCTCGCCACTGCTGCTTCTTCCACGAGTACCGCCGCTGATAGTCAGGAACTCGATACCTGTAACCCCGTCTCAAAGCGCTCTCTATCGAATCCTCATTGGCAGATATCCCTAACGCTCCCTCCATGAGCCATGATACCACACAACTCAAAGTAAAAGAGGTGTATGCTACATCCTGAAAGTAACCCAAGCAGTGATATCATCTGAAAACCCTTTCAGGAGATAGCTGTCCCATGGTTTCTGTTCCAGAACTGGAAGGAATCACTTGTCGAAGAGATCTTTGGCCCTCTTGTAGATAGGTGGCTGGAGCCAATCACGGTCTTCAGCTAACGATTCAACTCTGTCCAAGGCTTCCCGGTTCGGTTTCTTCTGTGATTTACTGTACAGTGTATAGTCGTTCCTGTTTTCAAGGCTGATTTAGAACTGTTTTTCAAAGCTGATCGTTGATCGTTGGAGGATGATTCAAGGCTGATTTCAGGCTGATCTCACGAACCTTTTCAACCTATATTACTTTGTGCGGTATATGTTTTTAAATCTGTCTTGCTATTTGTAAGATAGGGTGGTTTGGTGTGGATCATGCGCTTTCCGGCAGGTTTCCGACAAAAGTCGTGAAAACCTTCAAACTGGCTGACGACGGCACGGTCAAAGAAACGGTTATCGGGGAAGAACACTGTCCCGGCCACTCAACCGGCGACTACGTGGAGTGCTGTTGCGGCGAAGAGTGGGAAGGAATAGACGCCGAAGAAAAGGCCAAGAAACATCTCTACAGACAGGAAGGAACACGTGTACTCAAAGAACAGTACGCAGGGACAGAACATCGAGGCTGGAAGCTCCGGTACGACAAGATGAGTCACAGCCTCTACTGGACCTACGCCGGCAACCGGGGTCTCTCACTCAAGCTCTACGCAACGCCTTGTAGTCAACAAGATACCGGGATCTCACTCCAGATGCACAACAACGGCGGCGAACATCTTCTTACGAAAACAATCGCTACCGACCAAGACCCTGAACAGGTTGTAGAGAACTATATCAAGATCATGACCCGGTACCTCGACAACAACTGGATGACTAAGGGTGAGAACCAGAGGTGAAAACGGTCAAAGAGATCCTGGAACAGTTCGGAATCAACTCGATCAGTGAACTCGAGACAGGTCAAACGATTACAGTCGAAAACAACGGGTACATGGACTTGGTTATCGAGAAAGTTGGTGAAGAGCGGGTTGTCGTCGGCCACTACTACAGACAGATGGGCGACCGCACGGCTGACCCTGAAATAGTCTTCAAAGTCCGAAACGGGGACTGGATACCTGTACGGTACACACAGAACCCGGGAGTCCATCAGCACGATGAAGACGGGTTAGAGCCAGTCCAAGAGTTCGTCAAGGAGTGGAGCCGCAACCTGAGAATCCAAGGATTCGTCGACGCAGCCAAAGAACAAGAACTAGCTCAGTGAACCGACACTTCCTCTAATAAAAAATGAGTTCGCAGAACTATCTATAGAGATGAAGGCTGAGGATATACTCGAAAAATACGGTCTCACGAAAGAGACCACAACCCGGTACATCGACGCCATCACACGGATGAACCAGACAGAGGCCGCTGAAGAACTCGAGGTCTCACGTGACACGGTCAACCGGTACAAGAAAGCCTTCGACAAAATGACTGACCTGGAACGAGGACAACTCATCGCCTCACTGACCACAGACAAACTCCTTAGACAAGCCTACAAACAATCTGAAAGGTGAACCACTGATTACAGACGCATACCGGAAAGGCGACCGAGTCAAACTCATACTCGACAAAGAACTCGGCCCAGACAACCATCTACACGGGGAAACCGGCGAGATCATCGATGTAGAATTTGATGATGCCGCTTCCGTTACAGGAGACTCAGAGGATAACTTCATCTACACCGTCAAACTCGACAACAGTGAAGTACCCAGCCTCAATTTCCGGAGACACGACCTGGAACTTATCGAGTAGAGTGAGTCCCCCGTTTTATTAGAGATAAGTATCAACTGTCTTGTTAATGCGTAAGTGTTCAGCTTGTGGGGCAGAGATATCCGCGGACGATAAGTACTGTAGTGACTGCGGCGCAGACCTCTCGGAGCCCGATGCCATCAATTTTGACGTTGATTCGAGCAGGATTCTGAACGGGCTACGGGAGATGGACGAGATCGAGTTCGAGCATTTTGTCGCTGATCTCTGGCAGAAACTGGGATGGGAGACCGAGGTTACACAGGCTTCTGCTGACGCTGGTATCGACGTTGTTGCCGAGAAGGAGAAGCCGTATCCTCAGAAACAGTTGATCCAGGCCAAACGGTACTCCGAAGGAAACACGGTCAGCAGCAGCGATGTACAGCAGTACTCGGCTTTGAAACAGCAGAAAGACGGTGTCGACGCCTCAGTAATCGTTACCACAAGCTCGTTCTCACGTGACGCAGAGAAACGAGGCCGAGAGCTGAACGTCAAACTGGTTGATGGAAACCAGCTTCTGGATATTATCGATGATTTGGATGCTTACGGCTTACTTGAGGAATACCTCGACCTTTCGGAGGAAGAGACGGAGGAGGCGGAAGAAGCATTAGAGACAGTTGAAACACGTGATAACGTTGCTGAACAGGTCTCACCTTCAGAAAGCACTACTGAACCAACTACCGCTGTTTCAGAGAAAACCTCTCGCTCTCATACTCAAGTCGAGAAAGAAGTCGGTCTACCGGATACGAAGTGGCGTAAGGGTGTAATGGCAGCTACAGGTGGATGGATAGTCGTACTGTTCGGTCTCAGTGTGCTTCCTGATGCTTTAGGCGGATTCCTTGTCCTGTTTTCCTGGATCCTGCTTCCTATAGCGCTCTACAAAGATGCAGCAGAAGTCAAGCAGTACACGGACTGGCCGAAGTACAGATGGGCGTACATCCTTCCGTCGCTGGTCTGGATCATCGCAGTAGTTCCAGGCCTCATATACCTCTGGAAACGCCGTAATCTCGAGCCGTCAGTATCAGCGGATCTATCAGTAGAAACCACGTTGGAAGGTTCTGAAAGTGGTGATTCCGGTCAAGATCAAGAAGAAGCCCCGGTAGTCGAAGATTCTGTAGATACTGAACCGGATTCAGGGTTCCAGATCAACAGTCTGGAGTACAAAGGTAACAGGTTCCACTACCAGTACAGTGACTCACCTACCGGCCGGTGGAGAGCTGCGTACGGCCGGTCACATGATACAGACGACCGTTTCTTCCTTTTTGGGGGAGACAATATCCGTGTTACAGAGCCTCTTGAAAACGTAGGTACATTAGATGGGAAAGCCGCAGTCTCAAATAACGGTGTAGCGGCTGTCATCGATAACTTGGATCAGGAAGAGCTGTCTGGCAAACTCTACGTATTCGATTCCTCCGGTGAACAACTGTTAGGCCATTTCCTTAACGCAAACGTGGAGGCGTGCACCGTTTCTGAAGACGGTAGGTATGCAGCGGCAGCAACTTTGAACCCTGACTGCAGCACCTACATCTTCGACGTAGAAAGGGGAGAACAGGTTCTGAAACACGAGAACCTTGATGGGAACAAGACGGATATCGAGTTCCGTAGCGACGATGATGGTTTACACCTATATCTTTTCGAGAACCGAGATGAGGATCCGTTGTACGCTATCGATTTAGAAGGCGAAGTGATCTGGAAGAGCGAGGAGCTACAGCGGCAGGAACGGCTGCAACAGTTGATGGAAAGCAGCCGGACAGATGATTTAGAGGAAGCACTCGATCTACTGGAGGAGGCTTACGAACTAGCTGAAGAAGAGAACGAACAGAAGAACGTTGCGCGGAAGCTGGCGGACACCCACTGGTCGTTGGCTCAAAACACTGAGTATGATACGGATGAGTGGTGGCAGCATCTGAACCAGGCCAAAGCGTACTACACTGAGATCCTGCCGTGGTACGACGGAAAACAAGGAGTGGCGAAGGTCTCGAGGAAACAGGGGAAGTACCATATCGACCAAGGCAACGAGGAAACAGCACTGGAGCTATTCCGGTCTATCGCAAAACTCGAGGAAGAGTACGACGTCCAACTGTTAACGGAGGCGGACGAAAGACGGTTGAAGGAACTGTCCGGAGAGAAAGTAGAATAGCTTTTTAGTAGAGCTACGCTCTTAAAGGCATGATCTCAGGCAATTCCCAATAGAACTTCTAGACGTGCCTCAATCTCATTCATTTTGCTGGCTGAAAGTTCGCCCATTTTCCATACATCGGAGTTCTCACTCTGATCCATAATTCTCCCTGGAACAGAGACAGTACTAAGCATTCCAAGTTTTGCTATACTGTCTTCTTCAACTCCCTCACTTGTTGAAGGGACTGCCACATCAGCGAACTCTTCAGGAGAGTCTTGGCTTGTCGTTAGTGGTGCTACGATTGTAGTATCATATCTCTGGTTCCGAGTGTCGTTTTGGACTACAACAGCCGGGTGTGGGTTTTCAAACTCTTCATCTGGAATATCATCAGGATCTGGAAACGTAACCCAGACCACATCTCCTCTTGATACCGAAGACATTATTCCTATCTGTCGACTTCTTCAGGATTTCTTGATAGTTTCCTTCGAACTGGAACTGCAGCAGCTTTTGTCCATGGTTCGATGTTTGATTCGGTAAAAGTTTCTTCGAGAGATGTTGAATTACTATCCAGGCTGTCAGGCTGATAATTGACATAGAGTCCCCGTGAACCCCCCTGCTTCTCCAAACTATGGATTTCGTCTTTGATCTCGCCCCTGAGTTTCTGGAGATCACTATCAATAGCATTCAGCAATTTGTCATCATTGTCTCCAGGTGATAGATGAACTGTGTTTTTCGAAATAATCAGGGCCGCATATTTCCAAACATGTGAATAGAAGAAGTTAGCAACTTTTCTAATATATCGGTCTTGTGAGGGGGTCAGCTCTTCCTGAGTAGAGGCTTCAGCAAGGACTCGCTTAAGAAGTTTTGAGTAATCGCTAAAGGTATCAACCACTTCGCTCAGCGCATCAATTCCGAGTAACTCCCGGTGAAGTTCTGTGAGTTCTTTGCTGAGTGACTTGGAATAGGACTCTGCCTCTGAATGCCAATCGTCATCTTCGATAATACTATCTAGGATGACCTGAACCTGCACACTTTGCTCATATAGCGTTCCATAGGGGGACGGAGCATGATCCTCATAGAACTCAATCAGGTACTCTTTGGTTGGAGTCTGAAGGATTCTATCGAAATAGGTGCAGTCTCGAGTAAAGTAATATGCGTACTCATCTGGACTATAGAATTCATTACTTGGATCAGGGAGGCGTGGTTCCTCAGCTGCTTTAACTTCTCTCTTTGGGGTTGGTTCAAGCCGTGCAGTACTAGTATCGAATACAGGGGCTGGACCATATTTGTACCAGCCATAGGTGAGAGGAACACCTATGTCCTGAATAGCAAAATGAGCTAACTTATTAACTTTAATTGGATCGATCGCATCAGAGGGATACCCCTCACGCTCCATGGCGATCTGAATGCCTTCTTCAATATCTTTGAGAAGGTCATCCTCGTCCCCGAGAGTGAGCATCTGTACAAGTAGTAGTACACTTGCAAGGTGTAAAATCTTTCCGTCGAATTATCGGTGACTACCTAGAGCTGATTAGTTTGACTTGGGACAAGGTAGAAATGGGTTTTCAGCTAAGGAGGCGGTTCAGGAATCCTCCGTTTGAGTCTGTGTCGAAGGGGAACCAGTCGAGTGCTTGTTGTTCTGCCCGGATAAGTATCTGGTTACCGTCTTGTTGTGCCCGGGTCTCTTTGGGCAGTGTACGCGCGTATTTTCTGACGCTGCTGTAGACGCTGAGCGAGTCGTCGAACTCGGCGATGAGGTTGCCGTTACGTCTTTTGAACTCGACTAGGCCGCTTTCGTACGCGTCTTCCCACATCCATTTCCCGATATCGTACTTCTTCTCCGCAGGCTCATCGGGGAAATACTCTGGAAGTTCACGATCCGCCCTTTGGTAGAGCTCTTTGAAGACTTCACGTGCTTCAGCAAGCGTATCAGCGTCCTCTGAACGCATGATCACGTCCCGGTCTTTGAACAGGTGGGCGAACCATGTGAACACCGGGTTAGAACGGTTTGTAAGGTCGTTCACGTATTTAGCTGTTCTATGGGTGTCTTTGAACTGGATATCGAAGTTGAGGATCTTAGCTCGGTGTTGGATCCGGTTGCGGGGTAGGTTGTCGTTGCTGATGAATGCGAGCGCGGGGATATCTACTTCTCCGGTCCAGTGTTTCTGCCGGAAGTTGAGGAAGGTTTCAGTGTCTAGATCGTTGGGGTCGATATCGTCGAACACGACGGGGAAGACTGAGTCAACATTTCTTACGGATCGGAGCCGTGTCTTGTTGAGTGAGTCGCCGTCCTCCGGTTCCTCTACGTGGCCGTCGGAGAGGAGGTGGAATGCGTACCGTGAGAGCGTTCCTTTTCCGCTGCCTGGTTCTCCGTACACGTAGAGGCTGGGAAGGTACTTGTCGAGGTCGATCCCGTGTTCCTTGTAGACGGCGGCGTACCGGTTGATGAATGGTGCCCAGAAGAACCAGATAATGGCTTCCCACATCTGGGCCTTGACTGCTTTTGCGTGGTCGGTTCGCCCGAAGTTATCGACCGTTTCAAAGTATTCCTCGAGGTATTCGAGGGCTTGGTCTATTCGGTCGGGATCGTCAGGAAGTTCCCGCGTTAGTTTCAGCTGTTTCTGGGTCGGTGTCTGTAGTATCAGTTGGTCATCGCTGTTGAACCACATTTTCGGCGCTCCGAACTTCTCTTTCGCGTGTTTACTGATCGCGCCTGGAGAGGCTCGAAGTGTTTTCCCGTCGACGGAGGCGTCGAACGACCGGGTTTCTTCCTCGAGTTTTGGCAGGTAGTCGCTGTAGCCGTTGAGTGATTGGGAGAGCGTTTCGTCCGCCTCTTCAGGGTTGTCGGTGACTGCTAATGTGAGGTCCGGGTCTTCAAACTCTCCGATGATAGTGGCTGTTTCGACGTTGGCTTCGTCGAGTTTTTCTGTGAGTTCCTGTTCGAGTTCGGCTTCCTCTTCTTGTGAGGTAGTGCGTCCGTCTATCCATGCATGGATGATCTCTTCACGTTTCTCATCGCTGTCAACGTCTTCTAGCTGTTCTGTGAGGTCTTCCATGAAGGGTTCGCCGTACCGTTTGTGTTCGTCGTACCAGTGGTCGAAGACGTTGTCGAGGGGTTGGTCCCCGTCGGTTCGGAAGACGGCGATCGCGTTTTTCTGCCGTGTTGATCCCCATCCTTGTTCGCTGAGGTTGGGTGATCCGAGGATGTTGGTTCTTGAGCCGTCTCTATGCTGTAGTATGTATAGTTTGGTGTGGACCTCGTTTCCTTTGGTGGCGGCGAGGAGGATTTGAAGACGGTTGTCCCGTTGGAGTCTGTCGAGTTTGGTGGCGAGCTGTTCTTTTCCCCGGAGCTTTTTTCGGTAGTCGAGGGTGTTGTCGCCGATAACGACTTCGAGTGAGATGTCGTCGGTTCCAACGTTTTCTAACAGGTTGAGAAGGGTTTCTGGAGAGTCTGAGTATGTTATGGCGCGGATATGGACTATGTCGTCCGTGAAGTAGGTTTCAAAGTTGTTTCTTGTTTTCAGTGTTGCAAGTTCTAGTTCCGCGTTTTCGTTGGTCTGTTCGAGCTGGATTGCCGTTTCGAGAATGGTGTTTGGGTTCTCGCTCATACTGGATCCCGGGGATTGACTGTGCTTTACCGCCGGTTTCTGGACTGATTCCCTCTATTGTTGAGTATCTGACCCAAGGTTTAAATAGTTTGGTGGTAGAAGTATAGTTTGAAAAGACAGTAGTGGTTTGAGATATGGTTGATGAATCTGACAAGCTGAATCGGTTCGAAGAAGCCTTTCAGAGAGGCCAAAAAGGCCAGGTCAGCAACTACGAGACCTGGCTACAGGACAAAGGAATCGATCCGAACAAAAGTAGTATAGAGTATCTCACTAAGTACTTCTACGAAAACCCGGAAAAAACGGTTAATCACGAGGAACAGCTTGAATCTACTGCTGAATACCTCGGCTTTTTCTCGCAGAGAAGCAACATCTACCACCTACCGATAATTGGAGTCTCCGGAATAGGGAAGACCCAGTTTCTCCACACTGTACAGCACCTTCTCAAACAGACAGAACCGGAGATCACACAGAAGTATCTTAAGGCAGACAGATTCACCGATATCGAAGACGAAGAAGAGCAGATATTCGAGATACGGGATGAACTCCGTGACCTCGAGAAAGTTGTCATCTTCATCGATAACTGCGAATGGAAACGGATAGAGAGCCTGACTGAAGCACTGCGCGTGATCGATACTGTCGTCGATGACGCCTTATTCCTCACCTCTTGGACGCCGGAGTACTGGAACCATCACCGGGAAGACGTTGAAGACGTGGTTCCAGCGTCCAAAGAGATCCACCTCACCTCTTTCCAGGAAGACGAGACGGTTGACGCCTTAGAACAGATATTCAGAGTAGTGGCCGATGACGGGCTGGAGCTCCCAGAGGCACTTCTCCAGAAGATCCACGGTTACAGCTCCGGTATTCCACGGCTTTTCACCCTACTGGCGTTGGAGACGCTGAGAGAGACGTTCCTGAAAGAGACGGAGATCGGTGATGCAGAAGCTGTGGACGCCGCAGCGGAGAAGATGAACCTAGTTGGATTGGAAGAGGAAGTGTACGACCTGTCGGAAACTAAACTAACAATACTGACACACATGGTCCTATGGCACGACAAGAGCGGGATACGTCCATCACAGCTCGTGGACCTGATCGATCGCGACAAGTCCACCGTATCCTACCACCTGAAAGACCTCCGATCAGCGGGGTTAGTTGAGTCAGAGAAGCAGGGGCGTTCAGCATACTACCAGATCAAAGAACCAGTCAAACCATTCATCCAGACTAGAATAAATCAAACCAGTGAGTACCATGGCGAGTTATAAAATCCTTCCACTTCAAGAAGACGGAATCGACCTTGAAACCCTTCAAAACCGTGTAGAACACATGTCCGCCTTGGAATCATCCGAGGAACTACGGTCTGGCACCTTGCCACGAACCTTTGAAACGTTCCAAGACGGGATGTGTTACGTCGAGTACGCGAAAGAGGAGAAAACCGAAGTAACCACTCTAGAAGGCGATGATGAAGAGATCAAAGTCGCGGACATGTACCCCATCATCTTCCTCGGAAACGGGTACGTGGCCTACGACGCCAACCTTCCCAACAAGGACGTTGAGAACGAAGTCGTTCAAACGGTTGCGGACCTCCTCAATGAGGACATCTTCTACGAACCTGTGGAGTTTGACCGCGATACATTACACAGTATTGTAGACCGGTCGGACAAGGTCCGTGAAGCAGACTTCGCACCGTCCAGCCAGAGACCCGACAACGTTTCAGCACGGTACCTCCCCGGCTTACAGGACACGAGCTTTTGGGAGAAGTACGGATCCGAACCGTTGGAGAAGGTCAAGGTCGATCTCCCCGACAAAGCGATCTACAACGTCAGCTTCTACGAGAAAGGGAAGGTCACGGTCCACGGCAGAAAGATACCTGAAGACGTTCAGGTAGAGATCCTCCGGTACATCACGGATGAAGTGGTTTCCAGCCTAGGCGTTGAAACGTTCCAGAAGACGCTGCGAGGTGTCGACAGATGATGTTCACCAACATCTTCCAGATGCGGAACTCGCCCGAAAAGGGTGCTAAGGTGCGCCGTGTCTCAATGAAAGGACTACCTGTCGATGAGAGAAAGGACAGGATCTCCTTCCTCCAGTCGATCATCTCTAACCTCAACAAGAACGGGATCGACTGCACATTAGCACCTCGAGACACAGAAGCAGATATTACGTTGATCGACCCGGACCGCAGCTACCTGACAGCGGTCTCATCGATCTACAACTCGTTCAAACCGGAGTTCCACAGCGAGACCGACGCAACACTGTATGAACTGAAAGAGGCCTGGAAACACCGCGTCCGCACCCATCTCGCGGAAAACGGGTTCCAGAAAGTCGGTCGGAAGTACGTCAAGGTTGACGACCTATTGAATGAGGATACCGACTTCAAAGAAGCATACGAGATACAGGCGGAGTACATCAACGGGAAAGCCACGGTAGCGGTAGATCCCTGCACCCGTATCATGGAGACGTTGACCGAGAAAGAAATCGAGGAAGCAGACAGAACCGATTCCCAGGTCAACGTCCAGATCCTTCCGAGCTGGAGAGGAGGCCGGTTAACCGGGCGGGCAGGAGTCACCGCCTCGGAGAAATCATTCGAGCTCAACGGCAAAACATACCCGACCCCGAAATACTGGAAGAAGAAACACGATATCGGGTTCGTGGACCCGGACGAAGAGATGGTCAATATCTACGTTCCATCCTTCGACAAGGAGCTACCGTACCCACGGTCCTGCGTCTTCAGCAGCTACAGCAGAGGCCGCAGTCTTCCTGACGAACTCAAGAAAGATCCGAAGACACGGGTGTCTGAAGCCGCCAACATGGTGGAAAGTTGCTTCGGCTCCATGAAGTTCGGCGGCGAAGAAGCCGACTTCAGCAAACTCACCACCACTTCCGAACTCGGGTTCAAGACTGAAAAGTTCAGGAACGCTTACGAATTCGACGTCCGTCTCGGAGACGGTTTCAAAACCAGTGTCACCGACCTCCATACCGCTTTGAAAAACCACGGTCCATATGCTGACCAGGTCAATGGTAAGTACGTCGTAATCACTCCACAGAACGGACCGGAAATCGACCGGGGATTCAAAGAGCTCGAATCGATCTACAGCCAGCTAAACCTCGGCAGTATAGAACGGTGTACGGAAGTCGGTGACAACGGGATCATCGACGTCGGAAGCCAGAACAGTAACGCATACGCCAACAGGATAACCGAGATCCGTTCCGAGCTCGATCAAGTAGACTCCGATCTGTTGGCTTTCGTCGTTCTTCCCGGCCAGCAGTCAGATGTCTACTTCCAAGCACGGGGAAAACTGTTCGAACGGTTGTTCGGAAGCAGTCCTGTCCCTGCCCAGGGAATCGAGTACAAGAACGTGGTCAAGCTCGCTAATGATAACGGATACTTCATCGGGGTGAACACCTCTTCCCAAGTCTACGTCAAACTCGGGAACGTCGGATCCGCTGTCTGGATACTTGATGAACCCGCGGACGCCCATATACCAGGTGTAACGCCGGGAAGCACCTGTTACGCATACCACGACGTCTCCCGGAGGCCTGACAAGAAGTCCGCAGCCACTGCGTACAGCGCCACTACCGACTCCTACGGACGGTACATCGCAACCGGTTCACAGCCGAGTGGCGGAGAACGTTTGAAGGAATCTGTGTTCCACGACATCCTGAACGAACTCTTGAGAAAGGTTTCAGCCTTCCATAGAAGACAGGAATCCAGCGGTGAGAAACCGTTCCACTTCGAACGCCTCGTCTTCGCAAAGGACGGGAAGATCTCCTGGAAGGAACAGCGGATGATGAAAGAAGTGATCCGGGAAGGGGTTCCCAGCGAGAACAAGCGGCCGATCAAACAGATTCTGGAGGAAGACAGCCTGCTTCCCGACGATATGATCATCGACGTGATCAGCGTGAACAAGTCGCCGAACAAACGCCTGATCTCACGAGATGGAACACGGTTCACCAACGCCTCAGGTGGAAGCGCAGTCATGTACGGAGACGACAGCGGGCTCCTCGTCTCCCACAAACCGGATCGTGGAACCGCTCAACCACTCGAGATCACTGCGAAAGACCACGTCTCCCTCAACAGGGAGGACATACCTCAACCCTCCGCGGAACACCTGTTGAAGGAATATTACGCTCTCAGCCATCTCAACTGGTCCTCAGTCTTTAAACAAGGCAAGTACGCGCTTCCACAGATACTCACCCAAAACCTAGGAGAAAATCTGTCCGCAGGAATCGATATCCCGGAAAATATGGCAATGATTTAAGACACTAAGGAAAAGAGGTCTAAAATATGTCAAAATCAAACAATACGCGGTTCCTCCACTTCTCGGACGCCCATATCGGGCACCGACAGTACAACCTGAAGAAACGGCGGGACGACATGAACCTTACCTACAACTGGGTGATCCACCAAGCCATTGAACACGACGTAGACTTCACGGTCTTCGGCGGCGATCTCTTCCACAACAAGAACGTTAACGCACTCGCCCTCAGTGACGCAGAGAGAGGACTCGAAAAACTACGTGAAGAAGATATCCCGGTCGTCGGTATTCGGGGAAACCACGATGCCAAGCTCTACAAAGAAGATCTTCACTGGCTCGAATACCTTCATACCAAGGAAAACCTGGTGCTGCTGAACGCCGATCTCGATGGCGATGGCCCAGTATTTGAGGAACACGACCCGGAGAACCCTGGAACCTCATCAGGCTACATCGAGATAAACGGTGTCAGGATATTCGGGCTTCAGTACCTTGGCCAACAAACCGGACGGTACCTAGAAACCGTTGCGGAAGGAATCCGCCAGGTCAACGAAGAGAAGGGCGAACCCGATACCACCGTTCTCCTCGGCCACTTCGGCATCGAAGGCCATATTCCCGGGATGAGCGGCGGCATCTCATACAACCAGCTTGAACCGGTCGAAGAACTAGTCGACTACCTCGGACTCGGCCACCTCCATAAACAGTACAGCCACGGCGACTGGATCTTCAACCCTGGCTCTCCTGAAGCACATAACACACGACAGGCACGGTGGGACCTCGGATACTACCTTGTTGATGTTGAACCGGACGGAAGCTTTGAGGCTGAACACCGCCTCTCGAAACGCCGTCCCTTCTACAGAATCGACTTCGAGGTCGACCAGTACGACACACCGGAGGAACTCGAACAAGGCTTCAAACAGAAGGTTATGGATGAAATCCCGGGTCTTCAACAAGTACAGCAGAAAGATCGGTACACCAATCAAGGACAGCCACGGAACCCGGTTATCGACCTTCACCTCGAAGGCCTCCTCAACTTCAACCGGTCCCAGCTGGATATCGAACGGATCCGTGAGATCGTCGAACAGAAAACCGATGCGTTACACGTCAGCTTGAAAGACGCAACCGAGTCACGGGAAGCCATCAGCGTCATCCAAGACCTCGAAGAAGGCGAAGAGGAGATACAGAACGAGGACGGCCAGATCGATAGAGACAAGCTAGAACACGCTGTTTTCCAGCAGCTAGCCGGTCAAGACTCCCGGTACGAAACCGATGTCGAGGGCGTCGCAGAAACCCTTTCCTCGGTAAAGAACAGCTTGTTAGCCGGTGATTCACCGGAGTCAGTCGCTGAAACCGTCAAAGAACGCCGCCGCGAACTGTTCCCTGAAACCGGAGGTGACAACGAATGAAGATTACTGAAGTCGACTTATCCAACATCAAGAGCTACAAACAAGGCACTATCAAACTCACTGAAGGCGTAAACGCAGTCATCGGACAGAACGGCGCAGGCAAATCCACCGTCCAGGAAGCTGTCGGGTTCGCATTATTCGACCATCTCCGCCTCACCCAGTCCGAATTCGTGAGAGACGGGGAAAACAGTGGAAAAGTCGCGGTCAAGTTCATCTCCAACAAGAACGGGAAGGAGTACACTGTCGAACGGTACGCCGACCGATCCATACACCGAATCCTCGACGAGGATGGGAACAAACTGGATCTAACCGACAAGGACGAACGGGTACAATGGCTGAAAGAACATCTTGGCGTCCCCGAGTCTAACAGTCTTGAAAAGCTTTGGAAGTCCAGTATCGGGGTTCCACAAACACAGTTCACAAACGACTTCGCGAAAAGCCAGTCGAAACGGGAAGGCGTTTTCAACCCGCTTCTCGACGTCGATGTCTACGACGATCTCTGGAGCGAGCTCAAAGACGTAAACGATGAGCTCCGTAAGGAAATCAACGAGATAGAGAAGGATCTTGAAGGACTCCACGCACAGGTTGAAGGACTTGAAGAAACCCGGGAGGAGAAAGACGATCTCGAGGATGATATCGAGGAGCTGGAAACCGATCTAGAAGATGCTGAGGAGCAGTTAGAGGACAAGGAAGATCGTCTGGAAACGCTTCAAGAAATAGATGATGAGATCGAGGAGCTGGAAAAGAAGATCAAGGAGAAAGAGAATACTATAGAGAACCGGGAAGAAAGCTTGGGAGAAGCGGAAAAAGCATTAGAGGAAGCGGAGGAAGCCCAGGAAATCATCGACGAGGTCGAGGATGCATACGAGGAGTATGAAGAGAAAGACGAGGAACTGGAAAAGCTACGTGAGAGAAAACAGGAGAAAGACGACGTAGAGGATCGGATCACAGAGATCGAGAAAAAGATCAGCCAGTTAGAGGCGAAAAAGGAGAACCTGGAGGAACAAGTCGAGAAGGCCGAAAAAGCGCAGGAGAAGATGGATGAGTTGGAAGATAAGAAGAAGCGTCAGAAAGAGTTAGAAGACAAGTTAGACGGGATTGAAGATAAGGAAGATAAGATCGAGGAACTGAAAACCGACTTAGAAGACGCTGAAGACGAGTTAGACGAGCTGGAGACGGAGATAAAGGATCTCGAGAAGGAAATAGAGGAGATCAAGGAAAAGAAGGAGACAGCGGAAAAGCTGGAGAGTCTTGAAGAGAAAGAACAGGAATTCCGTGATGAGAAGTCCCGTCTCGAAGCGAATATCGACGACTACAAAGAGGCGATCTCTATCCTTGAAGACGCAGAAGGCGCCGACTGCCCGACCTGTGGCCAGGATTTAGATGCGGAACACCGGCAAAAAGTCCTAACCGAAAAACGGGAGGAGAAGGAGAGTGCTGAGAACAGGATTCAGGAAATCGACTCCAAGCTTGAGGAGTTAGAAGAGGAGATTGAAGAGGCCGAAGAAGCTCAACGGCAGGTCCAGCGTCTTGACGACCTCAACCCTCAACTCAAAGAGAAACAGGAGGAGAAACAGGAGCAGGAAACGGAGATCAAGGAGATCAAGAAGGAGATCAAAAGCTTGGAGGAAGAAATCGACTCCAAAGACAAGGTTGAGTCTGAACTGGAGGAACTGGACGACCCACGCTCCGATTACAAGGAAGCAGAAGTCACCTACCAGAACAACAAGGATGCGGAGTCCGGCCTTGAGGAGGTCGAAGAGGAGTTAGAAGAATGGGAGGAGAAGAAGGAAGAGAAACAGGACGAACTGGATGAGTTCGGGGATATTGAAACAAAGATCGAGGAGATCGAGGACCGTTTAGACGAGCTTGAGGACGACCACCGGAAGTACGTCAGCAAGGAAGAAACAGCGGAAAAGGTCGAGGAAAGACAGGAACGGGTAGACGATCTCGAACAGGAAATTGAAGGCCTCGAGTCAGAGGTTGAAGAGTTTGAGGACCAGCTCAGTGAGAAAGAAGAACAGCTTGATCCAGAAGAACTGGAACAGCTGGAGTCAGAAGTCGATGACTTGAAAGGCGATATTCGGGAGTACGAAACCCGGATTGAGGAGAAAGAAGGCCAGGTGGATGACCTGGAGGACGAGATCGAGGAGATGGAAGAAGCGAAGCAGGATCTCGAGGAGAAGGAAGACGAATACACAGAACTCAAGAAGGATCTGGAGTACGGGGAGTTCCTCCGGACCAAGATGAGGGACGCCGGTGAACAGGTCCGAGAAGTCATGATCAAGAAGATCTCGAAGGAAGCAGACCGGATCTACCGCCAGCTTCGAGGCAATCCCGGTGAGAAACTGGAGTGGCGGAAAGACTACAAAATTATTGTCGAAGAAAACGACCAGCGGAAACCGTTCCAGAAACTCAGCGGCGGTGAAAAGATGAGCGCTGCACTCGCTGTAAGACTGGCGATCCTTCAGCTCTTGAGTGACGTTGATATCGTCTTCCTGGATGAACCGACGACCAACCTCGACAGCGAGAAGAAGGGCAACCTCGTCGACCAGATCCAGGAACTCAACGGTTTCGAGCAGTTGACCGTCGTCAGTCACGATGATACCTTTGAGTCGATGACGGAACACGTGATCGCTGTTGAAAAACAGAATGGAGCTTCAAAGGTGGTGGATCAGTAGGATGCCGCTTTACAGGAAACACGTGGCTCAAGACCTCGAGAATAAACGAAGCGAGTTCGAGGGCAAATCAGTTCAAGACGAAGTGATCGAGGAGTACCGTCAAGCAGCTACGTCAGCCACCACCGACTATACGAAAACAGAGATCGAAGAGGAGTTAGCCGACTACACGCTCCCCGGCGCACTTCCTACAGAAGAACTCAACGAACAAGACGGTTTGATCGTCCCGTTTGAGGACAGTAAGGACTGGGAGTCACATGAAGCGGTTAACGACTGGGCTCGAAGCCACCTCGAGAACACGACTACTATCGCCGCAGACGGCTCACAGATCGATCCGGTGACAGAGTTTGAACAGCCTGTTGCCCTTGTCCAAGCTGTCTGGATGGCTAATAACCATACAATAGACGGGGATTACCAACGAGGTGTCGAAACAGAAGTCCTGACACCTGAAGACCTTCTGTACGAGGATCCGGAAAGCGGTCATATCCTTATCGACGATGAGGAGACCTCTCTCACCCGGTTTGAATCCGAAATGGAGGTACTTGCCAACCGGATTGAAGAACACAGTGAGGACGAGACACCGCCTGTCGTCATGTACGACGGGCCGTTAATCCTCTCGTTCGCTCAGATGTTCAATGACAGTACGCAGAAACGGTATATCGAATCACTGGCCAAAGTCTTAGCCGCCAGCAAACACCACAAAGTCCCGGTTGTTGGCTATACCGCCGGTTCAAAAGCCAGTGATCTCGCCAAAATGCTTGAATCGCTTGAACTCGCTGATACCAACGTCACACTTCGAGACTACCAGGTATTAAACGAGTTCATGGAAAACTGGGGAGACCGCTCCATCATCTTCAACTCACGGCGAGATAACTCTCTCAACTGGCTTACTGCGACCTACCGTGGAGAAAGCTACGACTTTTCAGAAGACATCCTATTTACATACCTCAACATCGGTCCCGGTCCGCAGATGGATCGGGTGGACTTCCCACGGTGGATCTACCGCGAAGGATTGGTAGACCACGTTCTCTCAGCGCTCCGCGCAGAATGTGGGATCGGCCGTGGATACCCGGAGATACTACAAGCGGTTGACGCAGACGCCGTTATCAGCAAGCAGGAACGGGAGGAGTTCCTACGGATGTTCCAAGACTTTTCGAACGAACATAATATTGACATCAAATGGGACAGCAAAGCACTCAGCAAAAAACGGAGGCGACGATAAAAATATGACAGACAACACTGAAATCGGGAAAATCATTGGATCAAACTCACACATCGATTACATCTGTGAGATCTACACAGAACGAATGCGTGAAAACTCCCCGAACCCCACCGATTACGAGTTCGGCGAGTTCGTCTACATCAAAAAGACAATCGAAAACCAAGAATGCGCCTTCATAGGCGTTATCTACGACACCCAGATCGTAGATCCTGACCAGGGACGGACGGGGCCACGACTTGCACAGCCAGAAGAGCAGAACGTGTTCCAGCCCAGCTACGTCGACGAAAAACAGATACTGACAGGTATCGCCATCCTTGGACACGCAGACCTGGAGGACGGTGAAATCGTTGAGGCAGACCACTCGATCCCCCGATGGACCTTAGAGGTCGATGACGTCGTCCGGAAGCTTCCGGAAGACCAGGTTGTCCGGTTCCACGAACTGAACGACGAACTCCACCTAGAATACTACCAGAGGATCGTGGACGTAGCTGGCGGGTTCGCTGAAGATATTCTATCACAGATACTGGACCAACTGAAACAGAAACGGCCTGAGGAGGCTGACGCACTCGATGTGATACAGAAAAATCTGGAATGGGAAACCAAGATGGAGGGGATGTAAACGATGACCGTTGGAATAGTCTGTGAACCAGGAGAACAGGCTAACGAATTCGTATTCGTTACACCTGACGATACCGAGTTGAAGACAGGTGAGTTCATCTTCTACGAAAGCAGCGTTACTGTAGAAAACGACGATGGCGATCTCGTAGAGGAGAAGAAGAAGATTTTCGCCCGGGTAACCAGCCGTGAGCAGAAACGAGGCTTCCCAGACAACTTCATGGCCGACCCCGGTGTCTCTCCGGAGTCCGTCGCCCGTAGACTCGGTATCTCAACAGAAGGTGTCGACCTCTACAAAATAACGGCGACCATCATCGGATACTTCGATGAAAAGCTTGGTGACTTCACCAACCCCCGTATCGTTCCCCAGCCCGGGACAACTATTGAACTCGCTTCAGATACAGACCTAGAGGAGTATCTGACAGACGTCGACCCAGAGGAGGAAGGCTCCGCACGTATCGGAGAACTGCTTCACAGACCGCCAGGAAAGACACAGATCGATCTCCCGATAGACAACTTCGCATCGACCCACCTTTCGGTGTTAGCCTCGACCGGCAGCGGGAAATCCTACACCTCTTCTGTCCTGATCGAAGAGATGATGCAGCCGGATTCCCGCGCTTCCATCCTTATCGCAGATCCACACGGCGAGTACGGATCACTCCAAGAGATGGAGACTGACGACCGGTTTCAGGGAGACGATGGGTACAGTCCGGAGGTCAAGAAGATAAAACCTGAAGATATCCATATCCGTATCTCCGAACTCACGGTCTCCGACCTGTTCTCGCTGCTTGACGACCCATCGGACGCTCAGGAACAAGTACTGGCAGAAGCATGGGATGAACTTCAGTCAGGTAGTGACGGCAACAGCGAATACATCTCGACCAACGATCTCCAGCAGAAGTGCCAAGAGGTCGGGAAAGAGAAAGGATTAGAGAGTAGCGCCCGCGCCCTGGACTGGCGTATCGAGAAAGCACTTGGCGGCGACCTCTTCCACCACAGCAAGCATCTCTCACTCCCAGAACTACTTCAACCCGGTCGATGCACCGTGCTCCAGCTCGACACCCTTGATCTCCGTGACCAACAGATGCTTCTCAGCGTCTTGTTCAGAAAGATCAACCATGCACGGGTAGAACACGTAAAGGGTAGGGACAGCGAGCTTGATTTCCCTGTCTTCACACTTTTAGAAGAAGGCCACAGGTTCGCCCCTGCCGACGGTGACGCCCGCTCACTAGGCATCTTGGGAACGATCCTAAGCGAAGGCCGCAAGTTCGGTATCGGAGTCGGTATCATCAGTCAACGTCCGAGCAAGATAGATGACGACGTCCTCTCACAGTGTAAGACCCAGATCATCATGCAGATACAGAACCCCTTAGATCAGGACGCTGTGAAGAAAGGGGTTGAAGATGTCGGAGAAGACCTTCTGGATGAGCTTCCCGGCCTTACACCAGGTCAAGCAATCATCGCCGGTGACAGCGTGAACACCCCGTTCCTAGCACAGATACGTGAACGGTATACCAGCCACGAGGCGGAAAGCCTTCCCGCCACAGAACTCTGGACTGACGCCTGGAACGGTCAAGACACGGAACCCTCCGGACTTACTGAAGCGGACGAAGAGGAAGGAGTCGAAGACAGAGACGCCCTGATCTAATCCCTTTCTTCATTAAACCGGGTTCTCACCTGCTCTTTGAAGGTCTGGAACCGGGTTTCAAACTCGTTGAGTTGCTGTTTCAACTCCTGGACCTCTCGGACAAGTTCTTCTCGACTCCAACTCTCATACCTCTCCCTGTCCCTTTCTAGGTCCGACACGACTTCTTCGCCTTTATTCGTCAATGTACCTCTCTTCGGCGTCCGAAATGTCCGTTTCTGACCGTTTACAGATCTGGTTGTATAGCCGTCAGGCCGGTCCACCTGGATCAGGTCGAGTTCCTCGAGTTTTCTGAAGCAGTGGTTTACCTGCCCGTTGTCGTAGACCGTAGTCGAAGTGATCTCCTGGAGATCTTTCCCGTGACTGATCTCGACAAGGACATCGATATCTTCCTCCCTTAACGGCAACTCATCCCCTCTCATTTGAAAACACACCTCTGTTCCAACTCAGTACAGAACCCGTCATCTTCCCGGTAGAGACAGAACTGCTCCAAATCCTCCCGAGATTGGTGCTCGAGTTCAGGACACTCCGATATATTGTTGTGGACTGTAAGATCGTTCTCACTGATCTCAATAACCCGGTACTCACCATCCAGAATCAGTTCGGTATCGGTGAACTCGTCGCCGTCATCAGTGTAGTAGCTGTAACTGCCGAACTCATCCTCGTACTTGTCCCCATTACGGTTGACAGGGTCCTCAACGATACTCCGTAGTTTAGCTGCGTTACCCTGTTCAACAACGAAGATGCACTCCGCATCGTTTTCGACCGCTCTCTTGAAGTTCTTCAGCACTTTCGCCGGCTTCGTCAGAGTACCAGTTTCTGCCTCAAGATGAGCTACTGAACCATTGGGGAGAGATACCTTTGCATCAGGCTTGCTGTCACCTTCACCCTGGTAGAGAAGGTTGACCTGTATTCCTCGTTCCTCAAGTAGGTTCCTTGCCTTCCTCAGGAGTTCTCCGTGTTTTTCTCCTCCTGCGTTTCTGCCTCTACCTAACGACTCTTCCACTTTGACGGGAGAAGTTGTCCCTGTCACTATCCTCCTTTTCTTCAACTCCTGAGTCTGTTGGGGGTCGCCGTCCCAGGGCGGGTATGTATCGACGATAATAGCTGAGCGTTGTTTCTGTTCTCCTGGTGTCTGGAGAACAGCACGGTACTTTCCAAGGTTTTCTACCTCCCTTTTGTTGACACCAGTAAACATGTTGAGTAGTCGGCGTTCATTGTCGGATCCAAGGGGATTGAAGGCGATCTTGGTACGACAGTTGTTGATAACCGCTTCCCTCATTGTACTCGAGTCGAGGTTGGAGAGGTACTGTGTGGCAAGCCAGCAGCCAAGGCGGTACTCCCGTGCCTCGCTCAACATCTTCGCTACCGCCGATCCTTCCGAGGCGAAGTTTTGTAGTTCGTCTATATACAGGTAGAATGGAGTCCGCTCCCCGGGTTTCTGGGTGATACGGCTCTGTGCCGCAGCCCAGATCTTGGTGACCACGATGCTTGCTATAAGTGTTGAGACAGTATCACCGACTTCGCCTTTCTGTATATTGAGGAGGATGATCTTCCCCTGGTTGACCGCGTCTCGGAAGTTGACTGTAGATTCTTCCGAGGAGACGATCCTCCGTATGGTTGAGTTCATAATGAAGTCGTTCAACCGGCGTTGAAGCGGTTCCAGATGGTAGCTCGACAGATCCTCCTTCACACGGACGAGCTGTTCCCTGACAACGGTGTTTTCTGTCCTGTCGATAAGCTCCACGAGTTGTTCTGGGTTGATGACGCAGCGGAAGACATCCATCAACGAGTTCGTCTCATTTTGATAGATGTTGAGGTCGAGATGCGCTCTAAGCAACGTTTCAAGGATACGGCCGAACCGGTCGCCCCAGTTCTCACTCTGCCGCTTGAACAGGTCGATGAGGTCAGAGACGATGATCTCTTTCTGGTTCTCCTTCTGTGCCTCAGTCATTCCTTCTGTGATGTACGGCTCTAACACGTTGATCGAAGGAACCGGGTCAATAGACGGATCGAGGTAGAGAACGTCGTCAAAACGACTTCTAGGTAGTTTTCCCAGTACCTGTCTGATTGCCTCTCCTTTGGGAACTGCCATACAGACACCACGGCCCTTGTAGATGTCTTGTAACGCAGCATGAACCATCATCTGGGTCTTCCCGTAGCCGGTTGGCCCGGTATTCAGGACGTGGAGCAGACGTTTGTCGTCAGGAATCCCGATGTTTTCCTCGACTCCGAGTATACTGGTGTGTGTACCGACGTACGTCGTACCTGTACCGCTGTTCTCTATCAGTTTTCGGGCTTCTTCGGGAGTCATAACGCTGTTTCCAGGTTTTGCTGATTGCGGTCAGGAACCGATACGAGCCCGGCTAGTTCTTCAGTCGAAACGCGGAAACGGTGGCTGTAACCCCCGAACTCTCTGTCAGCGATAGCCTGGTTGAGGCCTAGAAGGTGTTTCTGCCGCCGGCTTTTGACCGGAGTAGCGTTGAGGTACTGCCCGCTTTCCGGGTTCTCATAGATGTTGAAAGCACCAGCCAATTCCTTGACCCTTGACGCGGTATACTCCCCGGCACTGATCACTGCGAAACGGATCGATACATAGAACCCGCGTGTACCGGCTTTCCGTTCCACCAGGTCTGCCTGGCTCTGTTCACGAGGTGTGGCCGACCGACTGCCCCAGAGCTTCTCCTTCTCTTTCCGAAGGAATCCCGCTGTCTGATACGCTCTGCGTTTCCGCCACCATTCCTTCAGTGACCGTCCTGCGATCGGCTGAAACAGGATCTGGACCACTATACGTGTATTCATCATCGCATGGCGGTGAAGCGCTGCGACAAGGCTGTTGATCGGTGGTGAGTCAAAATCAGTCCGTAACGGGAATCTGTCTTTCCGGCCTGTCGTAAGTATTCCTCCGCCAACCGTGTCCTCGGGGAGGACGGGAAGCCCATTGACACCGGTATCGAACCCTATACCAGAAACTGTGTTAGAGAGATGCGTCCGTACCTTTCTATCCAAACGTTTAGTGGGAGTACAGAACTGGAGCCGCAACTGGTCAGGGTTCGGCCGCCGTATCTCATAAGCAATTAACGGGGAAACATTGCTTGTCTTCAATAACTTCGTCTGGATCTCAAGTATCCCACGAACGAATCTGTCGACCGTTGAAGGGACGTCTCCGTCTCGAGGCGGATGGATTTCGACAGGGTAGTAACAGTCCGGACCCGGATGCTGTAACCGTTCCGCTTGGTCCTCGTCGACAACTGTGTAGCTCTGCTTCAAAAGATTCATCGAACCACCTCCAATCCTTGTTCACGGCTATTCTCGATCACTCGGTGTTCCAAGTCGGTAGACGGAATCCGGATCCTGGTGTCGATAACGTCGTTGACATGGAGAAGTGCTTCGCCGATCCCTGCGTCTTCTCCGATCCGTAAGTTCTTCAACCGCCATATCTTCTCGTCTGACAGTCGATAGTAGTCGATCATCGAGTCGCTGACTTCCTTTTCCCGGAAGAACAGTTCGCCTACGACCTCCTTCAGGATCTCTTTCCCTTCTTGGTACTTTGTGAAGTGTGACGCACTTTGACTAATCATATGGACCGCGATGTTGCAATCTCGAGACTCGAGAACGAGCTGCCGGAGAACGGCCCGACCCCTGTCATCATCTAAAATGTTGTGTGCCTCGTCAACTAGGACCAATGTTTTTCTCTGATCTTTCGAGACTTTCGAGTAGACCTGGTCGAGAAGTTCAACAAAAGCCGTAACGTTCTCGAACTCGCCGCGTTCACGAGGTTCGAAGCTGATGATATCACGGTCGAAGTTATACTCGTTCCCCTGGTCGATAAGCCGTGATTCGCCGCCTAACGCCTTGACCGTGGAACCGTACTCCTTCTTCGGATCCAATACAATAAGGCGAAGATCAGGGTAGACAAGCATCGACCGCATCAACTCGAGGTGGGCCGTGTAGCTCTTCCCAGAGCCGAGAATGCCTGTTACCGTCATTGAATGCGAGCTCCAAGAAAACCGATCAAGAAGGATCGGAGTGCCATCCTCAACGTCAAACCCGTACAAGACTCCGTTTTCAGCTTCCAAAGGCTGTGTGCCAAAGGGAAAGCCGGAAGATGCTGAGAGAGATGGCATCAGAAAGGTTTCATCCAACCGATCTGGATAGAATACGGAGTCCGTGCAGTAGGCGTGATCGTTACGGTAGCCAGGCTGTCTAACCTCAAGCCCTAATACTCGGAGCTGAGAGATCACTTGTTCGAACGTCTCCTGCACCTCTTCTCGAGTGGCTCCGTGGACCGTGATATACGTGCCGTACCGGACAGGGGTACATTCCTGATCTGCTAGGAGATCAAGGAACCATTCGATATCATTCACCAGCTTCTCCAAGTTGTTTACACCGTAGCGGCCAGCTCGACGGGAGGTGGCGATCTCCGCTTTTAACTTGGTTAAGTGCCGTTTCAGCTTCCGGGTTGCCGCCGATATACTTACAGGATCGACCGTTTGCGTCACATCCACCAACCCATCCACACGGAGAACCCTCAGCAACCAGTCCATATCAAGATCCGAGGGAAACCCCGAGATATACAACAGCTTCCTATACTCCTGAGATTTTTCGGTACCTAAACTGCAGAACTCCCGAGTCACAACCGGCTTCCTGTCTATCTCCCGGCGAATAAACCTTTGAAGCTCGTTCCCTGTAAGGTGTACAACATCAGGGCTACCGCCTACAAGCGCCGAAGCCACTGTCTGAAGACGTTGGTACAGCTTTTGAAGCGAACTGTTACTAACACTGGAAACACGGACGACGATGAAATGCTCCGTATCTACGATCCCGTCTTGGGAGAGCTGCCGACAGTACTCCACATACTCTTCTCGGAACCGTTCGAAACCATCTCTTCGACGAACAAGGTCGATATACGTGTCGAGATCTTTCCGTACCTGCCTCGAGTAGATCTCGAGAGGGAAGGAGACCGCGTCAAACAGTTCCTGGTAGAACTGCCGCAAGGCGTGTTTTCCATCCCTTGTCTTCAGCTCAAAGTTAACCGGAACAACCTGGAGGACACCGATCAACGTATCTCCATCAACCGAAGCATAGGTGCGTTCCACAGTCAGCTTAGGCGGCCGAATTGACTTTTTCATGGAACCACCTTTGAAAGAACCCACCGCAGCAAGTGGTACAACTGCACCTCTATCGGATCACTGTACGGCCGCCACAGGAACCACAACGAGCTCAGCAGCCAGCCAAAGAAAAGTAAGGCAACTGTTTGCCTTACTGAGGCACCCATTTCTTGCGATATCCACCACATCAATACGAGAGGGATACCGAGACGGACCAAATCCTTCCATGTGAACCAGCCGAAGAAACGGACCGGTTCATCGAAATCACCAGGAACACGGACCATCGTCTACCACCTCCCTCCTCTCCGTCGATCCCGTCTACGGTTCCCACGACGCCCCTCGCCACTACCCCAGTAATCATCACCGTTGCCTGGTCTGCCATCGTCGCCGCCATCACCCTCATCATCGTCATCATCATCATCATCCGGCCAGAACTGCGAGGCAATACGATTTGAACGGAAGACCGCTGACTGGGATACGCTGTACAACTGCCGAGGAACCCATAGCATGAGGGTGAAACTGGCGACACCGAGAATCCAGTTCGAGACCCCTTGTAACCCAAATACACCGCTTGCCTCCAACATCGTCAAATTAAACCGGAGTACCAGAACGTCGAGAGGTGCAGCGGCTAAAAGCGCCCACCACCCGCTGATGAACGACTGGGCATAGTACCGGGTATTCGGCAAAACCCAGGCCAACGCCAGTAACGGTGAGATCGCCGCTACGAATAAGATATAGACGTTCCGTATGATAAAGAAGACAACTAGTGATAACAAGAGTACAGAGTTAACTACCGTGACAAGGAAAAATGAGCTAGCTAGTCCCAGGGCCTGGAAAGCTTCTAAAGAGCCTCGGGGCTGGAATGCTTCAACGAAGGCATCACTTGCCTGAACCCCGAACTGGAGAAGATGAAGAGAGACAGTGGAAAACATCAATGCAACTATGAGACGCGGCAAGATGATCCGAACTTCCTCGTAAGAAACTCCGATCTCTACCCCGACAATATAGTGGAGTCCAGCGGCCATCACCACCAGTATCGCACAGGCGTACACCACCATCAACGAAAGCCTATGCACCTCCTGAACAGGCGGGTTCGGATGAATCGTCGGCGTATTTGCCAACACCGCTACAAGGGCATTAAGTAGAGACTCGATCAAACCGTCTCCATTAAACCCTGGTATCTGTCCACGGCTAACACCGGGCACCACCGAGACCAGAAGTAGGCCGGTGAACAGGAGTTTCCAACGCATCTCTACACACCCCTGTTACAGACGCCAAGGTTGACTGCTAAAAACACGATAACTGAGTTCGCCATCAGTACAATCACTACTCCAATAAGGACAGACCGAACGCGGCGATTCGCCCTCTCAATCTGGATTTTTGTTCCAAAAATGTAGATCAGTCCAGCATACGTCAACGACAGAACAGCAGCGGCAACCGCAATGAAAGTCCCCAGTTGAACCAGGGCATCAATTAGATTAAACAACGGAACGAACTCTTGAGAAACTTCACAGGGAACAGCATCAAAGACAGACACCGCTGGATACACTGTTTCTACAAACGGTTCGACTCTCGAGGATAGCGTTGCCACTATCCGGATCACAGCTTGGTACATTGACTTTTCTCACTCCGGTTTCTCACGAGCTTTCGACATCTTCGGGTCGAAGCTCGCGTAACCCAGGGTAGAATCTGGATAACAATATACTATTTTCGAGATGACACAACAGGAGTCTCTGAGCTCTGAGAAAATCCTTGGGACAATGACACCAATAGAAACAACCTGGATTAAATACCGGGTTCAAGATATTGATGTAAAGACGAACGAAAGAGAGACCTATTACCGGGTAAAACTACCTTCGGTCTTTTCGGCATTGGATCTAGACCCGGGGGATACTATCCGATTAGAATGGATGGAGGAAGGTGAACAAGAGTATATCCGTGCTGTCAAAACCGAAGAGGAGGGACCACCTGCCGAAGGATACTACAAAGTCCATACAGATAACTACGTAGAGATTCCGAAAAGATGGAATGAAAACTTTCCTGAAAAATTCTATCAGGCAGCAGTTGAGGCCAATCTAAGCGGAGAACCACACTTCCGTATCTATGATCCCCTAGATTACGGTTTGTATCGTGCCTCGGAACTCTCCGATATTGGATACCGTCCACAACAGGCGAAGAAGGAGGAAGAAGATGAGAAGGAAGATGCTTGGGAGCTTATAGAATCAAAGGATGGTGTTATCGACTTAGCTTCTCGGACCCCTTTTGATGGGCAGAAGGTTAGAATCGTCCCGGTCGAACCTGTTTTTGATCCGTTAATACAGGAAGCAGATGGGAGATGGCATGGAGATAACATTAGCGTGACTTCCGATGATGTAGTTTCCGTAACAGAGGACCACTCTATCCCGCCTAAAAACCTAGATAAGTTAGGTGTTAGATGGGAGCAAGAACTTTCTTCCAGTGAGGATATCGAAAAGCTTCGAACTCATAGTAAGAATAGGAAGACCGCATTAGTATTCAAAGGGTTAAAGATAGAAACTAAGGATGTGATTCTTCCAAAGAAGGGAGGGTTTGGTATCTGGGGAGCTCACTCAGGAAGGCTCGGATATTCATGGCTAGCCTATACTGGCGGAGAATTACAAGACGAAACCCTTCCGAAAGGAAACCCGATCAACAGTGAATGGGGCGGGAAATATTTTGATGCCTCAGAGTCCGATGAATCCTGTATCAAGTTGTACCTCCCTATCCCATTCATAAAAGGAGGAGATCCCGGTATCTGGTGGACCTAACCATTCACCCAGAGATCACATTTTCATATAAATAGAAATGGATAACTCTCCAGTAGAGGGTGGCTCATATCGATTTCCTTGGGCGTGATTTCCAATCCCAGATGGTAGAAGATCTTCGAAAAGCCGGAGATGCAATCCAAGACAAGGGGTATGAAGTGTCATATACCGTTCGAATCTATCAAGATGACCGGATTTAAGCAACCGAATCCGAACCCGGCGAAACAGTAGACCGATTCCTTGACCAGATGTACAATGCTGAGAAAACAGAAATGTATCCTTCAACAGACAGCCTATCAGGTGTCTTTGAGGGACTCTCCAAGAAAAACATAGAAAACGCCCTTAATGAATATCTCTACCAGATAAATGGCCGAGTCTGGGTTGACGAACCAGAAAACGACGATCTAGACCGCATCATCCAGCACGCATTTGTAGACTACCATCCACAGATCCAAAACAGCCGTTTCGAACTCAGCTGGGGAACTCCCTATGCGGAAGACTATATCAAGGAGTTCAAAGAAATACTTGAGCAAGAAGGACTCCAAGCAGAGATACACGAGAGATTCAGAGACAAAATTCTTTGATAATCAATTCACCCTTCTCATGTGAAACACGGTGTTCCGTCGAGTATAATTTATTTTCTTGTCCCCGGATTTGGTAAGGGTGGTACGTTATTTCGGAAGAACTCTACCGTTTTGACAGTCTCGACGAACTCTACCAAACCGCTGAAAAAGTCCCTGTAGTCGATCGCCACGAAGTCTACGCACACCATGAGGACAAAGATGAGTGGGAAGAAATCCCGTATAGAGACAGTCTGTGGACTGACGATCTACGGGCAACCGGCGTAGTATCCTCCTCAAGGGACTTCTACAACATCATCCAGTACGGAGATATCTTAGAGACAGTTGGTGATGCAGTAGACCGCCATCAGGACAGCTCTGAGCTCGATGTCACCGGTACCGTTAGTCTATCACCGACTGCACATAAGATGAGTGCTAAAATCGGCCTCACCGGCGATACCACAGTATACGCAGCCGACGATGATCCTATCGACCTCGGGCTCCAGATCCGGTCTGGCCACTCCGGCTTCCACGCCGTCAAATATGATGTCGGAGGGATGCGTCAGATCTGTAGCAACGGCATGATGGCGTTCGACGGCCGGCTTCATTTCGAACAGACACACAGTGAGCCGTTCCAACCGAGTCTCGCCTACAACGCGGTTGACAGCGTTGTCGAAAGCCCGGAAATCGTCGAAAATCGGATCGAAGAAGCACAGAACCAGACCTTTCTCAACCAGGACGAAGCACTCCTGGTCCTCCTTGAGCAAGGGATCGGAGAGTACCTCGAGCAGCCAGTACCCGACCTCCTGAACTCCTTACACGACGAGATTGATGATAGGGATAGTCCGACACTCTGGGAGACATATAACGCTGCGACACGTGCACTCACCCATTACAGCCGGGACGTTCCTGACTACGAACTTGACACCGGCTTCGAACGGGCCGCTGCTCTCCTTGAAAATGGATATTCAGAACTACCTGACGCCACCAAACTTGGAAAGGAAACCGTAGAGGATCGGGCTAACCAATTTATCGAAGACCAGGATGAGACAGAGCCATACTGGGAAGGGGAGGAAGAAAGTCTTCGAGAACTCATGGCAGAACATCAGACACAGGCCTAACCTCCCATCATCCCATTTCCTTTAGAGATGGTTGCCTCGAAGACCCTGCTTCAACCATGACTCCAGCAGCTCAAATGAAACAGAGGGTCTCAGTACATGTTTCTAGATGAACTCTTCACCATGTCAGTATGGTGCTACATATGATTGAGATCAACCACACCCCGCGGTATATCTACTTCCCATTAAATAGTGCTGATCCAGTGGCAATCGAAGAGAAACCTACTGATGCTACTGTCGAGGTCAAACTCTACGAGGTGGAGCTTGCTGCCCACTCTGGAGCGGTCCGGTAGACGGCGACGGTGACCACGTCTATGGCCGATGAGTTCCGGTTCTACTACGGCTGTGCCTCAGGCAGCGCCCGGAAAGCACTGAGGAAGATGGAAGAACCAAATGTGATGATCAGCCACGCCACAGCGAACAATACGCCGTTCCAGACGATCGAGAACCTCTTCACTGATTCAGGCGGCTACAGCCAGCTCCACACTCACCGAGAGTACCAGTCCTCCGATAGGCAGTATCTCTCGTACCTTAAGGAATATGAGCCGGAGCTGTTCGCTCTCAGGGATTACCCGTGTGAACCCGGACTCCTATGGAAGCTCAACCGAACCGTTAGAGATCATCAGCAGAGGACCACCCGTCACCACAGAAAACTGCTTGATACGTACAACAACGCCGATATCGGTTCTGAGCCGGTCGCTGTTCTCCAGGGATGGAAACCGGAACAGTACCTTTCTCATCTCGATGAGCTCCGGGAAGAAGGCGTACTTACACAGTATGTGGCAATTGGCTCACTCAGTAACCGGAACCCGGAGACAGCAGCTCAGATCATCCATAAAATCCGAAACGCCCTCTCCTCCAAACACAGGTTACATGCCTTCGGTATCGGAACAGATACTCTCCAACTTCCACGGGTCATCGAGTCTCTGGACTCCGCTGATTCAGCTGCCTACGACTTCCGGACACGGATGCGAGAACCTCGACAGACCTGGCGTCAACAAGTCTACCACTACCTCAGTATGAAACGACAGATCAAGTCATGGAGACAGAAGTCTAAGTGCCAACAGTCACTCCTTCAGTCGCTCCAGCAGTAACTTTACCGTCTGTTCTGATCGCAATCTGTGGAAAGGGCTCTGCTGAATCCCTCTGCACTTGATAGGAATGGCGTGCTGCATACAGAGGTCGTAGTCATCAACCCGCCGCATTTCACTTCATACGGGGGCTGACTTGGATCCCGAGATCATTCAAAACGTGGTCGGTGAGGTGAGCAACTAGATTGACCGGTTCAGCACGATCCGGAAGAAACGACGTCAATCAGGAGACGGCAAATGAGATCGACAAAGAATTAGAAGAGATTGAAAGCGAAGTGAAATCAGAGCTTGCGGATATCCGGACTGTAATCCAGACCACAGAGTAGTCAAAAACCCGCTAATTTACACTTCTACTATTTATGGCACTTGTACGAGGATGTGATCTTGTGTTGTCTATTTCTCTGTTATAAAACCGTAGAAATATAGGCAGAGTAACATATATTGATGGGGGAAAATAAATGTAAGCTCACTGTATTAGAAAAATCAATGCCTGACGAGCCACTGGACGACGCTGGAGTATCAGTATATACAATCGGTGACGATGGGATGTGGCCAACGCTGCGGGATGCCGGCCAAATCCGAATCGGCTTCTCCGGCTGTGAACAAGATCTACAGGGTGTTGAATCGGTCAAGGAAGTACGTACGCAATGCGGAATTGAGAGTAGTGGAAACGATAAGGGACGACTGCTGTTCCAATTCGCTTCAAGAGTAGAGGAGGGGGATATCCTTATCGCGAATGGAAGCAATTTCCTGAAGGGGTTCGGTGTCGTACGCTCCGAGTATGAATTTGAGAAAAACCCATCTATTGGAGATTCCTCAGACACCCACTATCGTTGGGTAGGCTGGCTCGATTTGACATTCGACGGTGAAAGGGAAGGCATCGATGTAGAGACAACCGGTGTTACAGTCGTCAGTGGACACACTGGGCTTGTAAATCGAACTGAAAAGTATCCGGACTATCGATCCGCAATCCTCAGTCATACCGATGATGTGAGCGATCCTTCGGCGAGTTATCTTGAAAGAGATATCGAACGGATAGAAAAAGAAGCGGTTGCACGTCATCTAGGATACTCATCGTACGAAACAGACAAACGATCTCCAATCCAGACAACGAATCTCTTCAGAAATGCAGGCGGAAAGGGAGCCTTCAAGGACAATCTCGACAAGACGGTTGGACAATCACTATCATCGGACCAACGTGAGACGATTCGAGAACACTTACTGAAGGCGCCAAACGTCAAATCAGAAGCGTTGCAGCTATTGGAGAGTGAAAACACGACACTATGGGGCACAAAAGGACAACACGTCGAAGAGTATGCTGTCCTCGATCGCGGTGACTGGGTGCTTCACGATGTCTCCGGCACGATTGAATACATCCAACGTGTCGATCACTCGCTAGGATATCTACCCGAAAACATCCGGAGTAACATCGCGGAGGAGATCGCTGGAAATAGTTCGTTTAGCGGACTCTGGATCTCAAGTGCGGAAATCCACCAACCGGATGAGGACTGGTCATCGATCGAAGGTCAGCTGACAGATACGCTAAACCTCGATGGGGAACCGCTTCTGTTCGATAGCGCTGCGGGGATGTTCAACCAATTCAATCCGTTCCCAATCAAAGAAGCGGGTGGCGGAAAGACGGTCCTCGAGGCAATTTTCCCAGACAAGGAATTCTCGGATCCAGAAGTGAAATACGACGTTTCTGAGGGTGATCTCCCGGCTCCACAGAAAAACCCAGGTGTCTCAGCGATATCTGATTATGACCTCCCCGAAGACCAGTGCTTCGTTCTCCTTCCAGAGGGCGGAGAATACGAAGACACACTTGATGAAATTTATCACTTTGAATCCGGAATACCGGGATACAGTCAGCTTGAGTCTGCTGGGGCGGGAACAACCTTCGTTTATCTTCGGAAAGATAGTGCTGGACAGCGGATCTTCGATAGTGTCGGAACAATCGAGACGATTCGAGAAGAATCCCGAGATGAAGATGACTCGACGACCGATTATTATGCGAAAATTGACGAGTTCGAAAGATTTCCGCCAATCCCATTCGATGTCATCGAACCGTACCTGAGCAAGAACGGTCTACTAAATGGCCCGGGAATCCACAAAGTAACGCCACAAGATCTACGACTAATTCTTCAGTGGCACGACGGCCCCCTAGAAGAGACGCTAGCTGAAATTGACGAAACTGACCGACCCGATCTATATAAAGAAGCACTTGTCCACCTAGTTGCCGGTCGGAACCTAGCACTGTACGGCCCCCCAGGAACAGGAAAAACTCACACTGCAAAACAGCTGAGCAAACTCGTTTGCGGCTCGGAAGATGACTTCGCGTTGGCGACTGCGAACGCGGAATGGACAAATTATGAGATCGCCGGCGGTCTTCAACCAACAATCTCGGATGATGGTGATCGTCTCTGGGAACCGGAACCAGGTATTCTCACAAGCGCAGTACAGGATTGCGAGTCACATCTTAAGACAGAGGGTCGACCGGCCTGGCTCATTATCGACGAACTAAACCGGGCAAATCTCGATCAGGCGTTTGGCGATGTGTTCACTCTTCTCGATCTCGATTATCGGTCAGATCTCCCGATCACGTATGCCGGCAAGGACCAGTACGTCCCGCTTTCCTTCCGAATTCTTGCGACGATGAACACACATGACCTCGCACAACTCTTTTCCCTCGGGTATGCGTTTCGACGCCGGTTCGCATTTGTCCGCGTTCCGTCCCTCCTCTCGAACGCAACGACGATCGATCTGAGCGATATCGACACTGCAGGGGTTACCGCACACGATGCGCTGTCACTCGTCGACGACGGGGAAGTCCGATCTACGATTGCGGATGTCGCGCGAGCTCGAGTCGAGCGAACAGCAGTTGACGATCGGGTACTCACCGAGGCTCCGGATGAAGTTACGATTTTTCCACAGCTTGCAGTCCCTGAACGGATCGATGAAGCCCTCAGAGCGGTAACTGAGGGCGGTCTCGATCTCGAAGGCGAGGATTTCATTGAGTCATTGGTCGCCTTCGCTCGGTACGTCGACAAGCACGCTGTCCTCGAACTCGGACAGGCCGTCATTATGGATGCTGTGACATTTGTTCTCGCACATGAACTACTGTTCCCTGGTGAAACTGATGCCGACGTCGTCGACCGAGCCGCCCGTGCGTATATTGTTCCACAGTTCGAGCATGTCCTCAGTGATCTCCGCCGGGCTGAGACGCTTGGTGAGAACGAAGAGTTAGCCGAACATTACACAAACGCGGTCGGTATCGCTGCCGAGTTAGGCCTCCAAAAGACGGCCCAAGCGCTGAAAGACGCCAAGGACAGCAACAGTATTCTGGAATGAGCGGGAACGACCGCGACTATATCACGTTTCACTCATATCCGGTATCGGACCTCGACCTCGATGACGAAGACGAGCAGCAGCTTCGTGATCGGGTTGCACATATTGAAGACGTCGTTAGCGAAGAGTACGCGAGCTCGATCGAGGAGCTTGAAGAAGGACCACCATCGATACGGGGAGACCTGTTTGAGCCTGGGGGTTGGGTCGGCGAGTTCGCTCCAGGCGTCGTCGTGAAACCGGAGCACTTCGACGACGATGCGTTTGAAACGCTGATCACGGAGGTTCAGGATTGGTCAGAAATACTTGGCCCGGACACGATCACGGCGGCGTTTCAGTTCTCCCCGGATCTCCTCTTGGATCAAAAAGCACGCCTTGGACCCTACAGCAACGCACTCCAAACACAGACGGACCAAGTTCTCTCACACCGGCTTCCCGTCGACGTCGAGCAGCGGACAGAACGACATCCAGAGCCCAGGGGGCGCGTCCGGATCCAAGAAACACTACGTGAGCAGGCACGCCAGTCTAACCAGATCGTTTCCCAACGGACGGAGTTCCGTCTCGACTCATTGGAGAACCTTATTCTCGTCCGCTTTCACGCGGTACTCGCGAGAGAACTGCGTCGACTCACCCAGCAACACCAGTACTACATGGACCTACTGGGAGACCGTCTTGCCTACCATCGGAGTGTTCTCGACAAGCCTCTCTTCGATCGACTACTGGAGAAAGGACTGGACGAGCCACTAACGACGATCGAGACGATAGATGAGGCACGGCGTGGTGCTGACGAGGACTTCATGCTCATCATCGATCTCTGGGAATCGTTCCTTCAGAACATCAACCTAGAGCTTGCGTTCACCGATCACTACGACACTGCCGTCAAGCCGATGTCGAAGGTCTATGAGGTGTGGGTTCTTCGCCGACTCCTCGAGAGCGTCGCCGATATCGAGGGGGTCGAACCGAATATCGGCGAAATCGCTGGTGCGTACTCAATTGGCGACTACACGGTCCACTACAACCAATCTCCGAATCGTCCAAACGGGGTCTCTGGGTCGGACGTCTCGACTCCTTTTACGAGTCGATACTTCGAACCAAACCTCGGCCGGAGTGTCGGCGATCCCGATTTCGTTATTGACTACGACGGCGAGACGATCTGGGTCGGCGACGCAAAATACAAGGATGCGCCGAGTGTTTCGGACGTGCGACAAGTACTCGGCTACGCAGTTGACCTGATTGATCCCAATATCGGTGGTGACGGAGTGCTCTTCTACCCAGGTACCCAGCGGACTGGACGGGATGGTCGCATTCGAGAGTATCACCTGCACGAGAAACCTCTCCATCCGCAACACGTTCTGGGACAATTCGAGGAGGTGGAGAAACAACTGACGGCACACAAAGATGAGAGAGATAGCGAGACACGAACGACTACCTGTAATTTAATATAATTGATGATATTATTGGTATTGCTCAGATACCGTAGTCGGATGGATGAGGAATAAATGGATGACTTTCACGAATTTCTGAAGCGATACTATCATACCGATATTGTCGAGTTATCTGCTGCCCCAGCTCAAAATCAAGCGCCATCCTTGACACACTACTGCATCAACACCATGACCGATTTGCGCTGTGTACTCAGCACGATCGCCGAGAACCATCACTATTTGAGGGTTTCAACGAGGCCGTGGAAATGAAATAGGGTGTCTACAAGCATATTTCGAACCCTACCCTACTATGTTGAATGTATGTCCTCCCTTTCTAGAGATCGGACTTCTCTTCTCTGGATGCTCGAGGATGACGAGCTATCGGATCCACGTATTCGACGGCTGGCACTATACAACATCCTTGCCCCGGAACCGCTTCAGAAACAGGGTCGGAAAGCACTTGCAGCCACGTTAGCACACCATCGGTCACACCCGTTCAACACCTCGAATACAGTCGGTCCTCCGATTTCGGAGACGATCCAAATTGGGACGACGGTTTCTGGACGATCCTATGACCTCAGTGAATCACTGCTTTCGAAACATCTCCTGGCTATCGGTCAGTCGGGTTCCGGGAAAACAACCTTATTCTACAATCTTCTCTCCCAACTGGATGTCCCGTTCTGGTGTTTCGATCTCAAGAAGGACTACCGCCATCTCGTCAAGGACAGAAATGATGTACTGGTGTTGCCGTGGACCGAACTCAAGTATAATCCGTTGGTTCCACCCCCAGGCGTGCAGCCACGGCGGTGGGCTCAGGTTGTCAGCGAGATATTCGGCCACGCCACCGCCCTCCTATCCGGATCGAAAAACCATCTCTTGAAATCCATTCTCAAACTCTACCGGTTGTACAACTTGTTTGAGGAGAAATCACCGCCGTATCCCAGCTTCCATGAACTCGAGCAGTTCCTCACCTCTGACTACATCAACTATATGCGGAAGACCTCGAACTACCGGGACACAGTCCTCAACCGAATAGAAGCGATGAACCTGGGAGCTGGAACCATCTTTGACTGCAGTGAAGGTTACACGTTCGAAGATCTTCTTGAGCGAAACGTCGTGTTCGAGTTCGACGGGTTAAGCCGCGATACACAGAACTTCCTAATGGATATCTTGTTGGCAGCCGTCTACGAGTACCGGCTCACACAGATACACCGAACGGAAGATCTCAACCACGTGTTCGTCCTCGACGAGGCCAAGCAAATCTTCAGTGTCTACAAGGAGAGACAATCTGAATCCGGTATCCCGGCCGTCGACGAACTGACTGCCAAGATGAGGGAGTTCGGGGAAGGACTGATCGTGGCAGATCAGGAAGCATCCAAGCTGACCGATTCAATCAAGGCCAACACCTACACTAAGATCCTTCTCTCTACAGGTGACCGGAAGCAGTTCACAGCGGTCGCGGACTCAATGAATCTTACTCAGCGGCAAGCAAACGCTGCCAAAGACCTCGGTACCGGGGAAGCAGTCATCCAGACAGGAAACGATGAACCCGAACGGGTGATACTCGATGAGTACCGACTGGAGAAAACGGTTACAGACACTGATCTACAGAGAAACCAGGGACAGTTCTGGAACTCGCTTTCAGCTAAACCTCGGAAACAACCGCCACGGTTCGAAGAGACCGTTCAGTCCGAAAGTAGGGATTCGGAAGAGCCTGAGGTTATCGACGATCCACCGTCGAAGGTCACAGTCTCTGAGGAGGCGGAACAGTTATTGGAAGGAGTTGTTGAGGAGCCGTTCATCCCGTTGACTGAAAGATACGAAACGTTCTCGAGCCGGTACAAAGGTAACAAGGCCAAATCTGAACTGGTAGAGACAGGCCTGGTCACAGAACGCTCTCTCGAAACAAGGACAGGTGCTCGAAAACTTCTGGAATTAACCGACAGAGGACGTACCTACGTCGAAGACCAGCTTGATCTTGATTCAAGCCATGAGGGGAGAGGTGGTATTGTTCACCGGTATTGGCAGCATCAGGTCAAGAAGGCGTTCGAGAAAGCGGGATGGGCCACAAAACTTGAGCTATTCGATGCTGACGTCTACGTGAACACAGGCCGGTTCGAAGTCGCTATCGAGATTGCGATGGAGAACACTCAGAGAGAACAGGAACACGTAGAGAAACATCTTGAAACCAGATTTGACGTGATCTGGGTCGTATGCCGGACAGAAAAAGTACGGGATGGTTTGAAGCAACGTTTCAAAGAGACAGGGATTGATCCGGACCAGGTCGTGTTTCACTTGGTACAGGACGTTTCCGATGCTCTTGAGAAGTGGCCGTAGAAACCACATCTGGTCAAAAGCCACATCCTGGTCGATCTGCCGTCCAGCATAGTTACAAAGACCGGAACAACAGTTGTGGGGAGGAAACGGTCTAGTTCGGCTACTTCGGCAGAAACCCGGTTCAAGCAGCAGCGATCGGCAGGGTCTTAGGGGTATTCGGCAAAACGGAAAATAAAGCTCTGTTGACATCGCTCACCAAACCAAAGGGGGTGAAAAGGCTGTATGCCAAGGGCGGCGAACACCCTCTTACAGAGGGTTCCCGTTTAGGTGAAAAACGGTGTACACCCTTTACAGAAAAAAGGGTTCGCGAGTCAACAGAGCTCTCCTTATTGGCAACACCGGAGGGGGGAGATGGTCCTACACTATCTCTTTACACTGCTTGAACACGTGGACGATCTCTTCAGGTACCTCGTCCTCGGAGACTTCTTTCGCCAATGTACGTCCTAACTGGGGTTTTGAAGGCTGCTCTTTTTCGAACTCACTTCTTAGGATCTCCTGTCTGGATTCCCCGGTGTTTTCCTGCCTTGTAGATAGGTTGTCAGCCGTCGTATCGTAGTTAGAGATCCTACTCATCGCAGTACAGAACTGCTCGAATGTGATCGAGCTGAAGAACTGTTCCTCAAAGTCAAGAGGGAGTTCAACGAGTTCGTCTGCCTTCTCCTCGAGTTCCTCGATCAGCTCTTCATGTCCCTCATCCTTCTCCCGGTCATTATCCACCAGCACTATCGACTGAATATTGAACATGTCTGTGACCTTCAAGAAATTCTTAAAACCGATCTTACCGTTGACCTCTATCAGCGAGATCCCTAACCGGTCGAACGCGTAGACATCGTCTTTCACACCATCTACCAACGAGTTCAATACAGGAAGGGCCTGGAGTTCTGACTGGCCTTCACAGAGGAGGACCGCACGTGAGAAGAATACCTCATTGTTGTCCGGCGTTATCTTACTCCGGATTTTATCCATCTCCTGTTCATCGAAAGAGTCGGTGTCAATAGAGTGAAGCTGGGATTCATTACTTGGCTTCTCAACCCGGACTGTATCAAACAGATCCTCGGAACTTACGAGGAATGCGGAATGGGTCGAGAGCACGACTTGGTAGTCCTGTTCTGCTAAGTCATCTAAAGTATCGTAGAGCTGGCGTTGCGCATGTGGGTGAAGATCGTTCTCCGGTTCCTCCAGCCCGAAGATGATATCCTTATCGCCGGTATCTCCCTCGTTTATCTGCCAGAGACAAGCCAGGATGAAAGAAGTATGGAGGCCAGAACCCATCGTGGTGATATCAGTTTTGACACCGTCGTCGATCGAGACGTTGACCCTCGAGAGGATCGAGTCTAAGTCAGGAACATCAATCTCGAGATTTACATTGTCAACAGGGACGTGTTCAGACAGCTTCTCCTGTAGCTCCGACTCCAAGTCCTTGATCTGATCAAACTTATCCTCTTGATTGAGTTTTTCATCGACATCTTCTAAGGCATCCTCGATCTCGCTCTTTTCCTCGTCAGAAACGGAATCAAGAGCATCATCCAGAAGCTTTCCAAGTAGAGCACTCGTACTCGTCTTAGTTGCATCCTCAATGTTCCTATCTGATTCAAAGTACTCGAACTCAGGGAGATGTGCTTTAAGCTTCTTTTTGATACCTCTCGGATCCACTACCTCCTCGTTTTCCCATTCTGCATCATCCGATTCAAGGTATTTCCCTATCGTTGGCTGGATCTCATTCTTATACAGATTCCCACTCCAATCCTCTACCTGATGTGGCTGAAGCTTCTCTTCATGCCGTTTGTAGATCTCTTCTGCCTCATCAGCAGTTATATCGTCATACCCTCGGAAGTCTTCTTCTGCCGGAACCTCCTTCTTCACAACAAACTGCTTGTTTTCAGCAACACCACCTTCATCGTCAAACGGATATACCGTCTTCACCCATAGACGATCATCCACTAAGAACTCATCAAACACCTCTTTTTCCTCCTCAGACAGATCTTCAAACCAGGCTTCAATCTCAATATCCTCCTCAGTGTCTTTCATATGGAAGTCTTCTACCGTATGCGGAGACGTAGGACTGATATCGAAGAACATGTCCAAAGCCCGGAGAACATTCGATTTCCCCGCATTGTTCTCCCCAACCAGAACCAGCTTATTTCCGACACTTACGACCTGGGAGTCCTTGTACGACCTGAAATTCCTGATCCGAAGTTTCTCTAGTTTCATCTACGACCTTCAGCCCGTTCAGTCAATGCTGAAGGAAGAAACCCTTAAAATTCTATTCTTTCACTATCTTTGAGACGTACTTAGATAGGTATAGTACACTGAATAACCATATTTGAATCTTGGACGACAATATTTCTCTTGAAAACCAAACGAAAGAAGGAGAGCCGGATAACACTTGAATAGGAGACGGTGAACGGATAAGAGGTAGCCCCGTCCGAACTACCTATCAAGGGTTCACTGTCCTTCAAACGTGACTAGGGGTGGAAACCCCAAGAGAAACACCGGGTACTGGAACAGTTGACAGAGGGTTCACTGCCCTTCCAGAACAACCTATACATTTGAACCGTGGTGTCTCCCCGGCCTTCCTTTTCTTCGACAGAGGTACGAAGACTATGTCTACAGAACGGTACATCAACGTCAAGACGCAACTGGAAAACCTGGAAGACTCTGACCTTAAACCGGCTAACGTCGAAGCGATACGATGCTTCATCGATCACTGCGCCGCAGAAGGCCTCAGCGAAGTCCGTCAAAGCCGTTTGATCACCGCCCTCAAATCACTGGTGCTCAACTTCGCACCCGACAACTTCGAACTTCGCGGTGCTTCGGAACAGGACTTGAAACGGGCAGTCGCCGAACTGAACAGAAGTGACTACGCCGAGTCCACGAAACACACGATGAAGGCCGCCACGAAGAAGTTCTACAAGGTCGAGAACGGTGGAAGAGAGCACCCGGAGAAGGTCGATTTCTTCGACGCTACCGCCAAAGAGACGACCACCATCTCAAGAGAAGACCTCTTCACCAAAGAAGAACTGAAACGGCTTTTCAGCGGGTTCATCAACACTCGTGACCGGGCGTTCACAATGGTGCTGTACGAAAGTGCGGCACGGCCAGGCGAACTGCTCTCAAGGAACATTGGAGACTTCACTTCCAACGGGAAAGGCGACTTCATCCACCTAGAAGGGATCAAGGGCACTCCTGACAGGACCAACCAACTCGTTAGAAGCGGAAGACCTCTCAGAGAGTGGATCGCACAACACCCGTTAGGCGGCGAAGTAGGCGACATACAGGATCCATCTACACCATTATGGGTGAAGACACAGCAACAGGAATGCAAGAAATGCGGGGAGCTCCCCCAGAAACACGGCGACACCGAATGTCTGTACGAACCCGATCGGTGTGAGAGATGGAAGTACGACAGTTTCCTCCGACGGTTTCAGGACGCCTGTGAAAGAGTCGATATCCCGGAGAACAAACGCCGCCCGTACAACCTTCGACACACACGTTTGACGGAAGTGGCGACCTTCATGGGTTACGAGCAACTGAACAAGTTCGCCGGATGGAAACCTGGTTCGGACAGGGCCAAAGTGTATGTCCACCTCAACAACGACGACGTCAACCAAGCTATTAGAGACCAGTACGGTATCAGTGGCGAGGAAGACGAAAGTCAACCCGTGAACTGCAGCTTCTGCGGAACCGAGAACCAGTCAGAGGAGACAGAGTGTAGGACCTGTGGAAGACCGCTTTCGCTTGAGAACCAGTCGACGCGTGAGGAGAAACTCGAAACTTTGGAACGCCTCGCCGAACTCGAGGAGAAAGGAGTTCTCGATCAATTAGACGCATTTACACAGTCGAATGGAGAAAATATGGGAACTGATTCCGTTGGGATCTGACACTCGTTAGATATATGTCTGACGCACGTCACACCCTTTCATCCAAATTTATGTGTCGGGCTGTGGCAGACCGGTCTATGGAAGAGATGGGGAGGTCGATCAGTCTCAAAGTTGTTGAGAAAGTTGCTGACCGTGAAGGAGTTGATCCAGTGGATCTTACCCCGCCGCTTCATACGGTCGTCGATACCGAAGCTTTGGACTCTCTGTTCCAATCTACTTCGAGTACAGAGAGGGCAGTTGGAAAGGTTGAGTTCCAGTATCAGGGCTACCAAGTTCAAGTCGATAGCTCCGGAGAGGTACAGATAGGTGAGACGGTTTCCTTTGCAGAACGAAACGGACCAGGGACACAGCCGACCGAAGATACGCTCAGTGACTAACCCCCATTGAGTATGTCAGTGGCGGCGGAACCGTGTTGATGGCCGATCCTCCAAGTACCGCCGCCGCTGCTCCATCTTCGTTTCTTCACTCCTCTTATCGTAATGTATATCCAGGACTTTCTGACTGACGTTCATCCGGTTGCTGACGACCTCGGCTAGAACATTTTTTGTGAGGTGGTAGGTGATAGAACCCCGGCGGATCGCGTGCGGTGCAACTGAGGATGGGCAGAGGCTCGGCGACTTCTGGTTATCGTTCAAGGCTTCACATTCACCGAGACCCCTTCCGTGAGGGCAAGTCCCGGTGTATTCACACGGCCGGGTCCATTGGTAGACGGTCTTTCGAAGCGTGTTCTTATGGGCGCGTCCATAAACGGTTGCCAACAAAGGCTCTCGTCCTTCATCGTCCTGAGAACTTGGCCGCTGATGGTTGATCCAGTCACTGAGGACTTCACAGGTTTCCGGATCTAATGCGACGAGACGTTCTCCCTCCTCCTTGTTTTTCAACGGAGTTGATTCTCGGTGACGGATCTCGAGAAATCGGTCATCGCTGTGGTAGTCCTCGATATCAAGTGAATAAGCCGCCCCGATCCGCATTCCTGTGGTCCAGAGAAGACGGATCAAGACATGGGGAAAGGATGCGTATTCGAACCGGTAGAGATAGTCCAAGAGGCTGTGTGCCTCCTCTTCTCTGAGGATATCGTTACTCTGGTTGTCTCCCCGGTTAAGTTTCGGAGACAGCACCTTCTCATGCAGATTAGAGGGGACTGCGTCGATTGACTCGCAGAACTTGATGAAGACACGGAGAGTGTCCATCTGCGTCTTCACAGTAACATTGTTCAAATCGCCTTCCTTCCGCCGCCAAACCTTGTACTCATGTAGCTGCCGCCCCGTCAACTCATTCAAGTCGGTGATATCCTCTTTCTCGCACCACCGGAGAAAATGCCTGATACGGTATCTATGCGCCTGAAGCGTGTTTGGAGTGACCTCGGAACGTCGCTCATCAAGATACAGCTCAAACGCCTCTGTGGGGTGGATCGACTCCAGTTGATCTTCGCTCATAGTGGTACTTGGTCAACCACTCCTTCAGACACGATAATTCTATCAGAGCCTTCTGACTAACAGCAGTTGGTAAAACAGACTCTTTATCCAAGGTATATTGTGGAGATAAAGCCCAGAACAGGCGAATCTCTGAAACTCTTCTGAGTGAATATATGGACCCTCCTTCGTACGAATCCACTTCGTTTGTAGGTCATCCTCTGCTGCATCTCCCGGAAAAAGGATACACGTAGCTTTAGCCATAGGCCCTAGTTCTCTTGTCAACTGTAACACGGCCCTCTGAAGCATAGACAAAGCTGGACTCCCAGCCAATTCCGTGAAGACAAATGACAGTTCACGAGATTGCGGAGGCGGAACGGTTACTCGAAAAGGTTGGAACATGGTCGGAGACTGAACTCGAGGAGCTACCCCGGTTCTATCGTGAACGGGCAGAACGGTACCGGAAGCTTCGGAAACACGGCGACCCCGAACAACTGTAGATACTACAGTCCCCTTGTAGGATAGAATGGTCTATGAAGACTACACCGGTCTCCTAGAGTCCGCCGATCCCGTACCACAGTTCACTAGCGGTAACGAAGGATATCCCAGTAAACAGGAGATCGACCGATTGCTGTCCGAAGCATACAGGGAAGAACGTGAACGCGTTGAAACACTGCTTAAGGAAATAGAGGGACAGATCCAGGAGCGCACCGGCTTGCATGAGGACCTAATCCATGAGCTGGAACAGGAGTTAGAACGGTACGAGGAAAACCTACAGAAACTGCTCAGACAGTTCGGCAGCGGTAGCCGGGAAAAGAAGGCGCACCAGAAACAACGTATACAGGAGCTCAAACAGGAAATCAGGGAGGAACAGCAGCGGCACTGGCACGACCGACAGAAGTTGCTGGCCGAACGCCGGGAGGCCCGCCGCGAGTTAGACGCGCTTGACGATAACCTCTTAACCAGTCTCCTCTGAATCCGGACGGTTGTTCCAGTCGACCAGTTTAATCTCACGCGTCTTCCCTTTCCGTCCCCCACGGTAGTAGGTGGCCTCGATCAGGTCAAGTAGTTCCAGATGAGTCAAGAAATCGCTTATCCGGCGTTCACTGAGCGGTGCAACACCCGCTGTCTCACACCGTCTGCTATACTCCTTGTAGACGGTTCCAGTTGTAAGAGGCGGATCCTGTTCCTGTTCGAGGCGGGCAATGGTATTGTACAGCCGGCGGTGGTGAGTAGTGAACTCGTTGAGAAGCGTTTTCACGTACTCGTGATACGCTGTCAGCTCTACATCCTGGACAAGATCACGTGTGATTCTGTCTTCAGCGGTCTCGGCCGCTTCACGGAGCCAGGTGATTCCAATAGAGATGTTCTGCGTCGTCGCTGTGATATACGTCAAAGCCGCTCTCTGTAATGACTGTGGATGGAGTGCTTTCCGTGCCCGATCAGCGAGGATCTGACGGGCGTCGTTGGATGTATATCCGTTCAGTGTTAGATGCTGCGGATGGAACGAGCTATACGTCCTGTCATCAAGCGGTTCTTCAATCGATCGCCGGTAGGCTGAGATCGTGATGACCGCGGTGTTCTCAAGACGGGTGAGGTAGTAGAGGAGGTCGTCCCCGTCATTCAATAGGAGAAAGTCGACTTCATCGACCACGACCACAGTCGGTAGAGTTACCTGTTCCTTGACTTTCCGCTGGATATCGGCGACATGGTGGCCCGTACCGAGCGCAGTACCTGTTAAATGCTGGTAGAGACGTTCCAAGGCCTTGTACTGTGTATCTTGATGGATTCCAGAGAGGTAGCAGGTTGTGAACGTCGGCGGAAACGTCGTCAAGAACCGCTGAAGGAGATGTGTCTTTCCCGTACCACGCGACCCATAGACATGGAAATCTTGGAGACGGCTTTCCCCCTCAACGCCGAAGGCATCAGTGAGAGTATCCTGCTCAGCCTCCCGTCCTACAAACTGTGCCGGGAGATGCGAGAGTTCTAGAGGCGTTCGCGTATCGATAAGATCGGACATTGTAACGTAACCGGTGGAGAACATCTACACAGGTTTTCACACACCCATATTCACTTGGGATACAAAACCGTCAAACGGGTAGGGCATCCTATCTCCCTACATCTTATTCGGCACGGATGTTTTCGAGGATGAATGCAGACTTCCACATACGAAATAGCGTCCACGGCTCCGTTTTTCAATACGGACCGGTAGATATGGTATAGAAAGGACGTGGTTTCGATATGTTCGACGATACATCTAACAGAAGCATCATCCGATCAGAACAACACCTCACCGCTGACTCACCTCCCCCAGAAATAGTGGGCCGAGAAGCTGAGATTCATAATATTCGGGATGCGGTCCGCCCACTCACAGAAGGGAAGACTCCGGACAACCTTCTCGTATATGGCCCGCCAGGCAGCGGGAAAACCGTCTGCGTCAACCACGTCTTCAATGCGCTCGAAAATGAGACGAGAGTGAAAACCATCCGGATCAACTGCTGGCAGTACAGAACCCGGCCCTCCCTCCTGACAGAACTACTGATCCAATTAGGATACCCAGCTCCCAGGAAGGGAAAGCCGGTCGACACACTCCTCAAACTGATCGGCACCTGGCTCGACAAGAACCGAAGTATTGCGGTTGCACTCGATGAATTCGACCGTTTCGAAGACAAGGCCGAGATTATCTACGACCTCCATATGTTGAGCCAGCAGTCAGAGAACAAGCTCGGCCTCATACTGGTCTCAAACCTCCCACCCGAAGAATTTCTCCTCGATTCACGGAGCAGAAGCCGGTTGAACTGCCGGACTCTCGAGTTTCAGCCTTACACAGCTGAGGAACTACAGGAAATCCTCAGTGACCGAGTCGAGAAAGCGTTCGAGCCCGGAGCCGTCCAACCCGAGGTCATAGAAACGGTTGCTGAAGAAGTAGCCGAATCAGGCGGCGACTGCCGAGATGCATTTGAACGCCTCCGCCAAGCAGGCCGTCGAGCATCCCAAGAAAACGCCCACAAGATAACACCACAGTTCCTGATCGACGGGTGATTCGGAATCGACTGGGTAGAGGTAGATACACGTACGAAAACGCAACGCTCGAGCAATTTTTAAGCGAGACCTGAGAACTGAATAGGTGATTCACTAATTAAATACGATATCGGAGATGAAGTCCAAATCAACATACCTGATCCAGAAGATCCGGACCATCAGTACCATGATGAGATGGGAGAAGTTGTAGATATTCTCGAAGACGATCTAAGCGGATTATCCGGCGACCCAGAAGATGACTTCCTATATTCGGTCGACTTCTACGATGAAGAGTTCGGAGAATCTGACTTCCGATACAACGACCTCGAAAAGCCCTAACTCAGTAAGTCTGGACGGCCAAGAACACTGGAAAGATCCGTCAAGAACTCACGGCCATTTCTCTCCAGACCATCCTCCAAAGCAAACTTGATGCAGTGAATATCCACGTCATCAAGCTGCAACGGGAACGAATTATCTAGCTCAGCCGGGTATACCAGGAACGCCTTGTCTGTCTCCATTTTCTTCGCATACCCCAGCACCTGATTCACCTCACTGGTATCCGGACTCTCGTTATCCGGCTCCCTGTACTTCGTATCAAGCACAGCCACCGTCTCACCGGTTCGATCATCATTCAAGACCACGTCAATCCTATAAAACAATCCTGTATCACCGAGATCTTCGTGCTTCTGAGTATCAACACTGTACCCGGTCGGCAAGTTCTCATTTAACCACCTCGCAACGAACAACTCGTACAAATCCGGCATATACACAGTGTACGGAATCATATCCGCATCCCCCTCTTCGTGAGAAGGCCCGCTCGTATCTAAAATCAACCGGGCCAAAGCGTGCATACGCTGATAATCCTGATTCAAACGGTTATACCGGCGACCCACACAGTCACTCGGCTCAAACTCGCGGTAACTGATACTGCCTCGAAGCGACCTGACACCCTTTCTAACCTTCTCCAACGTATCCTCACGGGGAACATCAGAACGAGAGATACGGTTCAACGTGTACAACAGGATCTGATTATCCTCGTTGTCAGAAGTCATCTCCCGATACTTCACATGAGCTTTCGGATCCCACGGCCTCTGAGCCGTCTTCCTGAAATCAATCCGTCCCCGGATACGTTGTGACTCTTCCTCTCGATCCTGATACGACCGAAACAAGCCCTGCTTCCGCCTCTTATTCACACTCTGGGCAAAGATGCTGGCAATCTTATCGTAGAAGTCCTGAACCGACTCCGAATCATATAGGCCCTCTTCCGCCAGGTTAAACTTGCTTAGATCATACGCATACTCCAGCATCCCAAACACGTTATCCAGGTCGATACCGGGCTTCAATTCGATAGAACTGTTCTCCGGCAGCTGGATGTGGCCGACATATCCATCGTTCCATATAACCCAGTTCCAGTCATTCAAACTGGACGGCCCCTCTAACTCCAGTTCAGAGTCAAGCTCTTCATCTAAGTACCGGATATCAGTATCAGATAGTTCCGACTGAGGAATGTACTTATCATCGTACTCTTCGATAATCCAATCTGCACACATCTATTATAGATCGAAGCTGCTGGAAGACGTGATTTCGTCCCAGGTATAGTTGTTATCTACTTTCTTCTGCTGGTCAACGAAGAACTCCTCGAGATACGGCACGATTTCCAGCTCCCAGATATTCCGGACCTCATCCCGGTCACTGGCCTCTAAGAAGTACGTGTGCCCCAGCTCGTAGTTTTGATCATTGATATCACCATTCACGGATTCCATTACATTGACTAAGTCGTCGACATCGACACCGGAAGCAGAGAACTTCTCTCTCAATACACTCCAGTTCGGAGGAAGCTTGAGGAACGCGAAACGCCGGCGCAACGCGAAATCCACCAAGGCGATGGAACGGTCTGCCGTGTTCATCGTACCGATGATGTAGACGTTATCCGGAATCTCGAAACCATTCTCCTCCAAGTACGAATCATCCTCATCGACCTGGCTCTGCGCCAGCTGCACATCGTCCTCCCGATACTCCAAGAGATACATCAACTCACCAAACACAGCAGAGAGGTCGGCCCGGTTGATTTCGTCGATAATCAAGACACAGGGACTGCTCCGTTCACCTGCCTCTTCGCAGAAGTCAAGGAACGTGCCGCTCTCCAAGCTATACGAAAGATCGCTACCATCCGTCGATGGTCGGATCCCCTGAATGAAGTCCTCATACTCGTAGTTCTGATGGAACTGAAGGATATCAGTGAACCCATCAGTACCCTCCACCAATTCATCCGCGATTTTCTTCGCAGTGAACGTCTTGCCCGTGCCTGGCGGCCCGTAGAAGATGGCCTGTTTCTTCCGCTTCAAACCGATCAACCAATCCTCGACATCATCACGGTCGAAACTGGTGTCGTCGCTCAAGCCGTCAATATCGATGTCATCAAGGTCAAGACTCGGCCCCGTAGTCCCCAGAAGGCCGAGATCGGCAGGATCCATATCACGCGCCTTCCCTTGCAATTTCGAACTGGTTGAAGCATCGGTGCCGGAGCCGCTACCCATCGATGAATCGTACTGCTCGAAATTGTCAGCGTCGATGTGACCAGTATCGGTCAGGTACAGTGCATTGTAGTCGGAATCGCTTTCGTCGTACCCAAACTCGTCCTGGAAGGCTTCAACAAGCCCTTCTGCACCCGGGTCGTCCATCTCGATCACGAAGTCTCGAAGAAGAAATGCGGCCACCAACTCAACCGGGATACTGTCTCCTTCCAGCATGTCGTCCCGGACGACTGTCCAGTAATCGTCCACCAACTCCCAGTCAGCACTGGTAGCACGCCCAGAGACATCTTCGACCATACTGCCGAAGGTTACACCGTTGTAAGAAGGACCGTAGGAGCCAGCAGCGTTGTTCTGCAGCCACATGTTCTCGGTTTCGGCATCGGGATCCTCATTTGGATTAAACGGAATTACGTAAGGCTTCCCGACCGCCTGCTCGCGGATCTTGAAAAAGGTGTCAAAGAAGTCGTTGTACTCGAACTGAAAGCCGTCCGTGGTCCCAGCCTTCGACGAGGCCCACTTCAACCCAAGGTACCCTGGAAAGCTGCGGTGGATCTCGATGTCAGTAAGCTCCCAGAAGGCTTCTCTGGCTGCTTCCTCGGTCAGGACGTATTCCGTCATGAAGACTCACTTTCGATCTTTGACTTGGCCTGAATGGGCATCTGGAAATCCTCTACAGGATCAAGGTCCACGCCGACAGCGTTCAAACCCATCTTCAACGCCGCCTGAAGGGTCGTGCCTGAACCCATGAACGGGTCCATAGCAACACCAGGCTCCGTAGGAGCATCACAATCACAGCCCTCCCAGCCGCCCGTCTCCTTCTTCGGGAACGTGAACTCACGGAAATACCCGCCGAGGACTTCCTTCGCCTCATCAGCTAGTTCTTGGACATCGTCAGCATTCCGGCCCGTACCATCCTGAATCTCCATCGCCTTACCAGCATCAGAGATACCGACTGCCTGCACAGCACGGATATGCTCCTCAGTCAGATCTGACTCCTCGTAGATCTCCATCGCACGCCGAGCCTGATCTCTGCTCTCATCCAGTTTCGTCGTACGAACCATCTTCCGCTCCAACGGCTGACCGCACTCACTGCATACAGCACGAGGACCTGCCATCGTCAACGCACGCTCCGGAAGCTCAGACGGGAAAGGAGCCAAGTGATCACCAGTATTCCGGTCGAAACCTACGTTCCAGATGTCTCCAGGATTCGAGCCGTTACCGTACTCCTTCGAGTAAGCGTGCAGATCGTAGTAATACTCGTTGTTACGGGTGAAATGGAAAATGTACTCGTGGCGATTTGCCAACCTGTTCGGAGCAGGCTCCGGCATCCCACTCGGCTTCGCCCACAGAATCTTATTCCGGACAAGCCACCCGTTCTCACGAGCAGCCTGCATTAGCATCTCGGGAATACCAACCAAACTCCGGTTATCGTACGTGTCACCGATATTCAGGAATAGAGAACCATTCGGCTTCAAAACCCGGTTCCACTCATCCATACAATCAATCAACGTATCGATGAACTCCTCGGGCGTCTCTTCCTGCCCAATTTGGTCCTCAAAACCGTAGTCACGCTTCTGCCAATACGGAGGCGATGTAAAAATAATATCCACAGAATCATCCTCTTGCGGGACATCCCTTGCATCACTTTCGTGAATCGTTGGCCTCTCAACAGAAAGATCCGCATCCGGATATGGAACAACGGAATCCTCAGACTCGTTCTCAGTCATTACAAGAAATACTGAGTACCGACCACTTGAACGCACCGGAACCCCAGTGAAAGTAGTTGACTTAGATTACAGGCAATCGTCCTGCTTAGTGTAATACAGGCCGAGTCAGTTCTCTGAGAACTCATCTTGGTGGAAATTAGTAGGCTGGTTACTTGGAGTGGATAACCGAGAGCTACAAAGTACATCATCTGCACTCAGCTCACTCCATCTAATCCACAGAATCTAACCATACACTTATCGGACCTTCCCGCCATTGTAGAGTATAAATGACGGCTGGCGATTCTCCAGGATTTCCGGCTCTCGACATTCCAAGAGTCATCGACACCTCAAACACAGACTTCATCAACGACTTCTACATCCCTCTACTCTCCCGCTCAGTCGAATACAAACGCGGAGTCGGATACTTCACCTCAAACTGGGCACAATCCGCAGCACGAGGACTTACACAGCTCGCAAAGAACGGCGGGACTGCAAAATGGCTGACCAGCCCCCATCTTAGCGAGGAGGACTGGGAGGCAATCGTCGAAGGAGAACAAGCTAAACAGGACGAACGGCTGCGACAAGCTCTTGAACGCTCCATCGAGGATCTACACAACGATCTCGAAGAAGACACCCGAGAGGCCATAGCGTGGATGATCGCTGACGGCCTACTAGAAATCCGACTTGCAATCCCCCAGAACTCTCTTTCCGGCGACTTCCACGACAAATTCGGCGTATTCTACGACCAGGACAGGAACCGAGTTGCATTCCACGGATCGAAAAACGATAGTGAGCAAGCTCTCCGGAACTACGAAGCATATACCATCGACTGTGACTGGCTCAGCAAACGCGACCAGGAAGGAGTCGACTACCACGAAAAACGCTTCGACGCGCTCTGGGAGAATCAAGACGACAACGTAGCTGTCTACACCATCCCAGAAAGCATCAAAGAAGAACTGGCAGATCTCCGTGAATACGACAGCCCTCCATACGACTTTGATGAAGAGGAAGAATCCGGGATAACGCTTCGAGACTACCAGGACAAAGCCGTCAAATCCTGGTTCCAGAACGCCTGCAACGGGCTCTTCGAAATGGCAACTGGCACCGGGAAAACAATCACAGCCCTATCCGCCCTCGAACAATATCTCGAAGAACAGGACGAACCCGTAATCACTGTTATCGCTGTTCCTGTCACTCACTTGGCTCCACAATGGGCGGAAAGCATGGAACTGTTCGACTTCGACAACCCCAGGATGATCTTCGGGTCAATGAACCCAGACTGGAAATCAGATCTATCCAAATTAGTCTCTAACGTCAACCTCGGTGTCAGAGACCAAGCCTTCGTAATCACCACCCATAAGACCCTTAGCAACTCGTATTTCCGGGAAAAACTCGACTCCGCAACTTGCAAAACCCTGCTGATAGGGGACGAAGTCCACCGCCTCGGATCAGATGACCAACGAAAAGGACTGCTGGCCAGCTACGACGCCCGCATCGGTCTCTCAGCAACTCCAGAACGCCATTACGACGAAGAAGGGACCACGTATCTACTGGAATACTTCAACGGCGTCATCTTCAAATACACACTGGCAGATGCGATTCCAGACTACCTGACACCGTACGACTACCACCCTATCATCGTCGAGATGACCCAAGAAGAATTAGAAGAGTACCAGCAACTGACAAAAAAGGTAGCTGCGGCCTCCGCCAGTGAAGACGCCCCTGACGAAGTTGTAGAACGATTAGCGATGAAACGCTCCAAGCTGGTGAAAAGTGCAGAAAACAAGTACCAGGCCCTACACGATATCCTGGACGAGATCGGAGACGTTGACCACTTCTTAGCCTACACTAATCCCCAACAAATCGACCAAGTACAGGAAGTACTGAACGAACACGGTATCATCCAGCACAAATTCACCTACGAGGAAGATGACGAGGAACGGCAGCGACTTCTCGAACTCTTCGATAAAGGAGACTACGATGCCCTGGTCGCCATGAGATGCCTCGATGAAGGCGTCGACGTGCCATCGACCAGGCAAGCAGTCCTCATGTCCAACAGCGGAAATCCGATGCAGTTCGTCCAGCGGCGTGGAAGACTGCTACGCCAATACCCCGGCAAAGACAAAGCAGTAATCTACGACATGATCGTTGTACCTTCACTCCATCCCCCAGACGACGTTCAAGAGTCAGAAAAGAACCTGCTGAGGAAAGAACTCGACCGATTTGAAGAGTTTGCCGACAACGCGCGGAACGAACACCAAGCACGGAATGGAATCGAACGACTGAGAACAGTCTACGAGATTTGAAGTACCCTGACCATATGAGTTGAACTAGTAAACGACACCATACATGAAAGAAACTGATGTCCACTCCCTCATACTCGAGAAGACAGACGAGATCGAGCGGGACGATCTCCGCAACTTCATCAACGAAATCCTCCGGTTCGAACGGTCTAAACTCGACCGGGAAAACTACCAGTATTCCGACGAATACAGAGAACTGATCGAGGAACACATCGAGGAAACACAAGAGCAAGGTGACGAATGAACAACCTGCAGATCTTCGACATCGAGCTGAAGGACTACCGGCAGTACAAGGGTACAGTCCGAATTGACCTCAAGATCGACGGCGACCAACATATCAACATCATCGAAGGCCAGAACGGAGCAGGGAAATCCAACCTCCTCAACGCTATCACACTCTGCTTCTACAACGAGGAAACACACCTCGAAACACAGGAAGAACAAGGCCTTGAATCAGATCCACTGGTGAACAAACGCCGACTGGACGAAATCAACGAAGGAGAGAGCGCGTCCGGATACGTCGAAGTCACACTCGGGAAGGACGAACCCAAGTACATCTTCACACGGGAGTTCCGCACCGCCAAAAGGGAAGACGGAGACTTCAGTGACGCTACCGGCGACCTCCGTCTACGACAGAAATTCCAGCAGGACTGGCGGGACGTACCAAACCCTCACACCCGGCTTTCAGAGATCCTGCCGACACGAGTCCACGAATACTTCCTCTTCGACGGAGAGCAGTTGGACGACTTCTTCGATAAGAGATACACCGACCGTGTCGAATCCGCAATCCTGGACGTCTCCCACATTGAACTCCTGAACCGGTCACTGGATCACATAGACACCGTTAGAACAGAGTTAGAGCGAACCTCCACAGAATACGAAGGCGAAGCCAAGCGGAAACGAGAGAAATACGAGGAAGCCGAAGACAAGCTGGAAGACCTCGAATCCCGGGAAGAAGAGTACGAGCGAGATATCAGGGATGCAAACGACCGGCTTGATGAAATCGATGAGAAGCTTGCAGGCAGCAGCGACCCTGAAGTCCAGCGAAAACTCGAACGGCGTGAAAACCTCAATGACCGACTGGACGAGAAACGAGACGATCTTGTAGAGAAACGTGCGGAAGTCGCTGAGAACTTCGCTGAAGCAGGCGCACTGATCTACAACGAGGACGCTCTCCGGTTCACCTTGGAACAGCTGGAAGAGTTGGAGAACCAGGGACAGCTGCCGCCAAAGATCCAAGACTGGTTCCTCGACCAACTACTGGATCGCGGAGAATGTATCTGTGGCGCAGAACTCGAAGATGACGAAGAGAAACGGGAACATCTGGAAGAGCTGCGGAAAGAGGTTGCCGTAATCACCGAGGGGAACATCGAGGGTAAAATCGAGATACCTCACCTGCTCTCACAGGCCGACGACTCACTCAACGCCCTCCTCCAAGGCGTCGGGGACATCACCGGTATCGAAGACGACATCGAGGGAATTGAACGCCAGCTCCGAGACATCTCCAAGGAACTGGAAGGCAAAGAAATCCCGGAAGACGTCGACGTCGCCCAGTTAGAACAGCAGAGGAGCGAAATCGAGGAACGTATCCGCCAGATGCGGGAAGAAGTCGGCCAGCTGCGAGGAGAGATTGAGCAACAGGAACAGAAAGTCAAGGATCGCCGTCAGGCGTGGCAGGAAGAACTGGAGAAGGAGGAAAAATACGAAGTCCTCGCCAAGAAGATCTCTTTCATCGATGACAGCGAAGAAGAGATGCAGGAGATCAGGGCAGAGATTCTCAAAGAGGTTAGGAACGAAACTGAGGAATACCTGAATCAGTATTTCAACGACCTTATCTGGAAAGACGAAAATTACGACGTAGAACTTACCGACGAGTACCAGGTGAAGGTCTTCGGCCCCAGCGGAGAGAAAAAGCTTGGCTCCCTGTCTGCTGGCGAACGCCAGGTACTCGCTCTCTCCTTCATGTCTGCCCTCTCCAAAATCAGTGGATTCAGCGCACCATTGGTAATCGACACACCACTGGGCAGGATCTCCAGCCGCCCCAAACGCAGGATCGCCCAAAACCTTCCTGACTACCTCCAGGACACGCAGATCACATTCCTGATGACCGACGAAGAGTACAGCCAGGAAGTCCAAGCCATGCTAAAACCCAGTATCGCCCACGAATACCGTCTCAACTACGAAAAAGACGTTACCCAGGTGAATGACCGATGACTGACTCAAGCCAGGTCGAATACGAGGAAACCGAAGCTCCTCGTGACGTTGCCATTGAACGCTCCAAACGCGAACTCTACGAAGAACTCAGGACAACCGAGTCCTCCCCGTTCTACGAAGTTGAACTCCGTGAAATATTCCTGTTCGCTATGGGCTACGGACGGGAGAAAGGAGGCAGAGTAGAACTCGACGGAGATCTCCATTACCTGTTTGGCCGGGACTCCCTTGCAGACGAACAAGAATGGATTATCCAGTCCGTGGCAGTCAAAGAAACACGAGACCCTGACATCCTCAGAGACGAGAAACTTGTCTACACCATCGCCCAGGAATACGCCAACAGCGGAATTGAGAAGCTCCACGGCAAGGTGTTCGGTCCCGACGAGGCGCTGAACGAGCTGACAAGCGAACTTAAGTCACTTCACGAAGCAGAAGAGTAACCGAGAGAGAAACAGATGCCTGAATACATCCTCGATGTCGATGTGGTCCGTGAATCGTTCTGGGACTTGGTCGATCTGCCGATCCACCGCTTGTTCCCCGGATACCTCTGCCTTCGACAAGAAGCAGGTATGGAAAACCGGCTTGACGATCTGGACTTCAACTACAACGACTTCTTCGACAAGTACTTCGAAATGAGGTCCGGGAAAAAGCCATACCTCGTACCCTTCACCGTCGACGACTTTGAGGAAACCGAGCTCTGGTTCAACAAAAACGTGGCCGGGACATACGCACCCTCGTCACTCCGGACAACAACTCCACTCCTGAAAGTCGGAGAGTTCGAAAAAGACGGACGCAAAAGCCGCTGGAAACTCTTCGACAATCACGCCGAACTCGCCAGAGAACACCTGTGCAGTGGCGAGCAGGTTCCTGTCGAACCACTCGCAGCATTCCTCTTCCGAGACTACGGGTTCGAAGTAGAGGATCCATCTGCAGACACACTGATTCAGGCCTTCTGTGAAGAGTTCGTCTACGACCGCGACGACCCTGACTTCACCGAACTCTACAGCACCGGCAACACAGACATCGAATCAAGCAACTTCATAGAACTATGACCGATTATCAAGCCCGACTGGACGACGAAGATACCATCCTGACACCGTACAAGGTCCGGCAGGTTGAGCCGAGCGACCTCGATATCCAGCCACCGTCAACACAGGGGACAGGCCGGACACCAGAAGAGCTGCGAGAAGAACTTCGGGAAACCGCGAAAGAAGCTGCGAAGAACTCTACCAGCGGCGAAAGCAATGGGGCAACGGTCTACACCGACAGCAACAGTATCTACTCAGGAGCCGAGTTAGAGATTCCCAGCGAACAAGACACAGTGCATGCACTCCGAGTAGCTATCTACAAAGCCCTCTCAGAAGGAGCCAGCGAAGTCTCAGACGTAGCAGTCTACAGCGACACACGCCATGTGGATATCTGCAACTCCTGCCGAAACCTGTTAGAAGACTTCGGTACCTCGGGCCTCACCATCAGAACAATAGACACCACGGGACGAGAAAGACAGTATAGCCTCGATGAGATCTGATTAACTCAACACCAGAAGTCTTCTCCGCCAGCCTCGAACGACGAAACTCCATCGACATCCTGGAGACGCTGCACGGCTTCCTCACGCCGGATACCATAGACCTCCATCACTTCAGGCGTGGCCACAGGCCCATGCTCCTCTACGAATCCCTGCAGATCCTGAGGCTCCTGCTCCTCGACACCCTGGAACGTGAACTGAGTCCTGAAGTCCGAGTACCGGACACGGCCATTCTTCGGTACCGGAGCACCCTGAATCTCCATGAACGTGAACGGCAGCTCGCCACGCCCACCGGATTCCAATTCAACCTCATCCAAGTCCTCCTCGAAACGCTCCCGGTCCAAGCCGAGATCTGATGCCAGGTCGACCAGAACATCCTCGTCGTTGATGTCCCGACCAGCTGCAACACCATGCCGCCACAACGCCCTGAGGTAATCCATACCCCGACGCTGCCTGTCTGCTGCCTCGAACGCCTTGTTGACTAGCTCCGTAGACATCGGCGGGTCGTCCTCCCAGAACGAAGGATCAACCGGCATACCGAGTTGCTGACCGGCGTCAATCCACTTCTGCTTCTCCTGCTCTGGGTCAACTTCACGGACGGGAGCCGGTTTGTAGAAGAGTTCAATCTCTTCACCGTAGCACTCCTCAACCCGTTTCATCACTGGTTGGACACACCAGGACATGGCGCTCAACGCATCGACTTCCTGGACCACGACCACTGTCTCATCTTCCTCCTCGTCCTCGTCTTCCTCGTTGTCTTCATCGCTCTCCTGCTCTTCGTCTTCAGCCGCCTCATCGTCCGAGTCCTCCTCTTCCGTATCCTCTTCGACGTCTTCGGACTCGTCGACATCCTCTTCCGTGTCTTCCTCTGTGTCAGGCTCGTCGACGTCGTCTTCAGGATCTATGTCCGGTTCCTCAATATCCGGGGGTTCAGGTTGTTCCTCTTCCTCCTCTTCACAGTCTTCGTCTTCATCGGTTTCATCCGTGTCGCCGGGATCGTCGCCTTCTGGCGGCTCTGTAACTGCTCCTGCACCAGCACCGGCTCCGGCAGCAGCACCAGCTGAACCACCCGCACCTCCACCAGCGGCACCAGCGGCAGCACCTGCAGCATCGGCAACGCCTGCAGCAGCACCTGCAGCGCTATCCGAATCTTCCTCGGGGTTATCGTCTCCGTCGTCTCCAGTGTAATCGTCTACACCGGTCTGAGTATGATCGTCAGTCGATCCATCATTCTGTGAATCATCACTATCCGACGAATCGTAATCACCGCCGCTGTATGAACCAAGGAATACGAACATCGTTCAGTTATCCTCTTTTCCGCTGAAGAACTCGTTTACCGGCCTCTGCTCCTGATCCTCGTTAAACGAAAGCTTGGCCTCGCGGCTTTCCTGAAACTCTGGCCACGGATCCTGCGAAAGCCCGTTCCTCGTAGAACAGGCATCCTTCCACTGCCGAAGCCCGGTAGCACCACGGACACGCGGAGCGAAATCAAACAGGTCGTCCTCCGCAAGCCATCCGATCAGGAAAACATCCTCCATGTCTATAGCAGCGATGGAGTTCCTGACATGGCTCTGGAGCACGTTGATCCCGTTACCGGCATCCCCACCGGTGTACTGGACAGCGTAGAACGCAAACTCCTCGTAATCGAACTCATCGTATAACTCCCGGTACTCAACGAAGTGTTCGTACTTCCAGCCCTTGTTCGTCGGGATCAACCGGATATCGAAGTCCTGCTCGATAATCTCCTTCTGGAGATCTCTGACATGGCCGATGTATGCCTCGATAGCGTTTTCCTGGATTTCGTCCTCCATCCAGTTGTAGCTGTAGACCACGTCTGGGACGTAGATCGCTGGCTGCACCACCTCCAGCAGATCCACTACGTCCTGGAAAGTACGCTTGTTGACATCGTCGTCGTGCTCTGTTCCGAGGATTACTGGGATATGCCACGGCTCGATGGCCTGGCGCAGGCCCCCATCCCGCTTGATGACTTTCTGAGCATCTGAAAAGTTGATTACCACGTACTCGACGTCCTGGTTACTGTCAAGCCACTCCTCGTACTCCTCGTCCGGAAGCTCGACACGGGGATGAACACCTCTAACCGGTTCATAGATCCGGTGAGAATTAACTGCCTCATGCAGTGTTTGCTGGCCTCTACCGAGTTCTTGGGATTCTGCGTGCGAACTCAAAGTTTGCTCTCCGTCTCCTGGTGTGTATTCGTGATGGGAGACATGTCAGCGTATGTTCTAAGACACTATATAACTACCGCCGAAAATAGGCATCTAGGGCCGACTAAACCCTTTAATCCGCGGTCCGTAAGTTGCTCAAGGTAATCCTGCCGGATTGATAGATAAATACTGGTAATATACTGGCTACAAGGTAATTCAGGTATAGCTGAACTCGGGAAACACGGCTATTCGGAATACCAGGACTCAATTCTCTGGACAGCGTGTATATCGTGCTTGTAGTACCGACGATCGCCGTCCGGCTTGTACACCGCGATCTCATACTTTTCGGAATCCGGCCTGTACCATACATCCTCGTGCTTCGAGAGAACGCTATCAACCCGTTGCTGCCGTTGCTCACGGTAGCAGCTATTACAGAGACCTCTAGTTGAATCCCGGCCTACACCGATATAGACAGAAGCAGTATAGGTAGCTCCGCACTCGTTACACTCCCTTTCCTCCTCATACGTCTTACTGCCCATAGCAGGACGGTACAGACTCGCGCATCAAATTAGTGTCCTTCTCCCAATCGTTTACACTGTGTCGGGGTGAACACGACTGGTAATGAGCCAGCTACCGCAACCAGAGAGATACCTCGAACTTTTCGACGAACTCAACTTGGATAACATCGAAGACCGGCGAACCGGATACTACCTTCTCCACAACTACTTTTCCACAGTTCTAACCAACACCGCTGAAGAAAACCTGGGAGCAATGGCTTCCATCAATCAAGACCGCATACACAAGCAATGGAGCCTGGTACGGGACAAACTCGAAGAGGTCCCCGGTCAAGTACCCAAAGAACTCGAGAACACACTCACTCCGATAATCGAAGCCAGAAATTCGATCATTCACAACGACCGGTGTGAACCAAGACAACATATCGACGACCTGCAGGAAATCCGAGATCAGGCACCGGAATGGAGAACAGAAATTGAAGAGATGACCGAGGCATACTACCGCGCCTGGGAGGACCTCAGCCCAAAACAAGCACTGGTCACTCTGGTAGAACAAAATTTACAGCGAGTGCTTTCCTCAGAACCTCGATTCGACAGGTTCGACTCTGAATACTCGCCGATCCATGAAGCAGCTGAAGAATCCAGGGAGATTCTGGAACAAGACGTCGACCCGGACCGGGAACGGATTGAGAAAGAACTGGTAGAAGTAGTAAGAACAGCTCAAGGTCTGACCAAGAAGACCGAAGACCTGGAAAAGCAAGAAATCGAGTATGAAGACTATCTGATGAACGAAGAACTCGATAGAATGAGAGGCCGGTAACCCAAATGAAAGTCGGCGTAGTCAGAAATTGATGTTGTCCTGGTTATTCGGTGGCAGCATACTTTCTCGTTACCATCTATTATTAACACGTAAAAGTGTAAGTGAAATTACGGCATGAAAATGTTTGAAATGAGTGTTCAGAGGTTATGACGGGTGCTTTGGGAAGAGGGAGGGACAAATCGAGCAAGCAATTTCCCCCTCAATATACGGCTCAGCATTAGGTCTGTGAGACCACTCGAGATCAAATCAAGAATACCGCTGCCAACCTACATAGCTGAGAATCACAACAACACCAAGCACCGAAGTCATTATCCAGAATTGCTGCCGGACAAATAAGATAATCGCGTCACCGTACCACGCTAAGAGGAACGCGATTGAGAAGAACCGGAACCCGCGGAACAGGAAGGAGGGACCGAGGATTTTCTTCAGGCCCACGACGAAAACCCTGGATGCGATACAAAATACCTTAAACGGGAGTGGCGAGATCCCAGATACGCCGACCACCACGTACCCGTGCGTCTGCAGCCACTATTCTATCCGGTCCACATACGTTGTAGAGATAAACCGCTCAAGCAGCGGGCGGCCACCGCGTTGCCCTACATAGTAGGCGAACACTGCACCCAGCACCGACGCCACGGTTGCCACCGTTCCGAGCAGAAATTCCTGCTCCGACTGCAACAACACCAGCGGCACCAACAGGATCTTGGTCTGAATCACTGAGAACGAGGAATTGAAAAATGACAACAGGGATATACCATACACACCGTACGGCAACAGCACATCCTGAAACGATTATGCTAGCGCGGCGTATTCGATATATATCACCCGTATCTTCCGTCTGCCGCGTTTGACGCAGCTAATTTCCACTCGCCTATCACCGTCGACGGGCAACCGAATCTCCGGAATGTCGTCGTTCCCGAGGTGGCCGCGGTTGTCCGATCCAGTTACGAGACTCGCGCCGCCGGCCGGTGGTCTCTCGTGTTCTATCTGTCGCCTTGCGCCATACAATGCATCACATTGGATAAGTTCAAGACGGATCAATCGTCGCGTCCCAATAGCGTGGCTGGAACACCAGTCAGAGATCAGTTAGCAGTTCCAGATCGGGCTTCGAACCCAGTAGCAGCTCACGTCCGATCTAGATATCCGCCTCCGTATCCGTGAGAGATCGTGACCGACTGAAAACAGCGGTAGATCAGGTGGTACGTGTTATAGATGTAGACCCTGAAGCTCACGCCGCGGGTCTTTATATTATCCTAGATAGTATTACGAGACGAGGAAACCGGGAACGCTGACGAGGGAAAATGCAAGGCTGAGACGGGGTGACTGTCGAAATGATCGTTGGATCTGTGTCGTTCTGCGTCGAATTGACCCCTGTTTGACGGGTGAAATCACACGGATTGTGATAGAAGCCTTCCAAGCTCATGGCCCGGGTTCAAATCCCGGTCCGCGCATTTCTGTATGCGCAAACCTGCGAGCAACAGCACTCGTATGAGGGATTTGAATTAGGGAAGTCCCAGCCCGTGAGCGTAGCGAACGCGACCGTCTTCGCGTGGTTCAAATCCCGATCCGCGCACGTCTCAACAGCCGATCGTTCGCAGCGTTGCCGACAACTCTCGAGCCGACTAGCGATCGCGCTCGAACTCGACGATCCGCTCGTAAATCTCCTCGAGGCGGTCGTTGCCGCGATACCGAATCGTCTGGCTACGGATATCGTACTCGATGAGGCCGGCGTCGGCCAGTTTCGGGAGATGGTGTTGCTGCAGATCGACTTGGATGTCGTCGTGGTTCGGTTGCCACCCGTATTTCTGCCCGTGTTGCGAGATCGTGTGTTTCGTCGCGGCCTCGAACGAACCGACGTGTCCCGGCTGGTCCCAGAGGTACTCGAGGAGGTAGCGACGGCGCTCGTTGGCCAGAATATCGAGGTGTGCGTCGAGGGAGAGCGGAACGTCCTCGAGCGGGTCGTCCGCGGACGACTCGGGAGGATCCGGCGGGTCAGACTGGTCCGATTGGTCCGGCGGGTCGGACTCGGCATCGTCGGTCATTCTGTCACGTTCGCACTATCCACGGCGGCGCGGATAGGTCTGGGGCCGGCAGACTCGGTTGGACAGCCGATCGCGGCCGCGTTCCGTTCGGTAGGACGTGTCGACCGCTTAAGCGCTCGGGCGCGACGGCGCGACGGCACGACGGTGCGACGGCTCGAGCAGCGGGCCGTGACTGCATGCGGTGGCCGACGTAGTGTTACGTTTAGCGACCGTTTCGGCGCCCCTCAGTGGTCGTGGTCCGTCAGTTACCCGCGGTCCTTGCGAATCCCGGCACCGTCACTACCGAATCGGCCCTCGAACGGTCCGATATGAGCGGTACCAGATACGAGGAGGGCGACGTCGTCGCCACCCCGGACGGCCGCGGCGTCGTCGCGGCCGTCCTGACAGAGGACTTCGAGTTTCCGCAGGGCGGCGGTAAGGGCGAGGACGACCTCACGTCTGTCGATGCCAGCGAGGACAGTCCGGCCTACGTCGTCGGCCTCGAGGCCCCGACCGTCGGCTCCGCGGTCTACCGCGCCTCGGCGATGCAAGCGAGCGCCCTCGAGGCCGACGACGCACCCGAATCGACGGACACCGAGGCGCTGACCGACGTCGTCGACGAGGACGTGAACGGGCTGGACGACCTGCCCGAGGGCTGGGACCGGGACAGCGTCCTCGAGTACTGGTCGTCGATCGGCGGCTCGTGGGAGGCGTGTGCCGAGGACCTGACCGACGAATTCGAGGCGGAACGCGCCCGCGAGCACTGTTCGGCGATGAAAGACGAGGTGCTGCGGACCCAGCGCTGGCGGAATCGGTTCTGATCCCGAACCCACATAGGGACGCCCGCCCCAACTGCGCGTGTGGAGTACGAACTGCTCGACTGGCCGCCGGACGGACCGAAACTGCGCCTCGACTACGAGCGGTTCAGCTACGCCGGCAAGTTCGTCATGACGAACACGGGCAAGGCCGTCGCTCGCGAGGAAGGGGACGAGGACGGCGAGATCGTCGCCGCCGTCGCGTTCAACGAGGATCGCACCGACGAGGACACCCTCTGGCTGCGGTACGTCACCGTCGCCCGCGACCGCCGCGGCGAGGGCATCGGCCCGCGACTCTGTCGGCTGGTCCGGGACCGCGCCCTCGAGCGCGGCTACGAGCGCCTCCGGATCGCGGTCAACAACCCCTTCGCCTACGAGGCGCTGTACCGCTGCGGGTTCGCCTATACCGGCGAGACCACAGGGATCGCCGAACTCGTCCTCGAGTACCCGCGGCCGGATCCGATCGACGAGGTCGAGGATCCCGACCGACACGCCGCCGAGCGGTACCGGACCGGCCTCGAGGAGTTTCGCGAGCGCGATCTGTCCGCGGAAGAGGAAGAGTTCCTCGAGTCGCGCCGCGGGAGCGAGCCGCCGGATCCCGAGGTCGAGGCGGACAGCTAAGCGCAGCGAGTGGAGTGATCCGCCCCGGGCGTCTCGAGGAACCGCAATCGAGCGTCGAGGATTGAATCAGCGGCCGGCCGGAAGCCAACGATTCAAATCCCGGTCGGCCCAATACCACGGCAATGGGAAACGCTGCACTTCGGGATATCGCGGTCATCGAGGAGATCCCCTTCTCCGAGATCGAGGGCGTCGTCGCCGTCGACGCGCACAACTGGCTCTACCGCTACCTGACGACGACGGTCAAGTGGACCAACAGCGACGTCTACACGACCGCCGACGGCACCGAGGTCGCGAACCTCGTCGGCATCGTGCAGGGACTGCCCAAGTTCTTCGAGAACGACGTCACGCCCGTGATGGTCTTCGACGGCGGCCCCTCCGAACTCAAGGAAGACGAGATCGAATCCCGCCGCGATCAGCGGCGCACCTACGAGGAGCAACTCGAGGTCGCCCGCGAGGAAGGCGACGAGGTCGCCATCGCGCAACTCGAGTCCCGGACCCAGCGGCTGACGCCGACGATTCAGGAGACCAGCCGCGAACTCCTCCGATTACTCGACGTGCCGATCGTCGAGGCGCCCGCGGAGGGCGAGGCCCAGGCCGCTCACATCGTCCGTCGCGGCGACGCTGACTACGTCGGCTCCGAGGACTACGACGCGCTGCTGTTCGGCGCGCCGCTCACGCTGCGCCAACTGACCAGCAAGGGCGATCCCGAACTGATGGACCTCGAGGCCACCCTCGCACACCACAACCTCACCCTCGAGCAACTCATCGACGCGGCGATTCTCATCGGGACGGACTTCAACGAGGGCGTCTCCGGCATCGGCCCGAAGACGGCCATCAAGGAAATCACCGAGCACGGCGACCTCTGGAGCGTCCTCGAGGCCCGCGGCGACTCGATCGAGTACGGCGACCGCGTCCGCCAGCTGTTCCGCGATCCGAACGTGACCGACGAGTACGAGTTCGACACCGCGATGGATCCCGACCTCGCGGCGGCCCGGGAGTACGTCACCGACGAGTGGGGCGTCGACCCCGACGAGGTCGAACGCGGCTTCGAGCGCATCGAGGAGAGCGTGACGCAGACGGGACTTGATCGCTGGACGTAGAGGAGACCCGAAGACGGCACGCCGAGGTCCGAAACGCCGCGTTGCCGGTTGTTCGCGGAGCCAGCAAAACGCTCGCCGGACCGAGGGCCGAAGTTCCGCCGGTTCCTTTCGTCGGGTGATGAAAGCCTACGAAGTCCAGGAACCCTCGAGCGACTACGCCGGCGTCGTCGAAGTCGAGCGCGACCGTCCCGAACCCGCCGCGGACGAGGCGCTCGTCGAGGTGCACGCGGCGTCGATCAACTACCGCGATCTGGCGATCGCCCACGAGGACCTCGTCTATCCCGGCGCGGAACCGCCGGTCGTGCCGCTCTGCGACGGCGCCGGCGAGGTCGTCGCGGTCGGCGACGAGGTCGAACGCCTTTCGGCGGGCGACCGCGTTGCAACGCCGTTCGCTCCCGACTGGATCGACGGCCCCGTCACGCCCGAGAAGGTCGCCCGAACCACGGGCGGGAACGTCGACGGCACGCTGGCCGAGTACGCCACTTTCCCCGCCGCCTCGCTCGCCGAACTCCCCGAGAACCTCTCCTACGAACAGGGCGCGACGCTCACCTGCGCCGGGCTGACCGCGTGGCGCGAACTGATGGAAGCAGGCGATCTGACCGCCGACGAGACCGTCCTCGCACTCGGTACCGGCGGCGTCTCCACCTTCGCCCTCCAGTTCGCGACGATGCAGGGGGCCGACGTCTTCGTCACCTCCTCGAGCGACGAGAAACTCGAGCGGGCCCGCGAGTTGGGTGCGACGTGGACGCTCAACTACGAGGAGACGCCCGAGTGGGGTGACGCGGTGGCCGAGGAGACCGGCGGCGTCGATCACGTCATCGAGGTCGGCGGCCCGGGCACGCTTCAGCAGTCGATCGAGGCCGCGGCGTTCGACGGTTACGTCCACCTGATCGGCGTCCTCTCGGGTCCCGACGGGCAGGTCCACCCCGGCCCGATCCTCCAGAAGGCGCTCACCGTCGAGGGCTCGATGGGCGTCGGCAGTCGCGCGATGTTCGACCGGATGAACAGCGCGATCGAAGCCGCCGAGATCGAGCCGGTGATCGACCGCACCTTCGGCTTCTCGGAAGACGAGGTCCGCGAAGCGTACCGCTACGTCGACGAGGGCGCGCACCAGGGGAAGGTCGTCATCTCGCTCGAGTGAGCGGCTTCCCGGCTCGAGTCGGCCGATATCGCTCGCTCACTCGCGACCGAACCGTCTCTCGAGAACCCCGCGATACAAGCGGTCGGTCGCGTTTCCGACCGCGCCGACCGCGGAGAGGTAGCCCAGTCCGACGGTCGCTTTCAGCGCCTTCGCCGGTCGACCCGTGAGGACGGCGGGGCCGAGCTGTGCGACGGCGTCGTCGCCGACGCTGACCGTCCAGCCCGGCGAGTCGAACGCGAAGCGCTCGAGAGCGTCGGGGTCCGCTTCGGCGTCGGTCCCGTCACCAGCGAAGCGCGAAATGTTCTCCGCGACCGTCCGCGCCTCGCGGACGGCCGTTTGTGCACTCGCCGGCACCGGCTCCCCGTCGGCGTCGGTCGCGCGAACGGCGTCACCGAGCGCGAACGTCCGCTCGTCCAGTCGCAGGTCGCTCTCGACAAGCGGACGCTCGCCCGCGAGCGCGTCCGATCCCGCGATGCCGCCGGTCCAGACGAACTGGTCGTACGGAATTTCGTCGCCCGACTCGAGGTGGACGTGCGTCTCGTCGGCCCGCGACACGGCCGATCGGGTTCGGACCTCGATTCCCTGGTCCTCGAGCGCCGAGCGAACGGCCCGCTGGAAGTTCCCGGGAAAGGTCGGCGCGACGCTGTCGAGTTGCTCGAGGATCGTGACCGTCGCGGTCCCGCGTTCCTCGTCGGCCAGCGCGGCTAGTTCGCCCGCGACCTGGATGCCGGAGAGGCCGGCGCCGCCGACGAGGATGCGGCTAGCGCCAGCGGACCGGTCTCGCAACACCTCGAGCGCCCGCGACCGAATCCGCAGGGCGTGCCGGAGCCGCTTCAGCGGCGTCGCGTGCTCGCGGACGCCCTCGAGGTCGTAGTACGCCGTTTGCGCGCCGAGACAGATCGCCGCGACGTCGTACTCGAGGCGGCCGCTCGAGAGGTCGACGACGCGCTCCTCGCGGTCGATCCCCTCGACGCGAGCGACGCGAACGGTCGCACGCTCGAGGACCTGCGGCAGCGAGACGGTGATCGCCGAGGCGAGTTCGGGGCGGCGCACGACCCGGTGTAACTCGTGTTGGACGAGGTGATCCGGCGACTCGTTGACGATCGTCAGGTCGGCCTCGTCGGGAAGCTCGTCCTCGAGCAGCCGCGTCAGGGTCAGGCCGGCGTAGCCCGCGCCGAGCACGACGACGTGCATGGGTGGTGGTAGGGACTCGAGGGGTATAGGGATGTGCTGTCGATCGGCCGGAAACGGAGCACTGCGACGCGAACACCGCGGTGCGGTGTCAGGCCCGTTCGTTCGACTCGAGCGGACAGTCACCCGTATCCGGGAAAATCCTCATTTCCGCGTCGGGTGTAGCGCAGTCGAAACCCGCGCCCGCCGCCGATCGCGCGAGGAGATCCCCATCCCATGAGCGAGACACCACAGCGCGAGCGACCGAGCATCGACCCCGAGTACGACCACCGGCGGACCGAGTCCGTCGACGAGGCCGAACTCGAGGCGCTCCTCGACGAGTACACGCTCCGCCGGGACGAGCACGAGAACGCGCCGGCGTTCGTGATCCGGCCCGACGACGTCCAAGAGGTGCTGCGCCTGCTGCGCGACGAGGCGGGGTTCGACCACCTCTCGTGTATCACGCCCCAGGAGTACGAGGACCGCTACGAGTCGATCATCCACCTGACGAAGTACGATCAGCGCCAGCACGAGGTGTCGCTAGTGGTCCAGATGCCCCAGGGCGATCCGGTCGCCCAGAGCGCCGAACCCGTCTTCCGGACGGCCGACTGGCACGAGCGCGAGGCCTACGACCTCGTCGGGATCGAGTACGACGGCCACCCGGACCTGCGGCGCATACTCCTGCCGGACTCCTGGCAAGGCCACCCGCTCTCGCTCGACTACGATCAGGACAAGCCGCAGGTCGTCAAGTTCGCCGAGCACCGGAACCCGCTCGAGGAGGATCGCCGTCTCGAGGGCGACGAGTCCGAATCCGACACGATGTTGCTGAACATCGGGCCCCACCATCCCGCCACGCACGGCGTGCTCCACCTGAAGACGATCCTCGACGGGGAGACGGTCGCGGACGTCGATCCCGACGTGGGCTACCTCCACCGCTGCGAGGAGCAGATGTGCCAGGACGGCACCTACCGCCACCAGATCATCCCCTACGCCGACCGCTGGGACTACACCTCGAACCTGCCCAACGAGTGGGCGGTCGCCCGCGCCATCGAGGATCTGGCCGAGATCGAGGTTCCCGAGTACGCGCAGGTGCTGCGGACGATGTCGACCGAGTTCGCGCGGATGCTCGGGCACTTCCTCGCGCTCGGCACCTTCGCCCTGGACGTCTACGGCGAGTTCACCGCCATCTTCCAGTACTCGTTCCGCGACCGGGAAGTCGTTCAGGACATCTTAGAGGACCTGACCGGCCAGCGGATGATGTTCTACTACTTCCGGCTGGGTGGGGTCGCCTGGGACCTGCCCCGGCCCCGCGAGGAGTTCATCGAGAAGTGCCGCGACTTCCTCGACGAACTGCCGGCGAAGATGGACGAGTACCACGACCTCATCGTCACCAACGAGATCTTCCGGATGCGGACCGTCGACACGGGCGTCCTCGAGCCCGAGGTCGCAAAGGACTACGGCTGTACGGGCCCGGTCGCCCGCGGCTCGGGGGTCGACTACGACCTGCGGCGCGACGACCCCTACGGCTACTACGAGAACTTGGAGTGGGACGTCGTCACCCGCGACGGCTGCGACAACCACGCCCGGGTGCTCTGTCGGATCGAGGAAGTCGAGGAGTCGGCAAAGATCATCGAGCAGTGTCTCGACCTGCTCGAGGACTGGCCCGAGGACGAGCGGGAGGTCCAGAGCAACGTGCCCCGGACGCTGAAACCCGAGGCCGGCAAGGAGACTTACCGCGCCGTCGAGATCGCGAAGGGCGAACTCGGCGTCTACGTTCGCTCTGACGGCTCGAACTCGCCGGCCCGGTTCAAGATCCGCAGCCCGTGTTTCCACAACCTCTCCGCGCTGCCGGAGATGTCCGAAGGGGAGTACATCCCGGACCTGATCGCCTCGCTGGGCAGTCTTGACATCGTGCTCGGGAGCGTCGACCGCTGACGCCGATTCACTCGCTGTCCGCTTGCCCTTCGCCGCCGCCCTCCTCGAGAAACGCGAGGCAGTGATCGCGCGCGGCCAGGATGTGCTCGGTCGTCTTGCCGTCGGCCTCGGCGGCGAGTCCGTCGAGTTTCTCGGCGATTTCCTCGATGCGATCGGCCTTCGGCGGATCGTCGCCCGCCGTGAGGTCGTCGGCCTGCTCCTCGAAGACGCCCTTGGTGAGCGAGTTCAGTTGCGTCTGTACCGGCCCATCGGCGCCTTCGGTCGCGTACTGGAGGTACTCGCGAACCCGCTTTAAGTGTTCGTCGGGCGCGTGCTCCCCGACGGGGCCGGGTTCTGGGTCCGGTTCGGAGCGGCGGTCGTGTTCTCGTTCGGGGTCCGGCTCGAGGTTGCGATCGGAGTCGGTCTCGTCGTCGACCATACGCCGCCCTACCGTCTCGAGTCGGGTAGCCATCGGGCTTGCCGATGACGGAACGGCGCGGAGCTACATTTACGGTGTCCGAGCGCCAGCACGAACGTATGTCCGACGGAGAGTTCGAGGGATACGGCGGTCGACACGTTCCGGAACCGCTCGAGGAACCGCTTTCGCAGCTCGCGGCGGCCTACGACGAGGTCGCGGCTACCGACGAGTTCCAGGCGGAGTTTCGCAGCCTGCTCGAGGAGTTCGCCGGTCGCCCGACGCCGCTGTACTACGCGCGCAACCTGAGCGAGCGCTACGGCGCCGACATCTACCTCAAGCGCGAGGACCTGCTCCACGGCGGCGCGCACAAGATCAACAACTGCCTCGGCCAGGCCCTGCTGGCTAAACGTGCGGGCCGCGAGCGACTGATCGCTGAAACGGGCGCCGGACAGCACGGCACCGCGACCGCCATGGTCGGCGCCCTGCTGGGGCTGGACACGGAGATCTACATGGGGAAGAAAGACGCCCGGCGCCAGGAGATGAACGTCTTCCGCATGCGGCTGATGGGCGCCGAGGTCAACGAAGTCACCCGCGGCGATGAGGGGCTCGCGGATGCCGTCGACGCCGCGCTCGAGGACTTCGCGCAGAACGTCGAGAACACGCACTACCTCGTCGGCAGCGTCGTCGGTCCGGATCCGTTCCCGCGGATGGTTCGGGACTTCCAGAGCGTCATCGGCGAGGAGGCCCGCGAACAGTTCCGAGAGCGGACCGGCGACCTGCCGGACGCCGCGGTCGCCTGCGTCGGCGGCGGCTCGAACGCGATCGGCCTCTTCCACGCGTTCCGCGACGACGAGGTCGACTTCTACGGCGCCGAGGGCGGCGGCGAGGGCGCGGACTCGAGCAAGCACGCCGCACCCCTCGCGAGCGGAACCGACGACGTCATCCACGGAATGAAAACGCGCGTGCTCGAGGACGACGTGGACGTCCACTCCGTCTCGGCCGGCCTCGACTACCCCGGCGTCGGCCCCGAACACGCCATGTTCCGGGCCGTCGGCCGCTGCGAGTACACGGGGATCACCGACGAGGAAGCGCTCGCCGCCTTCCGCGAACTGAGCGAAACCGAGGGCATCATCCCGGCGCTCGAGTCCAGCCACGCGGTCGCTCGAGCGATCGAACTCGCCGAGGAGGGCGACCACGAGACGATCCTCGTGAACCTCTCGGGACGGGGCGACAAGGATATGGAGACCGCGGCGACGAAGTTCGATCTCTGAACGGTACGTGAATGGTACTCGCGTCCGCCATGCGGACGCTTCGGACGCTTAGAAGACCGACGTCCCGATCGTCAGGACCGCGAACCCGAGCACGACGAGCGCGAGCAGTCCGTCGCCAACTGTGCCGTACCCGCCAGCCGTGTCCTTCGTCGTCGCGACCATCGCGCCGATGCTGCCGATCAGGACTGCGAACACCAGTCCGGCGTAGAGCAGATATTCCATGCTCGAGGACTGTCCGCGTTTCGTACTAAATGTTGTGTGTTCCCGTGCGCGCCTGCGACCGAACGATTATAATACGTCCATTTGCTACTCCGGCCCATGCGGATGGAACTTCGGGTGTGCAAGCACTGCTATAACGGCGAGCACGGGAACCCACAGAAGACGGCGATCACGAAGGACATGGTCGAGTGTGCGCGCCGAATCCGGGAGTACAAGGACCTCATCGGCATCGATTCGCTGTACGTCTCGATGGTCGAAGAGGGAGACAACGGCGGCGCCGAGGCGCTGTCCGTCTACGTGGCGAGCATCGAGCACAATCAGATCCAGATGAACGACACGCAACTCGTCATGGAGGACGGCGACGGGAACGTCCTCGTGTATCCGGATCCGGACGATATCCTCGAGGTGCTCACGCGAAACATCGACCAGATTCAGGAGCAGACCCGCCAGGACGTTACCGTCGAACTCTCCTCGGAGAGCGCCGAACTGCTCTAAACGGTCTCGCGCCTGTCGCCGATTTTGACCGCCCTCGACTTCTTGGTCCCCTTCGTCGATACTCTGTTTGGCACCCACAGCAGTAAGTACAGTCGACTGACTGAACGCTGGCACTGAATCAGTTATCGTTCGAGCGGTAAGGTTTTTCTCTACAGGACCTAGGAATGTGTGGACATATGCCACACCAACAAGGCCGAGTAATATTTGATCTGGAGGGGACGGACCTGTGAACTACGTGTTGTGGGCACTGCTGGCGATGGGTTGTTATTCGTTTGCGTTCCTGTTTATGAAAATTGCACTCCAAGATCTGCCGACATTCACCGTCATGCCGATTGCGGTCGGCACACTGGCTGTGGGAGCGACAACTGTGGCGGCCCTGTTCGGTGAGTGGTCGATTCCGTCGGCGGCGAGCCGATCTGTTGGGTTTGCATTCGCAGCAGGCATCTGCCTCGCTGGTGCCGTCGTTGGGTATTTCCGTGCACTCTCGACTGGTCCCGTTAGCACCGTCGTGCCGATCTTCGGGATGTTCCTCGTTGGTGGCGCACTCCTCGGAGTCGTCATATTGGGCGAGGGAGTCACGGCGAGGAAGGCCCTCGGCATCGCGTTTGGTGCTGTTGCGGTCGTCCTCATAGCTACGTGACGCCTCGAGGCTGAGCGCAGGTGATTCGAGCGTGTTCTACGAAACGACACAATACGCACCCGTAGTAAGCGGTCGTTCCAGGGGAACGACTCTCTGAAGAATAGGATTTCAACGGAGCGACTCCCCTGCGTTCGCCTCGAGCGGCTCCGGAAGGGACTGCTCGGCCGGCGACGCTGCTCGAGTAGTCGAACATTCGGGAATCGGCAAAACGGAAATACTGCAAAACTCGCGAAATCGCCGTCGATCGCGGGAAACCGAGATTCAAGAACCGACCGAAACCGCGGTCGACGGTAACGTTACTGCGTCTCGCCGCCGTCGGCGGCGATCACGTCCGCGTCGGCGTCAGTTCCTTCCTGCTGGCTCTCGGCCGTCTGGTCACCCTGCGCCTCGCGCTGGCGCTGGTACCGAACCCGCAGGATGTTCCCGTACATCGAGAGGGCGAGTCCGATGAACAGCACGAGGACGCCGATGTTGATGGCGATCGTGCGGAAGATGTTCCCCTCGTTGAACGCCAGCGTTTCGGGGATCGGGTAGCCGCCGTAGGTCATGCTGCCGGCCAGCACGCCGGCGATGCCGATGATGACCATGGCGCCGAACAGGTTCGTCGCCCACTTCCAGGTCGGCTTCAGCCGCAGGTTCTCGATCCCGGTGGTGTCGTAGTCGTCGGGATCGCCGTGGAAGTTCGGCGTCTCCTCCTTCGGGAGGAACGCCTTCATCTCGACCGGGTAGAAGGCCGGATGGCAGGCGTGCTCGAAGGTGTGGAACATCACGCCCATGAACATGATGATCCCGAGGAGGCCGTGGAAGGCGACGAAGCCCATGGCGACCGACTGGGTGTTGTAGAAGTCGATCAGCCACGTCTTCTGCCAGATGAGTAGCCCCGAGATCATCAGCAGGACGAGCTCGACCGCGAAGATCGCGATGACGCCCTTGCCGACGTACGACAGCAGCGGCACCTCGTCGGCCTTGTAGCCGGCGAACTGCTTGGCGTGGGGGTGGCGCTCCTCCGCGTAGCCGAGCGCGAACTTGACGTCCTGGACGAACGCCGCCGTATCGTTCTTGAGGTCGGGGAGCACGTCGCGCAGGTTCGACCGGCTCGAGGGGCGCAGCAGCATGTACAGCACCCAGAACACGGTCAGCACCATGAGCGCGAAGCCGGCGGCGCGGTGGATGGTCAGGACCCACTCGTTGCCGCCCATGAGTTCGACGAGCCACCACAGCTCGGCGTTGAACGCGATGGAGTACCCTGTAAAGAACAGGAAGAATACGGTCAACGCCAGCAGCGAGTGGAAGATCGTGGTGACGCGGGAGAACTTCCCGTGGTCGAGGTTCGTCACGCGGCGTCACCCCCGTTGGCGCGGGCGGTCTCGTCGGTGGCGCTGGACTCGACGCCCCCGTCGGTCGCGACGTCGGCGTCGGCTCCCGATCGCGCTTCGGGTTCGGCACCCGCCGGCGGCTGCATCCGGTCGCTGAGCCGGCGGAACGCCGCCCAGTGGATCGCGACCATCACGATGATGAACGCGCCCATGAGCACGTCGGCGATGTGCAGGAGCGAGACCAGGGCGTTCAGCAGCGGTTCGGTGTTGCCGGCGACCCACGCGGTGCCGACGCCCCCGCCGCCGACCGTCGGTCGGATACGCAGCAGCGTCTGGTAGCTCGGCCCCTGGACGAGCCAGATCGAGCCGACCGCGACGGCGGCGCTCACGACCGCGGCGATCCAGAACGCCGCAGTGTCCGAGAGTCCGCCGGTGTCCGCGTCCGTCGGTGTATCTTGCTCGCTCATGATTCGAACAGTTGGGCGTCCTCCTTCCCGAAGATGATTTCCATCGCTTCGTCGTTGAAGAACGGCTGGCTGTCGCGCTTCTCGAGTTCGTCGGCGATCTCGCCGGCCGTCCCGACCAGCAGTGCGTTGGTCGCACACTCGTCGACGCAGGCCGGCCCCTGATCGGCCATCTGGCGCTCCTTGCAGCCGGTACACTTCTCCATGGTGCCGCCGGTGCCGACGATTTCGGCCGAGCCCTCGTCCTCCTTGGGGAACTGCGGCGCGCCGAACGGACAGGCCGAGAGACAGTACTGACAGCCCACGCAGAGGCTCTCCTTCAGGTCGACGAACCCGTCGTCGCTCTTCTGTAGGGCGTCGGTCGGACAGACCGAGATACAGGGGGCGTTCTCGCAGTGGAAACACTGCATCGGCACGTTCGTCTCGCCGGGGTTCGCGCCGTCGGCCAGCGCCGCGGACTGGCGACCGTTGTAGCCCTCGTCGGCCTCCTGACCTTCGAGCATGTTGACGATGTCAATCCGTTCGCGGTCCGGACCGACGTCCCAGGTGCGTTTACAGGCGACGACGCAGCCGCCGCAGTCGATACACGCTTCCACGTCCGGGAAGAGGCGCATTCCCTCCCCGGTGGTCATGTTTCCGTCGCTGATTCGCGCGGTCTGCTGTTGTTCGTTTGTTGACATCCTTAGTTAGTCGTCTGCGAGCATGTCGTGCTCTCGCACGTCGTACTGTTTCTGGAGTCCGAGTCCCTCCTCGTCCTGCGGGAAGTCGATGAACTCCATGTCGAGTTCCTCGATCCGTTCGGGCGTGGCCTTCTCGACGCGGACCATGCCGACCTTCGTCTCCTGCATCTGGGTCTCGGCGTCGAAGCCGTGGGCGGTGACGATGTTTACGGAGTCGCCGATCGCCAGCGGCTTCGTGCCCTCGGGCCAGTCGTCGGACTTGTCCTTGCCGCCGAAGACGCCGCCCCAGTGGTAGGGGAGGAAGACCTCGTCGGGGTGGGGTCGGTAGTCGACCTTCGCCTTCACGAGGATCGCGCTCTTGGCGTCGTGAGCGGAGTGGACGATGACCTCGTCGCCGCCGGTGATGCCCATCTCCTCGGCGCGGTCGGGGTGGATCTCCGCGTACATGTGGGGCTGGCGGTCGGCGGTCATCTCGTTGTTCCGCGTCTCGGAACCGCCACCCTGGTGTTCGACCTGTCGGCCGGAGGTGAGGATGACTTCGAACCCTTTCTCGTGGACCGCCTCGGTGGCCTGCTGCTGGGTCTGGCCGTTGTTCTGGTCGAGACGGTAGACGTTCTGCTGGAAGCCGTTGGCCGGCCAGTCTTCGGCGAGGTCGGGGTACGGACTCTCGATCGGTTCGCGGTGAACCGGCACCGTGTCGAGGAAGTTCCAGGCGACGGCGCGGGCCTTCCCGCGACCCGTCGGCGGATCCGGCTGCTCGACGTCGTACTGCTCCCAGAACTCCATGTCGAGGTCGTGGCCGTACTCCTCCTCGAGCGCCTGGGCCGCGTCGTAGGGCGACTGATCCGGACTCAGCGCGTACTCGACGGGCAGGGACATCTCGCTGGGGTTCGTGATATCGTCCGGCAGCGTCGTCGTGTAGTGGGGGTACTGCGGGACGCCCTCGATCTCTTCGTCCCACCAGTCGGGCTGGTAGGGCTCGCGGAGCATCTCGAGGCCCTCTTCGCCGTGTTCGTCGTAGGTCTCCTGGAGCGGGTACTCCCGGTCGACGTCCATCGCCTCCCAGTCCTCGGGCGACGGCGCCTCGGTACCCCAGTTGGCGCGGAAGTCGTGCCCGCCCTCGCGGGGGTCCATGTCGTCGCGCCAGATGATCGGGGTGCCGGTGTGGCCCTCGCCCCAGTAGGGCCAGGGCAGCGACCAGTACTCGCCGCTGACCGGCAGCCCCTCGGAGTCGGCTCGCAGCGTCTCGGTATTGAACGCGTAGTCGTACTCGCGGTGTTGCTGGAGCTTCTCGGGGGGCTGCTGGTAGCCGATCGAGCGCACGCCGAGGTTGATCTCCCGGAGCGCGTCCTCGTAGGTGCTCTTGCCGTTGTGGATCTCCTCGCCGCTGCCCCAGTCGAAGTGCTCGCCGAAGCCGAACCGGTCGGCCAGCTCCTGCATGATCTGGAGGTCGGGCTTGGAGTTGTGGGCCGGCTGGCCGGCGGGCTCGGACCACTGCACGGACCGGTGCGTGTTCGTCAGCGACCGGTAGTGCTCGTACTGGCTCGAGGCCGGCAGCAGGATGACGTTGTCCTCGTCGGAGAGGGTGCCGGCGACGGCGGGGAAGACGTCGACGACGACCAGCAGGTCGAGCGCCTCCATCGCCTGCTTCATCTTGTCCATCTCGTTGATGGAGTTGGCCGAGTGGCCCCAGAGGAACAGCATCTTCAGCGGGTTCGGCTGGTAGAGGTTCGACTCGTGGAGTCGCTCCTCCTGGGGGAGTGCGGCCTCGTACCAGCGGGCGACGGTCAGCCCGGACTGGAACATCATCGAGCGGGTCGTGACCTCGTCCGGCCGGTACTCGTCGCCGCCGAGGCTGTCCTGCACCTCGGTGTCGACCTGTGCGGTCGTGATGGTCTCTTCCGTCTCGCCGAGGTCCGCAAAGAGGTCCTCGGGCATCATGTCGAACCGGCTGTACATGTCGTTGAAGTCCGTGCTCCCGCTGGTCCACGGACTCTGATTCCAGACGTTCGCCCAGTGGGCCCACGACCCGGGCGAACTCACCGAGTAGTAGCCCGGCAGGATGTCGGCGTCGACGCCGAGGTCGGTCGCACCCTGGACGTTCGCGTGGCCGCGCATGACCTGGAGGCCGCCGCCCGAGCGGGCTGCGCTGCCCGATGCGAGGCTAAGCAGCGCGTACGAGCGGATGTTCTGGGTCCCGTTGTTGTGCTGGGTCCCGCCCATCGCCCACTCGATCTGGACGTTGGGCTTGTTCTCGATGATCAGGTCGCCGATCTCCTCGAGATCCTCGACGTCGAGCCAGGAGATCTCGGCGGCCGTCTCGAGGTCGTACCGGTCGAGTTCGGCGTAGGCGTCCTCCCAGCCGTTGACCCGATCGGAGAGCATCTCCTCGTCGAGCTCGTCCTGCTCGTCGAGGTAGTGGAGCAGGCCCATCATGATCGCCACGTCGGTCCCCGGCCGCATCCGGTAGTAGTGGTCGGCGTGGGCCGAGGTCTTCGTGTAGCGCGGGTCGATCGAGACGATCGTCCCGCCCCGGGCCTGGCCCTCGAGGATGTGCTGCATCGCGATCGGGTGGGCCTCGGCGGGGTTCTGCCCGATGATGATGTTGAGATCGAAGTTGCGGTAGTCGTTGATCGTGTTGGTCATCGCGCCGAAGCCCCACGTGTTCGCGAGGCCGGCGACGGTCGGGGAGTGACAGATCCGCGCCTGGTGGTCGACGTTGTTCGTGCCCATAAAGGCCGCCAGCTTCCGGAAGGCGTAGGCCTCCTCGTTGGAGTGGTGGGCGCTGCCGACCATCATCGTGCTGTCGGGCCCGTACTCCTCGACGACATCCTGCCAGGTCTCGGCGATCTCGTCGTAGGCCTCGTTCCACGTGATCTTGCGCCACTCGCCGTTTTCCTTCTTCAGCGGGTGCTTCAGTCGGGTCGGCGAGTGCTCCGTCTCGAGGATGCTCGCTCCCTTCGAACAGAGCGAGCCGTTGTTGATCGGGTTCTCCTTCCAGGGCTCCTGACCCACGAAGGAGTTGCCCTCCTTGACGGCCTTGAACCCGCAGCCGACCGAGCAGTAGTTACAGATGACTTTTGCCGTCTCGGCGTCGTCCTCGACGCCGGTCGATTCGCCCTGGTCGTCGCTGAGAACGCGCCCCGTTGCCCCGCTGCCGAGTATGGTGGCCCCGGCGAGGGCGGACGCCTTCATGAACGACCGCCGGTCGAGATCCAGTGTAACTGGTTCCGTACTCATGTTGGTTGAGATGATATTTGCAGTGACAGTACAGTCTCCCACACACCGATGATTGCCATCCGGTAGGGCTCTTGCCGAGTATAATGAATCTTTGGAATTTATACTTCTTTTTCCGGTGAATGTGTAGAAAAGTAATCGCACCCGATTATCTTCATCCCGAAGGGTAAACTGCGATTGCTTCTATCGATAGAATAGTTGTTAGAATGCAATAATTTAGGGGCGAAAACCGAATTCCGTCACGCAACATCTTTTACCGTCCGGCGGTTTCGGCTCGCTAATGAACGTCGGCTCTTTCGTCTGTTCGTGCGCTGGCACCTGCGACATCGATCTGGAGGCGGCGCGCGACGGGATCGACCACGTCGACGTCGCCGCCAGCTCCCGGATGCTCTGTCAGGACGGACTCTCCGGCATGGAACACGTCATCGAGGAACACGACCTCGATCAGCTCATCGTCACCTGTCCGGAGGCTCCGGCCCAGGAGAAGATCACCGAAGCGGCCACCGAGAACGGCCTGCATCCCGACGCGGTCTCGTTCGTCGACCAGCGCGAGGGCGCGGGCTGGGTCCACGGCGAATCCGAGGCGACGGCCAAGACCGCCCGGATGGTCAACGCGCGCTACGCGGGCCTGGAACACGAATCGGTCCACCAGTCGCTCACCCACGAGGCCGGCGACGCCGTCGCGGTCGTCGGCGACGCCGAAACCGCCGCCGCGCTGGCCGAGGACGCCGACGTGACGCTGATCGCGAACGGCAACGACTACGCGAACTCGGACTACGACCTCGAGGACGTGACGATCGAGCGCGGCCGCGTCGTCGCGGTCGACGGCAAGTACGGCGAGTTCGAGGTCACCGTCCGCGCGCAGGTCACCGAGGACTGCATCGCCTGCATGAAGTGCGTCCACGAGGGTCCCGACGGCGCGGTGACGCGCTACCCGGTCGACATCGACCCCGAGGTCGACGACGAGTCGCTGGCTGAGTGCTGTCCGACCGACGCCATCGACCTCGACGGCGTCGAGCGCACGCTCGAGGTCGATCAGGTCGTCCATCCCTCGGCGACGGATTCCGCCCGCGGCGGCCGGATCGGCTTCTACACCGCCCCGATCACGTCCGAGAAGATCGCATCGATCGAGCGCCACCTCGGCGGGCTCACCAAACCCGAGTTCCTCGACCTCGAGATGGACGTCTGCGCGGCCGGCGACTCGAGCCGCGTCGGCTGCAACGAGTGCGTCGAGGCCTGTCCGCACGACGCGGTCGAGCGGTCGGGCATCGACGAGGTCGAGTTCAACACGGAACTGTGCCAGAACTGCGGCGCCTGTACCAGTTCGTGTCCGACGGGTGCAACCCAACTGCGCGAACCCTCGAACGAGCGTATCGCCCGCGAGGTCGAGGAACTGCTCACGCCCGACGAGGTCGAAGATAGCTGGATCCCGGGCCGGGGCGGCTCCGGCCTCGAGGAGTCCGTCGTCGCCTTCGTCTGCTCGGAGCAGGCGGCCGACGCGCTGGCCGAGTACGGGCGCCTCGCAGCCGCCGGCCGCGAGGACATCGAGTACCCGCCGATCCTCCCCGTCCAGGTCAACTGTACTGATACCGTCGGCGAGGCCCACGTCATGCACGTGCTGGCCTGCGGCGCCGACGGCGTGGCGATCGTCGGCTGCGGCGGCGACTGTCTGCACTCCGGACCGGACCCGAAGGCCGAACTCGTCCGCCGACTCGACGTCGCCACGGACGACCTCGGCCTCGGCAAGCGCGTGGAGTTCTTCGCACCCGATCCGAACGAGCCGCGGGCGTTCGTCGAGGAGATCTCGACGTTCGTCGTCGGCCTCGAGGAGTCGCCGATTCCGGAAGGCGAGCACGAGGCGACCGGCGAGATCGACGACCCCGAGCGCGAGAACCCCGCCTTCGACAGTCACGGCTGGACGCTCGAGAGCGTCCGCGCGATCCTCGAGCACGTCGACCCCGAACGGGAGGTGATCCGCGGGTTGAAGGACTTCGGCCGCGTCGAGGTCGACGACGCGTGTACGCTCACGCCGACGTGTTCGACGCTCTGTCCGACCGACGCGCTGCGTCGCACGCAGGCCGGCCTCGAGTTCAACCACGAACGCTGCGTCAACTGCGGCCTCTGCGAGGACGGCTGCGTGGAGAACGCGATTACGGTCGAGGAAGGGCTCGATCTCTCCCTGCTGCCCGAGAATCAGCCGAGTGAGAGTGCGGACGACGCGGACGGTGATGCGGATCCCGCGTGGACCCAGGTCTTCGAGGGCTCGATGCTCGAGTGCAAGAACTGCGGCACGGAGTTCACGAGCGAGCGATCGGCCGAACGGATCAAAGGCGAGGTCGGCGACCTCGTCTCGGGGATGGCCCCGAACGCGGACGGCAGCATCTTCGACTACTGTCCGGAGTGTCGCTCGATGCTGCTGTACAGCCGAGGTGACGACTGATGAGTATGGATATGGAAGCCGTCTACGCGGCACGACTCGATCTGGTCGAGTTCCTGATCACCGCAACCCACGACGCGCCGCCCGAGGAGTTCCTCGAGGACGTCCTCAGCGGGGACGTTGCGTCGCCCTCGGGGAGCGTCAACGACGACCTCGATACGGGATTCGACCTGCTGGAACAGTTCATCGACCAAAACCGCGACCGGCCGCTCGAGGAGGTCGCCGACGAGCTCGAGGTGGAGTACACGCGGCTGTTCGTCGGGCCGCGGCCGCCGGTAATTCCCCACGAGACGTACCACCGCGAGGACACGGACTACCTGGGCGACGGCCTCCCGAAGGTCGAAGCGAGCTACGGCGCGGCGGGCTGGAGTCCGCCCGAGGATTACCCCGAGGAGAACGACCACGTCGCGGTCGAACTCGCCTTCCTGCGGTACTTAGTCCGGTCCCAGTACCAGGGCCGAGAGGAGACGCTGGGCTACCAGCGGGTCTTCCACGAGGAACACCTCTCGCACTGGATCGACGACTGCGCGGCGTCGATCGTCGAGGAAGCGGACGAGCCGTTCTACGAGGCGGTCGGCCACCTTCTCGCCGGCTACGCCGCGTTCGAAGAAGAGATCGCCCTGCAGGTTAGCTGAGCGATCGCGCGGAACAGATTCCCGGAGCGAGTATAGCTGCTCCGTTCGATTCCGATTCGAGACGCGTGGTCGCGTTAGTTCGAGTCGGACGCGTCCGACGACTCCGAGGCCTTCCGCGACTTCTCCTTGAGTTCGTCGTCGAACTCGACGTTACCGTCGACTTCGCCCTCGGTGACCTCGTGCGCGCCGGTATGCGTCCACGCGTCGTCGTCCGTCTCCCCGTTCTTCGGTTTCCAGTCGGTCTGTTTGCGCTGCATCGTTGCTCTCTGGTTGCGTCGATCGTCGTATAATCCTTCCGCTCGCGTCGATTTCCGTTGTCGATTCGTCAGGTAAGAAGGTCGATAGGTCGATTCGATCAGGCTTCGGGCATCTGTTCGGTCTCCTCGAGGAACGCCCGCGCGAACAGGTCGACGTGCATCTCGAGGACGGCCTCGGGTTCGAGGCCGTGCGTCTCCGCTTGACGCTCGAGCAGCGAGGCGAGGTCGTCGGTCGGTTCGTACCGGACGGTCATCGTCTCGTCGTCGACCGCGAACGCGACGTTCCGCGCTCCCGAGACCAGGTGTTCGATCTCGAGCAAAGCCTGTTCGACCTTCTGCTCGACGGCGGTCGTCTCGTCCGTGAGCCGGGAGTCCCCCCACTCGCGGGCGGCCTCGAGGAAGCGGTCGCTCAGTTCGATCTCGAGGGTCTCGGGCATGTTACTGGGTCCCTTCCGGCGGGAATTCCTCTGGCAGCGGCTCGGTCTCGCCGAGTTCGCCGTAGACGAGCACCACGAGGAGGGCGATCGCGCCGAGGACGCCCAGCCCGATGAGGCCGACGACGCCGCTCTGGCCGACCCAGTCGCCGTAGACGACCGCTCCCATGCTCGAGGAGACGTTCAGTATCGTCAGGAAAGCCCACGCACCGAACGCAAGCAGCCCGATCAGTACGAGTTTGTTCTGCCGAAACGCCGTTCGGAGTCCCATAGCTATCTCTCGACTGGTCGTGTCTGTTGGGGCAGTATTAACGTTTCGGAGCCCGTGACCGTCGCAGGCGGAAAAGTAGTCGTCCCTATGACAGCTCCCAGCCCGCCTTTTCCGCCGCGGTCTCGAGCGGGATGTACTCCCAGTCGGCGGCGTCGGCGATGGTCTCGCCGCGCTCGCCGGTGCCGATGACGACCATCCGCTCGGCGTAGAACATCGACGTGCGGTCGATCTCGGCGAGCCGTTCGCTCGGGTCCGTTCCGCTACCGGTAAAGAAGTCGGCGTCGAGGTTGTGATCGCGCTGGAACTTCGTGATCGCGGGCGTGCCGACGTCGCCGACGATCCCGATCCAGTCGCTCCAACTGTAGGCGTCCGCGAAGACGGCCGCCGGATGCTCGAGGTGCTGGAGCGCCTGGTAGGTAAAGGCGATCGTCATGTCGTCGACGCCGCCGCCGTGGGGTCCCTCCGCGGCCGATCCTGCGGGGCGAGGTTCCGCCGGTTCGGCTGCGCCTGGCTCCCCACCGTCGTCCGCGCCGGCACCGGCACCGGCGCCTCCGGTCGCCGCCGGAATCCCGACCGGCTTCCCCGACTCCGCTTTCGGTACGTGGGGGGCCGGCTGCGAGTTCTGGTCGACTGCGTTCGCGTTCCCGTCGGCGCCGGGTGCCTCCGCGCCGTCGCTATCTTCGCCAGCGTCGTCCGACTTCACCGCCGGGCCGGTCGTTCGCGGCGGCTCGTCCTCCGGGTCGCCCTCGCCGCGCCAGAACCAGTCGCCGGGGTTCGATTCCTCCTCCGGCTCGTCGTCGTCGCCGACGTCGAGTTCGTCGAGGTCGATTCGTTCGGTCACTGTTGGTCACCTCGTTTCGCGTTCGCGTTCGTAACTGCATCGACCGCAAGATCCGCGAGCCCGAGTCGCTCGAGCGTCTCCGGGGTCGGTCGCCCCTCTTTGTCCCAGCCGCGGTACTCGTAGTACTGATCGAGCATTCCTTCGAACGCCTCAGCTGCGACGGCGTTGCCGTCGTTGGGGCCGCCCTCGAGCGGCTCGGTTAGCTGTGCGGGCAGTTCGTCGTCGGCCCGCGAGAACCCCTCGCGGACGTTGAACAGCCGCACGAGCGTCCAGATCCGCTCGCCGACCCGCTGGAGTTCCGCGGGGTCGTAGTCGGCCGCCCGGCCGCTCGCGGCGAGCCACTCCGCGCCGAGGTCGGGCGTGAGCGCCTCGCCGAAGAAATCGTCCGCGATGAGGCTCCAGAGGACCGCACGACGGTCCTGCTCGGCGGCGACCGTCACGACGCGCTCGGCGATCGTCCAGTCGCCCTCGATCGCCTCGGTCTCGACCGGTCGCGCCCGCCGGTGGCAGGCCCCCCGGTCGCTGGTCGCGTAGGCAAGCGCCATCGCGGCCGAGCCGCGCGGATCGTAGGAGGGCAGTTCCATCCCCTTCACCGACGGGATCAACTCGTCGGCGCCGTAGGCGTCGGCCGCCGCCTCGACGCCGTCGGCCAGCGCGTCGCCTAATGGACTCGAGCGCGTCGCGATCTCCTCGATGAGCGTACGAGCGTCGTCCTCGTCGCCGAAGGAGAGGTCCCGCTCGAGGTGGCCCTCTTCGCTGGCGCGCATCGCCCAGGCGACGGCGTTGCCGCTCGAGATGACGTCGACCGCGAGCCGGTCGCAGATCGAGCCCAGCGTCGCGACGGCGTCGAAGTCGTCGATGCCGAGCCCGGAGCCCAGCGCGATCGGCGTCGAGCCCCGCGGGACGGTGTCGCCGTCGTCGCTCCCGACGCGGAAGCCGCCGGGAACGGGGTCGTCGGCCCGCTCGCGCTCGAAGGCGGCCTCGCGGACGGCCTCGATGCCGACCGAATCGGCGCCGTCGAAGCGGCCCTTCTGCCAGCCCCGGGTCGGGAGGACGCCGACCTCGTTCGCGAAGTCGACGGTTTCGACCGTCTCGCTGGCGGCGTGCCACCGGCCGGTTTCGTCGTCGGCGAACGCGGCCTCGTCGCGCTCTCTCAGCCGCCGCAGTTCCGGCGGCGATTCGGGCGCATCGTCGCGGGCGACGACCGCCTTCAGCCGCTTCGAGCCCATAACCGCTCCTGCGCCGCCGCGGCCGGCGTGGTGGTCGCCGCCGTCCGAGGCGATGGTCGCGTACGAGACGACGTTCTCGCCGGCGGGGCCGATACACGCGACCGCCGCGTCGGGGACCCGCTCGTCGACCTCCCGGGCGTCGAGTCCCCACCAGTCGTCGGCCGGTTCGATCGACACCTCGCCGTCGGCGACCTCGAGGGCGACGGGTTCGTCCGCGCGGCCGGTCACCAGAACCCCGACGTGATCGCCGAGCGATCCTGCGAGCCGGTCGGCCATCGAGCCGCCGGCGTAGGAGTCTAAGAAGGCGCCGGTCAGCGGCGACTTCGTGACGACGACGTACCGCTGTTCGCCGGGAAGATGGCCGGTCAGCGGCCCCGTGAGAAAGAGCAGGGCGTTCTCGCCGCCGAGCGGGTCCGCTCCGGCCTCGAGTTCCTCGTAGAGGTAGCGAGCGCCCAGTCCCTTCCCGCCGACGTACTTCCGGCGCCACTCCGCGGGCACCGGCTCGGTCGTGACGGCTTCGGTCGTGAGATCGACCCGGACGATGGAGTCCCCCTCTCCCATACAGTCTCGTCCCAGTAACGACCGGACGGAAGGAAAAGTGTCTCGCTTTGCGAAGTTGACTTTCACGCGAGCTTATAGCTTCTCGCGGTCGTTCCGGTAGCGGACCTGGACCCGCGGGCCGGGAGTTAGAAGAAGCCGGTCGATTCCTGCAGCGTTCGATAGGTCACGAGGTAGCGGTCGCGGACGACGTCCCGATCGTACTCCGCGAACCGGTCGTCGTACTCGCGGTGCTCGAGGTCGCCGGCTGCGACGATGGCGTCGGCCAGTTCCTCCTCGCTCGTGGTCCGAAAGCCACGGTCCCAGCCCTCGACGAGTTCGTGAGCGCTCGAGTCGACGTGGTACTCGACGATGCCGACGCAGCCCGACGCGAGCGCCCAGAGCATCTCCGTCGGAAACACGCAGTGCTCGGCCGTCTGTGCGAAGACGTGGGCGCCGCGGTAGGCGGCGATCCGTTCCTCGAGCGAGCACTCGCCCGCGAACGTGATTCGGTCGTCGATCCGGAGGTCGCTCGCGAGTTGTTCGTAGTTCTCGCGCTCGGGGCCGTCGCCGATGACCGTCGCCGACCAGTCGCGATCGCGGAGTTCCGCCAGCCCGAGCAGGAGGCTCTCGAGGTTCGCCCCCTCGTCGAGCCGGCGAGCGTAGACGACGTCGACCCGGTCGTCGGGCTCGACCGACCGGATGCGCTCGAGATCGATCGGGTTCGGGACCGTCTCGATGGCGTCCTCGCTGACGCCGAGTTCCCGGAGCCACGTCGCGACGAGTTCCGACGGCACGTGGATCCGGTCGGCGCGGCCGGCCGCCCAGCGGTGCCACCGGTCGTTTCGGACGCCGCCGTCGCCGTACCACTCGAGGACCGTCGGCGCGCGGGCCAGCGTCGCGCCGACGCTCGCGGCGACCACCTGACTTGGTGGATTCGCGCTCGCGTGGACGATATCGGGTTTCGCGCCGGCGAGTGCGGTCGGCAGCCGGAGCGCGAACGATGAGCGAGCGTCGGGCTCGCTGACGAGTCCGTGGTAGGTCACGTCCTCGCGCTCGAACGTGTCGTGCTCGCCGTCCCAGAACTGTGCACAGAAGACGTGGACGTCGTGGCCCGCTTCCTCGAGTAACTCCCAGATCGTCTGCATGCGCCGGTTCGTCTCGGTGTCGCGGTGGTGGACCGTTGCTAACGAGACGAACGCGACGCGCATACTCGGTCGCCACGTAGTCCCGGGCTATAAAGTCACTTTTTTCGTTTCGTTCGACGAGCGGCGACGGTTTTCGCGGCGAGGCGACCCTCGTACGGTATTACTCGCCGTCGTCGTCATCGCCGAAATCGAAGACCTCCTCGAGGAAGGAATTGATCGGGCCCAAGAATCCGTCGTCGTCAGCGTCGTCTTCCGATTCGGGTTCGTCGCCAGCGTCGCCGGCATCGCTCTCGGAGTCGGCGTCCTGGTCTCCCTCCTCGCCGGCTTCGTCGTCCGTCTCGGATGACTCGTCCACCGCGTCGTCGTCTGCATCGGCTTCGCTCTCGTCCGCCGCGGTGTCGGCGTCCGCGGCGTCGGTCTCGTCATCGTCGTCGGAGTCTTCCGCGTCCGCTTCGGGATCGAAATCGGACGCCGCGTCGTCTTCCGACTCCTCGTCCTCGGTATCCGTCTCGCTGGATCCGTCGCCGCCATCGGTCCCGAGTTCGTCCTCGTTCTCGTCGTCGGTCTCGCCGTCATTCTCATCCGTCCTGTCCTCCTCGTCGGTCTCGTTTTCGTCTTCTCCTCCGTCGCTCTCGTCGTCCTCGCCGTCCTCATCGGCGTTATCTTCGTCCGCCTCGTCTTCACCGTCTTCGTCCTCATCAGCAGCTTCGTCGTCGTCCTCCTCGTCCTCTCGATCGTCATCTTCGCCGTCCTCAGCTTCGTCATCCTCGCCGTCCTCACCTTCGTCCGCTTCGGCTTCCGAATCATCGTCCTCCGCTTGCTCCTCGTCCGCTCCGTCTCCTTCGTCCCCATCGTCTGCGGCCGCGTCGCTCGTCGTTTCGTTTTCGTCGGTCTCGGCGTCGGTCGAACCGTCCGCCGAATCCGTCTCGGTTTCGCTCGAGTTCGAGTTCGAGTCCGCGTCGTCGATCGACTGCGACGCGTCGGCGACGCGACCGTCGTCATCGCCCCCGATCGACTCGAGTTGGTCGCCCTCCTCGGCCCCCTCCGTTTCGACCGGCGACGGGTCGGTGACGAACTCGGGACCGATGGCGGCGACGATCGCGCCACACGAGACGAGGACGATCAGCATCGTCATGAGGACCACGCCGACGGGATCCCCTCGATCCGAATCCGCATCCGGATCCGTGTCCCGATCGTCCGCTCCGTCCGCGGCCGCGTCTGTCATAGCAGGTCCACGGGAGTCGCCGGGCTTTGTTAAGCACGGTACAGTAACGCACGTCCGTCGGGTCGCGTCGGCTATTGCTCCGCACGTCGCCATCGTTCGCACCCAATCGAGGGACCCGCGCTCGGCCCGCAATCGCCGACGGCGCGGCTGTACGGTCGCCCTACGTTGATAGTCTCGCCATATCGCCGACTCGAGCGAAGATTTCGGTTGCTCCCGCCGAGTTCGTCCCGGGGAACTCTCCGGAACCCAAACGACTACCGCCTCGAGTCGAGACGACTCCGGTATGGGCTACGACATCGAACGCTATCTCAACATTCGCAGCGCCTACGGCGCGTCGTTCGGCCCCGACGGCGAGCGCCTCTCCTTCCTGATGAACACGACCGGCACGGCACAGGTCTGGACGGTTCGGGAGCCCCAGGAGTGGCCCGAACAGCGGACATTCTACGACGAAACGGTGAGCTTCGCCTCGTGGTCGCCCGAGCGACCCGAACTGATCTTCGGGATGGACGAGGGCGGCAACGAGCGCGCCCAAATCTACCGGCTCGACGCCGAGACGGGCGAGATCGAGAACCTGACGGCGATGCCCGACGCCAAGCACCGCTGGGGCGGCTGGAGCCACGACGGCGACCGGTTCGCGTTCGCCTCGAACCGCCGCGACGAGGCCGTCTTCGACATCTACGTGCAGGGCCGCGACGAGACCGGCGAGGACGCCGAACTCGTCTACGAGGGCGACGGCTGGCTCTCGCTGTCGGGCTGGAGCCCGGACGACTCCCGCCTGCTCGTCTCGCAGGCCTACTCCAACTTCGACCAGGACCTGTACGTCCTCGACCTCGAGGCCGACGACCCCGACCTCGAGCACCTCACGCCCCACGAGGGCGACGTGCGCTACCAGAGCGCGAGTTGGGCGCCCGACGGCGAGGGGATCTACCTCGTGACCGACGAGGGCGACGCCGATACCCTCTACCTCGCGTATCTGGACCTCGAGACGAAGGACCTCGAGACGGTCGCCGACGGGGACGGCTGGAACGTCGACGGCATCGCGCTGGACGACGAGACGGGTCGGTTCGTCTACTCGCGCAACGTCGAGGGCTACACCGATCTCACGGTCGGCGAGTTCGATCCCGACGCGCCGACCGAGTTCGAGACGTTCCCCGAGCCCGACCTGCCGGGCGGCATCTCCGGCGGCGTCAGCTTCGGTCCCGACGCCGAGCGGTTCGCGCTGTCGACGACCGGCGACGCGGTCAACACGAACGTCTTCGTGGTCGACCTCGAGACCGGTGAGACCGAGCAGTGGACCCGCGCACCCACCGCCGGTATCCCGCCCGAAACGTTCGACGAGTCCGACCTCGTCCACGTCGAGAGCTTCGACGGGCTCGAGGTGCCGGGCTTTCTCACGCTCCCGGACGACTACGAGGAGGGCGACGCGAACGACGGCGACGGCGTCCCCGTCATCGTCGACATCCACGGCGGCCCCGAGAGCCAGCGCCGCCCCTCCTTCTCTTCCGTCAAGCAGTACTTCCTCGACCGCGGCTACGCCTACTTCGAGCCCAACGTCCGCGGCTCCGCGGGCTACGGTGCCGACTACGCCACCCTCGACGACGTCGAGAAACGGATGGACTCCGTGGCGGACATCGAGGCCTGCGTCGAGTGGCTGCAGGACCACCCCGCGGTCGACCCCGACCGCATCGCCGCCAAAGGGGGGTCGTACGGCGGCTTCATGGTCTTGGCCGCGCTGACCGAGTACCCCGACCTCTGGGCGGCCGGAATCGACGTCGTCGGCATCGCCAACTTCGTGACCTTCCTCGAGAACACCGGCGACTGGCGCCGCGAACTCCGCGAAGCCGAGTACGGCTCGCTCGCGGAGGATCGGGAGTTCCTCGAGGAGATTTCGCCGACGAACAACATCGAAAACATCGAGGCGCCGCTGTTCGTCCTCCACGGCGAGAACGACCCCCGCGTTCCGGTCGGCGAGGCCGAACAGATCGCCGAGAAGGCTGAGGCGCAGGGCGTCCCCGTCCGCAAGCTGATCTTCGAGGATGAGGGGCACGGCTTCTCGAAACTCGAGAACCGCATCGAGGCCTACTCCGCGATTGCGGACTTCCTCGACGAGCACGTCTGAGCGGCGAACGTGGTCGAGCGCGGTCGCCCCCGCCGTCGAGGCCGCACCCGACCCGACTCGAGCGGTGGACGGAGCGCTATCACGTGTTGAAATAACTTCCAGAACTATTTACACTTACTCGCCGTCGGGTTTCGTGTGCCCGCTATCGAAACCTCCGCACTGACGAAACGGTACGGCGACGACGTCCTCGCCGTCGACGACCTCGAGTTGGTCGTCGAGGACGGCGAGATATTCGGCTTTCTCGGCCCCAACGGCGCCGGGAAGTCGACGACGATCAATATGCTCTTAGATTTCGTCCGGCCCACCACAGGCCGCGCAACGGTACTCGGCCACGACGCGCAGGACGAGGCCGACGTCATCCGCGAGCGTATCGGGGTCCTCCCCGAAGGTGCGACGCTGTACGATCGGCTTACCGGCCGCGAACACCTCGAGTGGGTGATCGACACCAAGGGGTCGGACGAGGACCCCGACGCCCTGCTCGAGCGGGTCGGTCTCGAGCCCGCGGACGGTGACCGATCCGCCGGCGGCTACTCGAAGGGGATGCAACAGCGGCTCGGCTTCGCGATGGCGCTGGTCGGCGATCCCGATCTGCTCGTCCTCGACGAACCCTCGTCGGGGCTCGACCCGACTGGCATGCAGGAAATGCGCGAGATCATCGCCGCCGAAGCCGACCGCGGCACGACGGTGTTCTTCTCGAGCCACATCCTCGGCGAGGTCGAGGCGATCTGCGACCGCGTCGGGATCATGAACGCCGGGCGGCTCGTCGCGACCGGAACCCTCGACGCGCTGCGGGCGGATCTCGACCTCGACGCCTCGATCACGCTCGAGGTCGAGCGCGTGCCGGACGCGCTCGTCGACGACCTCGAGCGCCACGAGGGCGTCCGCTCGGTGACCGTCGACGACTCGAGGATCGCGGTCTCCTGCGCCGCGACGCCGGTGAAGTACGACGTCGTGACGGCGGTGGGCGAGGTCGCCGACGTCCGCGACATCGTCTCGGAGGACACGTCGCTCGAGCAGCTGTTCAACACGTACACGAACGGCGAGCAGCCGGCAGTGGGAGCTGCCGGCGCTGACCGTGCTGAGTCGTCGGAAGCCGTCGAGGAGGTATCCGCATGAGCACCCTCTCGGTCGCCAGGAAGGATTTGCTCGACGTTCGGCGGTCGAAAACCGTCTGGGCGGTCGGAGCGCTGTACACGCTGTTCGCGGTGCTGTTTTTCTACCTCGGCCAGATCAGCACGTCCGAACCCGACGTCATCATGCAACTCCTTTCGCTTGCGAGCATCGGCGCGCTGTTCATTCCGCTCATCGCGCTCGTCACCGCCTACCTCGCCATCGCCGGCGAACGGGAGTCGGGGAGCATCAAGTACCTGCTCTCGTTGCCGAACACGCGCCGCGACGTCGTCCTCGGGAAGTACCTCTCCCGCGGGGCCGTCGTCGGCGCCGCGATCGTCTTCGCGTTCGCCGTCGGTGCGGTGCTGACGCTGCTCTGGTATCCGTCGCTCGAGGCGGCCACCTTCGCTCGAGTCGTCGGTCTGACGCTGTTGTTTACGCTGGCGTACGTCGCGGTCGCGATCGGCATTTCGGCGGCGACGAGTTCCCGGTCGCGCGCGATGGGCGGCGCGATCGGCTTTTACTTCGTCGGCAACCTGCTGATGGTCTTCCCGGGGCTCTCGATCGTCGGCCTGTTCCAGTACGCGCTGAACGACCGCCTCGGGTTGGGCATCTCGGAACACGCGTTCGAGTTCGTACGGCGACTCAGCCCGACCGTCGCGTACGAGGAAGCCATGCCGCTGGCGTTCCCGAACGACGAGATCACGCTCACCGGGACCACGGACGTGCCCGCGTACCTCGAGCCCGAGGTCGCCGTGCTCGTGCTGGTCGCCTGGCTCGTCGTGCCGGTCGCGCTCGGACTGTGGCACTTCGATCGCGTCGATCTCGGGTGAGGGTTCGGCGACCGGACTCGCGATCGTAGCTCGGCGGTCGATTCCGTTTCGGTGCCTCTCTTTCCGGCACGTGACAGTCACCGTCGCGTACGGGTAGCGTGGGAAGTTTTCACACTGGACGGTGAGGCCTCGCCTATGGGACTTCGAACTGCCATCGGACACAACCCGCTGGTCGCGTTCGGACTGCTGTTCGCGGCGGTCTGGACCGGACTGATCGGGTTCAACGTCGCCGGACAGATGGGCGGTGTCACGCCCGGCAACTGGGTCGGCCAGCACGGCTTCGGCGGGCTAATGGGGCTGATCGTCCTGCTCACCTTCCTCGCGCTGATTCTGGTCGCGCTCGGCGAACTCGGCGAGCCCGATCCGGCGCCCGACGAGTGGCCACCCGAGGAGTAGTCCGTCACCTGCAGGAGTCCATCCCGCGCCGTCACGTCTCTCGCATCCGATGATTCACGACGATACCCCTTTGCACGTTCGAGTGCAATCTCGATCCGGTCTCGGAGGTACAGCATGACTCTCTCGATCACCGTCAGCGAGCGCTTTCAGACTGCCGCCGCCGACTGGGGCGACAACCGACTGATGGACGATGAGGAGGCCCTCGAGGTCAAGGCCGAGCAGGCCTTGCTCGAGATCGAACACCTCGTCGCCGACGCGACCGACGTCGAGTTCACCGTCGAGGGCGAGACGATCCACCACGAGCCGAGTCCGGAGCTCGAAACGTTCCTCGAGCGTCAGGCCGAGCGCCACGGCGTCGACCCCGAGGACGTGCTCGAGATGCACGTCAACCTGTTCGCTCGAGCCTTTCTGGACGACCGCTCGGGCGAAGGCGCACAGTCGTCGGACGATCCGCGGCCCGGCCGGTAGCGCCGCGGCTCGCTCGAGTCGGCGCCTTTGCTGTTCGACCGACGCCTAAAGTACCATGACTGACAGCGAAATCGCCACAAAGCTATATCCGTGCCACTGAATCACACGTAGACGTATGACCCACACCAACTGGGAGACGAACGCGGGTCCCGACGGGAAACGTGGGAAGAAGGTATGGACGCACACGGCGCCCCACTACGTCAACGACGCCGAGTGCGACGGCGACGTCTCGTTCTCCGACGAAGTGCTCGAGGGTTTCGTCGACGACGTAGAGGACGAGCCGGAGGTCGACGACGCGACCGACGGGTAGTCAGGCCATCTGCACCGCGATCTCCTCCTCGAACGCGACGTAGCCCTCGAGGACGTCCGCGACGGCCGCGTAGAACGGCTCCCCGGTCTGCTCGCGGACGTCCTCGGCGAATGCCGGAATCCACTCCGAGAGGTGTTCCTCGTGGAAGACCCGCTGGTAGCCGAACGTCTCCTCGTAGCCCTCGCGCTGTCGTCGGATCAGGTTCCGGAGGAACGCCAGTTCGACGGCGACGTAGTCGTTCTCCTCGGGGTAGTCCTCCGGCGGCGACCAGCCGGCCGCGCCGTAGCTGGCCTCGACCTTCGCGAGGCCCGCACCGCGGAAATCCGTATCTTCGCGGAAGTAGGTCTCGTGGGGAAGGATCGGCGGTCGCGGCCCGACGAACAGCCGCGTGAACTCGCGCTCGAGGGCCTCCTGGACGGCGTCGGGATCGCGGTGCTCGTTCTCGGCGATGAACGAATCCAGCCGCTCGAAGCCCCGATCGAGTCGGTCGTTGACGCTGCCCTCCGGGAAGGTGACCTCGTCGTTCAGCAGCGTCGCGACGAACTCCGTCGTCGGCACGTCCGCAAACGCGTCGATCAGGAAGTTCACGAGCTCGAGGCGGGCCTCGTAGAGCGCGCGCTGGTCGACGCTCATTCGCGTTCACCTCCGGTGTCGGTGCGGCCGGCGGTGTCGGGACCGCTCGGTCTGTTGGATCCGCCCCCGCGGTCGTACAGCAGTTGCGCACGACAGTTGTCGCAGTAGTCGAAGACGCTGCCCGCTGCGTTCGACGCGACGCCGGCGACGACCTCGCCGACTTCGCCCTCGATTTTCCGCGCGGTGCCCTCGCTGGCGAACGGCTCGCCGCAGTTGCGACACTCGCGCATCTCGCCGTCGTGGACCGTGACCCAGGCCGGTTCCGACTCGTCGTCGCGGCGCTCGGGCAGCAACGACAGGTGGAGGCCGTCGTGCATCGTGATGGCGTCCTCGACGCAGCCCTCCTCGCAGGTCCCGCAGTTCACGCAGCGCTCGTGGTTGAACTCGAGGACGGCCCCCTCCTCGTCCCGCCGGATCGCATCGGTCGGACAGATGGTCGAACAGGTCGGCGTGAACGTACAGCTATCGTCGACGGCCAGCCGACCGAAGTCCTTCAACCCGCGGATCACCTCGCGCTCGGGGTCGACGTGTTCGAGGATCGCGCGGACGCTCTCGAGCGTCCAGCCGTGACTGTCGAAGGCGGGGTTCTCGCGGCCGGAGTCGTCGATTGTCCCCGTCGCTTCGTGCTCGCCCTCGGGAATCGGCGACTCCTCGAGTTCGACTGCGAACGTCGAGATCGCTTCGACGAACGCGCCCGGTTCGTCGGGGGCGGGCGCGAAGAATTCGAATCGCTCGCCCAACTCGAGGTCGCGGCTCGCCCGATTCAGCCGGCGGACGAGGTCGGCCTTCGGGTCCGGCCCCGAGTGGAGACAGTCGCCGCCGCAGCCGACGATCGCCACGCCGTCGGCGCCGCAGGCCAGCGCGTGCATCGCGTGGGCTTCCCCGACGGTATCGGTGCAGTTCACGCGCACGGGGAGGATCGGTGGGTACTCGACGTCGACTTTTCCCGCGGCGGCCAGCCGGCCGTACTCCCGCAGCGCGTCGTCGGCCTCTTCGGAGCAGACGAAGGCGACGATCGGCGTCTCGAGGTCCGAGCCCGACCGGTTCAGCAGCCAGCCGCCCTCGTCGTCGGTCCGCCGGAGGAGCGCCTCGATTTCGCGGGCGATGCGCTCGTTCGAGGGCTCGCGCAGTTGCGTCGCGCCGGTCGGACAGGCGCTGGTGCAGGCCCCGCAGTTCTGGCAGGCGTCCTTGTGGAACTCGACCTCGTCGATCTTCGTCCGCTCGACGGCGTCGTGCGGACACGCCTCGACGCACTCGTTACAGCCCGGCTGGCTCGAGTCGCCGGCTGCACAGACGTCCATCTCGAGGTCGAGGTGGTCGGGCTTCTCGAGGCCGCCGACGTGGCGTTTCACGGCTGCGATCGTGGCCGCGTCGATCGGCGCGGTGTAGAAGCCGATCCGGCCACCCCGCGTCCGCCGGCTCGCGGCGGGATAGACGATTTGATCGACCTCGAGCGTGCGCTCGACGCCCTCGAGGTCGATGGCGTCGGTCGGACAGACCTCGGTCCACGCGCCGTCGGGCGCGTCGGGATCGACGTCGACCGGGTAGCGCGTCACGGCGCCGTCGGGACCCTCGTGGACGCACTTCATACAGGAGATGCAGTCCTCGGTAACGCAGGCCTCGAGCCGAACCGTGAACTCGCCGTATCGGCCGTCGACGTCGACGACGCGACCGCGCTCGATCGTGACGTCCTCGAGATCGGCGGCGCTGTCCACGTACTCTCGCCCGTCGGCGATCAGGGTTACGTCGGCGTCTTCGGCCAGCGCGGCGGCGGTCTCGGGGTCGCCGACGACCGCGACGCTGTCGCCGGCCTCCCGCGAGATCGAGCGGGGAATCGACTCGGCCTCGAGACCCGCCGTGCGGGCGTTGATCGTGCGAGCGGTCTTGGCCGTCGCGCCGGCCTCGTCGTGGACCCAGCCCGCGCTCTCGCGCTGGTCGACGAACGAGACGGCGTCGGGGTGGACGCCCTGCTGCTCGGCGACGCGCCGGAGCTTTCGCTGGACGCGCTTCTCCGGGCAGGTGACGATCACCTCGTCGAGGTCGTACTCCTCGATCACCCGCTCCATCGCGGGGAGGCCGTCCTCGCACAGCAGGCGCGAACTCGCCGCGACGTCGACGCCCTCGATCCCGTCCCGAGCACCCTCGAGGTCGATATCGCAAGTGTCTGCGCACGAACAGACGAAGCTTCCGACGTTCATCCCGTTGTGCTATCAGGTGGCACGGTAATAGCGTTATGTAATGAACGATTGTGTTTCACGAGTATTTTCATATAAACGAGTATCATCGTGAGAATGTTCGACTCAATTCGGGAATAACATAGGGGAATTGTACGTTCATCGCAGCGTACTCGAGCAAATATTCATAACCGTTGACCGGGAACGATCCGGTCTAGGTATGGGTGTCTATAGCATGGTGTCGCATCGGGCGGTGCGATACGCGATCGTCACGACAGGGGTATCGCAATGAGCGCCGGGGAAGACCCGGTCACGATCGACCTCGACCGGCGCTCGTTCGTGAAAGCCAGCGCGCTCGCGGGCGGGGTCTTCCTCGGCGGCGGGGCCGCCGGCCACGCGCTCGGCGGCACGCAGGAGGAGCAGGGCGACGACGGCGTCCCCGAGGGCCAGGAGACGTCGAAGGTGATCTGTAACTACTGCGCCGTCGGCTGCGGCTTCAAGGCGGTCAAGGACGGCAACTCCTTCGTCGCCCAGGAGCCGTGGTTCGAGAACCCGATCAACAACGGCTCGCTCTGTTCGAAGGGCGCGGGCATCCTCGAGACGGAACACTCGCCCAAGCGCCTGAAACATCCCATGCGCAAGGAAGACGGCGAGTGGCGCCGCGTCACCTGGGACGAAGCCTACCAGGAGATCGCCGACACGTGGGAGCAGACGATCGAGGAGTACAGCCGGGAGAGCGTCATGTTCCTGGGCAGCGCCCACCACTCCAACGAGGCGGCCTACGCCAGCCGCAAGTTCGCGGCGTTCATGGGGACGAACAACATCGACCATCAGGCGCGGATCTGCCACTCCCCGACGGTCACCGGCCTCGCGAACACGTGGGGCTTCGGCGCGATGACCAACACGATCAACGACTACCGCAACTTCGACCTGCTCATCATTTTGGGGCAGAACCCCGCCGAGTCCCACCCGATCGCGATGCAACACATCCTCGAGGGCCAGGCCCGGGGCGGGACGATCGTCTCGATCGACCCGCGTTACACGAAGACGTCGGCCCACGCCGACTACTTCTACCGGCTGCGCCCGGGGACGGACGTCGCGCTGGTGTTCGGCCTGCTCAACTACGTCAACGAGCAGGGCGAACTCGACGACGAGTTCCTCGAGGGCCGCGTGATGGGCTGGCCCGACGCCGAAGCCGAACTCGACGAGTACGACCTCGAGACGGTGTCGGACATCACCTGGATCGATCAGGGCGATCTCGAGGAGATCGGCGACCTGATCATCGAGAACAAGCCCCAGATTCAGGTCGAGTGGGCGATGGGCGGGACCCAGCACAACAACGGGACCCAGAACATCCGTTCCTACGCCCTGTTCAGCCTCGCGACCGGGAGCGCCGCCCGTTCGGGCGGCGGCCTCCAGGTCATGCGCGGGCACGCGAACGTCCAGGGTGCGACCGACCTCGGCGTCGACGCGAGCATCCTGCCGGGCTACTACGGCGTCGACGCGCCGGGCTCGTGGGAGCACTGGGCGGACGTTTGGGATACGAGCCCCTGGACCAGCGGGAGCACGTCCTTCGAGGACCTGTACGACAGGTTCGAGCGGATGCCCGACGAGATGTGGTCGGGCCTCGAGGTGCCGACCGCAGTCGAGGAGGGCGAAGCCGAGTCGGAAGACGAGGGCGAAGAGGGAAGCGACGAGGAAGACGGCGGTGGCGACGGCGAGGACGGCGGCGACGAGGACGGCGAAGAACAGGGGCTCCAGGAAGACGCCCCGATCGAGGACGCGGATCCCCAGTCGATGATGTTCCAGCGGGGGCTGACCGTCGCCCGCTGGTACGAGGCCGCCCTCCCCCAAGAGGAGCGGCTGCTCGAGTCGAGCCTCTACCAGCCGGAGCCGTTGAACATGGCCTTCTTCTGGGGCCACTCGGCCAACTCCATCAGCGAGATGGACCGGATGAAGCAGGCCATGGAGAACCTCGACCTGCTTGTCGTCGTCGACGTCTTCCCCGCCGTCGCCGGGACGCTGCCGGACGACGCGGACGTCCTCCTGCTGCCGGCCTCGAGCCAGTACGAGCACGTCCGATCGGTCACCAATTCGCACCGATCGGTCCAGTGGAGCGAAGCCGTCGCGACGCCGGCCCACAACTCCAAGCCGGACCTCCAGATCATGCAGGAACTGGCCCAGTACATGGGCTTCGGCGAGCACTTCGACTGGGGGAACGGGCCGGAGGTCCACAACGGGCGCAGTTCCTACGAGGACGCGCTCCGGGAGATCAACCTCGGCGTGCGCTCGATCGGCTACCAGCAGTCGCCCGAGAAGCTCCAGCAGCACCAGGAGTACGACTGGGCGTTCAACGCCGACGATCTGCGCGCGCAGAACACCGGTACGCCCGTCGACGGCGACTACTGGTCGCTGCCCTGGCCCTACTGGGGCGACGACCACCCCGGCTCGCCGATCATCTGGACGAAGGAGGCCGACCCCCGCGAGGGCGGGCACGACTTCCGCGAGAACTGGGGGACGCAGGCGCCGACGCCCGAGGAGTGGGAGGAGATGAACGTCGACAACGACTACCCGCTCCAGGAAACCTACGACGAGCACGGCGAGGACGGCCTCGATCTGATCGCCGACTCCTTCGAGGCGCCGTGGTGGGACGACCAGGAGGTACAGGGCGTTCCCTCCTATCCCGGCTACGCGACGATCCTGCCCGACGATCCGACGAACCCCTCGAGCCAGACCACGCCGGTCGAGATGGCCTTAGACGAGGACGAGTCGGTCTACGACGCGGCTCAGGAGATCGCCGACGAGTACGGCGACGAGGTCGACGTCGATCCGGCGGAGTACGAGGAGTACGACAACGCCCAGCCCGATCCGCCGACCGGCCGCGGGAAGGCCCGGGCGGTCGTCTGGAACTTCCTCGATCCGGTGCCGGTCCACCGCGAACCGGTCGAGAGTCCGCGACCGGACCTCGTCGAGGAGTGGCCGGCCAACGGCGAACAGCAGAACTTCTGGCGGCTCGATCAGAACAACGCCAGCGTCCAGCAGCAAGCGACCGAAGCCGTCCACACGGAGCTGGGCAGCGACGCCGAGAGCGGCCGGACCGTAATTCTCACTTCGGGTCGCCAGGTCGAGCACCAGGGCGGCGGCGCGGAGACCCGGAACAACGAGTACACCGCCGATCGCCAGCCCCACATGTACGCGGAGATCAGCCCCGCGCTCGCCGAGGAGCTCGACGTCGTCGGCGGCGACGATCACGTCATCGTGGAATCGGCCGACAAGGGCGCGATCCTCGTGAAGGCGAAGGTGACCAACCGCGTCAACGACGAGGAGATCTTCCTGCCCTACCACTGGGGCGGCGTCTTCCACGGCGAGGACCGGACGCCGAACTGGCCCGAGGGCACCGAACCGCTCGCGATCGGCGAGAGCGCGAACATCATCACGCCGAGCGGGTTCGACGCCGAGACCCAGATGCAGGAGACCAAATCCGGCGTCGTCCACGTCCAGAAGGCCACCCAGTCGGTGGTCAACGACTACGACATGGAGTTCATCGACTATCCGCAGGACGAGCACGGGCTCGGCACGCAGAAGCAGTACGACGTCCGCGAGTGGGACATGTACGACGGAGGTGAGCAACTGTGACCCAACAGAACGACCCGCCCGGCCAGGTGATGAGTCAGGGCGTAATGAGCACCGGCGAGGGGATGCGGATCTTCCCCGACGTCGAGGCTTGCATCGACTGCGGCGGCTGCGTCGTCGCCTGCAAACGCACCTGGGATCGGGAGATCCAGAACCAGCGCATCGACATCACGACCATGGCCGAAGGCGTCGCCGGCCCGCAGGGCGAAAACGCCGACAAGACCGGCCGCCTCGAGGCCGGCGAGAACCCCGGCGAGACGAGCCTGCCGATGCAGTGTTACCACTGCGAGAACGCCCCCTGCGTGTCGGTCTGTCCGACCAACGCCCTGCAGAAGGAGGACGACGGCTTCGTCGCGGTCCACGAGGACCTCTGTGTCGGCTGTCAGTACTGCCTGTCGGGCTGTCCGTTCGGTGCGCCGCAGTTCCCCGACAGCGACGACGGCTCCGCCCAAATATTCGGCACCGGCGGCATCATGGACAAGTGTACCGGCTGCCGCGAGCGCCAGGAGGTCCAGAAGGGGCCGGCCTGCGCCGAGGAGTGTGCCACCGACGCCATCCTCGTCGGGGGCGCCGGCGAGATCGCCGACGAACTCGAGCAGCGGGGCAGCCAGCCGTTCTTCAACGACGAGGCCATGGAGGTCATCTTCGGCGCTGAGGACGCCCAACTGTTCCAAACCGATCAGCAAGAGCAATGAGCGACGAACGACCACCGGACGACCACGATCGAGACGACCACGCTTCCGGGTCACCGAGGCCGCCGGATTCGGCCTCGAGTTCGGATGCCCCGACCGACGACGGGCGGGTAGACGAATCGACCGCGGATCCGCCGAACGCGACGGCCGGCGGTGAGCCGAGTGAAACGAGGCGATCCTCATCAGATCTGGAATCTGATGGCGACGAACCGACCGACCGCCGTGAGCAAAACCAGGAGCAGGCCGACGGCGGGTACAGCGAGGAACGCAGGCCGCCGGAGCAACGCGATCGCGACCGCGAGTCAGCACCCGAATCCGGGACGGAACCCGAGCCGGAGGAACCGGGCGAACCCGCCGGCCAGCCGTCGGCCGGCGGCCGCGGCGACCGAGTCGCGTTCTGGCTCAGCGCTCTGTTCGGGCTGGCCCTCGCCGTCGGCTCTATCGCGCTCGTCTCCGGCCGCGCGCCGTTCTTCGAGGACGTGCTGCGGGTCCGCCCGTCCGTCGAAGGCGGCGGCGTCGGCGCCGACTGGGTCGTCGGCAACACCGAACCCGTCCTCGAGGCGATGATCACCGTCGTCCACTTCGCGGACGTCGTTATGGGAATCTTCATCCTCGTGATGGTGTTCATCCACTGGGCGGCGTTCCGACGGCTGGGCGCGCGGATGCGCCCGCCCAGCGGGACGCAGCGGCGGGAGACCGCCGCGGCGACCGACGGTGGCGTCAGCGGGAGCGGTGGCGATGGCGATGCCGATGCCGACGGCGACGGTGCTGGTGCTGGAAATACGGACCAAACCGGAGGTGATCGCCCGTGACAAACCTCGACCACGGGAAGTTCTCGCGGGCCACCACGATGTTCCACTCGCTGCTGGCGCTGACCGTGTTCGTCCTGTTCTTTACCGGCTACGCCATCGCCTTCAACACGGAGCTGTGGTGGCTCGTCGAGCTCATGGGCGGCAACGAGGGCGTGCTCTCGATCCACCGCGCCGCCGGCTTCTCGCTGATCGCGCTGACCGGGTTCTGGGTACCGTACATGCTGCTTCGCTCCTCGAGTCGCTCGAACTTCCGCTCCGTGTTGCCGAGCCCGGACGATGCACGCGCGTTCCTGCAGGACGTCAAGTTCGCGCTCGGCTGGGCCGACGAGCGCCATCCGTCGGCGCGCCAGTTCGCGGGGTTCAAGGCCGACGAGGTGCCGCTGCTATCGTACGTCGGGAAGGGCGTCATCTGGATCTTCACCGTCGAACTGATCTTGCTGATGATCTCGGGGCTGCTCATCTGGCGGAAGACGTGGCTGATCGACTTCTACAACTCCCAGTCGGTCGCCATGGCCTTCGTCGCCTTCCACGGCCTCCTCGGGATCATTATGCTGATGGGCGTGATGTTCCACACCTTCGAGCACGGGTTCCACCCCGCGTTCTACCCCGTCGAAATGAAGGCGTTCCTGCCGAAGGATATGACGCCGAACTTCCACGGCGACCCCGACGAGTACGAGACGACCGGCATCGAGCGCCTCCGGCGCAAACCCTCGTGGCGGTGGGCGACCAACGTCGTCGCCGTGCTCGTCGTCGTCGGCGTCGTCAGCGTGATGATGGCCAGCCTCGAGTACGGCGGCTACCCCGTGCCGGATACGCTGGCGTTCGGCGAGGGCAGCGTGCTCCGGACGATCGGCATCAACGCCGGCATCTTCGTGTTGCTGCTCGGGTTAGTGCTCTCGATGTACGGCAACGTCCTGCGGGCGCGATACGTGAGTCGTCGCGATCAGCGGGCGACGGGGGCGGCGACGGACGGCGGTGAGCCGAGTGAAACGAAGCGATCCTCGTCGGAACCGCGTTCCGACGGCGGTGAGGTGAGCGGAGCGAACCGATCCACATCAGATCCAAGATCTGATGGCGGTGAGGTGAGTGAAACGAACCGATCCGCAGCAGATCACGGGTCCACCGATCCCAACGACGACTAAATTCCGCAGTTTTCTTCGCTCGAGAATTGTAGGGTAGTTGAGTATCCAGCTATCGTCTTGCCGTTGGTGGCCTGTGTAAGCGCTCATTACGCGCCTCGAGTCCGTCGGAAATCCGACGACTCGCACCGGGATTTACGTGCCGTTACGTCGTGTGCGATAGTATGGCAGACCTGCTGTACTCGATCTACGCCATCGCCGTCCTCGTCGTCGCTGTCGGCGGGCTCGTCGGGGTCGCCTTCGGGACACCAAGCGGCGGCGGGACCGCGGGTCGAAACTACCGCTACGACGTGCTCGTGATCGTCGCCGCGCTCTTTATCGCCGCGCTGATCGCCGAGTTCCTGCTGTAGCGGCCTATACGCGGCTCGAGCGCGCCGCCGATAGCGTGCTGCTCGAGCCCTTTCGATGAATCGCCGCCGCCGACCGGCGCCAGTGAGAACGATCTTCGCCCGTCAGTCGATAACGCCCGTTTTCCGCGCGACTTCGTGGGCCGCTCGCTCGTTCATCCCGTCGCCCAGAATCGTGTACCGGTCGCGGATTTCGTGACAGGTCGTCAGCGCCTCGATCACGGTTTCGTCGTCGATGCCCAACTCCGCGGCCGTCGTCGGCGCGTCGATGCTCGCGAGCGCGGCCCGGATGTCCTGCCAGACGCCGTCCTCGCCGCCGTGCAGGTACGCCGTCATGATCGAGCCGACGCCGACCTGGTGGCCGTGTAAGGCCCCGTTGGGTTCCAACCGGTCGAGCTGGTGCGAAAAGAGGTGCTCGGCGCCGCTGGCCGGCCGCGAGGAGTCGGCGATGCTCATCGCGACGCCCGAGGACATCAGCGCCTTGGTGACGACCCAGGCCGACTCCTCGAGGCCGGGCCGGATGAGGTCGGCGTTGTCCACCAGAATCTCGGCGGTCATCTCCGAGAGCGCGGCGGCGTACTCGGAGTACTCGACGTCCTTGAGCCGCGTGGCCAGCCGCCAGTCCATCACCGCGGTGTAGTTGGAGATGATGTCGGCACAGCCCGCAGTCGTGAGTTCCCAGGGGGCCTCCGCGAGGATCTCGGTGTCGGCGACGACCGCCAGCGGCGGCTCGGCCGCGACGCTGTGGCGGGTGTCGCCCTCCGGGACGGAGCCGCGATTACTGACGATCCCGTCGTGGCTGGCCGCCGTCGGCACCGAGAGAAAACCCATCTCGAGGTGGTCGCTGGCCATCTTCGCGATGTCGATGGCTTTCCCGCCGCCGACGCCGACGAGGTACGATGCTTCCTCGGCTTCCGCGGTCTCGATCACCCGCTCGACCGAGTCGAAGGTCGCGGTCTCGATCGTGACGATCGCGGGATCGATGCCGGCGGCCTCGAAGTCCGCGGCGACCGGATCCGCGGCGACCTTTCGCGGCGTCGGACTCGTGACCAGCAGCGGCCGTCCCTGCAGGTGGAGGTCGTCGACGACCTCGACGACCGACGAGCGGACGCCGTGACCGACGACGACGTTTCGCGGCAGGCGAATCCACGTCGACTTCTCGAACATACCTACCCTGTCTCACCCGCGGGTCATACGTGTTTTTCCTCTCGGCCGATCGGAACCGACTGCCGAGACCACGACCGATCGCCGACCGCGCGGTCCGACGGATTCACGCCGCCCGGCGCCGATCAAGTGGATTCCGCCGATCCGCTGCTCCGCGTTTCACTTCACATGCCCTATCTACCAAACTCGAATGATACTAGGAACACGGATATATCTGCACTCCGGTAGCCGCTTCTCGAGCGTCTCGTTCGAATCCTCAAACCGAACTGCGATCGTAGCCGCCGTCGATCGTGATGATCTCGCCGGTCGTGAACGACGCCGCGTCGCTAGCGAGGTACAGCGCCGCGCCGCTGATCTCGTCGGGCGTCGCGACTCGCTCCATCGACGTCCGCTCGTCGACGCCCTCCCGGAATTCGGAGCCGTCCTCGAGTTTCGGGCCGGCGAGTTCCGTTTTGACGAAGCCGGGAGCGATGGCGTTGACGCGGATGTCGGGCGCGAGATCGGCCGCGGTCGCGCGCGTCAGCCCGTTGAGCCCCGCTTTCGCCGACACGTATCCCGCACGCTCCTCGCGGGACTGTTCGGCCGACATCGAGGAGATGTTGATGATGCTGCCCTCGTCCATGGCGGCGCCGAACACCTTGGTCGCCCGGAAGACGCCGGAGAGACACACATCGATATCCTGAAACCACTCGTCTTCAGTCATCTCCGTGACTGGTGCGGCTGCGACCGAGCCCGCCGAGTTGACGAGGACGTCGATCTCCCCGAGGGCCGCCTCGGCCTCGTCCTTGAGATTCTCGATCGACTCGAGGTCGCGCACGTTGCACGTCACTTCGGCCGTCTCGGCGCCGAGGTCGCGCAGTTCGGCCGCCGCGTCCGCGACGCTGTCTTCGGAGCGGCTGGATGCGACGACGTCCGCGCCGTTGCGCGCGAACGCGCGGCCGATCTCGAGGCCGATGCCGCTGGTCCCGCCGATAATTACGACGTTCTTGTCGTCGACGCTGATCGCGCCAGAGTTGTCTGTCATATGCGACCGGTACTCGAGGGGCGGTCGTGGTCACGGTTTCGATTTCGCTGTCCGGAGCGGACCTCGCCGTGGTTGTGTCTGTGTGCGCGAGTACAGCGACGACGCCAGACCGTCAGTCGGAGGGGGACGCCGAATCGGGACGGTACCCCTCGCTGATGGCCTTCCACTTGTTGGTGCGGAACCGCCAGTAGTTGATCGCGGCGGGGATCGACGCCTCCGCGAGGAAGGCAAGGTAGAGGCCCCAGTATCCAAGACTCGTCGTCGCACCCAGGTACGCCAGCGGAATCGCGCCGCAGAAGACGCCCAGCGCCTGGCTAAGGAAGGGAATCCGCGTATCGCCGCTGGCGTCGAGCGGTCCCGCGGCGGCGCCGCCGACGCCCTGGAAGAGCACCGCGATACAGGCTGCGTAGACGAGGTTGATGGCGATCGGAATCTCCGGGCTCGTCGGATCCTCGGCGAACAAGACGACGATGCGGTCCGCGAACAGCGCGATCAGGACCGCGAAGAGGACGTACGTCGCGAGGGAAAACCGGACGATGTCCCGGCCGTACGCCTCGGCGACTCGCTCGTCGTTCTTGCCCAGCGACTGGCCGACCAGACTCGAGGCGGCGAGGCCGAACCCCCAGCCGGGCGTGTTCATGATGCCCCAGATCCGGCGAGCGATGACGAACGCCGCGAGGGTCGGCTCGCCGAAGATGGCGAGGACGGTGAGCATCGGGAACTCCGCGACGGTCCAGACGAGATTCCGCGCGCCGATGGGCGTGCCGATGTTCACGAGGTCGGTCAGCGTCCCGACGTCGTAGTACCGGCCGAACGGATCGATCTGGACCGGAAACTCGCCGATGCCGGGTGCTCGACCGCGAGCGATCCCGACCGCGAACACCGCGGTGACGGCGACGTTCGAGAGGACCGTCCCCAGCGCGGCGCCGGCGACCTCCCACTCGAGGCCGAAGATGAAGACGGCGTTCAACGCGATGTTCGCGACCGCGCCGCCGGCGCGGACCTGCATCGCCGTGTAGGCGTCGTCGGCGCCGACGAGCGTCCGGCTGCCGACGAGGTTCAGCCCCGCGAACGGAATGCCGAGGCCGACGATCTGCAGGTACGTCGCGCCGTACTCGAGCGCCCGGTCGGTGCTCGCGATCGGCGCCACGAGCTGCTGGGGAAACAGCCAGAAGACGACCGTCACCGGGACGCTGATCGCGACGACCAGCAGCGTGCTCGACCGAACGGCAAGCGCCAGTTCGTCGTGTGCTTCGGCGCCGAACCGCTGGGAGACGAGCGCGATCGTGCCACCGGCGACGCCGCCGCCCAGTGCGAAGGCGAGCCCCCAGTAGGGACCCGCGACGCCGACGCCGGCGACCGCGGCGGTGCCGACGGCGACGCCGACCATCGCCACGTCGACGGCGCCTTTCGACATCCGCGCGAGTCCCGTGACGACGCGCGGCCACGCGAGATCCGTCGTTTCGACGGCGCGCTCGCGGTCGATCACGCCGATCCGCGCGAGCGCGAGCCCGATCGCGAGTATCGTCAACCGCACCGGATTCGAGTCCCGAAGCACGACAGTCACGCACCCCGTTTCGATCGGTCGGTCATAGGTGATCGTGAGCCGGCAAGGACTTCCGTTTCGTCCGCGGCCCGGCGACCGGAACGACTCGAGGGAAACCGTGGTGATATATCCGTCCCCGTGCCATACGGGCACACAATGACGGACCGAACGCGATACGAGGCGGCAGTCGAGAACGGCACCCTCTACCTCGAGGACGACGACGCGCGGATCGAGATCGGCCCGATGGACGCGGTCGTCGAACTGATCGGCGGCGAGACGTACACCCTCGAGTACGACGATCGACAGAGCGCGGCCGCCTGGTTGCCGACCGACGACGACAACACGATCACGATCGACGTCCGCGACTCGCTGCTCGACTGGGCCTACACCGAGGATTTCACCACGAACGTCGGCAACAGCCCGCTCGAGCAGACGGGCGACAGCGGCTACCCGGTTCGAACCGAGGTCTTCGCCGATATGGTGACTTCGATCTGGGATTCGAAGGGACACATGGAAGCGTAACGCTGCGGGAGCGGCGCTGACGGCTTTTCGTTCGAACCCCGCGAGCACGGCCCGCTTCGTCCTGACGTGAGATTCCTCGAGGGCAGCGTCTACAGAGACGATGGTCTGCTCACTGTTCTTTTTCTTCTTCTTCTGCTCGATTCGACGGCTACCCGTCGTTTCCGTGACGGAAGTCCGTTCTCCTGATCGCTTACGTAGTGCTTTCCCGACTGTCTCGCAATCAATCCACACTGTGTTGCGTAGTACCCGTGCTCGGTCCTATTCCTAAACAGGATTCTGTGATATAGAAACAGTCGCTAGTTCTGCGATCTTTGATTCTATAGCAGCTCCCGTCACCGACTGCAATTACAGTAGTACGAGTGTAATATATCTCTGTATTTGGCCGATATCTGGTAGTGGATTACGAGCGTACTCGTGTAATATTATATGCCCTCTCCACAGTTATTCGATCGAGAGTATCGGCTGTGATTCGTCGTCCTCCCGTTTCGTTACTGCCCCACCTGCGAGCGAGCCAACGGTTTGGAACCGACGAATACCGGCTGTTTCTTCAGTTTCCCGTTTCCTTCGATGCTGCCTTTCACTACTGTAATTGACTGACGGGATGTTCTGTATGAATGAAAGTAATTCTCGAGGAGTAGTTGCTATTGTGTATCGATCCAGAGTACCCTATCGATCCAGAACGCTGAGAGCAGAACTGACCGTTCGGTGCGGTCGCTGGTCTTCGGAATCGATCGACTCGGAAAACGACGGTGGAAACCGCGTTCCACCGGCCGAAAACTGAAATGAGCGACGACTATGGTGTAATTCGAGACGCTGAGCCGAACGGAGCGGTGCTCCGTGGAGTCGACGTCGGCTTCCGCGTCGAATACCGCGAATCAGCGATTCGCGAACTCGATGCCGTTACGCCTCGTCGAACAGCGTTTCGCCCTCGACCATGTGTTCCTCGACGGCGTCGAAGTCGAGCGTCAGGCCGAGCCCGGGCTTTTCGGGCACTTCCATGCGCCCGTTCTCGATAAGGTTGTCCTCCTCGACGAGGTCCTCCCACCAGCCCAGCTGGTAGCTGTGGTACTCGACGGCCAGCGAGTTCGGGATGGCACAGGCGGCCTGCGCGGAGGCCATGGTGCCGATCGGCGACGAGACGTTGTGCATCGCGACCGGGATGTAGTAGAGATCCGCGAGGTTCGCGATCTTCACCGTCTCGCGGATACCGCCCACGCGGGGCAGGTCCGGCGCGATGATGTCGACGGCCTGCTCCTCGAGCAGGCGGCGCTGGCCGTGGGTTCGGTAGACGTTCTCGCCGGTGGCGATCGGCGTCGTCGTGTGCTGGGTGACCTCCCGCTGGACGTCGTGGTTCTCCGGCGGGACGGGGTCCTCGAGCCACCAGACGTCGTACTCCTCGAGAGCCTCGGCGAGGCGGTGGGCGCTGCCGGAACTGAAGGCCCAGTGGCAGTCGAAGGCGACGTCCGCGCGGTCGCCGACGCGCTCGGTGACTTCCTTGACGATTTGGACCTTGTGGTCGATTTCGGGGTTGCGCAGGTGGCGGTTCGCGCGGTCGACTTCGTGGCCCGAGGGAACGTCGAGGTCGAACTTGATGGCGTCGTAGCCGAGTTCCTCGACGACGCGCTCGCCCTCGTCGGCGCAGGCGGTCGGGTTGGCTTCGTCTTCGGTGTGGAGGTCGCAGTAGATGCGAACGTCGTCGCGGTACTTACCGCCGACGAGCTGGTAGGCCGGCACGTCGAGGATCTTCCCGGCGATGTCGTGGAGGGCGATCTCGATGCCCGAGATGGCGGAGATCGTTTTGCCCGAGATCGAGCCCTCGCCGGACATCTTCTGGATCATGTGCTCGTAGAGGCGATCGATGTCCAGCGGGTTCTCGCCGATAATAAAGGGCGCCATCCGCTGCATGATCGCGTCGTCGCCGCCGCCCCAGTAACACTCGCCGTTGCCGACGATGCCGGCGTCCGTGTAGACGCGCACGAGGATCCACGGGTAGTTCCCGTCGACCATCGTCGTCTGGACGTCCGTGATCTCGACGTCGCGCGGTCCGCGGTCGGCCTCGAGACCCATCGTCTCCGAGGACAGGTCCCGCATCGTGTACTCTGCGTTCGGATCTCGCAATGTCCGATAGTTCGGCATACGATCAATGCATACGCGTCGGGGTATATCACGTTTGGCATGTTGCGCCGTCGCACGTGACTACGACCCGACAGTTTTACTCGGCGCTCGAGAGATATCCAACGTTCACTCTTACAGAACGGATCTGTACCAAAAAGAAATGAGCGACGACGTGAAACCGACTACTCGTCTCCGGCCTTAGAAGCCGTCGTAGACGGTCTTTTCGATGGTGTAGAAGTCGATACCCGCGTCGCCCTGCTCCCGCCAGGTCTCGCTCGAGGAGCGCTTGAACCCGCCGAAGGGGACGTGGAGTTCGAGCCCGGTGGTCTTGTCGTTGACCTTCGCGACGCCGGCTTCGACCTCGCGGACGAAGCGCTCGGCTTCGGTGTGATCGTCGGTGACGATACTGGCCGAAAGGCCGTACTGGACGTCGTTGGCCGTCTCGAGGCCGTCCTCGAAGTCCTCGACTTCGATCACTGCGAGGACCGGCCCGAAGACTTCCTCCTGGGCGATGCGGTAGTCGTTCTCGACGTCGGTGAAGACCGTCGGCTCGACGTAGTAGCCGTCACCGAAGCGGTCGCCCTCGGGCTGGCCGCCGCCCGTCGCGAGGGTGGCGCCTTCGTTCTCGGCGATCTCGATGTAGTCGAGCGTCCCCTCGAGTTCGCTCTCGGTGACCTGCGGACCCATGTCGTACTCGTCGCCGGGGCCGATCTCGATGGATTCGGCCTGCTCGACGACGGCGTCGACGAACTCGTCGTAGACGTCCGTGTGGACGATGGCACGGGAACAGGCGGTACAGGCCTGGCCGGTGACGCCGAAGGCGCCGTTGGCGACGATTTCCGCGGCTTCGTCGACGTCGGCGCTGTCGGTGACGACGGTCGGGTTCTTGCCGCCGAGTTCCGTCTGGACGCGCTTGCCGTCGTCGGTCGCCTTGTCGTAAACCATCTCGCCGACTTCGCTCGAGCCGGTGAAGGAGACGGCGTCGACCTCGTCGTGGGTCATGATCGCGTCGCCGACCGTGCTGCCGGGCCCGGTGACGACGTTGGCGGCGCCGTCCGGGATGCCGGCTTCGTCGAGCGCCTTGAAGATCTCGAGCGCGACGCCGGGGGCGACCGACGCCGGGTTGAGGACGATCGTGTTCCCGGTCGCGAGCGCGGGGGCGATCTTCCAGGCCGGGATGGCGATGGGGTAGTTCCACGGGGTGATGAGCGCAGCGACGCCGACGGGCTCATCGACCGTGTAGAGGTTCGTGCGCGGGCCGCTGGCGCTTTTGACGTTACCGCCGAGGTCGCGGGTCTTCTCGGCGTAGTAGTAGAAAATGTCGATCGCGCGCTGGACCTCGCCGCCGGCTTCGGCGTGGGTCTTACCCTCTTCGCGCGTGAGCAGTTCCGTCAGTTCCTCCTTGCGGTCGGCCAGAATCGAGCCGGCCTCGCGCAGGATCGCACCGCGCTCGGGAGCGGGCGTGGTGGCCCACTCCTCTTCGGCGGCCGCGGCAGCCTCTACGGCCGCGTTGGCGTCCTCGGCGCTGGACTGCTGGTACTCGGCGACCACTTCCGCGGGAGCGGCCGGGTCTTCCGTTTCGAACGTTTCGCCTGTCTCGGAGTCCGTCCAACTTCCGCCGACGTAGTTTTGGTAGCGTTCGGTCACACGTGTTCTTTCACGGTCATCCTATACGATTCTTGTGATCCCTGCGGGATTTTCGTATGGCATGTATTGGCACGGACTATCAGACCGTTCCGCTCCGACTCGAGTTCGTGAGCGGTAGTCGTAACTCGAAATGAACACCAGAGCTAAGACGGACGAGCGAAATGGTAGTACCGACATGCGTTATTACCAGCTTCGCGAGGAGGGGACTCCTCGCCTTGCAGTGAAGACTACGGATGGACTGTACGATCTGACTGCGGCGAAACCGCAACTCCGAACGCTCGAGGATCTCTTTACTGCTGCGACGATCGCCGATAGTTCGCTCGACCGCGTCGCGGAGCGACTACTCGACGGCGCGGACGTGCTCTCGCCCGACGTGCTGGATACGGAGCGCGACGGCGACGGCGCCGTGTCGGCACCGATCTCGACCGGTGAGGTGTGGGCAGCCGGTGTCACCTACCGCATTAGCGAGGAGGCGCGCAAGGCCGAGAGCTCGATGGCGGACATGTACATCGACGTCTACGACAGCGAGCGCCCGGAGGTCTTCTTTAAGGCGACGCCGAGCCGAACGGTGGGCCCGGCAGAGCGGGTCGGCATCCGCGCGGATTCGGAGTGGGACGTGCCCGAGCCGGAGCTGGGCGTCGTGCTGTCGGACGGGGAGATCGTCGGCTACACGATCGGTAACGACATGAGCAGCCGCTCGATCGAGGGCCGCAACCCGCTCTACCTCCCGCAGGCGAAGGTCTACGACCGCTGCTGTGCGATCGGTCCCTGCGTTCGTTCGGCCGATTCGGTCGACGACCCCCACGATCTGGAGATGTGGATGACGATCAGCCGAGACGGTGAGGTGCTCTACGACGACTCGACGAATACGGGGAAGATGGTGCGCTCGGTCGAGGAACTCGTCAACTGCTACACCAGCCACAACGCCGTTCCCGATGTCTCGGTGCTACTGACGGGGACCTCGCTCGTTCCGGACGACGACTTCACGCTTCGGGAAGGCGATCTGATCGAAATCGGCGTCGAGGACATCGGGACGCTCTCGAACACCGTCGTCGAAGTATAACTCACTGCGATTCGGTATCGGTAGCCCTCATTTCTGATTGCTGGGCGTAATCGTGCGCCGTCACCGATCCCACGTCTCGTCGGAACAGGCATTTTAGACGCTTCTCTGCGGACTCGAGGCACCGATCGGAAACGGGTCGTCGGGATAGTCTACCCAGAACGACACCGGCGACGTGGTCTGGCTAGGGGCAAGACTCTCGTGGTTGACGACCGAGACGACCCGCTCGAGTCGAGGTGTCGAATCGTAATCAACGGAGTGGTACCAGAAGATATTGCGCCGGACAGTGAATCGGTGCCGACGCTGGCTGCCCGCTCGTGGGGGGTGCGTGTGGGGACGCAGCAACGGCTCGACGATACGCGGGACCCGAAAAATGAAACATGGATTTAGTGATCGCGGTCGCGGCTCTATTCGACTCGCTACGTTCGCGTCTGTCGCCGTCTTATTCCGGTGCGAGGTCGTTCTGGAGCAGGTAGTGCGTGATGCGGTTCGAGGTCAGCCAGTCGTCGGTCTCGAGGTCGAAGTCCCACTCGCCGGCGTTAACCCAGTAGTGTTCGCTCCACGGGAAGACCATCGCGGCGGGGAGGAGCTGGTTGTGCACCCAGGCGAGATTGCTCGCGTGCTCTTGGACCGCTTCGTCGGTGTCGGCCGTCGAGAGCGCCTCGAGTTCCTCGGGGATGTTGATCGTGACCGTGTCGCCGTCGGGGTTGCCGACCTCCGGCACCTCGACCTCTTCGGCGAAGAGGTCGCGGTCGGTCGTGAAGATCCCGCGGGTGGTGCTGTACATCTCCTCGTACAGGTCCGAGTGCGCGTGGTACTCGCGGGCCATCCCGTAGTTGAGGTGGATGGTCAGGTCGTAGGCGAGGTCGTTCTGGGTTTCGGCCTGCCAGGTCGGCATCTCCTGGACGTACCAGTCGACGTCGATCCCGAACTCGGCGAGGTTATTGTACACCATCTCCGAGTGGGTCTCGAACCAGTCCCCGACCGGGAAGTTCAGCGTCCACAGGTCGCCGTCGGGCGTCTCCCACATGTCGTCACCGTTGCGGGAGAAGCCGACCTCCTCGAGCAGTTCGGCCGCACGGTCGGTGTCCTGGGGTGCGTAGTTGGGCATCGCGTCGAGCACGTCCTCCGAGACGAAGTTCTCGATGTAGCCGGAGTCGATGCCGCCGGAGTACTCGTCGACCGGCGTTCCGGGCGAGGTCACTTCGGTGACGTTCGGCATGTCGACCGCGTACGCGATCGCTTGGCGAACTTCGGGGTAGTCCCGAATGTACTCGTCCTCGCCGCCGAAGATGATCGCGAGCGTCTGGCCCGAGTAGGACACCGGCGGTTCGTCGTACTTCTCCGGCAGGTCCTCGAGGGTCGGGTCGTTGTGGAGCCAGTCGACGTCGCCCGACCGCAGTCCCTCCTCTTCCTCGTAGATGCCGACGCGGAGGAAGAACTCCCAATCCTGCGCGATCGGGTGGTTCGGATTCGGCAGCCGGTCCGCGTACTGTTCGTTCGCTTCCGCGTAGAAGAACGGCCCCGAGTACTTGACTTCGTTCCACTGGGGCTCGAAGCCGATCACGTCTTCTTGAACCGACTGCTGTTCCTCCTCGGAGCTCGCTTCTTCGAACTGCTCGAGGAAGTCGCCGTACTGCTCCGCGGAGACCGTCAGCAGCGTCTCGGCCCACTGGGCCTCCCACAGGCCCTGCTCGAGGTCGGTGTACTCGTCGCGGGGTTCGATCTCCAGCGTGTAGTCGTCGACGGCGCGGACGCCCTCGTCGGGATCGATGTACTGCTCGATCCCCATCTGCATGTAGCCGTCCATCCGGATTCTGGCTGCGAAGTCCTCGGCCGTGATGTCGGAGCCGTCGTGCCAGCCGTAGTCTTCGCTGAGTTGCACCTCGACGTTGTTATTCTCGTCGACGGTCCAGTCCTCGGCGACGCGGGGGATGTACTCCCCGCGTTCCGTGTTGTAGACGGCGAGGTACTCGAAGCAGGTCTCCTGCATGTCGCCGCCGTTCCAGAGTTGGTGGTACTCGTTGAAGATATACTCTCCGTTGTACGGATTCGCTGAACTCCCCGGGTTCGCCTCGTGCATCTCCTCCTCGTAGTTCTCGGGGATCTCGGCTTCGATTTCTTCCGTATTACTACCGAGGACGTCGTCGGGATCGTCGCCGTTTCCGTTCCCCCCGGAACAGCCTGCGATCGTTGCTGCGCCCGCTGCACCGGTCAGGGCCAACATCTTCCGTCGCGATAGATACTCCTTGCTCTGATTGTCTGCTGGCATCGGCCTAATATGTAATATTATCCATTATAAACGTTTCGGGGGTGTCTCACACACAATGGGGGCACGCTACCACATCGTTCGAGACCATCCAGTATCGGTTCAACCAGTCCGGCGCGGCGCCACACCAGTATTCGGATTTACCATTATATCTGTTTTCCGTCAGAGCGTGCGCGTCTCGTTCCGCTCGGCGGCGTCGTAGATCGCTTCGATGGCCTGCATATCGACGAGGCCGTGTTCGGGCGTCGCGTACGCCGATCGATCGTCGAGCAGGCAGTCGGCGAAGTAGTCGAACTCTTCTTCCATCTGGTCGACCTGCGGCGTCTCGATGTCGATCGTCGTCTCACCGACCGTCGCTCGAAGGCTGCTCTCCGAGTGGAACGCGGGCTCGATGCACAGGCGCCCGTCGCTGCCGACGATCCGCAGGAAACTGTCGAGGTGTGCGTGCTGGCTGGCCGTGCAACTCGCGAGCGTCCCGTCCTCGAAGGTCACGTTGAAGCTCGCGACTTCGTCGGGCACGTCCTCGAAGTACTCGTGGCTCGAGTCCATCATCGACTGGACGGCGACCGGATCGCTCTCGAGGACGAACCGCGTCGTGTTCAGCGGATAGATGCCGAGGTCGGTCACGCTCGTGCCGGGGCCGGCCAGGTCGGGATCCAGCCGCCACTGATCGGGCCCCCAGCCGGTGATCGACTGGGACATGTTTCCGTGCACGTGGACGGGGTCGCCGATCGAGCCCGCGCGAACGAGTTCGCGAGCTCGCCTGACGGCCGGCTCCGTGTGCATCCGGTAGGCGATCATCGCGGGCACGTCCGCTGCCGCGTCCGCGAGTCGCTCCGCGCGCTCGAGGGTTGCCTCCATCGGTTTCTCGCAGAGGACCGCCTTGTCGTGGGCGGCCGCGCTCTCGACGAACTCGAGGTGGCGAGCGTTCGGCGTGCAGACGTAGACGGCGTCGTAGGCGTCGACAGCGGCGCCGTCGTGGAACGCCTCGGCCGACAGTCCCGCCTCCACGGTGTCGTGCTCGGCGGCGACCCGTTCCGCCTTTGCCGCCGATCTGCTGACGACGACGGTCGTCTCGCAGAACGTCGAGTTCTCGATCGCTGGCATCGCCCGTTCTCTGGTCCACCATCCGAGGCCGACCAGCGCGAACCGGACGACGCCGTCGTCGTCCGCCGACGCTTGCCAATCCCGATGTGTGAACGACTCTAGGTAGTCGCGTACGTCGTCTAACCCCATGTACAGTTGGTTGCGGATACCCCGTAATAAATCGCTACGGTTACGTGCGCACTGTGCTGACCGGTGGCCGATGGCAATTCGTCACGGGCCGTCGCCTCCGAGGTCCGTGGAACGATCGGCTCGTCTCCGGCTAGCCCCCAAAACGCCGGGTCTCACATGATGGAATGATATATATGACGAAAGCCCAAACGTGATATCGAATGTCACGTGCCATCGGTCTGTGGTCTCTCAACACTGTGTGCCAATCGGTTGCACACATCGTCCGACAGGGTGAGTGAACATGTCAAGTAATACGCTCGATACGGCGGAGATGAACGATCGAACCGCGGCGGATCCCGTCATCACGGTTCGAAACGCAAACGTTCGGTTCGAGATGGACAAGGGAACGTCGAACGTGCTCAACGACGTCAGTATGGACATCCACCGCGGGGAAACCCTCGGCGTCGTCGGCGAGTCCGGCAGCGGGAAGTCGATGTTCGCCGACGCCTTGCTCGACGCCGTCGTCGATCCGGGGATCTTGACCGGCGAGATCACCTTCTATCCGGAGGACGGCGAACCGGTCGACGTGCTCAACCTCGAGCCGTGGGAACTGCGCGAACTGCGCTGGGAGAAGATCTCGATGGTCTTCCAGGGCGCGATGAGCGCGTTCAACCCGACGATGAGCATCGGCGAACACTTCGAGGAGACCCTCGACGCCCACAACTGGGACAAGGCGGAGGGTCTCGAGCGAGCGCGGGAACTGTTCTCGGATCTCCACCTCGAGCCCGACCGGATGATGTCCTCGTTCCCCCACGAGCTCAGCGGGGGCCAGAAACAGCGCGCGCTGATCGCGTTGAGCCTGATTCTCGAACCGGAAGTGCTCGTCATGGACGAGCCGACCGCCGCGCTCGATCTGTTGATGCAGCGCTCCATTTTGAACCTGCTGTACGACATCAAGGACAAGTACAACGTCACGCTCGTCTTTATCAGCCACGACCTGCCGATCGTCTCCGGGTTCGCCGACCGGCTGGCGGTGCTGTACGCCTTCGAGTTCGTCGAGGTCGGCGAGGCCAACGAGATCCTCGGCAACTCGGTCCACCCCTACACGCGGGCGCTGCTCAAGTCGACGCCGAACCTCGAGATTTCGCTCGACGAAATGCGGCCGATCGAGGGCGAGAGCCCGGACCCGGTGAGCCACCCGCAGGGGTGTTCGTACCATCCGCGGTGTCCGCTCAGCGACGAGCGCTGCGAGGTCGACGATCCGGAGTTTATCACCGTCAACGACGACCACGAGGTCCGCTGTCACTACTGGGAGCAGGCCGACGAAGCGGTCCCCCTCTCCTTCGGAGGTGACGACGAATGAGCGACGACGACCCCGTGATCTCGGTGCAGAACCTCGACGTGCACTTCGAGGACTCCTCGATGCTGAACTCCGTGACGCCGTCGTGGCTCAGCGACCGGCTCGGCCTCGAGGAGGACCCGACCGTCCACGCCGTCGACGACATCAGCCTGGACCTCGGCGAGAACGACGTCCTCGCGCTGGTCGGCGAGAGCGGCAGCGGCAAGACCACCCTCGGCAAGACGATGGTCGGCCTGACTCGGCCCACGAACGGCTCCGTCGAGTACCGCGGTCACGACATCTGGGACGTCCGCGAGGGGAAGGACGACGACATCACCTTCGAGGAGATCCGCCGCTCGCTGCAGATCATCCACCAGGACCCCGGCTCCGCGCTGAACCCCTACCGGTCAGTCCTCGAGAACCTCGAGGTCCCGCTGAAGCGCTGGCACCCCGAACTCAACTACGCCGAGCGTCGCGGGCGGATCCTCAAACTGCTCGAGCGGACCGGGATCAGCCCGCCGGAGGACTACGCCGAGCGGTACGTCCACCAGCTGTCGGGCGGCGAACAGCAGCGCGTCGCCCTGATCCGCGCGCTGTTGGTCGAGCCCGAGGTCATCCTCGCCGACGAAGCCGTCTCGGCGCTCGACGTCTCCCTTCGCATCGGCGTGATGGATCTCTTCCTCGAACTGCAGGAGATCTTCGACACCTCGTTCGTGTTCATCAGCCACGACTTAGCGAACGCCCGCTACCTCGCCGGCAAGTCCGGCGGCAAGATCGGCGTGATGTACCTCGGCGAACTGGTCGAACTGGGGACGGCCGAGGAGATCATCCAGAACCCCAAACACCCCTACACCAAGGTGCTCCAGTGGGCGACGCCGGAACTCGACCCCGAACAGGCCGAACAGGCGATGCGCGAGTCGCCGCCGGTCCGGAAGATCGACATCCCGGACGCGACGAACCCGCCGTCGGGCTGTCGGTTCCACACCCGCTGTCCGAAGGCCCGGGAGGCCTGCCGCGAGCAGTCACCCGAGTTCTACGAGAGCGACAGCGACGAGCCCCACAAGACGAAGTGTTTCCGCGAGGTCGAGGACCACGAGTACTGGGAGAGCGAGGACCTCGTCGACGAAGATGCCTTCGAGGAGTCGTCGACGATCGACGATTCCTCGGCGGCCGACTGAACTCGTTTTAGTAGCAGTTTCCGACGAGATCGAATCGACATTCGCGAACTACCTGCGATCTGCAACCGTCCTGTGATTGTGACTCTCGATGGAGGTTCTGCGCTCGAGTTCCCGTTCCGTTACCGTCGATCCTGCATCGTCGCCGACCGCTAGAACGGTTCCCAGTCGGAGTAGAGTGCGAGTCCCGTCCCGACGGCCGTCACCGAAAGGGCCGCCGCACTCACCTGGCCGATGACGTACGACGGCGTTCCCGGCTCGAGGTAGAGAAACGACCAGCCGAGCAACAGCAGGAACGCGACTGACAGGGTAAACATCCACATCCAGAGCTGCTGGCTGTAACTGGATGGTTGGCGCGAGTGAGTGCTCGAGCGTGACATCGATGCGAACGACTAGCGCGTCTACGTAGATAAACGTACGGGAGCCGCTCTTCGCGCCGGTGTAGCCACCGTTCGAGGAAACAAGTCGCGGGGGCGAACCGGTCGGCCGTGATGGCAGACCGCATGATTGATATGGTGTGGCACCGACCCATTCTATCATGATCGACGTTTACATGGAGAAGTTCGAGCACCCGTACCTGCTGGCGCTCGTGCCGATCGCCTGCGTCCTGTTTACGTTCGCAGTTATCGCGAGCGTCCTCGGCGCCAACACGTGGGCCGGATTCCTGGCCCTGTACACGATGGCCGTGCTGATCATCTGCGTGATCGGTCACATCGCCGTCTACACCATCGCGTACAGCACCGAAGTGCTGCGCCAGTGGCGCATTCGCCGCTCGAAGCTCGAGTAACGTCGTCGAACCGTCTGCGGGGCTTTTTCACCGGTTTCCCACGCACTCGTCACCAATTCGACTCGTGTTCCTCGAGTCTCTTGAGAGGCTCGAGGCGAAAACCGTGCGACGCCGTCGTTACTCCCGCGGAACGCGCCCCTTCTCGTCCGGAACCCCTGAGTGCTCGTAGAAGTACTCACAGAGCCGGTCGCGCCACCGCTGGGCCTGCACGACGTGTTCGTCGAATCGCTCGGTGACGTGTCGATACCGCTGCTCGTCGACGACGCCTTCGAGCGACTCCCACTTCGCCCGCAGTTCCCGGACCTCCTCGACGCCCGCGTAGCAGTTGTCGTACAGCGTCTGGATCACGGTTCGGCCGTCCTCGAGTTCGTACTCCCAGGGGAGGTGGTGGAAGAACAGCAGGAGTTCCCGCGGGCAGGTCTCCGGATCGTCGTACCGCTCGGTGATCGGATCGCGGTACTGGGCGGCGTAGCCGCTACCCTCGGAGGTGCGGTCGACGCCGATGCCGTCCTCGGTCGCGCCGACGTACTCGGGCCACTCCTCGGGGCCCGGATCGTAGTGGTTCTCGAGGGCATCCTCGCCGTTGTACATCATGTGCATCAGTCCGAGACCGCCGGTGTGGTAGTCGATACAGGCCTGCCAGGAGTCGAGCAGAATCTCCGTGACGGTTTCGACGACCGCCTCGTCGTGGCCGAACGTCTGGCGCGCCCACTCCTCGATGATCGCCCCCGACTCGAGATCGGGATCCCAGCACAGGCGGCCGAAGCCGTAGAGGTTCGACTGGAGGAGGAGGTTCCCGGTCCAACTGGGGTCTTCGCCGACGATGCCGACCCCGGCGATGCCCTGCCCGTCGCGCTCGGCGAGCACGTCCTTGACCGGCGTGCCCTCGCCGTCGGCGTAGGTGTCGAACTCGAGGACCTCCTTCCACATCGGAACGTGGGACGTAGCGTGGACGCCCTGGCCGGTGTATTCGCCGGTGAGCTGGAGTTCGCAGCCGAGGTTCGTCTCGGGCATCGCGCCGAACAGCGTCGAGACGGGTTCGCGCTGCTGGAAGTCGATCGGGCCGTTCTTGATCTGGACGGTGACCTTGTCGTGGAACTCGCCGTCGATGTGTTCGAAGGCCTCGTAGGCCTGGACGGCGCGGTCGTCGTGCTCGGAGTAGACGAACGCGCGCCACCAGACGCGGCCGTCGCGGTCCTCGAAGGCTTCGCCGAGGACGTTCGCCCCCTCTGCATGTGACCGGTTGTAGTCGTAGGGGCCGGGCTGGCCCTCGGAGTCGGCCTTGACGAGGAAGCCGCCGAAGTCCGGAACGATCTCGTAAATCTCGTCGACCTTGTCCTGCCACCACTGGCGGACCTCCGGATCGTGCGGGTCGGCCGTCTCGAGGTCGCCCAGCCGGATCGGCGCGGCGTAGTTGATCGAGAGGTAGATCTGAATGCCGTAGCGGCGGAAGACCGAGGCCAGCGCCTCGAGTTTCTCTAAGTTCTCGGACTCGAGCAGTTGCCAGCCGGCCCGCTCGGCGACGGCGTCATTGGCGGTCGGCCGCGAGGGAATGCCCGTGTTGACGTTGTTCGGCACGACGCCGTTGATACCGACCGACGCGAGCAGGCGCGCGTAGTCGTAGTACCGCTCGCGGACGTCGGGCAGGCGCTCCCAGTCGAAGATCGACTGGCCGGCGTAGCCGCGTTCGACCGAGCGGCGGAACGGGTTGTCCCAGTGATTGATGATTCGGGAGTTGTTTGCGGGCTCCTCGACGATGTCGAGGTCGTCGATCGGTTTCCCCAGCGCCACGCGCCGCAGGAGGTGGAAGGTGCCGTACACCAGCCCGCGGTCGCTCGGGGCCGTCACGACGGTACACTCGTGGCCCTCCCACTCGACCGTGCGGATGACGTAGCCGTCCTCGTGGAGGGCCCAGACCTCGTCCGGCTCGATCGCCTGGTGAATCGGCCGCATCTCCTCGGGGTGGCCGATCACGAGGAAGCTATCGACCGATCGGGGCGGGTGCTGCCAGCAGTGCGGTTCCCGGCCGAGCATGCCCTCGAGGCCCGTTCGGAGTTCGGCGCGAACGGCGCCCAGTTCCGGCGCACCTTCGGAGACGTACGCGTGGGAGAGTCGCCGGCGGTACGACGCGCGCTTCGAGTCGTCGACGCGCTCGTACCGGAGCCAGCAGTCGTCGTAGGTCGTATCGAACATTCGTGTGGCCATGAGTGACACCACCCTAAAAACGTTCCCGGTTAGGCGACCGCGCCGGCACTCGAGGACCGCGCGAACGGTGCGGAGTCGGGTCGGCGACGTGCAACTACGTAGATTTCTTCCCCTCGAAACTTCCCCTCGAAACAGGCGGCATTTCTTAGAACAAAAAACGTTATAGTTGCCTGTCTTGACTGGGGAGATACGATGCGAGACGATAGCATGGAGAGCAGCCGATACTGCGATCGGAAGACGATCAGGCGCCGGCCGGTTCTGGCGTCGCTGGGGGCGCTCGGCGTCGCCGGCGCCGTCGGGACCGGTGCCGGTACTGCGAGAGCGGCCGCTGGGACAGCCCAGGATACCGACTGGGAGACTGCGGCCGAAGAGCGGATTCGGGAGCACCGAACTGCCGACCTCGAGGTGCGGGTCACCGACGGCGAGGGGACCGAACTCGACGGTGCCGAGGTCGACGTCGAAATGCAGGCCCACGAGTACGACTTCGGGACGATGATCCACGCGGAGTTCCTCACCGAGGGGACCGAGTGGGGAAGTCCGCTCGAGGCGCCCGACGGCACGGAATTCGACGAGGAGGACCGACAGCAGTACCGCGAGACCGTCGCGGACCTGTTCAACACGGTCGTTCTCGAGAACCTCCACAAGTGGAACCAGTGGGAGGACAACCAGGAAATCGCGGACAACGCGGTCGACTGGGCAGTCGAGCGCGATATGGACGTTCGCGGCCACGTCTGCCTGTGGGGCAACGTCGGCGCCTGGGCGATCCCGGCCGACGTCGTCGAGGCGATGGGGATCGAGTGGGAGGCCGGCGGCGCGACCGACCCCGACCACGACCCGGAGTACGTCGTCGAGCGCGCGAACGAGCACATCGAGGAGATCATCTCCCACTACGGCGAGGACATCAAAGAGTGGGAGGTCAAAAACGAGGTCCTCCACGAGACGGCCATGATCGAGGCCGTCGAGGGCGAAGACGTCGACCCGACCACCGCGGAGATCCTCGGCGACTGGTACGAGCACGCCGAGGAAGTCGCCGACGAGTACGGCGTCGAGATCGCCGTCAACGACTACAACGCGCTCGAGGGCGGCTACGACGACACCCAGGCCGAGTACGAGCGCCAGATCGACTACCTGGTCAACGAGCGCGGGATCGACCTCGACGGAATCGGCTTCCAGTGTCACTTCGCCGCCGACGAGACGCTGGAACCCGACGAACTCCTCGCCGACCTCGAGCGCTACGAGGGCTACGGCGCGGGTTTCCGGGCGACCGAGTTCGACACCTTCCAGGGCGACTGGGAGAGCCCCGAGGAACAGGGCGAGTTCCTCCGAACCTTCCTGAAGACGTGGTTCAGCCACCCCGACACCGACTCGTTCCTCGTGTGGGGCCACTGGGACGGCGTCCACTGGGCCCCGGACTTCGACGGCTCCGAACCCGACGGCGTCCTCTTCGATCTGGACTGGAACACAAAGCCGGCCCACGACCACTACACGGACCTGGTCTTCGACGAGTGGTGGACCGACGAAACGGGCGAGACCGACGGCGGCGTCTACGAAACGCGGGCGTTCAAGGGCGAGTACGAGATCACCGCCCGGTACGACGGCGCGGAGACGACGACCGCGGCGACGGTTTCGGACGGCGGCGAGACCGTCGAACTGACGCTCGAGGGCGACTCGGGTGGCAGTTCAGACGGCGACTCGAGCGACGGCGACTCGAGCGACGGCGGCGATGCCGACGGGAGCGGTGACGATGAGGGCGGCGCCGACGGGATCGGGGACACCGACGACAGCGTTCCGGGCCTCGGCGTCGCTACGGGGCTTGCCGGCCTCTCGGGACTCGCCGGCTACGCCGTGATGCGGGGCGACGAGGAGGAGTCGTAAGGAGTCGTCGGCTCGAGCGCTACCGGTCCGCGAGCGCCGCTTTCACCGCGTCGTAGGCCGGCTTTTCGTCGTACCGATCGTCGAACAGCAGCGGATCGCCGGTGTAGCGCTCGCCGAAGTCCTTGAAACTCCGGAGCCAGGAACTGCCGTCGTGGACGCCCCACGTGACGATCGTGTCACAGCCCGCGTCGCGGCAGGCGTCGACGACCTCGCGGTAGTAGTCGGCCTGAACCTCGTCGGCGTTTTCGGGCGCCTCGCCGGCGTGGAACGCCACGTCCATCTCGGTGATCTGGACGTCGAGACCGAGGTCTTGGAACCGTTCGATATTTTCGGCGATCGAGTCCGGATCGGGGTGGTCGCCCAGCGCGTGTAGCTGGAGGCCGACGCCGTCGATCGGGACGCCGTCGGCCAGCAACTCCTCGAGGAGGTCGTAGATGGCGTCTGACTTCTCGTTTACCGCGTCGGCGCCGTAGTCGTTGTAGTAGAGGTCGGCGTCGGTGACCTCGGCGGCCCACCGGAAGGCGTCCGCGAGGTAGTCCTCGCCGAGCGCGTCGGACCAGACGGTTTCGCGCATCGAGCCGTCGTCGTCGACGGCCTCGTTGACGACGTCCCAGGCGTCGATTTTCGCCCGGTAGCGCCCGGCGACGGTGTGAATGTGGTCTCGCAGGAAGGTTCGCAACTGGTCCGGCGTGTAGTCCCAGGCTTGGAACCAACCGGGCTTCTGGTTGTGCCACACGAGCGTGTGCCCGCGCACGTACATGTCGTGCTCGACGCCGAAGTTGACGATCGCGTCCGCGTCTTCGAAGTCGTAGGTGTGACGCGACGGGCGGAGCGGCCCCATCTTCAGGGCGTTCTCGGGCGTGATCGCGTTAAACTCGTTTTTGGCGGTCTTCCAGTAACTCGGGTCGACGCGCAGCGCGTCGGGATCGAGCGCGGCGCCGATCCTGAACTCGTTGCTATCGGCGACTGTACGCAGCGTTGGCTCGTCAGACATCGTCTCGAACAGCGGTAACGAGTCACATAAAACGTGTGAACGCGGCAGGATGGCACGGCGGGCGAGGCGAACACCGCGCTGCGCCGCTCGAGCGCGTCGGGCGGCGCCACAGGCGTAAGGATTGTATGGCTGGTTTTCGAATCCTGTCCCATGGGAACGACTGAGACGCAGCGCGCGGTCGCCAAGTGGGGGATGCGCCTCTCCGTCCTGGTCGGCGCGCTCGGCCTTCTGTACTTCACGACGCGCGGAGAGGTCGTGACGGGCATCGTCGTGGCCGGCCTGTTCGGCGTCGGCAGCTACTGGGAGTACAAACGCCGGATGCGCGATCTCGATCGCGTGGACGCGGCCGAGCAGACGCGGGATCCGTTCGAAGAGCGGGAGCGTCGTCGGTGAGGTGTTCGCTGGCGCGTCACCGTCGTTCAGTTCAGGTCAGCGCTCACAGAAGTACGGAATAATCTCGTCCTCGTAGTGGCGCAGCGTCTCGTCGAAGTCGCCGACCGGGATGAGCACCAGATTGTCCACACCCGCGTCGGCGAAGGCCTCGATCCGCTCGATCGCCCGCTCGGGGTCGCCCGAGATCGTGACGTCGTCGACCGCTTCCGCCGGAATCCGTTCGGCGGCTGCGAGCAACTGCTCCTCCTGCTCGTCCGTGAAGGCCATCTCCCGCATGATCGGCGTCTCATCGGCGATCTCCTCGTACCCCATCTCGGCCAGCAGCGGCGGCCGGAGCGCGAGCGTCGTCCGGTTTCGCTCGACCGCGATCTCTCGAGCCTCGTCGGCGTCGTCGGTGACGGTCGTCGGCACCATCACCGCACGGTCGATCGACTCGGGGTCGCGGCCCCTGTCCTCAGCGGCCGAGAGCACGCGCTCGAGATCCGCAGCGTACTGCTCGGGCGAGTGAATCCACGGGAACCAGCCGTCGGCGACCGCGCCGGCGAAGCCGCGCATGCTGGGGCCGTAGCCGCCGACCCAGATCGGCGGGCGGGGCTCCTGGACCGGATCGAGGCCCATGTGGGCGTCCTCGAGGCCGTAGAAGTCGCCGTCGAAGTTGAAGGGGTCGTCGGCCCGGGAGTTCCAGAGGCCGTCGATGACTTTGACCGCCTCGACGAACTGCGAGAACGGGTCGTCCCACTCGATGTCGGTCATCGGCGTGAAGTTGAACGCCTCGCCGGCGCCGATCCCCAGCCCTGCGCGCCCGTCGGTCATCCGATCGAGCGTGGCGGTGCTGTGGGCCAGTTCCGTCGGGTGACGGCGCACCGAATCGGTGACGCCGGGCATGATCGTCGCGCTGTCGGTGTGCTGGGCGATCGCGCCGAGCACGGTGAAAGCCTCCCAGGGCGGATCGACGAGGAACTCGTCGGATCCGGTCGGGTGGAACAGGTGGTCGGGCAGCGTCAGCACGTCGAAGCCGGCCGCCTCGGCGCGTTTCGCTTGCTCGACGGTACCGGAGACGTCGCCGTAGGTGACGACCTGGCAGCCAAAGTGCAGGTCGCTCGGATCGGTGCCGTTCATGGACGGGTGATTCGTCGACTCGCGGTAAATAGGTGGGCGGTTTCGCGACCCAGCCAGGGGTCGGCGTCCCGCCGGCGGCGCTGCCGCGCGGTGCATCCGTAGTTTTATAGTCGATTCGCCGGGACGTGACGCGTATGAGCTTCCTCGACGAGGACTATCTCCTCGAGACCGACGCCGCCCGAGAGCTGTACGACGCCATCGCCGACCTGCCGATCGTCGATCCCCACACCCACGCCGACGTCGCCGAAATCGTCGCAAACGACGGCTGGAACGACATCTGGGAGGTCGAGGCCGCGACGGACCACTACGTCTGGGCACTGATGCGCAACTGCAGCGTCGACGAGGAACTGATCACCGGCGACGCCGACAACCGAGAGAAGTGGACCGCCCTCGCCGAGGTGTTCCCGCAGTTCGCCGGCAACCCGACCTACGAGTGGGTCCACCTCGACCTCAAACGGCGCTTCGGTATCGAGAAGCCGATCTCCGCCGAGACGGCCGACGAGATCTGGGCGGAAACGAAGGCCCAACTCGCCGCCGACGACATGCGCCCGCAGGAACTGCTCGCCGAGATGAACGTCGAGGTCGTCGGCAGCACGGACGATCCGACGGACGACCTCGCATACCACGAGCGCGCCGCTGACGAGGTCGAAGGCGTCGACATCGTCCCGACGTGGCGCGCGGATCGGGCCGTCAAAATCGAGCGCCCCGAGTGGACCGACTTCGTCGCCGAACTCGAGGCCGCGACCGACGTTAGCACGGACGACTTCGACGGCTTCCTCGCGGCGCTCGAGGCCTCACACGACTACTTCGCCGGGCGGGGCTGTCGGGCCTGCGACCTCGGGATCGAACAGCCCGTCTCGCGGCCGGTTAGCGACGAACGCGCACGCGAGATCTACCGGCGGGGACTCGCGGGCGGCTCGCTCTCGGAGCGCGAGGTCGAGGACTTCCAGGCGTACCTCACCGAGTACATCGGCGAGTTGAACGCCGCGAAAGGGTGGGTCACGCAGCTACACATCGGGCCCGTCCGCAACTACCGCGACTCGCTGTTCGAGCGGCTCGGCCCCGCCGCCGGCGGCGACATCTCGACCCGGGACGTCGACCTCGCGAAGCCCCTCGAGCACTTCCTCAACCGGTTCGACGACGAGATGGACGTCGTGCTCTACACGATCGACCCGACCCACTACCCGACGATCGCGACGATCGCGCGGGTCTTCCCGAACGTCACGATCGGCCCGGCCTGGTGGTTCAACGACAGCCCGTTCGGCATCGAGGGGCAACTCGAGTACGTCGGTACCGTCGAACTGCTCTCCCAGCACGCGGGCATGGTCAGCGACTCGCGAAAGCTGCTGTCGTACGGCTCGCGCTTCGAGATGTTCCGCCGTTCGCTGGCGAACGTCGTCGGAAAACAGGTCGACCGCGGGCAGGTGCCGATGGACGTTGCGCGGGACCTCGTCGAACGGCTTGCGTACGACCGGCCGAAAGAACTGTACGGGTTCTGATCGGCGTCCCGTCGGTTCGCGTTCGCACCCGAACCGAAACGACGAGTCGACGAGCGTTTACTCCGCGTCGACCGACGTCTCCGTGAAGTACGTCCGCGCGGTCTTCGGGACCTGCTTCGTGTCCGTTACCTCGAGGGCAGCGGTCGCGACGATGTCGCCGGCCGAGCGGCCGATGCGGATCTCGTAGGGCCCTTCCTCGACGGCGAGGTTCATACTGAGGTCGTGGAAGGCCAACTGCGTGGCCGACAGGTCGAAGCTGACGCGTTTCGATTCGCCCGGCTCGAGCGAGACGCGCTCGAAGCCCAGCAGTTCCTGAACGGGACGAGCCTGACTCGCGTTCGTCGCCCGGGTGTAACACTGGACGATCTCGTCGCCGGTGCGGTCGCCGACGTTCGTGACCATCACGCTCGCGGTGACCGATCCGAGCGGCGTGACGCTGTCGGTCGACAGCGAGACGTCGCCGTACTCGAACTCGGTGTAGCTCTCGCCGTGGCCGAACGGGTAAACCGGGTCGCTGTCGGTGTAGACGTAGTCCTTGTTCGCGGTGTTTTCTTTCCGGTTGTAGTAGACCGGCAGCTGACCGACCGACTTGGGCAAGGAGACGGGGAGCTTTCCGGCGGGGTTGTTCTCGCCGAACAGCGTCTCGGCGATCGCCGGGCCGCCCTCGTCGCCGGGGAGCCACGCGTAGAGGATCGCGGGGGCCTCTTCGGCGATGTCCTCGATGGCGTGGGGTTTGCCGCTGACGAGGACGACCACGACCGGCGTATCCGTCTCGAGCAGTTCCGTGACGAGTTCCTCCTGCACGCCGGGCAGGCCGAGGTGGGTCACGTCGCAGCCCTCGCCGCTGGTCGGGACGCTGGGCTTCTCCTCCTTCTCGGCCTCGACGTCGGAGAAGTCGACCGCCGAGCGTGCGCCGACGAACGCGAGTGCGACGTCCGCGCCCGCGGCGGCGTCGGTCGCCGCGTCGAAGCCGTCCGTCGAGGGGCCGGAGATCGTACAGCCCTGCTCGTAGGTGACGTCGACGTCGTCGCGGGCCTCGAGCGCCTCGAGCGGGGTGACGGCGTCGGCCTCGTACTCCTCTTCGGGGTAGTGTGCCGCGTAGGCGTAGTCGCCCATCAGCTCCTTCGGATTGTCGGCCTTCGGACCGACGACGGCCACGTCGTCGACGTCGAGCGGGAGCAACTCGTCGTCGTTCTTGAGCAGGGTCATCGACTGGCGGGCGGCTTCGCGGGTGACCTCGCGGGCCTCCTCGTTGTGGAAGGCGTCCGCGGCCGCGTCCGCGTCGACCGCGGGGTCGTCGAAGACGCCCTTCCGGAACTTCTCACGGAGGACGCGACGCACCGATTCGTTCAGCGTCTCTTCGGCGAGGTCGCCTTTCTCGACGGCCTCGACAAGATGCTCTCCGTAATACTCCGTGTAGGGGAGTTCGACGTCGATACCGGCCTCGAGGGCCTGGACGGCGGCCTCGGGTTTCGTGTTCGCGGTCTCGTGTTCGGTCACGAGGTGCCGAACGCTGTAGTAGTCCGAGACGACGGTGCCGTCGAAGCCGAACTCGCCGCGCAGGACGTCGGTCAGGAGCCACTCGGAGCTGGCGCAGGGGACGCCGTCGATGTCGTGGTAGGCGTTCATCACCGACTCGGCGTTGGCCTCGCTGATGACGGCCTCATAGGGGAACAGGTGGGTCTCGCGGAGTTCCCGCGGCCCGACGTTGAGCGAGGAGCGGTTCTTTCCGCCGTCGGTCGCGCCGTGGCCGACGAAGTGCTTCAGCGTCGCCGAGATACCGTCCGCGCGCCCCTCGCCCTGGAGTCCCGACACGTACGCCCGCGCCATCTCGGCGACCATGTACGGGTCCTCGCCGAAGGTCTCCTCGACGCGCCCCCAGCGGAGATCACGCGCCACGTCGAGCACCGGCGAGAGGGCGTGAACCGTGCCGATCCCCTCGAGTTCGCCGCGGATCGTCTCGGTAACCGTCTGCAGGAGGTCGGGATTCCAGCTGCTGGCCATCCCGAGCATCTGCGGGAAGGTCGTCGCCTCCGGTCCCATGTAGCCGCTGAGACACTCCTCGTGCGGAATCGCGGGGATCCCCAGCCGCGTCTCCTCTCGCAGGTAGGTCTGGAGTTCGTTCGTCACGCGTGCGGCCTCGCTGGGCGAGAGACTTCCTTCTCCACCGAGTCGCGTGAAGTGGCCGATCCCGTGTGCGAGCCACTCGTCGACGGCGTCCCAGTCGATCTCGGCGTCCTCGTCGAGGAGTCGATCGGCGTTGACCGAGCCCAGTTGGGCGGCCTTTTCCTCCACGGTCATCCGCTCTACGAGGTCTTCGACTCGGTTTTCGACGGATTCCGATTCGTCCTGATACGCAGCGGTAGGCTCTGGTGTCACATCCTGACCCGTTGTGAGCGATCGTCTTAGTATTTCTGACAGTGGTTTCGCGGCGGCAATAGCGGCGAGCGATCGGCAAGCGGTCAACGAGGTGGCGGCAGGTCATCGTTCGCCGCTCGTGCAACGGCTCGTCCCGTAGCTTCGCCTCTATTCGATTATATTGGATCCGATTCTTCCATAGAGAACTATGTTCTGTCTAACACTAAACTCGGTAAACGAACGATCACGCCACTCGACATCACACCGCCGCCCGAAGTATTACACTGGTACGCGTGTAATCTTCTCCCGGACATCGAGCGATTCCCTCTCGATCCCGATGCTACTGCTTCGCATATCGTGTGAAATGGCTCCAGCTATCCGATGTAATGAAGAATAGAATTCTCTTATACAGAACTAAGTCTGGTCATTAGTTCGGTTGCTCACCCCTGTATCCTCAATCAGCGGACGAACGATATGGCGAAGGGGATCGTCGCTCGCCCACCCGTCCGACCGAGTTGTCGCTACCGACCTGCCGGAATCGACGTCCGAAACGTAACTATCGTTCTACGGGATTCCGCCGTCAACTCCGAAATGATACCGCCTATTTCACTGAAAAGGTAGCCGATTGTTGGATAATCGCCGAACAATCTCGAGGGATACGCCCCTTTTCGCGGCAGTCCGTTCTTATTGAAACAGTAATTTTATTAGGGTTGGGAAGCAGTACATCAGTATCAATAAACGATGACTAATTGGCTTATTAAGCGAGTGGGACAGAGCGTGCTGACCGTCGTGGTCGTGTTCCACCTGACGTTCGCGTTGGTGCGGTTGATGCCGGGCAACCCGTTCGAGGCCATGGTTGCTCAGATGTTGTCCGAGAATCCGAACAACCCGGACGCGGCGCGGCGGCTCGTCGAGATTTACATCAACATCAATCCCGACGCGCCGATGTACGAGCAGTACCTCAGTTACATGTCGTCGATGCTGCAAGGTAATCTGGGGTACTCGATGTCACAGCAGGAATCCGTCAATCAGATCCTCGCCGAGGCAGTACCGTGGACCATCTTCTACATGTCCATCGCGATGGTCGTCACGTTCACGACGAGCATCTGTCTAGGCGCGATCATGGCCTACTACGAGGGATCGAAGTTCGACACGGCGATGACGGTCGTCGCGGTCGTCGAGAGTTCGACGCCCTACTACGTGGTTGCGCTCCTGATGTCGTTCGTCTTCGCGTACCAGCTCGGCTGGTTCCCGACCGGCTCGCGGTATCCCGGCGGCGCCGATATCGGTCTGAACGGCGAGTTCATTTTCGGCGCGTTACACCACGCCGCCTTGCCGATCCTTTCGATGATCGTGACGGGGGCGGCGGCGTCGCTCAGTATGCGCGGGAACTCGATCAGCGTCCTCGGCTCAGACCACATACGGGTCGCTCGCCTCCGCGGGCTCCCGCCGACTCGGATCGCCCTACGCTACGTCATGCGAAACGCGATCTTGCCGCTGTACACGGGCCTCCTCCTGCTCCTCGGGTTCATGATCGGCGGCTCGATCATTCTCGAGGACATCTTCCAGTACCGGGGGATGGGGTGGTACATGTACGAGGGCGTCCAGAACCGTGACTACCCGCTGATGGTCGGCGGGTTCATGGTGATCTGTATCACCGTCGTCATCATGATGTTCATCGCGGACCTCACGTACAGCCGCCTCGACCCGCGCGCGAAGACGGGCGGCGACGACATGGAGGTCTACGGGAGCGCAGCGGGCGTTCCGATCCGAACCCAGATCAAGCGCTACATCAAGCGCCTGACGAACAGCAGCGAAAAGCGTGCCGACGGTGGCACGACGACCCACGGCTTCTTCGGCGAGGAGGACATTATCGATGTCGACCGAAAGGACGTCCTCTACCGGAAGTTCGATCGGTCCCTTTACGCGCCCGCGAAGATCGTGCTGAGCGACTGGCGGGGCTTTCTCGGGACCTCGATCCTGAGCGGGTTCGTACTGCTTGCCGTCTTCGGCCCGCGATTCGTTCCGAGTCCGACGGCGACGTTCGAGCGGTGGGTGTCGCCCCTCGACGGGAACCTCGCACACCCGCTCGGAACGACCAACGGCGGCCAGGACCTGCTCTCGCTGATGGTCCACGGAACCTCGCCGGTGTTGATCATGATTACGGTCGGTGCGTTCGCGACGGTCACGCTCGGCGTCAGTATCGGCGCAGCCGCCGGGTTCCGCGGCGGCAACACCGATCGTCTGCTGATGACGCTGTGTGACATCATCGTTTCCGTTCCCGGCCTCCCGCTGATCATCGTGATCGCCGCAATCGTCGAACCGCGCCACCCGGCGATGGTCGGGCTCGTCCTCTCCGTCGCAGCGTGGGGTGGTCTCGGGCGCTCGATCCGCTCCGAAGTGCTCAAGGTCAGAAGTCAGGAGTACGTCGAGGCGTCTCGCGCGATGGGCGTCAATACGTTCTCGATCATCCTGAAGGACATTCTGCCGAACATCTGGCCGTACATCCTCATCAACCTCGCCAACAACGCCCGCAACATCATCTTCTCCTCGGTGGGGCTGTACTTCCTCGGCTTCCTGCCGCGCAGCACCCGTAACTGGGGGGTCGTCCTCGACGCAGCACAGCGAAACAACGCGCTGTACTCTCTCGGACAGGTTCACTACATCGCCGTCCCGGCGGTGTTCATCATCGTCCTGTCGATGGGTCTGATCCTCGTCTCGCAGTCGCTCGACCGGATCAGCAACCCGCGGATCCGCGCCCGCCACGCGAAGTCGGTCGATGAAGAAGAGCCGGTCTGAGCCGCCGAAACGCGTTTTCCGTTCGATTCGGGTTTTCGTTTCCCCTTCGATTTCGACGCTTTTCGTCACTATCGGTCGCCTCGAGCGAGCAGTTGGGTTGCAGCGAACGAGCACCGCCCTCGACTCTCGAGACGCCGAAAATCAGCGCTGGATTAGTTCGCCGGGTACGCGTCCGCTTCCGCGAGAACCGACGAGTCCTCGAGCGCCCAGTCCTGCAGGTAGGACTCTTCGGCGGCGACGAGTTCGGCGAACAGTTCGCGGGCCTCCTCGGTCTGGAGGGTCCGAGTCTGCTGGTCGATGAGGAAGCCCTGGAAGGCGGCGTCGACGTCGCCGTCGCGAGAGGCTTCGATGACGGTTTCGATAGTGTCGACGTGGCCGCGAATAAGGCTGCGGACCGGCCGCGGGAAGCCGCCGGCGGCCGTCGGCTTGACCTCGTTGTTACGGACGACGGCGTTCGTTTCGACGACGGCGCCGTCCTGTAGGTCCGAGACCTGGCCGACGTTGGGGAGGTTGACGTTCGTGACGTAGGTGTCTCGCCCGACCAGCGCGCGGAGGATATCGACGAAGACCTCGTTGGATTCGGTTAGCTCGAACTCCTTCTCGCCCTCGAGCCAGGCTTCGACGTCGGTCGTCTGGTCGGACTCGGCGGGCGTCCAGTGTTTCGAGCGGTAGTCGCTGCCGGTGCGCTTGACGCCCCAGCGGTTGAGCCCCTCCTGGCCGTCCTGGATGAACCACGTCGCGTACTCGACGAGGTGGCGATCGCCCGCCGCCGGGAGGACGTCGAACCGCCGGAACAGTTCCCAGGTCACCTGCCAGTTGTCGACGAAGACGCTCTCCTCGGCGAGGTCGTCCCAGGAAAATTCCTGACGGGCGTGGTCGCTCTCGACCAGCTCCTCGAGAACGGGCCAGAGGTCGACACCCTTGCAGCGGGCCTCGTCGACCCAGGTGAAGTGGTTGATCCCCTTGACGTTGACCGAGATGTCGTCCCGCTCGGCGTCCATGTCGAGTTCCTCGCGAGCGTAGTGCGCGAGGCGGTGGCGGGTGCCCAGCACTTCGTGACAGAGCCCGAGCGCGTTGATGTCGGGGTACTCGTCGTAGAGCGCCCGCGTCACGAAATGGACCGGGTTCGTGTAGTTGAATACCCACGCGTCGGGGCAGTGCTCGCGAATTGCGGCGGCGAACTTTCGGTACTGCGGGACGGTCCGCATCGCCCGGAAGATGCCGCCCGGGCCGATCGTCGCCGCCACGGCCCCGTAGATGCCGTACTCCTTCGGAATGTCGAGGTCGTGAACGAACGTCTCCGCCGGATCGTACTGGGTCGAGAGGATAACGACGTCGGCGCCGGACAGCGCCGCCTCGAGGTCTTCGACGGCCTCGTAGGACCAGTCTGCCGAGGGTTCGACGTCGGCCTCGTCGTGGACCCAGTTGCCGAACTCGGCGTTCAACTGGGCGCTCTCGTAGTACTCGTCGTAGAGCCGGACCTGTCCGTGTAAGTCCGACTGCGCGAGGTCGCGGATCAGGTTCGGTGCCCACTGTCGACTGCCGCCGCCGATGTACGCGATCGTGATATCGTCGGGGTCGATCGCTGATTCGGAGCGGACTGCAGAGTGTACTTGCTGTGACATCGTACGGAGTGAGTGTTATCCACTGGCATAAAACCCGGGGTACGAGTAAGATCAATCCGTATTCGTTCCCGACCGGCGAAGTGTGTTCAGCCGGTCAGTTCGTTGCGACGGAGACGATCCCGTCGAAGTTGAGAATGACGCCCTGCGTTCGATCGCCGAACAGCGCCTTTCCGGTCGGCGACCGCTTGCGGCCGGCGATGAAGATGTGATCGCAGTCGTGCCTCTCGGCCGTCGCGACGATCTCCTGGGCTTCCGGCCCGTCGTCGATGACGATACAGAGCGGTTCGTAGTCGACGTCGAGATCCTCGAGTTGCGACTTCGCGAGGTCGGCGGCGAACTGGCGCCCGCTCTCTTTGACGTCGTCGGGCGAGTACGACGTTCCCTCGACGTTCGCGATCGTCGACATGGTTTCGATGTCCTGTTCGTATTCGTCCTTGTCCATCGTCGCGAGGAGTTTGAGTTCGGCGTCGACGCCGGCGGCTAACTCGCCGGCTTCCCGAATGAGGCGTTTGGCGAACTCCGACGATTCGACGACGACGAGTGCGCGATCCATGTCTCCCGCATTCGTTCACGATCAAATAAACGTACCGCCCGGACCGGAACGCTGCTACGCCCTATACGTAGCGACGTGCTCACCATTGCGCAGTAGGTGAGTGACCTCGAGAGTATGATTCAGTAGTGTATCATATCAGAGAACAGCGTTCTATCTGAACCAGCGGCCATAGACACACGCGAAATAGCATTGATTCTCCGTTCATACCGGAAGATCGGATCGAGGGCTGGTAGCAAGGCTCTATCCGGCGTCTCCGCGTGGATCAATTTTCGTCTCCTGACAGCAGTTTATCTAGAACGCGTTATCGATTATCGAACGATGTTTCGACTATGAGAATCGACGCTGTTCTCGAGGACGAGACGAGGAGCGACGATTGCGGCTCGAGTCGCTCCTCGAGAGACGGGCAGTCGTAGCCGAACGACTCGAGAACGGAAAACAAACCGTCGCGATCGGGATCGACGTTCGACCAACAGATCACGACTTGACGGCGCCTTCCGCCAGCCCCTTGACGATGTAGCTCTGGAGCAGGAAGAAGACGATCAGCATCGGCAGCGTCGCGCCGAGCGCGCCGGCCATCAGCATGTCCCACTGGAGCGCGTACTGGCCGACCCACTGGGACATCCCCGGCGGCAACGTCTGGGTCTGGGAGTCGTTGATCAAGATTAGCGCGAAGACGAACTCGTTCCACGCCTGGACCCACGTGAAGATCGCCGTCGTCGCGATCGCCGGCGCCGACAGCGGGAGGATCACTCGTACGACGGCGCCGAACCGCGTGCTCCCGTCGATCATCGCCGCCTCCTCGAGCGACTCAGGGAGGTTCTCGTAGAACCCGCGCAGCATCCAGATCGCAAAGGGGAGCGTGAACGCGACGTACGCGATGACGAGCCCGGTGAGCGTGTTGAACAGCCCGATGTCCCGGAAGACTAGGAACAGCGGGATCGCGATCAGGATCGCCGGGAACATCTGCGTGATCAGCAGGAACGTCGCCACCGCCTTCCGGCCGCGGTAGCGCAGGCGGCCGATACTGTACGCGCCGAGCGTACAGACCGCGATGCTCAAGATCGTCGCGCCGATGCTGACCAGCAGGCTGTTGCGGAACCAGTAGCGGAAGTCCGAGCCGAACCAGACGTCGCGGTAGCCCTCGAGGTTCGCGTTCGCCGCCCAGCCGACGGGATCGCCGATGAACGCCTCGAAGGAGGTTTGGTTGACCGACACGACGAACATCCAGAACACCGGGAACAGGACGAGCGCGATCAGCGACCACAGCAGCGCGTGGAAGCCAACCCGTTTCGCCTGCGCGGTGCGTTCGGGACCCAGCCACAGGAAGCCGGCGTTCGATTCGCCCTCCGGAACCGAAGCGGGGTCGGGTTGCGTGTCCGTTGCCATGTTATTTCCCTCCGATGTCTTCGCGGTACAGTCGCAGGTAGATGAGCCCGTAGGTCAGCATGACCAGCAGCATGACGACCGCGATGGCGCTCGCCAGCCCCATGTTCTGGAGGTGGAACGCCTGCCGGTAGATGTACACCGGCAACACCATCGAGGAGTTGCCCGGGCCGCCGCCGGTCATCACGTAGATCAGCGTGAAGTGGTTCAGCGTCCAGAGGCTCATCAGCAGCGTCATCACGACTGCAACCGGCTGCAGGAACGGCAGCGTAATGTGCCGGAACGTGTCCAGCCGCGTCGAGCCGTCGACGCGAGCCGCCTCGTACAGGTCGCCCGGAATGCCCTTCATGCCGGCCAGGAAGGTCAGCATGAAGAAGGGGAAGTTCCGCCAGACCCAGGCGAGCATGATCGAGAACAGCGCGTAGCGCGAGCTCGCGAGCCACTGAATGCCGTCGGTGAGCCCGAGCGTGCGGAAGAGCCCGTTGATCGCGCCGAGTTCGTAGTCGTACATCAGCCGCCAGTTGAAGGCGATCGAGATGAACGGGATCGCCCACGGGAGCAGGAGCAGCGTCGTCGCGACCGAGCGGCCGTAAAACTCCCGGTTGAGAAGGGTTGCGAACCCGAGCCCGATCAGCGCCATGATCACGACCGCCGCGAACGCCCACACCAGCGTATTTCGCATCACGACCCAGAACTCCGTCCAGCCGACGATCTGGGCGTAGTGCTCGAGGCCGACCCACTCGGGGTCGCCGATGCCGTCGTACTCGAAGAAGCTGAGGTAGATCCCCCGGAAGAGGGGATAGACGCTCACCAGCCCGAGCGCGAGCAGCGACGGCAGGAGGAACAGCCAGCCCCAGACGCTCTCCTTCGAGAGCCAGTGGTAGTACTCCCGCGGGAGTTCGAACTCGCGGAGCGTGCCTAATCGCGTTGCCATGTGTTAGTTCCCATCAAGGTGGTCTATAAAGCTAGGTGATTCCGTTACTCGTAGGGGTTCCAGATCTGGGGCGTGCCGTTGCTGCCGTCGATCCAGTCCTGCAGTTCGTCCGGTGGGTCGTCGAGCGAGGGTTGCTCGTCGCTCTGCTCGAGTTCGTAGTCCACGGCGTCGGAGTCGCTGATCGTCGAGCGGACGTCGTTCGCGAGGTCGACGAGCGCCTCCTTCGGATCGTGATTCGCGCCGAGGATCCCGGAGATGGCGACCGAGTACGCGTCGGTCGTACCCTCGAGGTCGCCCAGGAACGGCGCGTTCCGCTGGGGGCCGGTAATCCCGTAGCGGGCGCTGTCCGAGGCCTGGTCCAGCCGGTTCTGGATCCACTCGTCGGGGATGTCCGTCGGGTTCTCGGTGAACGGCGGGAGTTCCTCCTGGGCTTCCCGAACGGGCAGGAAGTTCGGCGTCGCGTCCGGGTAGTACCCCTCCATGGTGTCGGGGTTGGTCATGTACTCGATGAACGACATCGAGAGGCCGTCCTCGACGTTGTGCTGGGTGAAGTCCGATTCGAACGCGGAGAGGCAACTTCCGCCCATGAAGGCGGTGTTGGTACCCATCGGGCCCTCCGGAATCAGTTCGAGACTGGTCGAGTCCGCGACGGCGTCGCCCTCGTCGATCATGCTGTTGGCCGCGTCGCCCGAGTTGATCATGAAAGCGGCCTCGCCCTCGCGGTAGAGTTGTTCGGCGTCGGTGCCGTCCATCCCGGCCCAGCCGCCGGGACCGATCTCCCACTCCTCCTGCATGCTGGCCATCCAGAGGTGGGCAAACAGCGACGTCGGGGAGTCCAGTTCGACGGTCCACTGGTCGTCCTCGTAGTTGTAGAACTCGCCGCCAGCCTGGACGGCCGCGCCGTAGAGAACCTGCCCCGTCCCCGTGGACTGCGATCCGGCGGAGACGAACCCGGTCTTATCGGTCTCGCTCTCGACGTCCGTGGCCGTATCGACCATCTCTTCCCACGTCTCGGGGACGCTATCGTGGCCGGCGTCCTCGAGGATGTCCGTGTTCGCGTAGAAGTTCCGGACCTCGACGAACCACGGGAAGCCCCAGACCTCACCGTCGTAGTTACCCCAGTACGACGGCGTGTCGTACCAGTCGTCGTACTCGTTGAACAGTTCCGTGTTCGGCCGCACGACGCCGCGCGAGCCGTAGTCGACGGCGTGTTCGTTGGCCATCTCGCTGACGTTCGGCGTGTTCTGGCCCTGAATCGCCGACGCCCAGGATTCGAACACCTGATCCCACGTGATGACCTCGGTTGTCAGGTTGACCTCCTCGTCCGACCAGTTCTCGAACTCCGCAGCGGTGTCCCGAAGCGCCTGCTCCTCCTCCTGAATGTAGCCACGCATCGTCCACCAGAGGAAGTCGCCTTCGCCGGTCCCTTCGGTGTCGTCCCCGCCGACACAGCCGGCCAGGCCGGCGGTCGCACCGGCGGCACCCATCGCACCCGCGGTCTCCATGAAGCCGCGCCGCGAGTACTCCTCGGCGTCCGGCTCGTCGGTCGATGCCGATGGCTCCGCTGTGTCATGGGTGTTCCCACCAGACATGTCCCTCTGTGACATAGGTGTACTGAGATGGTACATGGTATCGTATAAGTATCTTTTCAAAGTGGTATCCAGAATTAAACTACTTCCTGATCTATCATTGGGTTGCTGTCGGGAGCAAACCTCGAGACGCCGCTATCGGACGCCGGAACGACTGATTTGCTATTCAACGCCCACCGGCTCCGAACGCGGACGCGCTTTCTCCACCCATTACCCGCCCAACATGTCGTGATCGATCACCATATTTTATTACGATCCACGGGGACCTGTCGAACCACGATGGCAGTACAGCGTCTCTCGTCGCGAACCGTCGGGATAGCCGGAGCACTCTCGCTCGCGTTTTTGATCCTCGCGTACGCCGGCATCCAGTACATCCTCGAGCAAGGGTGGGGACTCGTCTTCGAAGTCGCGTACCTGTTGGCCCTGCTCATCGGCTTCGCGATCGTCGCGGACCGGCTGTTCGTCCAGTAGCCGGCGGACGGTGGCAGCGGAGGGCGAGACCGACGACGAGACCCACTACGAAAGAATTTATGCAATACGAGAACGATACACAGGCCGATGGATATGGCGGAGTCTAACGCGACGATCGGCAGCTGGGAACGGCTATCGCCCGAGGAAACGAGACTGGGGATTCGCCGCGCCGCCCTCGAGATGGGCGAGCTGGTCCGGAGTACGCTCGGGCCGTTGGGCGTCGACAAGATGATCGTCCGGCGCATGCAGGACGACCGGCTACGCGGGTTCGTCACCAACGACGGCGTGGCGATCTTAGAGGAGTTCGAGGGCGAGACCGACCACCCGATCGCGAACCAGTTCATCGGGCTCGCGGAGACCCACGAGGACGAGATCGGCGACGGCACGACTACGACGACCCTGCTGGCCAGCGACCTGCTCGCGACCGGGATCGACCTGATCGAGGACGGCGTCCCCCCGGTCGCCGTCGTCGAGGGGTTCTCGATCGGCGCCCAGCGAACGCTCGAGGTTTGGGACGACCTCGGGATTCCAGTCGCCACTAACGGCCACCCAACTACCCGCGCGGCGTTCGACGAATCGCGACTCGAGCGGATCGCGACCTGCGGCATGACGAACGGCCGCGCGGGCTCGTGGCCGCTCGAGCGGCTCGGCGACGACGTCGTGGACGCCGTTCTCCGCGCGTGGGAACCCCAGCGAGGGACCGTCCATCTGGGCTACGTGTCGATCGAGGCCATCCCGGGCGGCGACGCCGCGGATTCGAAGCTGATCCCCGGCAGCCTCCTCCCCTCCGAGCCGATGATCGAGGACACATTGCCGGTCGACGGGGGCGTCCTCGTCGTCGACGGCTCGCTCGAGCCCCGGGAGATCCGCTCGTCCTCGGTTACGATCGACGGCGACTACGCGGGCAACGTCGCGAATCTCGAGCGCGAAGCCGCGGCTGTCGCCGACGCGATCGCCCGGGCGAACGCCGCGGCGGTGTTCGTCACCGGCGACGTCACTCACGATATCGGCACCGAACTGGCCCACCGCGGAATCGCCTGCTTTCGGAACGTCAAGGACTCGGACGCCGAGGTCCTCTCGCGGGTCACGGGCGCGACGATCCGCGGTCCCGTCACGCCGACCGCACCCGCGTCCGTCGAGGAGTGCGGTCGCGGCGCCGTCCGACTCCGCGAGGCCCAGGACGACACGACGTGGCTCGAGGTCACGGCGCCCGCCCACGTCGATCCGCGCAGCGTCGGGCTCGTCGTCCGGGGCGGGACCGAGAGCGCCGCCGACGAGGCGCGGCGGCGGATCAAGGTCGGTCTCAACGCGGTTCGCGCCGCGGTCAAACGGCCATTTGCCCTCCCCGGCGGCGGTGCGGCCGAACTCGAGGCGGCCCGCGCCGTCCGCGAGCTGGCGCCGAAGTTCGACGGCCGCGAACAGCTTGCAGTCGACGCGTTCGCCGACGTGCTCGAGTCGATCCCGCGGACGCTCGCCCGGAACGCGGGTCGGGATCCGATCGACGCCGTCACCGAACTGCGCGCGCGCCACGACGCAGGGCATACGCGGGCGGGCATCGATGCGAACGGCGACCTCGTCGACGACGTCGTCGCGGCCGGCGGCGCGCTCGACGCGCAACTGGTTCGGACGAGCAGCCTCGCCCGCAGCGTCGAGTTCGCGAACTCGCTGCTCAGGATCGACAGCGTCGTGCGAAACACCGCGCCGCCGTTCGATCCGGAGGAGTTGCCTGGTGCCGCCGGTTCCTCCGGGACCCCCAGTTAGAAGAGAAACGCGGTCCCGACGCCGAGCAGCGTCACCGGCAGCACGCTCAGGACGCTCTGCTTCTCGTCGATCTCGTAGAGTTGTTGGACGACCGGCAGCAGCAGGAAGCCGGTGACGATCCAGGTGACCGCCTTGAGGACGCGGACGGCGTGCATCTGCGGCGTGTCGTAGACGAACGAGTGGGCCGAGAGGGCGAACTCGACGGCCTCCTCGCCGCTCCCGGCAGCCGCTGCAGTCGCACCCTCGGGAACGGTGATCGTCGCGATCAACGCGGCGCCGAGGATGAAGACCGGCGCGAACAGGACGCTCAGGTAGCCACCGAACTTGAACGTCTCTATCGCCAGATCGTGTTTCTCGGAGAAGTAGCCGGCGATAGCGCCGACCAGACCGAAGTAGAGGAACCACGAGAACGCGACGACGGCCGCCCCGAACACGAGGTTGACGGCGAGCGCTATCGGCCAGCCTGGGAAGACGTAGCCCTCGACGACGATGTACGGCTCGCTCAGGTACTCGAACGCGCCGCGGGCGAGCGCGTGGAGCGCGAGCCCGACCAGCGCCGGCAGCCAGCCGTACCGGCCGACCACGTCGACCATCTCCCCGATGTCGTTCGCTCGGACGAGCTTTCGCCACGGCCGGACTGCCGTCCACCTGTTCCCGCGAGCGGGTGCGTTCGCGCGACGGCTCATACGCTCACCTCTTTTCGGGCGGTAAAAAAGATGGCGCTCGGCGGGGCCGCGACCGCGGACTCGGTCGGATTCACGGCGTCGGCGCCGCTTCCTGCTCTCGCTCGAGGAGATGTGCGATGTTGAGCCCCGTCTCCGTGTCGAACAGGTGCGCCTGGTCGAGATCCAGATTCAGGAACACCTCGTCGGCGTCCTGCGGGATCGACTCGGGGTCGATGAACGCCTTGCGCTCCTCGACTTCCTCCTCGGGTGCCGTCTCCTCGTCGTCCTCGAGCGCTGCAGCGTCGCTCGAGACGAGCGTCTCGTCACCCTCGTCCTCGAGTTCGAAGTACAGCAGGTCGCGAGCCCCGAGCGGTTCGATAATGTCGACGGATGCGGCGATGTCGCCCGCGTCGCTCGTCCGGCTCACGGTGATGTGTTCGGGCCGGACGCCGAGCTTCAGGTCCGTGCTCCCGGCGGTCTCGACCTGCTCAGCGTACTCGGGCTCGAGCGGGATGTCGACGTCGCCGGTGAGCCGGCCGCCGTTCTCGGCGGGTTCGTACCGGACGTTGAAGATGTTCATCGACGGGCTGCCGATGAACTGCGCGACGAACAGGTTCCGCGGGTCGTTGTACACCTCGCGGGGCGTGCCGACCTGCTGGAGTTCGCCGTGGTTGAGGATGGCGATCCGGTCGGACATCGTCATCGCCTCCTCCTGGTCGTGGGTGACGTAGATCGTCGTCGTCTCGAGTTCCTGCTGGATTCGCTGGAGTTCGGTACGCATGTGCTTGCGCAGCTTCGCGTCTAAGTTCGAGAGGGGCTCGTCGAAGAGGAAGACGGCGGGCTCGCGAACGATGGCGCGGCCGGTCGCGACGCGCTGTTGCTGGCCGCCCGAGAGCTGTTTGGGCCGGTCGTCGAGCAGTTCCGGAATGCCCATCAGTTCGGCCGCGTCCTCGACGCGCTCGTAGATCTCCTCCTCGGGGAGGCTGGTCGAGCGTTTGAGGCCGAACGCCATGTTCTCGCGGACGCTCAGGTGGGGATACAGCGCGTAGCTCTGGAAGACCATCGCGATGTCGCGGTGGCGCGGGGGCAACAGGTTGACCCGCTCGCCGCCGATCGAGATCGTCCCGTCGGTGATATCCTCGAGGCCGGCGACCATTCGGAGCAGCGTCGACTTCCCGGAGCCGCTGGGCCCGACGAGCGTGAGGAATTCGCCGCTTTCGATCGTCAGGTTGAACGCTTCGACGGCGAGGATATCGCCGTCGTACACCTTGGTAACGTCCTCGAACTCGATCGAACTCATGAGTATTCCCTACGAAAGCGATTGTTAATATTCTTTGGGAGGTGTTCGCGTGTGACTCGATTCCGAACCGGGTTCACACCCAGGGAGCGGCCTCGATTCGCCGGCCGGAGTTCGCTCCGATATATACACTTATGTGACAGGCCGACACACGGTTGAAACGGATATGAAAGTCGGCGTACTCACGGCCCCGCTCGATGATCAGCCCCTCGATGAGGCGCTCGAGTACCTCGCCGGAATCGGCGTCCAGACCGTCGAACTGGGATGTGGCGGCTTCACCGGTGACGGTCATCTCAGCACGGACACGCACTTAGACGACGAGGACGCGCAGGCCGAGGTGCTCGAGGCGGTCGAGAAATACGACATGGAGATCAGCGCGCTCGCGACGCACAACAACCCGCTGCACCCGGACGACGAGCGCGCCGAGGAAGACGACCAGCAACTGCGCGACGCGATTAAGCTGGCCAGCCAGCTCGGCGTCGACGCGATCACCTGCTTCTCGGGCCTGCCCGGCGGCAGTCCGAACGACGAGACGCCCAACTGGATTACGGCGCCCTGGCCGAGCGAGCACCTCGAGGCGCTCGAGTACCAGTGGGAGGTCGCGATCGACTACTGGAGCGAGATCAACGATCTCGCCGACGAGCACGACGTCGATATCGGGATCGAGATGCACCCGAACATGCTCGTCTACGAACCGCAGGGCATGCTGAAGCTCCGCGAGGAGACCGGCGAGCGCGTCGGCGCGAACTTCGATCCCTCGCACCTCTACTGGCAGGGGATCGACGTCACCGAGGCGATCCGCCTGCTCGGCGAGGAAGACGCTATCCACCACTTCCACGCGAAGGACACGAAGGTCTACGACGCCAACGCCCGCGAAAAGGGCGTCCTCGATACGACGCCGTACACCGACGAGCCCGATCGCTCGTGGCTGTTCCGCTCGATCGGCTACGGCCACGACGAATCCCACTGGAAGGACGTCGTCTCGACGCTCCGGATGGTCGACTACGACGGCGCGCTCTCGATCGAACACGAGGACTCGCTGACCAGCGGCCGCGAAGGCTTAGAGAAGGCCGTCGACGTCCTCTCTCGAGCGGTCTTCGAGACGACGCCGGGCGAAGCCTACTGGGCTGAGTAACGACGCGCCGCCATCACCGGCGGACGCACTCGTCGATCCGACCCGGGAACGGAGAGATCCGGCCGCGAGACCGACACGAACCCGAACTATATCCGTCCGCCCGACATATCGGCGAGCGATACCGAATGACGTACGACGTAATCCAGGTCGGGACCGGCGGGCAGGGCGAGCGATGGTGCAAACAGTATCTCCCGCCGAACGTCGAGGACGGGCTACTCAACGTCGTGGCCGCGGTCGACACGGACGAAGCGGCCCTCGAGAACGCGAAGACGGGCCTCGGACTGAGCGACGAGCAGTGTTACGCCGACGCAGCGACGGCGTTTGCCGAGCACGACGCCGACTGCTGTACGATCGTCGTCCCGCCGCAGTATCACGAGGCCATCGTCGACGAGGCGCTAGCCCACGACCTCCACGTCCTCTCGGAGAAGCCGATCGCCGACACGCTGGAGGCGGCGGTCCGCATCGCGGAGAAGGTCGACCGCGCCGACAGGAAGATGGGCGTCACGATGAGTCACCGGTTCGACCGGGACAAAACGACGCTCCGGCGGGAACTGCGCTCGGGCGAGTACGGCCCGCTCGACTACTTGATGCTGCGCTTTACGTGTAACTGCCGCTCGTACGGCAGTTGGGGCGCGTTTCGCCACGACATCGAGGATCCGCTGCTGATCGAGGGCGGCGTTCACCATCTCGATATCCTCGCGGATCTGGCCGACGCCCGCTGCGAGACGCTGTACGCCCAGACGTGGCTGCCGGAGTGGGGCGAGTACGCCGGCGACGCGCAGGCGCTGATCAACCTGACCTTCGAGGACGGCACTCGCGCCGTCTACGAGGGGGCGAAGACCAACGCCGCCGCCCTCAACGGCTGGGGCAACGAGTACGTCCGCGCCGAGTGTCGCGACGCGACGCTCGAGCTCGACGGCCGGCAGCTCGAGCGCTACCCCTACGATCCGGACGCCGAACCGCAGCTCGCCGCGGGCGTGGACGCGGACGACGCCGAACGGATACCGCTGCTCGAGGGCGAAAAATGGGCGAACACGTGGCTCGTCGAGCAGTTCGTCGACTGGCTCGACGGCGGCGAGCCGATGGCGACGAACGTGCAGGACAACCTCCAGTCGATGGCGCTCGTCGAGGCGGCGATCCGAAGCAGCGAGACCGGTGATCCCGTCGCCGTTCAGGAACTGCTGACGGACACCGTCGAATCCGTTTCCGTGTGACCACTCGGCGGACGCTATCGAGTCGCCGACCGTCGGTCATCTCGAGCATCCGTCTCGGTTGAAAGAGTTCGGTTACTGATAGAAATTAGTATTTGTGATTGGTCCGTACTCGGCCAGAGACGTGCCAGTGTCGACGAAACCACCGTGTACTGGGTTGTCCGATACTGGTTGACAATTCTGTTTCTAAAAACATTATTATCAATGATAGAACGGCGTGTGGTAACGATAACCTAGTGCCGAATAGGGTTGTCGTCAGTCGGCTACTCGCTCGTCGTTCCGATCTGAAACCGCCAGCTACCGGCCGGAGAGCGCTAGAAACCAGCGCACTGGCCGGCAGTACCGACTGCTGCTCTGGCAGCTGCTGAGTACCGGCGCCGGTGGATTACAGCCGTATGGCTGTAATATCATATTACGCGGAAAACCCCGTGTACTGGCGTCTTCCTATCGGTACTGCGGCCGACGAACGGTACCAGTGTCGGTGGTTGAAACCGAACTCGTGAGTATGTATATCAAAACGGTATTTACTATGAATACATCGGCTTCTGTATCCTGAAGTGACGTTCGTGCTATAGTCAACCATCGCCGAACAAACGGTCCAATTCGCTCACTGTTCTTTTTCGTCTCCGGCTTTCCGTAACTGAAACTCGAATCGCCGGACCCGGTTTCTCTACTAGAAAATCGAGTTCTGTGTGAGTATCGGGCATCAGAAGCCGTCGTAGACGGTCTTTTCGATGGTGTAGAAGTCGATCCCTGCGTCACCTTGTTCGCGCCAGGTCTCGCTCGAGGAGTTCTTGACGCCGCCGAAGGGGACGTGGAGTTCGAGGCCGGTGGTCTTCTCGTTGACTTTTGCGACGCCGGCTTCGACGTCGCGGACGAAGCGTTCGGCCTCGGTGTGATCGTCGGTGACGATACTGGCCGAGAGGCCGTACTGAACGTCGTTGGCGACCGCAAGCGCGTCGTCGAAGTCCTCGACCTCGAGTACCGCGAGGACGGGACCGAAGACCTCCTCCTGGGCGATGCGGAAGTCGGTCTCGACGTCGGTGAAGACCGTCGGCTCGACGAAGTAGCCGTCGCCGAAGCGGTCGCCCTCGGGCTGGCCGCCGCCCGTCGCGAGGATAGCGCCTTCGTTCTCGGCGATCTCGATGTAGTCGAGCGTTCCCTCGAGTTCGCTTTCGCTCACCTGCGGGCCCATATCGTACTCGTCGCCGGGGCCGATCTCGATGGATTTGGCCTGCTCGACGACGGCGTCGACGAACTCGTCGTAGACGTCCGTGTGAACGACCGCCCGCGAGCAAGCGGTACACGATTGGCCGGTCGTCCCGAACGCGCCGTTGGCGACGATTTCGGCGGCTTCGTCGACGTCAGCGCTGTCGGTGACGACGGTCGGGTTCTTGCCACCGAGTTCCGTCTGGACGCGCTTGCCGTCCTCGGTCGCCTTCTCGTAGACCAGTTGGCCGACTTGGCCGGAGCCGGTGAAGGAGACGGCGTCGACCTCGTCGTGGGTGACGACGGCGTCCCCGGTGGTGGCGCCAAAGCCGGTGACGACGTTCGCGACGCCGTCGGGGATGCCGGCCTCGTCGAGGGCTTTGAAAAGCTCCAGCGCGACGGCCGGGGCGACCTCTGCGGGTTTGAGCACGACGGTGTTGCCCGTCGCGAGCGCAGGTGCGATCTTCCAAGCCGGGATGGCGATCGGGTAGTTCCAGGGAGTGATGAGCCCGGCGACGCCGACCGGTTCGCTGACCGTGTAGAGGTTGGTGTGCGGGCCACTGGCGCTCTTTACCGTTCCGCCGAGATCACGGGCTTTCTCGGCGTAGTAGTAGAAAATATCGACCGCGCGCTGAACTTCCCCGCTGGCTTCGGCGTGGGCCTTGCCCTCCTCGCGCGTGAGTAGCTCCGTTAGCTCCGCTTTGCGGTTCTCGAGGATCGACGCCGTCTCGCGCAGGATCGCGCCGCGCTCGGGTGCAGGCGTATTCGCCCACGCTTCCTGTGCGGCGGCGGCCGCTTCGACGGCCGCGTCGGCGTCCGCAGCGCTCGATTGCTCGTACTCGGCGACGACCTCTGTCGGGGCCGCGGGATTCGTAGTCTCGAACGTCTCGCCGGTTTCCGACTCCGTCCACTGCCCGTCGACGTAATTGTGGTACCGCTCGGCCATGACTCGACTACGGTGGGGACGGTATACGGTTCTTATGATTCGGCGACTGTCCCGGCCGACATTGACGGATCTTCGGCTCGAGGCTCTCGGCGGATCCGCTCGTTTCTCGTCTCGATTTCCGACGATACACCGCTCGGGAAGCGCGACTATTATCCTCGATCTCCTGACGGCGTGCGCCAGATCGGGATGGGAGTCCCCGACCGAAATTGTTCGGTTCCGATGGAGCGGACATAGCAAAATCCGAATGTTTTATAATTGACGATAAGGCATTGGTACACAGATGTCAACAAGTGACAGGAGTGAGCGACGCTCGTCGCAGCGACAGCTAACGGACTCCGACGATCGCCAGCGGAATCCGCCGCGGAGCCAACTTTCGAAAGCCAACAAGTACCAGCGGTACGTCTCGCGCCGGCAAATGTTGGCCGCTTCAGGGGCTGCTGGAGTGGCTGCCCTGGCCGGCTGTATGAACGACAACGAGGACGAGGATCTCCTCGACGAAACCGACCTGGACCCGGTCCTCGAGGACGTCGATTACAACGAGAACTACGAGGAGGAGTTCGAGGTCGTGTACCCGTCGCCGGAACTCAATCCGGTCGACGACGACTATATCTTTAATCCGTACCATCCGCGGTGGAACCCTGGGGACCTGGGACAGGAGTTCGGGTTCGAGTATCTGACGATATACCACACCGAACGCAGCGAGTACCTGCCACGAATCGCCGACGACTGGTCGATCGACGACGACACCCTTCGAACCGAAGTCTCGCTCTCAGAGGAGTACGCCTGGTCGACGGGTGAAGACATCACCGCTCACGACTTCGTCACCGCGTACAAGCTGGACGGATACATGGGGCTCGGGATGCAGGACTTCGTCGACATCGAGGAAGGGATCTACGCCGAGGACGATTACACGCTCGTCATCGAACCCCGAGAGGAGTACAGCGACATGGAAGAAGAGCTGTGGATGACAGAATGGGCCGAGACGAATCTGACGGTGTCCGAGGCCCAGTACGGTCACTTCGTCGAGGACTTCGAAGAGGCGACGACTGAAGACGAGACCCAGCGCGTCCAAGAGAGTCTCATCAACTACGAAGTGAGTTGGGACGAGGTCATGTACTCGGGCCCCTGGGTCTTCGTCGAGGCAAACGAACAGTTCGCCGATCAGGTCCCGAACCCCGAGCATCCGATCGCACAGGACTGGGAATTCTTCCAGCGGACCGGCATGTACGTGGACGAAGAGGGGATCCAGTCCGGCGAGGTCGACTGGGGAGACGATACCCCGGAGATTCGGGACGTTCCCGATAAATACGGAACGGGACCGCTACCGTACGACGGGCAGTCGTTCGCGATCATCTTCGGAAACAACGACGAGTACATCCGCGACCACCCCGAAGTGCGCAAGGCCATCACCTACGCCGTCGACGTTCCGTACCTCACCGAAAGCACCGCCACGGACGGGACGGAGTACGACGAATACTCCGCGGGAATCGACTCGCTGTACGTCGAGGACTACGTCGACGCCGACGCCCTCGATGCGATGCCGAACTACGCGCCCCAAGACACCGACAGGGCCGCGGAACTGCTCGAGAGCGTGGGCTTCGAACGTTCCAACGGGACGTGGCAGACCCCGGAGGGTGACACCTGGACGCTCAACTTCTCCGTGGGCAATTGGTTCGAGTCCCACTCGGAGGTGATTTCGAACAACCTGCAGGAGTTCGGGATCGACGTGGACCACTACGTCGAGGAGATGCCGACCTGGCAGGCGACCACGCGGGCCGACCTCGACTTCGACCTAACGGTCCACCTGAACTACGGACAAGCCCGCAATTACCATCCCTACTCCGACTTCGACGGGATATTCAATGATACGAATCTGGGACTCTTTACTGAGCGGACCGGAATCGTCGAGGAAGACGTTGAGGTGCCCGAAGTCGGCAACCCGGACGGAGATACGGTCACGTTCAACATTCCAGCGGAACTCGAAGCGATGTCGACGGCCGACTCCGAGGAGGAACTCGTCTCTCACGCGACGAACCTCGCCTGGGTCCATAACCAGCTGCTGCCGGCCGCCGTCTGTTTCCCCTGGGGCGGCGGCCACTACTGGGTCAACACCGAGGACTGGAACTTCGACCTCGAGAGCGACGACTGGCTGACCTCGAACCGTCTCACACACTACCTGCTGGAGAACGGGCTCGAACGGGTCTGATCTCGGCACCGGCGTGTGACACGGTTCCGTTAGTACAGTTTCAGCGGGTGAATCGTTCCGGCCGGCGCTCGCTGCGTGAGGACGTCCCGGTCCCGGCAGCTAAAACTAAGGTGGTCGGACTAAAAAAGGAGAGCAGCACATGCGTTACTATCAGCTCCGGGAGGAGGGCACACCTCGTCTCGCAGCGAAAACGGGGGATACCCTGTACGACCTGACGGACGCGAAGCCACAGTTACGGACGTTCGAGGATCTGCTTACCGCCGCGACGATCACCGGCGATTCTCTCGATACCATCGCCGAACGGCTGCTCGAGGACGCACCAGTCCTGTCGTCGGATGCGCTTTCGGACGACGCGGTGGCAGCGCCGGTCTCGTCGGGCGAAGTATGGGCCGCCGGTGTCACCTACCGCATCAGCGAGGAGGCGCGGAAGGAGGAGAGTTCGATGGCGGACATGTACATCGACGTCTACGACAGCGAGCGTCCGGAGGTCTTTTTCAAGGCGACGCCGAGCCGAACGGTCGGCCCGGACGAGCAGGTCGGCATCCGCGCGGATTCGGAGTGGGACGTCCCGGAGCCGGAGCTGGGCGTCGTGCTGTCGGACGGGGAGATCGTCGGCTACACGATCGGTAACGACATGAGCAGCCGCTCGATCGAAGGTCAAAATCCGCTCTATCTCCCGCAGGCGAAGGTCTACGACCGCTGCTGTTCGCTCGGTCCCTGCGTTCGCTCGGCCGCCTCGCTCGAGGATCCTCACGATCTCGAGATGTGGATGACGATCAGCCGAGACGGTGAGGTGCTCTACGACGATTCGACGAACACGGGGAAGATGGTCCGCTCGGTCGAGGAACTCGTCGATTGCTATACCAGCCACAACGCCGTCCCCGAGGTCTCGGTACTGCTGACCGGGACCTCCCTGGTTCCCGACGACGATTTCACGCTCCGCGAGGGCGACCTGATCGAAATCGGCGTCGACGACATCGGGACGCTCTCGAACACCGTCGTCGAAGTCTAAGTGCAGTTCGGACGCGAGTGCCGTTCCCCGTCGTTCGTAGCGTTCGCGGCATCCCTAGCGCCAAAACACAGGTGTTGACAGCCGCCTTCGAACGACGATGCCTTCTCCGCTGTCGTTCCGTTCACTAACGCTTCAGTGTGTTCCGCGACGGATCGAACTGTGCGAGTTATGAGAAACGCGTTTTCGCTACGCAGAACAATCTATATGTATGTCGAAATCAATCATGAGTGTATGCCCGAACCGAAACACCCCGTTCGAACCGTCGACAGGACCTTCGAGATCCTCGAGATCATTCAGGAACTCGACGGTGCAGGGATCTCTGAGATCGCCGAACGGGTCGATATCGGCAAGAGCGCGGTGCACAACCACCTGACGACGCTTGCAAACCGCGAGTACGTCGACAAGGACGGCGACGAGTACCACATCGGCCTGTCCTTTCTCGGCCTCGGTGCGTACGCGCGCAACCGCACGCCGATCTACGATACCGCCCAAAAGGAAGTCGACAAGCTAGCCGACCAGACGGGCGAACTCGTGAACCTCCTCGTCGAGAAAAACGGTATGGGGATCTACCTCTATCAGGCGAAAGGGGAGAACGCGGTCGAACTCGACACCCACGAGGGCAAGCGCGTCCCGCTGCACTGTACCGGGCTCGGCAAGGCGATCCTCGCGTTCCGACCGCAGGAGGAGGTCGACGAGATCCTCGACGCGAACGGGCTGCCGAAGGTCACCGAACACACGATCACCGACCGCGAGACGTTCTACGAGGAACTCGAGGGGGTGCGCGACCAGCGCTACGCCGTCGACAGGGAGGAACGGCTCAACGGCCTGCGCTGCATCGCGGCGCCGATCACCGACGATAAGGATCGGAGTATCGCCGCCGTGAGCGTCTCCTGTCCCGTCCATCGCGTCGGCGACGAGCGGTTCTACCAGGACCTGCCGGAGGCGGTGCTGGGGACGGCGAACGTGATCGAACTCGAGCACAACTACTCCTAACGGCTCCTGCCGGGTTCTGGCGCCGAGTTTCTATTCGACGTTTTGAATGGATCGTATCGACGACCGCAGTTGCGGATTTTGCTGACGACATCGGCAACGTCAGCCTGCCGAGACAGTTCTGGCGGACGGAGCAGTAGTAATAGCCGACAACCACCGAGTGAAGTCCCGCGTCCTTTTTGCGAATAGGAAAATCATTATAATAGTAGAGTACAGGGTTCTGACTGTATGGCAGACAATGACGATCGCATTAGCGTGAGAGTCGGGAGCGGCATCTCGCGTCGGCGGGTGATGCAACAGCTCGGTGCAATCGCGGCGGTCGGCGGGTTAGCCGGTTGCCTGCAACGGAACGAGGGTGACGAGGACAGCGGCAACGGCGGTGACTCCGGTTCCGACTCCGACGGCACCGCGCCTTCGTACCAGCGCGTCGATCTGACGCCACCGCCGACGGAGCTGGACTTCTCCCGCGATCCCCCCGAGCGGGACATTACGATGGTGTGTCACAACGCGGCGATCTCGTTCTGGGACCCTGCGATCGGCGGCCTGCACGACGCCGCCAGCCAGCTCGGCTGGAACGCGACCTTTACGGGGCCGTCCGGCGGTTTCAGCGTCGAGGAGCAGGTCAACATCCTCGAGAACGTCGTGGCGTCCGAGCCCGACGCCATCGTGACGACCGTAAGCGACACGGAGGCGTACAACAGCGTCATTCAGGACGCGCTGGACAACGACATCGCGGTCCTGACGTTTAACACCAACAGCCTCCGCGAGGAAGGCCGCCAGCACATGCGCGAGGAGTTCGGACAGGCCCTCCCGTTCGTCGGCCAGGACCAGTATTCGTCGGGCTACGCCAACGGAATGGCCCTGCTCGACAAGCTGCCGGACGACGCGAGCAAGGTGACGATCGGCCTGGCCGACCCCGCCCACAGCGGTCAGGCCGCCCGTGCGAGCGGTGCGGAGGACGCCATCCGGCAGAATTCGGACATCGAGATCACCGATCGGGTCAACTACACCGACGACTCCAACGAGGGCGTCTCCCGCATCGCGAATCACCTCGCGGCGAATCCCGAGTTGGACGGGATGGCCGGCAGCGACGCCTACTCGTGGTTCATCGGGCAGGCGGCCGAGGAAGAAGGCATGGCCGAGGACATGGTCATCGGCGGCTTCGACCTAGACCAGAACACGCTCGACTACATCCAGCAGGGCGTGATGAACTACACGACCGGCCAGGACCCCTACAGCCAGGGGTACCTCCCCGTTCACCAGGCCTTCGCCTACCTCGAGCGCGGCATGCCGCCCAAGGAGATCATGACCGGTGCGGAGATCGTCGATCAGGAGACGATCGACTTCGCGCTCGAACGGCGCAACTGGGGCGAACTGCTGGACTACCACGGCGTGTAAGCGGCGCATTCACCACACCAGTCTCTACCACCTATGTCGGACACCGATTCGATACTTCAGACGGTCGAACTCACGAAACACTTCGGGAACGTCGTTGCGGTCGAGGGCGTCGACTTCTCGCTGCGCGAGGGCGAGATCATGGCGCTGGTCGGCGACAACGGCGCCGGGAAGTCGACGTTCATCAAGATGCTCTGTGGCGTCCACGAACCGACCAGCGGCGAGATCCGCATCGACGGCGAGCCGATCGAATTCGAGGATTACAGCGACGCCCGCGAGATGGGCATCGAGACGGTCTATCAGGACCTGGCGCTGGCCGAACAGCAGACGGTCGCGGCGAACGTGTTCCTCGGGCAGGAACCGGTTCGATCGGACCTCCTCGGCCGCCTCCTCGGGGTCGTCGACAAACAGGCGATGCGCGACCGCGCTCGAGAGAGTCTCGACCGCGTGCAGATCCCGGTCGATCCCGACGCGAGGGTGAGCGATCTCTCGGGCGGGCAGCAGCAGGCGGTCGCGGTCGCCCGCGCGTTGCAGTCCGATCCGGACATCCTCATCCTCGACGAACCGACCAGCGCACTCTCGATCGAAGGAGCGCGAAACGTTCTGCGCGTGATCGACGACCTGCGGAACGAGGGGCTGTCGATCATCCTCATCAGCCACAACATCCGGCAGGTCTTGACGCTCGCCGACCGGGTCTCGGTCCTCGCGCAGGGCCGACTGATGGGCGTCCGCGACACCGACTCGGCGACCCGCGACGAGATCATCGCGCTGATGATGGGCGCGGAGGACGAGGACGAGATCGACGAGTTCGAACTCACGTCCGTCGACGACTCCGCCGACGAGGAGGGGGCTGCAGCATGAGCGGCGCGACGCCACCGGCCACGGACGGGGACGCCGTCAGCCGCGAGACCGACTCGCGGCTCCGCCGGCTCCTGCAGCGGCGACAGATCGGCGTCCTGGTCGGGTTCCTCCTCCTGTTCGGCCTCATCGGCGCGACCCGACCGGACCTGTTCTTCTCGTGGGACAGCCTCAGCAACATCGTCTCGCGGTTGCTGCGCCAGGCCGCGCCGTACGTGATCATCGGTATCGGGATGACCTACCTGATGATCGGCGGCGAGTTCGACCTCTCGGTCGGCTCGATGTACGGCGTCGCCGGACTCACGTTCGCGATGTTGCTCACCGACTACCGACTGACGGTGCCGGCGGCGCTGGTGGCCGTCCTCGTCATCGGCGCGGCCGTCGGGCTGGCCAACGGCGTCGTCGTGACCAAGGTCGGCATCCCGTCGCTTATCACGACGATCGGGATGATGAGCATGCTCAGGGGCGTCGCCTACATGCTCACCTCCGGCGGCTCGCAGCAGACCCCGGACGATCTGGCCCTGCTCGAGCTGTTCGGCGGCTCGATCTCGGTTGCCGGTGTCGAGATCACCTACATGGTGTTCTGGATGTTCGGACTGCTGATCGCGTTCGGGCTCGTCCTCCAGAAGACTCGCTTCGGACACCACGTCTACGCGACCGGCGACGACCAGTCCGCCGCCGACCGGAGCGGTATCGACACCGACCGCATCAAGATCGCGAACTTCGTCATCACCGGGCTCGTCGCCGCCTTCGCCGGCGTCGTGGCGATCTCCTACTACGGCTCGATGTTCGGCTCCGCGGGTCGGGGCTTCGAACTGCTGATCATCGCCGCAGTCGTCATCGGCGGGACGAACCTGTTCGGCGGCGAGGGGAGCATCTCCGGGATGTTCCTCGGCTCGCTCGTGATCGCCGTCATCCCCGTTCTGCTGGTGCTGAATAACATGTCCGTCGACATCCAGGAGACGCTGACCGGCGCAGTGATCATCGGCGCCGTGATGGTCGACATCGTGCTCCGGGATTGACTCCCGAGCCCTGTTTTTGAACTGCGTATCTGGTTTGAACCGCTATAAACGGCCTCGAGAAACGAGAGCCAAGAGCCGAGAGCCGCGAATCGCCGGTCCGGACCCGAGACGGATCACTCGAGGCCGATCCGCGAGCGGAACTCCGGTACGCCGCCGGGGCCGACGTCAGGGACGCGGAAGAGCGCGCCTGCACCGTCGCCCTCGGCTGCTCGGTCGCCGCCCGCGAGTGCAGTCGTCAGATAGAGGTCCTCGTAGTCGGGGCCGCCGAAGGTGACGGAGGAAACCTTCCGCGCGGGGAGTTCGATTTCGCCGACCGGTTCACCCCCAGAATCGTAGCGAACGACGCGACCGCCGTTCCAGCGGGCGGACCAGACGTAGCCCTCGTCGTCGACCGTCATGCCGTCCGGTACGCCGTCGTCGCTCGGCACTTCGACGAACGGCCGCCGGTTCGAAATCGCGCCCGTCTCGCGGTCGTACTCGTACGCGTAGATCACGCGTTCCTCCGATTCGGTGAAGTAGAACGTCTCGAGGTCCTCGGTAAAGCCCATTCCGTTGGGAATGTCGACGTTCTCGACGACGCGGGTCACCGTCCCGTCGGTCTCGAGGCGGTAGAGGTCGCCGAGTTCGTCGTCGCCGGGCATCGTGCCGCAGAAGACGCGGCCCTCGGGGTCGGCGATGACGTCGTTGAACCGCGTCTCGGCGTCCTCGATTTCGGCGACCGCCTCCGCCTCGTCGGTGCCGGGTTCCCAGCGACTCACGGTGCCGTGGGTGAACAGCAGAAGCGTGCCGTCCGCTTCGATCGTGTAGCCGCCGAGTGGTTCCCCGCCGGTTTCGTAGGCCAGTTCGTACTCGTCGGTTTCGGGATCGTACTGATAGAGTTTCCCGGCCGGGATATCGACCCAGTAGAGCAGTTCCTCCTCGGGGTGCCACAGCGGCCCTTCGCCGGTGTGGGCCGTCGTGTCCGCGACGCGTTCGTATCGTGTCATGCTCTCGGTGTTTCGGACGTTTCTACTTGAATCTAGCTTTGCGGGGCGTTTGATCGCTCGCAAACGAACATATCTGTCCGACAGCTATGTCTTATACCATACGTAACGAATGATGATTGCATTCTGCCTCTGTCTGCTCTGATCGACGAAATGGTTGGAATTGCGTCTTTCAGGCGTTTTCTGGATTATTTCCGACGAGAGCATACCATATCTACCTCATCGACAGACACCGATCTTTTCGGCCGTATTATCGCGCTATGGTCGGGGTATCGCCGATATCTCCATTATTGAAACCGACCCGAATGTTATCTATCCCAAACATACGAAATCCGCTACTTTGTTAGTTTACTCGACTTCGTAATAATTCGTCTAAGCGAGACAATACGGTCGAACCAGATCGTTACAGCGTGTCCAGAATTCCTAACACTCGCTCTTCGGCGTCTCGATCCGGACCGTGTTCGCTCCCGTCGCGATCGCTCTCGAGATGATCGTCGACGGACCGCTGCATCGCCTCCTCGAGCGGGGTCGAGTCCCAGCCAAGGTCGGCGACTTTGGCCGTCGAGAGGACGTGGGGGTAGTCGCGGTAGAGGACGTAGTCGTCGAGCGAGAGGTCGGCGGCCTCGAGTTCTCGCGGACCGGCGTGGACGACGTCGACGGACGTATCCAAGCAATCGGCGATCTGGTCCACCATCTCCTCGAGCGTGACGATGCGGCGGTCGCCGACGTTGTAGGCCTCGCCGGGTTCGCCGCGTTCGGCGACGATCCGCAACGCGTTAGCGACGTCCTCGACGTAGACGCGGTGCCAGATGTTCGTCCCGTCGCCGGGGACGATAACGCGGTCGTAGGTGTTCACGCGGTCGATCCAGAAGTCCAGCCGCTCGGTGTAGTCGTGCGGGCCGTAGACGATCGGCGGGCGGACGGCCATCGCGTTGACGCCCTCCTCGGCGGCCGCGAAGACCGCGCGGTCGCCCTCTGCCTTCCGGTTTCCGTAGGTCTCTTGGGAGTCGTCGGTCGCCTGGTCGGCCGTACAGGGCTCGAGCGGCGTTTCGTCCTCCCGCTTCGGGATGTCCTCGCGGCCGTAGGCCGCCCCGCTCGAGATGTAGACGTAGGCCTCGCAGTCGTCGAAGATCGTGGTCGCCGCGCGGACGTCGCGGGGCTGGTAGGCGACGCAGTCGAAGACGGCGTCGAGATCGACCGTCATCGCGGCGGCCTCGAGCGCGGACTCGTTCGTTCGGTCGCCTTCGATGCGGTCGACGCGGTCGTCGTCGGCGAAGGGGTTCTCGTGGTTGCCGCGGTTGAAGATCGTCACGTCGTACTCGTGTTCGAGCAACTCTTCGACGAGGTGGCGGCCGATAAAGCGCGTGCCGCCGATGACGAGTGCGCTGTCCATGTCCGGTCGTCGTCGCTTCGGGAGAAAACGGTGACGATGACGGCGACGGTGCCGGGTCGACGGCCGTCCCGTCCGGCAATCAGGGGGTGGTTTTTTCTCGTTTCTCGGTGGCCGTCACGGCATGACCGAACAGATCCGGACCGACCAGCGCGAGGCCGTTCCGTTCCGCTGTGACCACTGCCACTATCCGATTCCCGGCGAGGCGAAACGCGCCGACGACGGTGACGGCCACTTCTGTTCGACGGCCTGCAAGGACGCCGCCGAAGACGACTCGACGATGCCCGAGCCCGATGCGTACAAACGGGTCGTCACCGGGATCGAACCGCTCGACTCCCTCCTGCCGAACGGCATTCCTGCGGACGCGTTCGTCCTCCTCTCGGGCGATGAAGGGACCCGCCGGAGCGAACTCCTCACTGAACTCGTCTGGCGCGCTCTCGAGCGAGGCGAACCCGCTGTCGTCGTCTCCTACGCGAACCCGCCGACGGCGACGCTCGAGCGGTTCTTCCAGAACGGGTGGAACGTCCTGCCGGCGCTCGAGGACGACCGACTGACCGTCATCGACTGTTTCACCCACCGGCTCGAGGATCGGGAGCGATTCCTCGAGACCCAAACCGAGTGGACGAACTTCGTCGGCGAGGCCGCGGCGGACGCGCTCGTCGAAGTCGAGGATCCGAGCGATCTGGCCGCGGTCGCAAGCAGGTTGCAGGACGTCCTCGACGACCTCGAGATGTCCGAGACGGGGCTCGTGACGATCGACTCGCTCGACGAACTCGACTCGCTGCTGCGGGAGGAGTCGGTCCACAACTTCGTCAAGGACGTTCGCGCGACCGTCTGTAAGGGCCGGTTCGTGCCGATCGTCGCCGGGGCGACGACCGCCGGGGCGGACCCGTACCCCGAGGCTGAGTACGTCTTCGACGGCATCGTCGACCTCCGGTTGACGGATCAGCTAACGGCGAACGCACGGCTCAAACAGCTCGGGGTCCGGAAACTGATCGGCGCGCAGTTCCTTCCCCAGTGGGTGACCTACGAGTACGAGCCAGTTCGCGGCCTGTTCGCGTTCGGACCGTCGACCGACGCACGCGAGGTCTACGAGGACACGGGACCGGTACCGATGCACGAGCGCCCGCAGCGATAACGGCCATTCGAGCCCTGTCTCGAGGGATTTCCCGCCGCCAGTTCGTGCACGCGCACTCATGCTCAGGATTGAACCCTCCGTTCGCTGTAGCCCGTCGTGCAGACGCCTGCACTGCAGTCGGTAACGGTCAGTGCGTCAGTCCCGCAGCGAACCGACAGCCGACGACCGATCACTTTCACACCTTCACAGCTATGACCGACAACAACGACGAACGCCGACAGTCACGGGAGCACGGATCGGACCAGTACGACGAGCGGAGAAACCAGCACGATCAGCGCCGTCAGGGTAACCAAGGCGACCAGCACCAACGACAGGGCGACCGCGACCGCGGCTGGCTGCAGGGCGCCTCGAGTCGGCGCGGCGAAATGCGAGGCCGGCGATCCGAGGAGCAGCGTCAGCACGGCGATCGGAATCGAGACCAGGAATCGGCCCGGCCCCGGTGGGCCGAGGAACGAGAAGAGTCGACCGGTGAACCAGGGATGGGGCGCCGGTCCACTACCCAACCGGAGCAGGGTCACCGCTCCGGTGGCAGTCAGGGGTACGAACAGAGGCAGTACCAGCGCCAGGGCGGCTCCCGAATGCAGTCCCAGCGGGGCGGGCAGGGACGAGCGCAGGGGCAGGGCCAGGGCCAGCACGGTGACCAAAGCGGCTTCGCAACGAACGCCCGCACCGAAGCGAACCTCGAGTACGGCGGCGAAGCCCGCCAGTCGGACCGAGATGAACGCGGTGCCCGCGAGCAGTACGGGGGCGGCCAGCAGCGCGGCGGCCAACAACGGTCCGAGCGGTCGGAGCAGGACGGCCAGCAGCACCAGCGTGGCCAACAGCGGCAGGCCGGTCAGCAGCACCAGCGTGGCCAACAGCGGCAGGCCGGTCAACAACACCAGCGCGGCCAACAGCAGGGATATCAGTCGGATCGCCGCCAGCAGTCCCGAGAACAGCAGGGCGGCTGGGAACAGCAGGGTCAGCCGGGTCACTATCGGTCGCAGGGCACCAGTTCAGGCCAACAGCAGAACCGGGGGCAGAGACAGGGCCACGGGCAGCGGCAGGGTCACAGCCAATTCGAGACTCAGCCCCCGATGGGCGAGAACCTCCAGTACGGAGGTGAAGCACGTCATTCGCAGCGGTCCCAATCGCAGGGATCACAGGGCCGTGGACAGTCGGAATCACAGTTCCGATCCGGTGACCGCGGACAGCGCGATCAGCAACAGTACGGACAGTCTCGCGGGCAGAACCAGAGCCAGCAGAGCCACGACCGCGGCATCGGCGAGCGACGACCGCGCGGCGAACTCGAGCAAGACCGGCAGCAACGGCAAAATCAATCCCAGAACCGCAATCAGGGCCAGCGACGCCGCTCGAGCGACGATCCGCGGTCCCAGATGAGCCGACAGGGCCAGGGGCAGGGCCGACGGCACGACCAGCCCCAGGAGGAGTACCGGCAGGGACAGCAGCCCTCCGGTCGCTACCAGCGCAGTCAGGGCGAGGCGTTCGCCGGTCAGGACCGCGGCAATCAGGACCTCCAGCGCCAGCAGGGGCCCCAACAGCAGGGCCAGCGAGACCAGCAGAACCGGTACCAGGCGGACCGCCAATCCGGACGGAGTCAACAGAGCGGCCGCCGCCAATCGCAGGGTGACCGACAGCAACAGCGCGGTCAGCACGGCCGAGGCGGCTCCGAAATCGGCCAGTACGGACAGGGCGGTCAACAGGGCCAGCAGGGTCGCGACTTCGGCGGCTCCGGCTCCGACTATCAGCAGGGCCGCGACACCGATCGGTCGGGTACCCGCTCGATCAATCAGGAGCAGTCCGGCGGCGGGCTACAGTACAGCCAGCAAAGCCGTCGGTACGAACAGGGCGACTGGGCGGAAGGCTCGTCCGGTCGTGATCGGAATCAGCAGCACCAGCGGGGCCAGCAGGGACAAGACCAGCGCGACGAGGACATGAGCAACCGCCGGCACGTCCACGAGGGCGATCCGACGTCTGACCGAGACCGCGACCGCGATCGGAACGACCGCTCGAGCTAATCGCGCTTCACGAGTCCGGGCACACGGCGGTCGCCCTGTTCCGACGCCGACCGCCGACATTGCCGATTACAGTCCCACCCTCGAGCCGATATCACCCTCGTTTTTGGCGATCCCGTTCCGACGCCCGGTATGGGCAGTATCGACGGGAGTGATTCGGACAGTTCCGGCGGCACCTACGTCCTCGCGATCGACGTCCCGCGAACGACCACGATCGAGGTCGGCGCGCTCGGCGACCGCGAATTCGGTGCGGGCGCGTACGCCTACGTCGGTAGCGCGTTCGGTCCCGGCGGCTTCGCTCGCGTCGACCGCCACCGCGAACTCGCCCGCGGCGAGCGCGACGCCCGTCACTGGCACGTCGATTACCTGCTTGGTCACTCGGATACGACCCTCGAGACCGTCGTCACGTTCCCCGCGGCCGACCGGGAGTGTGAACTGGCCGCATCGCTGCCCGGCGAGCCGGTCGAGGGCTTCGGGGCCTCCGACTGCGACTGTTCAGCACATCTGCTCACCGCGCCGTCGCTCGAGACGGTGCTCGAGGCAGCGGTCGACGCGGGCGGCGTTCGAGACGACGGCACGTAGCGAGTGCGCAATCGCTACGCGGTGCTTTTGGGTGACAAACGAAATACGAAAACCGAGAGCAAAGCCGAAAACTGCGTTCTCGAGGCGACGACCCGAACAGGGCCGGGTCGTCAGTCGTCGCTCGCCGCGAAGTTCGCCGACTCGGCCTCGACGGTAGCCTCGGGTGCACCCGGCAGTTCGTCGCGGACGTCGTCGCTGCCCTCCTCGGTGATCGCCTCGTGGTAGGCTTCGGGCATGACCTTCACGAAGTTCTCGAGGGCCGCGTCCCAGTTCTCGAGCAGGCGTTCGCCCCGCTCGGAGCCGGTGTAGGCGACGTGGTTCTCGACGAGGCGACGCAGCATCTCCTCGTCTTTGTCCTCGAGGTCGTCGTGGAGCGAGACCATGCCGGTGTTGGCCTTGGCCTTGAACTCGTCGTCGGGGTCGTAGACGTAGGCGACGCCGCCGGACATGCCGGCCGCGAAGTTCTTGCCCGTTTCCCCGAGGACGGCGACGACGCCCCCGGTCATGTACTCGCAGCCGTGGTCGCCGACGCCCTCGACGACGGCCTTCGCGCCGGAGTTGCGGACGGCGAAGCGCTCGCCCGCGACGCCGTTGACGTACAGCTGGCCGTCGGTCGCGCCGTAGAGCGCGACGTTGCCGATGGCGATGTTCTCGCTCGGATCGTAGCCCGCCGTCTCGGGCGTTCGAATCGCCACTTTGCCGCCGGAGAGGCCCTTGCCGACGTAGTCGTTGGCGCTGCCGTTCAAGTGCATCGAGACGCCGCTGGCGAGGAACGCGCCGAAGCTCTGGCCGGCGGTCCCCTCGAGGTCGACCGTGATGGTGTCCTCGGGGAGGCCGGGCTCGCCGTAGCGGCTGGTGATGCGGTTCGAGAGCATCGCGCCGACGGTGCGGTCGACGTTCGTAACCTCCGCCTCGAGGTTCACCGGCTCCTGATCCTCGATCGCGTCGGCCGCGGCCTCGATGAGGTCGCGGTCGATCTGGTCCTCGAGTTCGTGGTCCTGCTCGCGGATCTTCCGTCGGACCTCGCTGCCGGGATCGGCCAGCACTTCCGAGAGGTCGACGTTACGGGCCTTCGGGTGGTCGACGTCGTCGCGCTGCTCGAGGACGTCGACCTGGCCGATCATCTCGTCGAGCGTCCGGAACCCTAACTCGGCCATGATCTCGCGCAGCTCCTGCGCGATGAAGGTCATGTAGTTGATGACGTGCTCGGGCTCGCCGGGGAACCGCTTGCGCAGGTCCTCGCGCTGGGTGGCGACGCCGACGGGACAGGTGTTCTTGTGGCACTGCCGGGCCATGACACAGCCCGAGGTGACGAGCGAGGCGGTCCCGAAGATGTACTCCTCGGCGCCCAGCAACGCGGCGACGGCCACGTCGCGGCCGGTCTTCATTCCGCCGTCCGCGGAGACGCGGATGCGGTCGCGCAGGCCGGTCGCACAGAGCATCTGGTTGGCCTCCGCGAGGCCGAGTTCCCACGGGAGACCGGCGCTCTTGATCGAGGTCTTGGGCGAGGCGCCCGTCCCGCCGGAGTGGCCCGAGATGTGGACCACGTCGGCGTTTGCCTTCGCGACGCCGGCGGCGACGGTGCCGATGCCGGCCTCGCTCACGAGTTTCACGTTGATGTCGGCGTCCTCGTTGGCCGCCTTGAGATCGAAGATCAGCTGCTTCAGGTCCTCGATCGAGTAGATGTCGTGCAGCGGCGGCGGCGAGATGAGGCCGACGCCCGGCGTGGACTTGCGCACGTGGGCGATCATCTCGTTGACTTTCGAGCCGGGGAGGTGGCCGCCCTCGCCGGGCTTGGAGCCCTGGGCCATCTTGATCTGCAGTTCCTCGGCGTTCGAGAGGTAGGTGGAGGTGACGCCGAAGCGGCCCGAGGCCACTTGCTTGACGTTACACTCCTTCTCGGTGCCGAACCGTTCGGGCGGTTCGCCGCCCTCGCCCGAGTTGGACTTGCCGCCCAGCCGGTTCATCGCGATGGAGTTGTTTTCGTGTGCTTCCGGCGACAGGCTGCCGAGCGACATCGCGGCGGTCGAGAACCGCTCGACGATGTCCTTGATCGGCTCGACCTCTTCGAGCGGGATCGATTCGCGATCGGTGTCGAACTCGAGCAGCCCCCGCAGGGTCTGGAGGTTCTGCTGCTGGTCGTTGATTTTCGCGGCGAACTCCTGGTAGCGCTCGTAGTCGTTCGAGCGGACCGCCTGCTGGAGCGCGCCGACGGTGTCGGGGTTCCACTGGTGGTGGATGCCGCCCGAGCGGTGTTCGAACTCGCCGTGGCGCTGGAGGTCCGACTCCTCGCCGTCGTCGCCGAACGCGACCGCGTGGCGCTCGCGGAGGTCTTCCTCGATCTCGGCGAGGCCGATCCCTTCGGTGCGGTTCTCGGTGCCCTCGAAGTACTCCGCGACGAGGTCCGAGTCGAGGCCGACGGCCTCGAAGATCTGGGCGCCCTGGTAGCTCTCGACCGTCGAGATGCCCATCTTGGCCATGATCTTCAGGAGGCCGTCCTCGACCGCGCCGACGTAGGCGTCGATCGCCCGTTCAGTGTCGGCACCGTCCGGGCCGGCGGTGATGTCCTCGATGGTCTGGTAGGCGAGGTACGGGTTGATCGCGCCGGCGCCGTAGCCGACGAGCGTCGCGAAGTGGTGGACCGTGCGCGGGTCGGCCGACTCGACGACCAGTCCGACGTGGTTGCGCAGGCCGTTACGCACGAGGTGGTGGTGGACGCCGCCGGTCGCGAGCAGGCTCGGGATCGCGACGCGATCCTCGTCGACGGTGCGGTCCGAGAGGACGATCACGTCGTGGCCGTCCTCGATGGCGTCGACGACGTCTTCGCGGACGCGCTCGATCGCGGCCTCGAGGTCGGCGCCGAGTTCCTCGCTTTCGGGCTCGTAGGTGATGTCGATCGTCGCGGCCGTGATGTCGTTGGCCGAACAGTCGCGGATCGACTCGAGTTCGGCGTCCGTCAGGATGGGGGAGTCGAGCACGAGTTGACGGGCGTGCTCGGGCGACTCGTCGAGCAGGTTGCGCTGGAAGCCCAGCCGGGACTCCATCGAGGTGACGAGTTCCTCGCGGATGTAGTCCAGCGGCGGGTTGGTGACCTGCGCGAACAGCTGCTTGAAGTAGGAAAAGAGCGGCCGGTTGAACTCGGTCAGGACCGACAGCGGCGTGTCGTCGCCCATCGAGCCGACCGGGTCCTTCCCCTTCTGGGTCATCGGCTCGATCAGGTTGTCGAGTTCGTCGTGGGTGTAGCCGAAGGCGGCCTGGTAGTCGCGCAGGCCCGATACTTCTTGCTGGGGCGCGCTGTCGTCGGTCGTCTTGATGTCGTCGAGGTGGACCTGCTCCTGCTCGACCCACTCGCCGTAGCGCTCGTCGGTGAGGTCCTCGAAGACCTCCTCGTCGGGGATGACGCGACCCTCTTCGGGGTCGGCGAGGAACAGCTGGCCGGGCTGGAGGCGCCCGCGCTCCTCGATGTTCTCGGGTTCGGTCTCGAGCGCGCCGGCCTCGCTGGCCATGATCAGCCGGTTGTCCGTCGTGACGTCGTACCGGCAGGGACGCAGGCCGTTGCGGTCGAGGACGGCGCCGACGCGTTCGCCGTCGGTCGCCGCGACCAGCGCGGGGCCGTCCCACGGCTCGACGAGCGAGGCGTGGAAGTCGTACCAGTCCTTTCGGTCCTCGTCCATCGCCTCGTCGCCGCGCCAGGCTTCGGGAACGAGCATGCGCAGCGCGTGGGCGAGGTCGCGCCCGTCCTGCATCAGCAGTTCCAGGGCGTTGTCGACGCTGGCCGTGTCCGATTGCTCGGGGTCGTCGATGATCGGCTTGACCGCCTCGAGATCCTCCAAGACGTCGCTCTCGAGGTCGGTCTCGCGGGCGCGCATCCAGTTGATGTTGCCCTGAATGGTGTTGAACTCGCCGTTGTGGATGATGTTCCGGTAGGGGTGGGCGAGGTGCCAGGCGCCGAGCGTGTTCGTCGAGAACCGCTCGTGGACCATCACGAAGTTCGAGTCGATTCGCTCGTCGGTCAGATCGGGGTAGTAGGAGGCGACCTGTTCGCCCTTCAGCAGCCCCTTGTAGACTACCGTCTTCGAGTCGAGCGAGACGACGTAGAACCGCTCCTTGTTTTCGATATCCGCTTCCTCGACGGCGTTCTCGAGAGCGCGTCGCGCGACGTAGAGCCGACGGTCGAAGTCCTCCTGCGAGAGGTCGTCGTCCTCGGGGGCGACGACGACCTGCCGGACGTCCGGTTCCGAGTCGACGGCCGTCTTCCCCAGCTCCTCGTTGTTCGTCGGGACGTCCCGCCACTCGAGGACTTCGAGATCGTAGGTCGCGAAGGTGTCCTCGGCGAGGGAGACGAGTTCCTCGCGGGCGGCGCTGTCCTGCGGGAAGAAGATCGAGCCGACAGCATAGGTGTCGGGCAGATCGGTCTCGAGAACGCTCTCGAAGAAGGTGTGCGGCGTCTGCAGCATAATCCCGGCGCCGTCGCCGGTGTCTTTCTCCGCCCCGGTGGTACCGCGGTGCTCGAGATTGACGAGTAGTTCGAGTCCGTCGGCGACGACGTCGTGGCCCCGATCCCCGTCGAGGTCCATGACGACGCCGACGCCGCAGTTCGACCGCGCGTCCTCGGGGTCGGCGAGCCCCGCTGAACGCTCGGTGGATGACGCTCCGTGTGGCTGTGACATACCCCACCCTAGCCAGATCAGCTATAAGAGGCTACTCCATAATGACTAAGTGTATTATAGACACATACAATTGGATATAAGGGATATAGATACAATTTATACAGATATATTATTATGTTTTATCCGGATCACGTATCCGCTGATACAGCGGCTGCAGACGGTGCTATTGGGACTTGCGGTGCGGGCGGCTCCCGAGACTCGAACGAATACTGGACCTGACTGCAGAAAGGGTTATGTCAGAGGCACGTAGTGTTCACCCACCAGAGTGAACACCACAGCTAAACATTCGGCCCCACTGGTAAGCCCTCTTGGGTTAAAGAATTAGGTTCGGTTGTCCTGACCGGTTACGTCGGCCGCCGAGATCGGCGGTAGATCGGCTGTTCAGTACGACTTCGCGAAGTACGCGATCTCGTCGGCAGGTTCGCCGCAGACGCCGCACTCGTCCTCCTCGGGTTCGGGCACCTCGCCCGCGGTTTCGCCGCCCTCGTCCTCGAGGGGCTGCATGACGATTTCGGCGGCAACCTTCTCCTTGATGGCCTCCTCGCAGGCCTCGTCGCCGCACCACGGCGTCTTCACGTAGCCGCCGTGCTTGCCGATCGTGCCCATGATCTCCTCGGGGCTGTGGGCCTCGCGGATGTTCTCCTCTAAGTTCTCCTCGGCGGTTTCGTAGAGTTTGTCGTAGATCTCCTCGAGGTGCGCGTCGACGGTGTCGACGATCTCGTCGCGGTCGCCGACGGACTGCTCGTTGTCGGGGCGGTGGACGAGCGTGACCTCCTCGTCTTCGACCTCGTTGGGGCCGATCTCCAGGCGGAGCGGGACGCCGTTGAGTTCGTGCTCGTTGAACTTGAAGCCGGGATTGCGCTCGTCGCGGTCGTCGAGTTCGACGCGGAAGCCGGCCTCCTCGAGTTCTTCGGCGATCCCCTCGGAGTACTCGAGGACGTCCTCCTTGGTGTCTTCCTGCCAGATGGGGACGATGACGACCTGCGTGGGCGCGATGGTCGGGGGCAGCACGAGCCCCTGATCGTCCGAGTGGGTCATGACGAGCGCGCCGAGCGCGCGCCAGGAGAGCCCCCACGAGGTGGTGTAGGCGGTCCGTTCCTCCTCGTCCTCGTCGACGAAGGTGATGTCGAACGCCTCGGCGAAGGACTGGCCGAGGTGGTGGCTGGTGCCGCCCTGGACGGACTTGCCGTCGGGCATCAGCGCCTCGACCGTCGTCGTGGTGTCCGCGCCGGGGAACTTGTCGTGCTCGGGCTTCTTGCCGCGCAGCACCGGAATCGCAAGGACGTCCTCGTAGACGCGCTCGTACTGGCCCAGTCGGGTCCAGACCTCCTTCCAGGCGTCCTCGCTCGAGGCGTGGGCGGTGTGGCCCTCCTGCCACATGAACTCCTTCGTCCGGAAGAAGGGCTTGGTCTCGGTGGCCTCCCACCGCACCACGGAACACCACTGGTTCAGCCGCAGCGGCAGGTCGCGGTGGCTGCGGACCCAGTCGGCCATGAAAGGCGTGATGATCGATTCGCTGGTCGGCCGGACCGCGAGCCGCTCCTCGAGTTCTTCGTGGCCGCCCTGGGTGACCCAGGCGACCTCGGGGTCGAACCCTTCGACGATGTCCTTCTCGCGCTCGAGGAAGGACTCGGGGATGAACATGGGGAAGTAGACGTTGTCGACGCCCGTGTCCTTGAACCAGCCGTCGAGCGCGTCCTGGATCGACTCCCAGAGCGCGTAGCCGCGAGGCTTGGTGACGATGAATCCGCCCATCGGCGCGTAGTCCGCGAGACCGGCCTTCTGGACGACTTCGGCGTACCACTCGCCGGGCTTGTGCGATTTCGACTCGGTGATCCCGAGTTCCTGACTCTCGTCGCTCATACATCGTCTCACTGCCACCGCGGGCTTAAACGATACGAAGGGGCGACGCCGCAACCCGGGCGGTGCCGGTCGAACCGGAGACAAATATCGGGTCCGTATTCGGATAAAATATCGACGTACTAAATTTAGTTAAAAGTATTATGTTTTATTACTTCACATGTTGTGGACGGTTCCGCATGGAAGCCAACGACTCTCGCGATCGAGACGCACTTGACGTCGACCGACGAACGCTGCTGCGAGCCGGTGCGACGCTCGGCGCGCTGTCGGTCGCCGGCGTTTCCGTCGGCACCGAGCGCACGCGGGCGATGCCGGACGGTCCGACCTCGGACGCCGACGGCGAACCGGTTCTCTACCAGTACTTCCACGCGGAGTGGCGGGACGTCGAAGACGACCTGCAGCGCCTCGCCGACCTCGGGATCGACGGTATCTGGGTCCCGCAGCCGGCGACACCCATGCTCGAGTGGGCGGACCAGACCACCGCGGATCAGGACGGCTACTACGGCGATCCGCACCCGGACTACGGCTACCTCGAGCCCCATCCGCCGATCGGCTACCAGCCGGTCGACTACCGGGACTTCGACTCGCCCTACGGGACCGAGGCGGCGCTCGAGTCGATGATCGAGACCGCTCACGAGCACGACATCGACGTCGTCGTCGACGCCGTGCTCAATCACATGGCGTCGGCGACCGGTCCCGACGGCGCGGTCGAACTGCCCCAATTCGATCGGGACGAACACTTTCACGACTACGGGACGCTCGGCGAGGACTGTTACTGGCAAGGGGAGGGGAACGACGAGGAGCGCGCGCTCTACGAGTGCGATCTGCTCGGGTTGCCCTCGTTCGATCACGAACACCCTCACGTGCAGCGCGAGCAGGCTGACTACATCGAGCGGATCGCCGACCTCGGCGCCGACGGACTGCGGCTCGACGCCGCCGGTCACGTCTGGCCGTGGTACTTCGAGTCCGAGATCAACCCGCTCGCCGACGACCTCGGCCTCTGGCGCGTCGGCGAGGTCTGGGACGGGGACAAGGACACGGTCACGGAGTTCGCGAACACCGGCATGACCGTCTTCGACTACCCGCTGTACTACGCCCTCCTCGACGCCTTCGAGGGCGGCGACATGACCGCGCTCGCACAGGACGCGGCGCGGGGCATCGTCCACGAGGACCCGAGCGCCGCCGTGACGTTCGTCCAGAACCACGACGCTCCGGGCCCGAACGTCGGCATCGACGACGGCGACGATCCGGCGAACTACGACGAGGAAGGCACCGAAGTCGAACTCGCCCACGCCTACGTCCTCTCGTTCCCGGGGACGCCGATGCTCTTTCTCACCGCGGAGAGCAGCGCCGCCGTCGACGACCCGTACCTCGAGGACTTGATCTGGATCAAACGGAACCTCGCGTCCGGGCCGGCTATCGATCGGTACGTCGGCGAAGACCTCTACGCTTTCGAGCGGGAGGCGAACCTGTTGGCGGGGATCAACAACGGCCCCGCCGAGCGAACCGAGTGGGTCGAAACGTCCTGGGTGAACGAACCGCTCGTCGATTACACCGGGCACCGAGGGTCGATCACCACCAACGACGACGGCTGGGTCGAACTGTCCGTTCCGTCCAACGGATGGGTGATGTACGCGCCCGAGGGTCGGGGCGAAACCGCCCGACCTGACGGCGAACTCACGTTACGGGTGACCGTCGAGGTCGAACCCGGCGAATCCGTCTACTTCACCGGCGGGACCGACGAACTCACGAACTGGGGCGGCGGCGTCGAGGGCACCTGGTCGGCGGGTAACGTCTGGCAGGTCACGATCGACGATCCGGGCGAATTCGAGTGGAAGACGCGGCGCGGTCCGTCCGGCGCCACCGGCGACGTCTGGGAGCGCGGCCGGAACCACGATCGGGCTGCGACCCACCCCGAGCATCAGGGCTGGGACGCGTAACGTACCGCGACGCCGCTCGATTAGTCGCCCGCCTCGAACGAGACGCCGGTCTCGAGGTCGTGGTCGACGAACTCGGCTTCGTCTAAGGGCTCGTCGCCCTCAGCCTCGAAGCGGAACTCGCCGCGGACGGTCTCGCCCTCGAGCACCGTCGGCAGCCACAGCCGGTCGTCCTCCCACATCTGGTCGTAGGGCACGTCCTCGACCGGGACCCACTCCGGACGCGCTTCGGCGGAGGCCGCCGGCTCGCCGTCGAATTCCGTCGTCCGGAAGACGTGACAGAACGTGTGTTCCTCGCCGTTCAGCAGGAATCGGAGCTCGCCCGCCTTCTCGAGGTCGGCCGGATCGATCCCGAGACCGACCTCCTCGCGGGTCTCGCGGACGGCGCACTCCCGGGGGGTCTCCGCGCTCTCGAGTTTACCGCCGGGGCCGTTGTACCAGCCCTCGCCGAGCCCGCGGCGCTTCTCGATGAGGAGGACCTCGTCAGGAGCGTCGTCGGCGCTAGCTGTCGGGTCGTCGCCATTCGACCGCGAGCGCATCGGAAAACACAGCGTCGCCTCGATCATCGTACACGTAGCGGTTCGACTGCGGGGGAATAAACGTCCGTATTCGCGACGCGAGGTTCGACGACCGCAGCCGCTCAATCGTCCGTCAGCGACCGCGACTCGAGACCGACCGCCACGTCCTCGAGGTACTCGTCGGGCGCACAGCCGAGCGACCGGTGAGGGCAGTACTGACAGTGGTCGCCCGGCGTCGTCTCGAGGTAGGCGGGATCGTCGACGGACTCGAGCGTCCCGCGGACGCTCGCCCACGGCGGGAGGTCGTCGGGGTCGAACAGTTCGACGCGCGGTTCGCCCCCAGTTTCTGTGTCTGCGCCCTCGAGGTCGCCGACGTAGACGTAGCCGACGGCGCCGATCGGCTCGTCGAAGCGCTGCTCGCAGGCCCGCGCGTACAGCGCCAACTGGACCGCGTCGTCGGGATCGATCCGCTCGGCCGTCGTCTTGTAGTCGAGGACGGCGAGGTCGCCGGCTCGCTCTCGGGGCCGTGACAGTGCACCAGCGTCGGCGTCGGCCGCGACGTCCGCGGGCAGCCGCCGAATCGAGTCCACGTAGCCGATCACGTCGCCGGCCACGCCGTCGACTTCGGACAGCGAGAACGGCACTTCGGCCGCGAGCGGCTCCCACTCCGCGACCGGCCGGTCGAATCCGGGCGCAGTCGCCTCGAAGTAGCGATCGATGCAGGCCAGCACCGGCTCGCGGTGCTCGAGCAGGTCCCGCGCGGTCAGCTGTCGAACGGCGGCCTCGCGCCACTCGTCGCGCGTCTCGTACTCCCGGTAGAAGGCCTCCTCGGCGACGTCGTGGAAGACGGTGCCGACGATCCGCGAGCCGCCGGCCCCGCTCCCGCCCCGCGAATCGACCGCGCCGAGGGGTAGCGGGTCGTCCATCGCCGTCACGACGTGCTCGAGGTAGTGCTTTCGCGGGCAGGTGTCGTGGGTTGCCATCGCGCTGTAGCTGTGGCGCATCGCGACCGGGAGCTCGGTCGCATCCGAGAGCGTCTCGACCGGGAACCGGACGGTGTCGGTCGTCAGCGCCGAGGGCCGGCGACCGCTGGGCATCCGGACCGACTCGCGGACGTCCTCGTCGCCGTGGCTGGCGGCGTCGGCCGCCGGGAGCAACGTCCCCTCCCGCAACAGCTGACCGAGCCGGTGGACGGTCTCGATCGCCTCGCGCGTCTCGAGCGGTTCGACGTCCCGCTCGTCGTAGTCGCTGTAGTAGGTGATCGAACCCGGCGTAACGTCGGCGGAGTGGGCGATTTCGTCGGTCCGGTCGGCGACCGTTTCGGGGTACTGCGCCCGCACCCGTTCGAAGCTCTCGGTCAGCGACGACCAGAGGTTCATCCGCTGGCCGGCGGTCGACCACTCGATATCGGCCGCGAGACAGGCGTCGGCGGTCGAAACCCCGAGTTCCTCCTCGCCGCCGTCGTAGTCGTACTCGGCGCCGAAGACGAACAGGTGATTTTCGGCTCGGGTCAGCGCGACGTGGAGGACGCGCCACTCCTCCGCGACGGTCTCGGCGGCCAGATCCGAACACAGCGGCGACTCGATCTCGTCGTCGAGGGTCGCCGCGAGCAGCCGCTCGCGGGCGCGCTGGGCGTAGTCGGATTCGACGCACCACTCCTCGTCGGAGAGGTAGGGGACGAGGACGGTGTCGAACTCGAGGCCCTTCGCCTGGTGGACGGTCATCACGTCGATCGAGTCCGTCGACTGGGTGCCCCGCGTTCGGTCGCTGCCGCCGCCTCGGAGCGTCCGCTCCAGCGCATCGACGAACTCGGACGTCAGCGTCCCGACGACGGTCTCGGGATCGTAGCGCTCGACGAACCGGTCGAGACGGTCGAGGTCCGCCCGCTCGTCGCTCGTGAGGAACCACTCGATCCGGGTCAACTCGCGGAACCGGCGGATAAAGCCCGAGAGCGGGTAGACGTCCCGCAGCGTCGCGAGTTCCTCGAGGTGCTCGCGCGCCGTCTCGAGGCGGTCCGGGTTTTCGAGGGCGTCGGGATCGATATCGAAGACGGCGTCGTAGAGCGATCCGTCGCGTCCCTGCAGGGTTGTTAGGTCGGCCTCCGAGAGCCGGTAGCGGTAGAGCAGCACCCGCCGGAGGTGGACGTCGGCGTCCGGATCGACGGGGGTGCGGAGGTAGGAGAGCACCGTCCGAATTCCCGGCGAGATTTCGCCCCGCGGCGAGCCCGAGATTTCGTAGGGAATCCGTCGCTCCCGGAGTTCGTCCGCGACCGCTTGCGCGTGACGGTTCGTCCGCACGATGATCGCGACGTCCTCGAGGCTCCGCTGGGGAACGGTTTCGGCCTCGCCGTTGAGCAGCCTCGAGACCGTCGTCGCGACCTGGTCGGCGGTCGACCCGGGGACGTCGGCGCTCTCGACTTTGACGACGCGGTCGACCGGCTCTGCGGCGTCCGCTCTCTCGCCGTTCTCTCGGCCGACCTCCCGCAGCGTCTTCGAGGACTGGGGGCCGTAATCGCAGTGGTTCGTGAGATCGAGGATCTCCTGGCGCGAACGGAAGTTAAGCTCGAGTTCGATCGACTCGTGGTCGTCGTACTCGTCGGCGAGCCGATCCAGCCCCTCGCGGTCGGTGCCGCGCCAGCCGTAGATCGCCTGGTCCTTGTCGCCGATCGCGAGCAGGTCCGGTCGGTCGGACCCGTCGGTCAGTTCGGTGATGAGGCCGAACTGCGTCTCGTCGGTGTCCTGGAACTCGTCGCAGTAGACCTGGTCCCACTGGCCGGTGATCTCGTCCGCGATCGCCTCGTCGTCCAGCAACTCCGTGGCCGTCCGCACCAGTTCGTCGAAATCCAGCGCGCGCTCCTCGGCTAAGGCCTCGTGGTAATCCGCGTAGACGTCGGCGTAGTGGCGCGCCAGCCGGAGGAACTCGACGTAGTGTTTCAGCCGGCCGAACGGGCTCTGCTCTATGCGCTCCGTTTTCTGCCGCCAGATCTCGTTGCCGAACAGCGCCCGCGGAAGCTGTTTGGTCGTCGGCTCCTCGAGCGAGAGCGCCTCGATGGTATTCGTTACGCAGGTCTGGAGGACCCGCAGATAGCGGTCGACGTCCCGCACGACCGCGTCCTCGCGGAACGGCTCGGGCGACTCGGCGATCTTCTCGCGGCAGTACTCGACGAGTTTCCCGTAGCCGACCAGCGACTCGCGGGCCGTCTCGAGGTGCTCGTCGCGGTTGAAGTATCGCAGCGCCTCCGAATCGAAGGAGAGATCCTGTCCGGCGCGGCGCTCGAGCCAGAGGACGAACTCGTTGCAGAGTTCGATGGTTCGCACGTCCGGCAGGCCCGCCCGGAGCTGCTCGGGGGTGACGTCCTCCTGGCTCATCGTTTGGATGAAGTCGTCGACAGCGTCGGTCAGGTCCGACTGTGGACCGTGACGCTCGGGCGAGGCCGCGAAGCCGTAGTCGGTGGTCGCGAGCAGGCGGCCGACGATCCGGCGGCGCTTGCGCTCGGTGACGACCTCGAACTCCGGCGAGTAGCCGAGGTAGTAGGCGTACTCGCGGACGAGCCGGTAACAGAACGAGTGGTAAGTGTAGACGTCGATCGCGGCCGCGGTATCCGGATCGAGCCGCTCGGCGACGGCGTCGCGGATGCTGCCGGCGGCCTCGTTCGCGAAGGTGAGCACCAGCACGTCGTCGGGGTCGACCGCCCCCGTCTCGATGGCGTGCTCGATCCGCATGAGCATCGTCGTCGTCTTCCCGGTCCCGGCGCCGGCGTCGACGGAGACGCAGGCCGCGTCGCTGTCGATGACCGCCCGCTGGTTGCCCTTCGGCTCGAGGTTCTCGTCCGCGTCTTCTGCGGGAGCGTTCTCGTCGGCCGGGTTATCCATCGAATCGCACCTCCTCGGCGATGTACTCCCCGCAGCAAACCGTGTACGCGCACTCGGGACAGGCGTGCTCCGCGACCTGCTCCCACCGATCGGACGGATCGAACCTGCCCGCGACGATTCGGCCGACGACCGACGCGAGTCGGTTGTCGACCGTCTCGTTTCGGTGTTCGTGGGTCCGGCCGTAGGTGAGGTGGTCGATGTAGACGTCGGTGAGGTCGACCGGCTCGAGGCTGGTCTCGACCGTCCCGCGAACCCAATTGACCGACGTCCCGGAGCGGTCGGCCAGCGGAATCTGGACGTAGCGACAGGTCCGGTCCTCGAGTCCGAGCCGATCGCACAGGTTCCGCAACCCGTCGAGCACGACGGCGGTTTCGAACAGCGCGCCGACGGGACCGGGCTCGAACGCCTCGGCCTCGGGATCGAAGTGGTCGACGAACAGTTCCGCGACGCGCTCCCAGTCCGAACGGTATCGGAGGATGCCGAGCGGGGCGACGGAGGGGACGAAGCGAACGCCGACGACCGACGAGCCGTCGCCGTAGACGTAGTCGACGGTCGCATCGATCGTCACGGGCTCGAGGTCCGAACCCGATTCGGATCCAGTTCCGTCGTCTATCTCCGGTGTTACAGTGCTCGAGAGTCGGATATCGGGACCGATTAAGTGGTCAGCGCTCGCAGGTTCGTCGCCGCTCCGGAGCAGCCGGCCGACGCCCGCTCCGTGGTCCGCGCCGACGTCCTCGACGTACGCCTTCGCCGTCGCCTCGAGGACGCGCCGTTCGTGGCGGCGCTGCTCGCGGGAGTGGAACCGCTCGTCGTGCTCGTCCCACAGCGTCGCCAACTGCTCGAGCGCGGCGTCCTCGAGGGCGTCGGCAGCGTCGCCAGCGGCGGCGTCCCCGTCGTCGGGATCGGCGATTTCGGTGCGCTCGAGCGCGGTACAGATCGCTCGGCGCAGCAGGTCGACGCGAGCCGCGGTTGCGGCGGCCGCATCGTCTTCGTCGCCGTCGAACTCGTGGACGTGCGCGAACTCGTACCGGCGCGGACAGCGGAGATACGTCCGGATGCCGTCGGCGGAGAGTGTCGGTCGATTCTTACTCGTCCCCCCGTCGGTCGCGGCGCCGTCAGTCATCTCGGACCACCTCGCCCGCCGCGAACTCGAACTGCGAGCGGACCGCCTCGGCGAGTTCGGCGTCGATATCGCCGTCCTCGAGCACGACGGCGATCTCCTCGAACAGTTCCTCGGTGTCCGCCAGGTCGGCCTCGCCGCCGGTGCTCGCCTCGCGCAGCACCCGCTCGAGTTCGGCCCGCGGCTGGTCGAGTAGCGCCTCGAGGGCGTTCGTCTCGCCGTGGATCGCGGCGCCCGCCGCGGCGTCGACGTCCTCGAGAGCGAGGCCCGGCGTCGATTCGAGCAGCTTCAGGTAGCGCGAGCGGTCGTGGGTCCGGCGCAGGCTTCCGGACCCACGCTCGTACGAGCAGCAGTAGAGACGACCCGTCGCCGCGCGGGCGCCGAGCGCGAGTCGTCGTCGGGCCCGCTGGGCGTGGTAGGTCTCGAAGGGATCACCGGCTCCGTCGCCGTCAGCAGTGGCGAACGTCGACGCAACGTCCGCCGGCGAGGGATCGGTAACGGCGGGATAGTGGGGCATCTCGCGGAGCCAGGCCGACGGGAACAGTTGGGTGAGAAACTGCTCGCCCGGATAGGTGTCGTCGATCAGATCGAGCAGGAAGACGACCTCGCGGGAGTCGTACTTGAGGTCGTCGACCGCACAGACCGTTACGCCGCCGGTTGGAGACTGGGTCTCGACCGCGTGGACGTAGGGCGCGTCGTACCGGATCGTCCGCCGGAGCATCCGGCGCAGTCCCTCCCAGTCCGGCCCGACGAGGTCGGTTTCCTCGACGAACTCTGCGATCTCGAGCACCCGGCGGACGCTCGCGTACTGCTCGCGGGCGTCGACCCAGTCCTCGCCCGCGGCGATCCGGCCCTTCAAATCGGTTCGGAGGATCCACCACCGGAGCGAGTCCGTGATGCTCGGCCCGGTACAGTCCTCGAGCAGCGCGGGCGAGAAGTCGTCGACCCGGGCCCGCAGGCGCTCGAGTTCGCGGTCGTAGTCCGTCTCGGTTCTCGTTCTCGGGCCGGCGTCGACGCGATTCCCCGCGCGTTCGCGCTCGCACTGGACGGTGACGAACGCGTAGAGTTCGTTCACGGCGGGGTCCTCCGCGAGCGACGGCGTGCCGATCGTCGCCGTCGGGATGCCGGCCTCGCGGAGCCGACGCCGGGTCTCGGGGACCCGCTCGATGCTCGGCACGGCGACGGCGAACTCGTCGTAGCTCCAGTCGCGCCGGTCCGCCAGCGACTGGATCTCGGTCGCGACGGCATCGACCTGTTCGCGGGCGGTTCGGGTTCGGATGTGTCGGGCGCGGCCGACCGGCTCGGGGTCCGCGCCGGTTTCCGTTTCGCCGTCTCGAATTCCGCCGTCTCGAGTCGGCTGATCCGCGGTTGCGGACGCGGGCCGCTCGTCGGTTGCGAGAAATCTCGCGATGGTCTCGTGGGGCGGCGAGGTACGGTCAGCGCTCGAAGCGCCGCCGGGTGCGCCGTCCTCCGAGTTCGACGTCGAGTCCGGTGAGACTGGAACCGTCTCCACCTCGAGGCCGTTTCCGACCACGTCGTCGATAGTCCCCGACTCGACGCGCGTACGTTCGACGCTGGCGTGGTGCTCGCCGAGACAGACCAGCTCGACGTCGCCACCCGTGAGCGCGGCGAGGTACCGGCGATCGAGTTGCCGGTACTCCTCGAACTCGACCGCGAGGACGGCGTCGAACGAGGCCGTCACGCGATCGCGCAGGCCGTCGGCGTTCGCCTCGAGCAGCTCGACCGCTTGGGGGATCACGTCCGCCCGCTCGACGAACCCGCGGGACTCGAGTTCCTCGTGGAAGCGGTCGTTCATCGCGTAGAGGAAGGCCAGACAGTCGTGGACCGCCTGCTCGTCCAGATCGGCGAGTCGGAGCCGCTGACGGGTCGCCTCGAGCAGCAGTTGCCCGACGTCGCGGGTGAAACTCTCGTGGGCCGCGGCCCGCTCGAGGTAGGGCGGCACCTCGCGGCTCGCGCCGTCGATCACCAGCGAGATGAGTTCGATACGCTCCTCGTACTCGAGTCGGTCCAGCGTCGGATCGTACTCCTCTATAACCTTCGAGGCGTGTTCCGGCACGGACTCGACTCGGGGGGATTGTGGGGTTCCGTCGGCCACCTCGGCGTCGGCGAGCGCGTCGGTGAGCGAGTCCAGTCCCGCCGGGTGTCGCTTGAGCACCAGCACGTTCCGCGGGCCGTGTTCGGCGGCCAGCGCGGCGTACTCGTCGGCGACGAACTCGAGGAGGGCGTCGCTCGGCGCCGGCGCGGCCAGCAGCTTACAGCGCCCCTCGAGATCGGCGTCGGCATCGGCGGTGCGGGACCGAGACATCGGTGACTGTCCCCGTGTATGCTCGACTACGTACTTAAATGTACGGCGCCACACGGCCCGTCGTTTTCACGGGACGACGGCGGTCCGCCGGGATACTCGAACGCCGTGTGCTGCGATACCTGTTGACAATTCTTATTACAGAACCGACCCATAGCGACGAGTATGGAGGACATTTTCGTCGCACGAGTCATGTCCACGTCGCTGCACACGGTCGGACGGGACACGCTCGTCGAGGATGCGGGACAGCTCATGCTCGAGAACAACATCGGCTCCGTCGTCGTCGTCGGGGAGCACAACGAACTCAAGGGCATCCTGACGTCGACGGACTTCGTCGACATCGTCGCACAGAGTCATCCGAAGGCGGAGACGACCGTCGAACGGTACATGACCGAGGACGTCGTGACGGCCTCGGCGCAGGACGGCATCCGCGACGCCGCGGATACGATGATCGAACACGGGTTCAAGCACCTGCCCGTGGTCGACGAGGACGAGGGCGTCATCGGCATGGTCTCGACGACGGACCTGGCGTCGTACCTCTCGCGCGTCCAATCGCCGAGCCCCGTCGACGAGTAGCGGGTTTCTCCTTCTCGCGAGGACGGGGTAGCCTCTCGAGGAGCCAGTCGGCTGTCGGGCCCGTCTGCGCTGTCTCGAAGCTACTCGCCGTCGTCCGCATCCGATCCGTCCATCCACCGCACGGTCTCGTCCAGTCGGTCCCGTAACGTGCGGGCTTCCGCAGGCGTGAGTTCGACGTCCGCGAGGCCGGTCCCGTGGTCGCCGGCCATTACGTCGAGGCTCAACACGACGCGGTGGTCGTCCTCGTTCTCGCCCTCGCCCTCGCCCTCGCCCTCCCCTTCGCCTTCCGGACGGACTGACACGTCCGCTCGATCCGGATAATCCCGCGGTGGACCGATCTCGAGGTCGTGTTCGCCGCGGGTGACGCCGACGCGAACGCGCTCGGGGCGGGCAAGATCGAGCGTGTCCGTCGGATCTTCCTCGATCGCCGCCTGCTCGTCGGATTCGGGGTTGGGTCGGCGGCCGGAATCGCGGTCGGTGTCGCTCTCGTCGGGCATAGATAAGCGTTAGCGTGCAACACCCTTGGGTGTACTCCCGGTCCCCGCGAGGTGAGAGTCAGGTCCGTGATTCCTCACGTGATCCTGAGCCTACACGTGGCGTGACTACCACCGGAATTAATAATACTCGACTCACAACCGGTGGTCGACAATGGCCGACCAACCTCCATCGCCGCCGACCCCGACGACTGACACACAGGTCCCCGCGGACGACGACCGGTTCCTCACCACGACCACGCAACTCGCACGGACCGTTGAGGATACGCTCGGCGTCTCCCTCGAGCCGTCGACCCTCGAGAATCTATTGCTCGAACTAGATCGGCAAGAGTACGTCGAGTGGGTGACCGTCACCCGAACCGGCGACTACGTCTGGGACCTCTCGGAGTCGCCCGATCGGATCGCCGACGCGGTCGCCGAGGCCGTCGTCGCGCGGATCGACGAGTGGCTCGCGGCACAGACCGGCGCGCAGGACGGCTCGGCGTAGTCCGGCGAGGCGAACCGGTTCTTCTCGAGGCGTCGCGATCGGTCTCGCAGCTGGTTCGTGTTCGCGAGCCTCGAGTTCAGAATAGGATTCAGTTCGACTGCGAAGCGTCTCCGCCGACGTGCTACCGGCGCCTTACGTTCCCTCGATCAGTCGCTCGAGCTGCTCCGGCGGGACCGCACCGCGGGCCGCGTGCTCGCCCGAAATGAACGTCGGGACGCCCGTAATGCCGGTCTGTTGGGCGTCCGTGAACGCCGCCTCGAGTTCGTCGGCGCTTGCCTCGTCCGAAAGCGTCTCCGCGACGAAGCCGTCCGGCAGGCCCGCGTCGGCGGCGAGGTCCTCGAGGACGTCCTGCTCCCCGATGTCGCGGCCCTCGCGCCAGAGCGCGTCGAAGACGCTGCGGTGGAAGTCCTCGAATGCGCCGGGGTGAGCGTCGGCCGCGCGCCAGGCGACGCGCTGGGCGTCGTAGGAGTCGACGTCCTTCCGGATGTACTGGTCGAGTTCGACGTTGTACCGGTTGGCCAGTCGTTCGACGTTCTGTTTTGCCTGTTCGTAGTACTCGTCGTCCTTGCCGTTGTCGACGTCGTGGTCGATCTCTCCGTCGGGACCGCGCTGCTGCGAGCGCAGGTCGAAGGGGTGCCAGTCGACGGTCAGCGGCTCGTCGCGTCCCTCCCGGTAGCGGTCGAGGGATTCGTACCCCAGGAAGCAGAACGGACAGACGTAATCGGCGTACACGAGTACGGCGTCGGCGGTCTGTTGACTCATACGACCCGTTTGGGAGACGCGACACAAAACGTCGTTGTTGGCGGGTCTTTCGACCGCTAGTCGCGCGGTCAGCGCTATGCGGTGCGGTGCCGCTACTCTCCGCCACTCGCAGCCTCGAGATAACCCTGGCTTGATACTGCTGGGTTACGTGTCCCTTCTCGGGGTGATCACCCTGAACGACCGCGATTCCGATCGCGTCGTCGCCGTCTGCGAACAGTGCGGGTCGGCGTACGCGGCGGTGCGGTCGGACGGGACGCTCCGCCCGATCGGCGTCGAGACCTGTTCCTGCGGGTCCGACGAGTTCCGCCCGCTGCGGTGAGGCTGCGTCCTCGAGGCCGTCCCGGTGGCTCGACGATTCTTTTGCTTTCGGCGACTGTGCGTCCGGGACACCACGATCGGTCAGCGACCGTCACAAGCGCCTCTTTTCCGGCCAAAGATATTGGGACGTGAACTCATCGGGACTGGGTCACTAGGTTCACAGATCGGATGATCGCTCGCTGTCCAGACTGTGATGACGGGTTGGGGGAACAACTCGATAAGTACGTCTCCGGCGGGGAGACCATCGTGGACTTCGAGTGTCCGAACTGCGGCCACGAGTGGTCGCTGTCGCTGTAATCCGGTCGTTGTTTTTGTTACGCTCCGTTCGTTCTCCGCTACTCGAGGCCTATAGCGATACCCCTGGCAACTACTCGAGCTTTCCGAGGGGAAACGGCTCGACTCGCCGGATTTGAACCCCAAGAAAGACGGTCGCTCGCTACGCTTGCGCTGTGACTTCCAGGGCTTCAAATCCCGCTTCGACGACAATTTGCGGCGCTCACGAATCGGTTCGCGCCGCAGAATTATGGACTCGCCGGGATGTTGAAATCGCGGCAGAGCGTAGGGGTGTAGTCATCATTTTACTTGATTCTGATAGTTTATTTCGGAACGTCCTGGCGGCGGACCGCCATCTTCTCGCGCTCGGTTCTCGCGTCGTAATGTTCGTACAGCACCTCGAGCGACACGTCCATCCGTTCGCTGACCGTCTCGGGTGCCGTCTCCTCGTTCAGGTGATTCGTAATCGCCCCCCGGCGGACCGCGTGAGGCGATCGCGCCGACGGGCACTTTGACGGAACCGAGCTGCTGCTTCTGGCTTCACAGTCGGACGGTGTCCGATCATGGGGACATTCCCCGTACGTGCACGGGTGTAACGCCCGGATCACCCACTTGTAGATTGAGTGGCCAGTCGGACGGGTTCCCTGCTGAGTAGTGAACAGTGGACGGCGACCGTGCTCGTCGACGACATCTTTCCGGTCGGGGTTGTCCACGTAGTCGGCGAGGATCTTGTACCAGCGCGGACCGAGGTAGACCCACCGGCTCCCGCCATCGCCGTTCTTCAACGGTGTCCCCGTCTCGGGGCGGTGCTCGACTCGGATTGCCTGGTTGTCTTCGTCGAGATCGTCAACGTCGAGCCCACGGACCGCGCCTCGTCGCATCCCCGTTCGCCAAATAAGCGCAATCAGGGCATGATCCCTGCTCGCGTAGTGATGTTGGTCGAAGTATCGAAGCGCTCGCTTTGCGCGCTCGGCCTCGAGGAACACTTCGCGAGATTCGGCACCGTCCGGTAACTCGGGTGCATGCAACTTCTCGGCGAGCCCTTCTTCGACGGCCTCGATATCGGCCCACCATCGCAACGCCATCCGGACGCTACTCAACTGCTTCTGGAGCGTGATCGGCGCGACATCGCCCTGCCGCCAGCTGACGAACAGCGATAGGTCGCGACCGGTCAACTCATTCAGATTGTTGATCCCTTCCTCTTCACACCACTCGAGGAAGACCGACAGTCGGTGTTTGGCGTTCTGCATCGACGACTCTCGAACGCTCGGCTCTCGGTGTGTGAGGAACCGCTCGACGCCCTCCTGGGGAGTCATCGGTTCGAGATCGTCGCTCATTCGGAACCACCCACTGGAGTCCATCCAGTTGTCTCATCGAACATACACGGCAGAACGAACTTCCGGACATTAGTGCTACACCGGGAGTGACCGGAAAACGCTGATACTTGCTCTATCGGTTGAGAACAGCGTCGTGAAGCGTTGTATCCCGTGTCCGGAAAGTGGCCGGAAAATGTCCGGAAGTGTCCGGAAAGGCGAAAACCGCTATACGGCGCGGTGATAGTACTGATTCGTCTCGATCTGTGACCGTATGTGATTGCGTAGTGCCGATACGACTCTCGAGCGGGACGTTTATTCCCCGCGGTGTCGTGCAATTGCATGCTTCCGTACCGAGGCTACGGAAGCCAGGCGGGCCGGTGACCCTAACACCGGGTCCGCATTTCTCTCATGGACCCGACTGGGCAGCGGCGGGTCCGTCTGGCTTCCATTACTCCCAGTCAAACATCCTGCTCACTTATAATTAACTAACTACTCTGTTAGCTGAAGGATACAATATAATCATCCACAGCAATGAGATCGGTCAAATTTTCAAGTCACAGTATGCAGAAAGCACAAGATGCGACGACCACGAGTTGGATGGATGACGAATGCTGACGATCATATCCTTGAATTCCTACTTAATGAAGGAAATCGCGAAATAGTCGCTACACCGCGTGTGATCGCAGAAAACATCGATTTTAATCCAGGATACATCAGACAAAGGATGAGAAAATTGTTAGAGGAGGACCTGGTCGCATACTATGACGAGGAAGCAGGAATATACGAAATTACTGATCAAGGACGCGCCTATCTTGCAGGGGAGATTGATGCAAAAGACCTTGAATAATCCACCCATTTCTACCCTTCTGTCCTTACTTTGATAGTGCATACCTCGGATATGCCGTATTAGGGCCTGTACCGGTAGAAATATGGAAATATGCTATGCAGAGGATCAGACGACCAAACCATTTTTATGCATGAAAACCCATTCACGATGTATGATCATCCACCGGGTAAGTCTACCCGCAATATCCTGTTCCCGTACTGGTGAGTGTGGGTGCTCCCAGTGCGGGGTATTTGAGTAAGAAAGGGTCGTTTAGAATAGGGGACCTAACCCCCCTACTTAAACTGACCGAAAGGGCGCGCCTTCTGATCTATGCCTCGATCGGTCTGTCAATGGCCCTAATCTTGATCTTGGCAGTTTCAGTCTACGTAAATTGGATCAGCCGTTCAGAAGCCATACTCTTTATTTCAGGAACAATCCGAGATACACTTATGGTCATTCTCGGACTCTGCCTGGGTTTAGTAATAAACGGTGATGGACATGAGTGAAACACCAGACGAAATTGAAGACGAGAAGATTGAATCGCTGCTACACCAGTATGTTGGAACAAAAGAATGGGGAGAAGAGACAATTGAGGTGGCCTATTATCGAATAGATGAAATATGTGATGATGCTGGGCTTCCTGATGAAGTAAATCAAGTTGCAAAAGCAATATATCAAAGATCGTTAGATGAGCGGGTTATCCAGAGACATAGGTTATGTGACTTAACTTGTGGCGCCGTCTATGCGGCTTGTCGAACACAAAACCAAGCCTATTCTGCAAGAGAGCTCGCGAGGAGCGGTGAAATTGGAGAAAAACCTCTCAAAAAGGCCTTTTCAGATTTAGTTAATACTTTGAATCTAAAAGCAGGTCCAGTAGACCCACGGAACTATGTTCCAAGATATTGTGAAGAGTTGATATTAAGTGAGAAAGTAGAAGAAAGAGCGGTTGAAATACTGGATGTATGTGAGGAACATGGAGCATATTCTGGGAAATCACCGACTGCTTTTGCAGCCGCAGCGATCTATCTCGCCTGCCTTCTAGAAAACGAGAAGAAAACACAGCAAGAAGTAGCCGATGTCTGTAAATCTGGTGTGAAAACCATTCGAAATAGATACCGTGAACAACTCGAACTCTTGGCCGGAGAAGACCTTGATTATTAGCTATCGCCACCTACTTTCAACGCTTGTCCTATACCGTAATGTGAGAACTGATGTATTTGCAACATCTTGAATTGTCCTTGGATCATATTCACTTCTTGCCTCTTGAATATTCTTCTCGCTTTCAAGCAAATGAGTGAGTGCAGCATCAATTACAACAGACATTGGTGGATCGTCGTGTTCGTCCTGAGCGACGATTGTGCTGGCGCGGTCAAGTTTTCGTTGCCGTTCATCGGTGAGTTTTAGACTGGTTCGCTTAGTCATGGTTTAAGCAAATGTATGCATGGGGGATTGATTCGCGTCCAATTCCGGTGAGTGACTGGTCCATTTTTTAACTAGGTGGGTTCGGAGGACGGCATGATCAGCACAGCGGCCGGTCGGAGAATTCTCGATTCTATGCACCTCGCAAGCCCATTGTCTATGACGGGGTGCATACATCGAGGTCTCCCGATATATCTGAGCGCAACCCTGTGGGGTCGGATCTGAAGACCCCATTCCAGCGGTTTCAGTCACGGCTCGATCTCCTCGACTAATTCGACCGACCACTTCCCGTCCTCGAGGTGGCGAATGTGGAGGAAGTGATCGCCATCGATCTGCCCATCGTCGTCAAGCAGCCCCTCGAGGCGAAGATCGTCTTTCGGAAGGGCGAGGCCGGCGGAATCGGAATCCAACTGGCGGAGTTTGTTCAGCGCCATACCCCGGCGGGCAACCCGATGTGTGTTAAATCTGGTGACTGTTGGGTATCCCAAGGGATTCCTCAGTTTTTCCCTGCCCTGGGTGCGACGCCACTGCGCATTATGGCTCTTTCAGGCCTGACTGACGCTGTACCAACTAACGTCCGGCGGAAAGACGGAATCGACTTGATAGACAGCCTGCTCGCCCCGTTGTTCGTGGCGGCGACGTTCGTCGTCTCGGGATTGGGGACGATCGGCATCGACGACCCGTTCGACTGGTACATGAGTGATGCGATCTACTCAGCCCACGGCACCGAGTTCACCTGGGCGTTCGTCATCACGATGATCGTCATCGCGACCGCCTGGGTCTCGAACGATCAGACCTCGCTCGACGACTACACCGACGAGGAACTGGCTGTGATGTTGGCGATGTTCATCTTGAACATCCTCGCGGCGCTGGTGCCCGCGGTCAACATCGCGCTCGCGTCGTACTGGTGGCTGGGACTGTTTACGATCATGCTCAACGGCGCCGGCTTCTACCTGCTGGCCTACCGCTGAACGGAGGAGATAGGACATGGAACACCAATCTTCAGAGAGTACTGCCAACGAACTACTCGAATCGGATGCGAGTCGCCGTACCGTTCTGGCCGGACTCGGTGCTGCCGGCACCTCGATCGCCGGCACGGCGCCAGTCGCTGCGGCCGCCGAGGATGGAAACACCACGAATAGCAGTGACGACAGCGAAGACGAGGAAGACGACGACACGATCGACGCGGTCGACGTTGCGACTGCGGGAGCGATCGCCGGCTCGCCAGCTGGTGCAGCCGGATACGCCGCCTATCAAGCGGCGACCTGGGTAGCTGGTTATTTCGGAACCTCCGAACAGAGCGAATACCAGGAACTGAATCGGCTCGGTCACTGGGCCGAAGTCTATCAGACGGCACTTCGGAACCGTGCCGCGTCGCTCACCACGACCACGCTCGGCCAGGATGTCGGTGAGATGTCGCGCCTCCAGTGGACGATCGAAGCCACGCAGGAGGCGCTGGTCGCCGCTGAAGACGGTGCCAGCCGTCAGGAGGCGATCGACCAGGGCGTCGAGTACGTCGAGGAAGGACTCGCCGGCGTCGAGCAAAATCTCATCGACGAAGGCCACGTCCACATCCTCGATTTCGTCAACGCTCTCAAAGACGCCGAAATCCTCGAAGAGTTGGAACCGCACGAGCTACTCAAGTATACAGGCGACCTCAGCGCGGACGATCCGAATTACGATTATGTTCTGGAAGAGGGCTCTGTCGAGGAAGCAGGAACTGTCGAGTACGAACTGCTAAACGGCGAGACGATCACCCACACGCTCTATCAGTTCACCGAAGACTACTATCCGCAAAACGACGGGAGTGGACCCGGTGCGGGTGACAATCTGGTGTTGAATGTCTCTGGACTCGGAGGTGCTGAAATCGTCTCCGACGTGAGCCCTGCGGCCGAAAATTGGGAAACTGCTGGGTTCCGCGTTCCCGACTGGCCGCAAGACGAGTACGACCAACTCAGCGAAGAGCGCCAGGAGGACATCGAGCCCCCGTCGATCAACGAGCGGTGGGACGACCCAGTGTTGCTGCACCTTGGGCTGTGGGCGGAGGCGATCGAGGAGATCCGCACCGTCGTTGACGACGTGACCGCTGAGATCGAGGCGTTCCTCGACGAGGCGTATGAGGATATCGTCAACGGCGATCGTGACGCGGCGGACTTCTTCACGCCCTCGATGTTCGCCGCCTCGTCGCCCGAGAACTCGACGTACGCTTTCTCCGGGGCAGCGCTCTCAACGATGGGCATGTCGCTGCCCGAGGAGACGGTGACGGTCGAAACCGAACTGCCGGTCGGCGAGGACGGCGCGTACGAATCCGTCGAGCTATCTGGCACCCTTACCGCACGGCCACATCCTTCAGGCGGGTTCAGCGTCGGGCAGACGATCGATCCAGCCGACCTCGAGTCGAGGTTCTATATGAGCTATCACGTCGAGGACGAGGGGGAGGTACAGTCGGATATCGTCGAACTCCGGCAGCCGTTCACGATCACCGACGCGAAAGAAGTCGATCCGGAAACGGGCGAGGTGACCGATGTCGAGGAACTCACCTACACCGAAACGTCGACCTCCGAAAGTCCAGCTGACTACGATGCGCTCATCGAGTCGATGGAAGAGCTATCCCAATTCGAGCGCGACCTCGAGACCGAACAGCAGGAAGTCGTCGTCGAACTCGAGGACGAGCGGAACGGGCTGTCGCTTCCCGGCAACCCGTTCGATTTCGAATCGGGGAACTCGATGCTCGGACTCGCGATCATCGCAGGTGTTCTCTTGGTCGTCGTCAGCCTCGTAACCGATCTCGTTCCGTTCCTGGGTGACTGACCATGCGGCGGCTTCTTTTTTGTGTCCTCGTCGTAGCGGCGGCGCTGGCGATGGGCATGGGCGGAACGGCTGTCGCACAGGACAGTAACGAAACCGCAGCCGACGGTTCCGAGATCGAATTCGGCGACGATCTCCGTATCCTCGAGTACGACCTCAAGGACGGGGAAGCGCGGATCACCTTCGAGGCGGAGCAACCGAAGACGGTCGTCGTTTCGGACGGACTTGCTGGGGTCGACCAAGACGGTGCGGTACAGGTCCCCGAACAGGAATACGACCTCACCCGCGGGAGGACCCCGATCACGATGGACGTCCGCGAGTACCAGGGCGGCTCGATGGTCAGCGTTTCCGCTGACGGTCTCGCGGTCCGGCTCTCGAGCGAGTTCGATGACGAGCCAAAGGACCCGCTGCAGTACTTCGGTGGCCTCTCCGGGCTGTTCACCGGGATTGGGATGTCTGTCGGTCTCGCGGGCACAGCAGCAATGTACGTGCTTCGACGCGAGGACTCCGGGGTGATTCAAGCATGAGCGAGACCAGCGCCACCTTCGGCGGCTGGGCCGATCGACTCACGTATATCCTGGCACAGGGCCAGCTCGTCGCGCTCGGTGTCCTATTCTCGCTGGGCGTGGCGCTGTTTCTCTGGCAGCCGTCGCTCCCGAGTGTCCCGCCCATCACACAAGGGATACTAGCGGCGCTGCTCCTGTTCGGGCCGCCGCTGTTCGGGCTGTTCGTGACCGGTGTACGGAAACTTCGAGAACGGCGTATGATCCCGGTTCACCACATCAATGGCGTCACGGACACCCGCGAGAAGTACTACGTTGAACCGAAGGTGTGGGATGAGAAGACGGTCGAGGGACCGTCCCCGTACAACGTCAACGACGGTTCGGCGTTCGAAGTTCGGGAGTTCGATTGGCACGACGACACCGAAACGCTGGTTGTACGTGGTTGCTACTTCAGCCAGCTCGCCGACTCGAAACTCGTCACAGTCCAGGCCATGCTCGAGGACATCCACAGCGACCTCGTCGAAGAGTACCTCGCAGCGAATCGGCTCCGCGGGAGGATCTCGAAGATGGGGCTCCAGATTCAGAAAGACGTCGTCAACGAGGAAGCCGAAGCCGACGAGCGCGGGCTGATGAATCCCCGCACGACGGTGAAGAAACGGTTCGAATCGGCTCGCGAAGACGCCGAACAGAACGCCACGGACGGCATTCAGGACATCAACGGATTTGTCGAGGACTACGCCGACGAGCACGGCATCGAGACGGCGAGCGGCCCGCCCATGACGCAGGAACAGGCAGCAGAGCAAGCAGCGACCGACGGGGGCCGCGAGCAATGAGGGCGATCGGCTTCGAGGCGATCCGGTCGGCGCTCCCCGAGGCGGCGATCGAGGCGCTGGGTGTCGCGACGCACCTGGGCGACTACTCGGCCGTCGTGCTCGTCGGGATGATCGGTGTCGCCGTGCTCGAGGAGCAGGGCGACCGAGTGCCATTCGCCGTCGTCGTGCTCGGCGGGATTGGACTGGCGACCGTCGCGAAGATGGCCTTCGGACTGCCCCGACCGCCCGGCGCGGGCGTCGGCGGCTACGGCTTCCCGAGCGGCCACGCGCTCGGTTCGACGGTCGTGTATGGCCTGCTGGCGAACCGAATCGGGACGTGCCGCGCGGTGATCGGCGCGGCGGTGGTCGTCGCGATCGTTGCGACCTCGCGGATCGCGATCGGCGTGCACTACCCGGCCGACGTGCTCGCTGGCGTGGGCATGGGCGCGGCGTATCTCGTCCTCGCGCTATCCGCGCTCGAGGAGTGGCCGCAGCCGGAGCGAGAGGTATCGAATGACCGACTAGCGACTGACGGAGGGACTGATCGATGAGCGACGAGCAAGACAACTACACGGTCGGCGGCTTTCGCGAGTACCAGGCGAACAACCTCGAGCGTGATCCCGACGAAGTGCTCCCGCACTCGGGATTCGTCCGGGACGAGCAGGTCGATCGGCAGCTGGCCATGCGGGCGATCCATCACGACGTGGATCGTTGGGATGGGAAAGCTGCGAAGGACTACATGGCCGTCGGCAAGAACCGCGACATTCTGCGGGCCGAAGGCAGCGCGACCGCCCGCAACGCCCTCGAGAACGGCGATACGCTGACACTGAAACACTACATCGGCGATCCCTCGCAGCAGGCCGACCTTGCGGGGATCAAAGCGGTCACGCGGTTGCAGGAGATCGTCGCCGGCCCCGCGCCGGTGATCGTCGTCCTCGGCGAGATGGGTGCGGGCAAGACTGACTTTGCTGGGCTGTTGGGCCAACTGCGCGAGCGGTGGGTCGACGGCGACCTCCTGGTCGGGTCGAATATCCGGACGCTCGACCGACTCGACGACTGGGTGCGCGACGACGGCACCGTTGAGGACGGCTGGATTCCACACTACCCGCTACTCGAGGAATGGGCGACACAAGACGGTGACCCGGTCGAGAATCCCCAGCAGCCGAAGCTGTTCATCGGCGACGAGTTCTCGACGAACGCCAGCGGGACCGGCGCAGACGGTCACAAGGTTCGCCAGAAGATGGGGCCGCTCGTATTCAAGATCCGCAAGTACGGCGGTGCGCTCATCTATATCGGGCACGACGAATCGTCGATTCATCCGCTCCTCTGGCGCGTCGGCACGATTATCAAGAAGAAATCGAAGAAGCAAGCCGTCGTCGCAGACCGGGTTTCCGGCGGGAAGCTCGTCGACGTTGATCCTCGCCCGCTCGAGGGCATCCCGCCGACGGACTGGAACTTCCACACGCAGGACGAAGCCGATTGGGCGTGGGAAGCGCCCGAAGGCGACGATAAGGAAGGCGAGGCGATCGCCGAGGAAGACGTGAAGCGAGTCGCCGCCTGGACGATGGAAGAGTGCCGTCGACAGGGAATGTCCGCGCGCGAAACCGCCGAATTCGTCCCCTACAGCCACGCTACCGTCTCGAACTGGTGGAAGGAAATCGACGACGGCGGCGAAAAGGCCGACTGGGTTAACATCGTCGAGCAGGTGATTGCATGAGGGCGTCGGGGTGTCAACCCGTAAAGCGAAACTGCCCCGGGTTTACTACAGCCCATCGGCGGTCCCGGTCGCTCCCGATCGGGAGCGACACGACCGATGGGCGGGCGGGTCGCAGGCAGCGGAGGAGTATATATAGCGGCGCGCAACGCGCGTGGTCCGCGTGAACCGCTCGAAGCGCGCCAACCACTTCGGCACGATCTGCGAAAAGCGGATGGCCCGGAAGCGGCGGTTCGATCTCGAGCGCGCCAGCTGGCACGATGCTCGATTTGGGAACGGAACGCCCGTCGAAATCAAGAGCACCATGCTCGAGCATTCGAATGGCCAACCGGGGAACTTCAAGATATATCGGGAATATCACAAGAAATTACGGCGGCATGAGGGATGGTACTGTTTTGCCGTCTACCGACCCCACGGTCGCTCGGGGCTAACAATTGTCAGGGACAAGATGGTTCGTGCGTGTGATCTCCCGCTGCTTCGGTGGCACGGAGGCGGTGATCACCGAGGGACCAAGCAGGGAAAGATTTCAATCAGCGACGTGTTCTGAGCTAGCTGCCGTTTCTATTGAGATGCCGCTTCAATGAGGTGGGAAAGACCCAAGGACGATTCACAAATAAGCTGTTTTCAATGAAGGTTACACGTTGGAAGGTTAACGGGTACAAAAGCTTCGCACCAACAGAAAGCCGAGAAGAGAGCACAGCTACAGAATTTGAACCCGGTGAACTCGCTATTCTGATCGGGAAGAATAATACCGGCAAGTCAAATCTTCTCGACTCCTTCCAAGACTATGCAAAAATATTTGCAGATGAACGCCCCCACCGGTGGCACCGTGATAACGCGTTTAACCAAAATACCGATGTCCCGATAGAATTCAATATAGAGTTCATTCTTGAAGGTGATGAGCATGAAGCAATCCTTTCTGAACTACAGGATGAAGAGTCACTTCCCCAAGAGATTGTAAAGGAGTTCTTGTCTGAGGGACACTTCAAGAAGATCCGGCATTCATTCGCTTTACAAGAAAGGGACATTCATTGGGAGGAGTTAGAAACGAATTTTGAGGAAGGCTGGATTCAGATTGCAGCGGCAGAAAATCGAAATATCCGCTACTCACCAACTGAGTGCCAAGTTCTTCAGTTTGAAAGACTACCTAACGTAAAATATCAGAGAAAAAGCATTAATCGCCAAGGGATTGGGGCAATATTCCCTAACCCATATCGACGTCTAATCCGAAACGAGACCCAAACGTGGGAAACTATTGAGGCATTCCGTGAACCACAGAACCAACAGACTGCCGGAAGAGAGGAAGATTTAGAATCAAACGGGAGTAATCTCGTCCAAGTCGTAAATACCCTCTACAACAATCACAGGCCGCTATTCAACCAGTTCCGGGAACGGTATGTCTCAATCATGGAAGGGGTCACAGACGTTTCTACGCCCTACATAAGTGGTAATGATATAACGATACGAATTCACGAAGACGAGAAAACATACGACTTAAAGGATATTTCAGCTGGTTCCAAGGAGATCTTGACACTGATCGCAGGGATAGTTAGTTCCCAGAACGATACCAGCCTACTTCTTGTCGAGGAACCGGAGCTTCATGTTCATCCAGGAGCTGAACAGGAAATTTTCGAGCTGATACAGGATATCTGCCGGGAAGCAGGTATCCAGGTCATTGTTTCTACTCACTCTGAGGTCTTCGTAAACCGAAGTGAGGCAAGCAGTATTGCCCGAATTGAACGCGATGAGTCAACCACAATTCGAAGCGTGTCAGAAGGGGATATCTCCGAGGAATTAACGGATCTAGGTTACAATAAAAGTGGGTTGCTCCAATCGAATGCGGTTGTCTTTGTTGAAGGCCGGTCAGACAAACGGGTTTTAACGGCGTTCTGCCGAAAGCTAAACCTAGATCCTGATGAGAATGGGATCGCATTCGTAGAGTTAGAAGGGAAAGAAAATTTGAAGCGGGACGGCCGCTCTCTGGTGAAACTGCTGTATTCGTTTGATATTCCGTATCTGTTCGTTGTTGATTCAGATGACCAGACTCCGGAGGAAGCAGTCGGAGAATTACTGGATGAGATTAATCGTTCCGATGGTAAAGGATGGTGGGAGACTTCGCCAGAGAATTTCTATGCTTGGCCCGATTATTCCTTGGAATCGTATCTTTTAGATCCGGATGTCGTGGCCCGAGCAGACGAGTTCAATATGAGTCCTTCGGATGTAAAGAAGATCATCTCGGAACATGAGGACGTGGACGACAAGGCCGAAGTGCTTGAGAGGATTTACCGGGAAGAGTATGATGTCTCTGAAAGTGAAACCGCGTACAGCAAGGATCGTGACGGCATGTATATTGCAAACCGGATGAATGAAAACGAAGTTCCAGGTGATGTCCGGGAAGTGGTCGAAAAGATCGGAGGGCTTGTCGGCCAATCCTTAGAATAGGACATAAACAGTGTCCAGGCAATCTCTTGGCGCTGTTCGTGAGTGAGATCCTCGCGCTCGAAGCCTAGCGTGCACCTGCGACGAGTCGGGGTACGTCTTCACAAACCGAGATAACTGCTTTCGTCCTGTTACAGTCGTAGAAGTCGGCTGCTTGCTCGATCACATCCTCGCGGTAGGTGTAGTTGCTGTCGGTTCGAATTTGCATATTCGTACACACGACCCAGGAAATCCTAGTTTTTCGACTCACTGGATCAGACCATACAGTCCACGGCGAGGTATTTCTATCACTCTACCAGAGTAGTCAACGGGATCGTCACGGCGATCGCCGAGCAATATGCATACAGCGCTGCCTAACTCGTGTGCATATTCAGGAAATGGATTCTGTCGAGGTGCAGCCCCAGGCGGTCAGGTTCTACCAGTGGTTTCTTAGTGTGACAATTCAAGGTCATGCGTATCATGAGTCAGGCGACGCTGTCGAAGCGGCCGTACACCAATTCAAATCTCTTTTCCGGGTACTATCTTGACGAACGAATCGAAGATCGCGAGGAGTGGGACTGCGATGCCGCCGCAAGCGAGGCTCTCGAAGACCTGCAAGAACTGTGGGACCTCGAGTCGGGACTGGTCGACGGCTACAAGGAAGACCCGTTGATCGACAACTGGATCGACGAGGTCCTCGAGATTCTGGGGTTCGGAACGAACGTCGAGACGACGCTGCCCGAGGGCGGGGGGTATGTCGACGTGTTGCTGTTCGAGGACACCGAGGCACGCCGTGACGCGGCGGAGGTCTACCTGAGTACTGAGGACACGACCGACCTGTTCGACCGCGGGGTGGGACTGGTTGAGGCGAAGCAGTGGGACGCTGATTTCACGACTCGCTTCAGCGATCAGCGACCATACCGCAACGCTTCCCACCAGATCAAACACTACCTCGAGCGGACGCCTGAACGGATCCAGTGGGGGATCCTGACCAACGGCCGCAAGTGGCGGCTCTACGGGACGAAGGATTACGAGACCCAGACCTACTACGAGATCGACCTGCCGGAACTGCTCGAGCAAGACGACCTCGAGGCGTTCAAGTACTTCTACCTGTTCTTCCGGCCGGAAGCCTTCCGCGAGTCGGGCGGGACGACTTTTCTCGATTCAGTCCGCTCAGAGAGCGAGACGGTCGCTCAAGAGTTGGGGGAAGACCTACAGGACAACGTCTTCACCGCGTTGCGAGTGTTGGGTCGGGGCTTCGCCGAGACGAACGACCTCGCGATCGAGCCCGAGGACGACGACGCGCTCGCGGAGCTGAAAGAGCAGTCGCTCGTCTTGCTATACCGGTTGATGTTCGTCCTCTACGCCGAATCGCGCGGGCTGATCCACCCCGAAGGCGGGGACGCCGTTACGGAGTACGAGGAGAACTTTAGCCTCAACGAACTCCGGCTCGAGATCCACGAGGAGATCGGCGAGGTCGACGAGGGATTCGACGACGCCTATAGCGAACACTCCACGACGATGTGGAGTCGGCTCGAGGACCTGTTCCGGTTGATCGACGAAGGCGAGGAATCGCTGGGGATTCCGCCGTACAATGGTGGACTGTTCAATCGGGACGAACACGACTTTTTGGCTGACCACGAGGTCAGCAACCGCTATCTTGCGGAGGTCATCTACCGAATTTCGACAACCGAGAACGACGAGGGCCGGTACGTGCTGGCCGACTACGCCGACCTCGACACGCGGCATCTTGGCAGCGTCTACGAGGGACTGCTCGAGCATCAGTTCCGGATCGCTCCCGAGACGTACGCGGCGGTCGCGGAAGACGGCGGGCAGGTCTGGAAGCCTGCCACGGAGGTGTCGGTCGCGGAGGCGGTCGAAACTGTCGACGAGGGCGGGCTCTACGTCGTCAACGACGAGGGCGAGCGCAAGGCCACGGGGGCTTACTACACGCCGGACTACGTGGTGACCTACATCGTCGAGGAGACGGTCGGGCCGCTGGTCGACGAGATCAAGGCCGACCTCACAGAGCAGGGCTTCGAGCCCGGCACCCACGAGTATCTGGGTGCGTTCTACCGGCGGGTGACGGACCTGAAGCTGCTGGATCCGGCGATGGGCAGCGGGCACTTCCTCACGCGGGCGACGGAGTACCTGGCCCAGCAGGTCATGGAAGAGGTACGCGAACTCGAGGAGGCGACGGCCTTCGACGAGCAGCGGGTGCGCCGGGACGTGGCCAAGGAGTGTATCTACGGCGTCGACCTGAACGGGATGGCGGTCGAACTCGCGAAGCTCTCGATGTGGCTCGAGACGCTCGCCGCGGATCAGCCGCTAGCCTTCCTCGATCACCACCTCAAGGCGGGCAACTCGCTGGTCGGCTCGGACGTGACCGAGGTGCTCTCGAGCGACGCGGCCGAGGGCGACGGGCAGTTGACGCTGCAGCAGGCGCTGGCGCGGGTCCGCCAGGACACGCTGGAACACGTCATGGAGCGTATGCAGGAGCTGCTCGAGATCGACAATGAGTCGCTCGAGGACGTCAAGTCGATGGAGGAGATCTACGACGAGGTGCGGACCGACCCGTTCTACCAGCGGCTGTTCGAGGTGGCAAACGTCCACACCGCCGAGCAGTTCGATCTAGACGTGCCCGAGGGGGCCTACGAGCGGCTGGCCCGGGCGATCGACGACGACGAGGCGTGGGCCGAGGTGGCCGAAGAGCCGTGGTTCCAGACAGCGCAGGCGATGAGCGGCGACGAGTCCTTCTTCCACTGGGAGTTGGAGTACCCCGAGGTGTTCTTCGATGACGATGGGGAGAAGCGGGCAGATGCTGGGTTCGATGCGGTGATTGGGAACCCACCATGGGTCGACGTAAAGGGGTTACGGGAGCCCGAAGTCCTCTTTGAGCTATTTAATACCAGTTTCAACAGAGTGAACATTTATGCTGCGTTTATTGAGCGATCGACAACGCTGTTGGGCCCTGATTCGGTATTTGGATTTATCACTCCAAACTCCTATCTGACTCAAAGTTCGTATCAACCGCTGCGAGAGCATATTTTGGAGAACCACAGTATCGAGACGATTGTCCGTCTTCCCGATGGAATCTTTTCAAATGTTACAATGGAGACGGCGATTCTACTCACACAGATGAGTCAAAACGGCAGCAATATTGTTAACACGATAAACTTCCCTCGTGATGCTGAAATTTCCGATATTCCGGGACCAGCTGCCGATGTATATGAAACAGACATCAGCCGGTGGAAAGAGACCGACGATCTCATCTTCGACATATTCACATCCGAATCCGAACGGCAAGTAATACAGCAGATCGAGGCCATAGATGGTACGATCGGCGATGAGTTCGAATCATGTTTGGGACTCACCCCATACGATAAACATCAGGGACACACCGAAGAGCAAATTGAAAACCGGGTCTTTCATTCAGATGAGAAGGAAACAGAGCAGCACTATCCTATCACGACGGGGAAAGGGATTAATCGATATCGATTGACATGGAAGGGAGGAGAATGGATAAAATATGGAGACTGGTTGGGTTCAGAACGGGAGAAGCGGTTCTTTACTAAACCTCGTTGTGTCATTCGTCAGATTGTTTCGACAGAAGGTCGCGGCATTTACGCCGCCTATTCGGATACTGAACTCTTCCACACGCAGGTAGGATTCGTGCTGCTCCCGAAAGGAGATGAGAACGCCGAAGAACGAGCCAGGTCACTCACGGCGATTATCAATTCGAAACTGATGACGTTCTACCATCGTAAGCGGTTCCTCGATGAAAACAAAGACACATTCCAGAAGATCCTGATTCAAGACGCTGTGGAGTTCCCACTTCCTTCGGAATACCACCATTCGGATTTGGTTGAGAATGCAGAGAAAATGGAACGACTTGCCACGGATTACGATGCCCTCAACCTCAGTTTGCTCGACCATCTTGGGTCTTACTCCCAAGGTCAAACCCTCTCCAGCATCGGCCTCGCACAGCCCCCAGAGGGAGCGGCCGACTCCCTCCTCACCGATACTGCCGAGGATCGCGAGAAACTCCGAGTTGGAAACTGTGAGATCGTCCGCGAATCCCCAACCTCCCTCGAGATCCGACTCACCGCCCGCTACAAACCCGAAGACGAGGACGAGTACGAAACTGACCAGTGGGGCTACACCGAAACCGAACCCCTACCGGCCCTGCGGATCTCGGACCTCTCCGAAACCGAGGCCGACCTGATTGAGGCGTTCGTCCCCGTGGCCGTCGACGAGGCTGGCGGCTTCGCGAACTTTCGCGAAACCGCCACCAAGAACAACTCGCTCGTCGACCGCCTCCGGAAACTCACTCTCCCCGCCATCGACGATGTCCGCGACGGCCTCGAGAGCTACCTCGAGACCAAGGCACGCGCCGATGAACTTGACGAGAAGATTGAGCGGACGGATGAATTGATCGACGAGATCGTGTACGAGTTGTACGGACTGACTGACGAAGAGATCGAGATTATTGAAGACGCTATTGAGGGAGAGTAGTAACGCTATCGGGCACTGGTGAATCTTTAAAATTATCAGAGATAGTATAATCACAGAACCCTCGTTTCATGTGCTTCAACTGGAAATCATGCGGAAGCGGGGGCTGGGCGCTGTAATTTTTTGGCGCTGTCGCCTTGGCGACACCCGCCAAGGGGCGTTTCGCGCGCAGCGCGAAACTGCCCCGCAGGCGAGCCGGCGTGATCGCGCCGGCGGCACCTCCCTCGAGGTCGAAACTACAACCAGAATTGACTGACAGTCGCTATTACACAAGCAAAGTTGCTGAAAACAGGTGTCAGGAGAGTGTTGCCACTCACGAGGGCGGTTCTACCAGTCGGCGAGCGAACCCACGCGGTGGCTGTCGCGGCCGCCTTCAGGTGTCCGCCAGACCATCGACACCTTGCTGAACGGAACTACGTCGTTCCCTGAGTGCCGCCAGGCGTCGATCGCTTCCTGTGCGACCGCACGAGCGTTCTCGAAGCTATCGTGCTTCAGCAGCGAGAGAATCGCGTCGATTCGGAGTCGCTTCGGATTCCCATGCTCGTCGAATTCGATCTCGGCACCATTCTCGGCCAACCACTGCTGGAACGGTGACGACTCGGCAATGTGATCGGCCAGGCCCATTACGTGCTGAATTCGATCGGCAAAGCTCTCGATGGCGTACTCAGCGGACTCGACGAGTGCGCGCAACTCCTCCTGGTACTTCCGTGCCCGGAACGAAATCTCGCCCTGGTCGAGCTCGAGGATGTCGCCAAGATCTTCGATCGCGCGGTAGATCGTCGCCGGGTGCTTGCCCAACTCGTCTGCGAGTTCGTCGACGTTCCCACCGCCGTCGGTCGCGACCGTCTCGGTCACCTCGCGGGCGGTCTCGCCCATGTCCCGCAGCGTCGTCATCAACAAGTGGTCCGTCTTCGCCTCAAGGCGCGGTGTCGGATCTTCGTAGAGTTCTACCTGCTCGTCTCGAGCGACGGCGTCGAAGTGATCGTCCGGTACGTACACGTCGTTCCCGTCGGGACTGAGCGGGATGTCTTCCCAGTGAAGTGCGTTCAACAGCGTCTCCTCAATCTGCTGGGTCACCTCGTGGCGATCAGCCCATGCCCATGCCTCGCCGTCGTTATTCGACTTGTTCACCAGCACCTCCACCTTCGGATGGTACGACGGATGATCTTTCGAGACCGCGTCCGGGTCGGCCAGCTGGTAGATCTCGAACTTCCGTCCGTAGGTGTGGCCCGGCAGTAGCTTCGCAGCCGACGTAGGATCGAGCATCAGCCGGTTCTGGTGGTTGATCACTTCCTCGTTGTCGAGATGCAGTTCCGCCTTCACTCCCTCGAGGTCGGAGAGAAAGTGAACCACCTTCTGTAGGACACCGGCCGACGCGAGCTTTTCGGCCCACTGTCGACGGATACGGACGTACCGCTCGTATGCCCACATCCGACTCGCCGGGTGCGGGTCTGTCCGGAAGTACTCCGGATGCACGCGCTCTTCGGCGTGCTCGAAGATCGCTGCGAAGAACTCCGGCAGCAACTCGAGACCGTGGTCGGGCTCGATGTTACTGACGTGGAACTCGACGTCGACGCCGTCGACCTCGCCGACCTGATTCTCCCAGGGGAGATTCACCGGCTCGCCGGTCTCCCAGTGGCGCATGTTCGGGAACCGCGGCGAGATATTGTACGAGGCCTTTCGCTCGCCACGTCCACGACCGCGGATATCCCACTCGTAGAGCCGCTCGGCGTTGATTCCGTCCGACAGTCGCGGCGCGAACCCCGACTTGCTGTAACTGACCTCGAGGTGCCAGGGCTCCCCGTCGATCTCGATGTCCAGCTCCAGGTATCCCTCGAACGGTGGGCCGAGCATCACCGACGACAGTGCATCGTACGGACCGCGGCCCCAGTCGGGCCATTTCCAGCGCCCCTCACTCTCGTGAGGCGTTGTCTCGACTTGCGTCATCGCCGACCCTCCTGATCGACTAACTCGTCACCGTCACCCGCTGCTGGGTCCCGCGGCTCACGACCGCAGGCTATCAGGTCCGTCACGGGCTATCGCCTCCGGTCCTCCTCGGAGTCAGCCCGACCGACGAGGTCGGCCCCGCACTCCGAACAGCGGTAGACCGTCGCGCTCTCGGCGTCGCAGACCGGACACTCCCTCATCGGTCTGAGCCACCCCCTTGTAATCGTGAATGATCGATTCCCGCGTCTACTGAGTGCCCACCGTCTGCGACTACGTCGACGAGCGTCGTCTGTTCGTTTTCCTCGCGGAAAGCCGCCCGCCGCTGCAGGTAGGCCTCGCGGGCCTCGGACTCGGAGTCAATAGCGATCCACTCACGCCCCAACTGCTCCGCTGCGATGGCAGCCGGCGCGGTTCCTGCGCACGGCACGACAACTGTCTCACCAGGCTCAGTCAGGCCCTCGATCCATGCGCGATACGGGCCGATCGGCTTTACGCTCCCCCAGCCGTAGGGGTAGCCGTCCTCGACACGCCGCGGGTGGCGTGCAACCTGACGGGCACTCGCGGTCGTCCGGCGATCCGTCTCGCCCTTGTGGGCAAAGATGACAGGGTAGCCGCCGTTTGAGAGATACTGGCCGGGTGTGCTGGTGTCGGGATCGCCACCTACGTCGACGTAGGTTACCCCACCGCGGCGACGGTAGCCGCCGCCCTCATACCACGCACTCACATCGCCGAACTCCTCGCGGATGTACGTCTCCAACCGTGGTGCAAGCCAGTCGTCGGCGTCGGCGATCAGCCAACCACCGTCCTGCAGAGCGTCCCAGGCTACGTCGACGATCTCTGCAGTCGTCTCGAAGTCGTGGGTCGGGTACTCGACGCCGAACGCGCCTTGCCGACCAGGCCGCGCCCAGGCGTCGTCGAGACATACCACTGCAGCGGACTCGTCGAGCGAGCGCAGCTCGGCCAGCGCGTCACCGACTCGGTAGCGCTCAGTACCGTCCTCAGACATCGACCTCACCCCCGTGCCGACCGGGCGACGTTTCCGGGTCCGGTATCTCGACGTCTTTTCCAGCAGCGGACCCACGGGTCAACCGAGCGTAAGTATCGCACTCGGGACAGCGGTGAACGCGGTCACTTTCATCACCGAAGACGCGACCGAACCGGTCGGTGACGAACGAATCACAATGAAGACATGTCGATTGTCCGGCCGACGGCCACGGTGCGACCGTCACGCCAACCACCCCCGATTTCCTTCGCTGTAATCGTGGGACGGCGTCCGGGCGAATCCCGCACCGGCAATCACTCGATTCTGAGAGGGGGTTTGTACGCTAAATCGACTATTGCATAATTCCGCATTAGCCGCTACAACAGCGACTATCGGGACAATTCGAAACCGTGCAAAACGTGAGTGGACTCGCCGGGATTTGAACCCGGGGCCTCTTCCTTGCGAAGGAAGCGATCTGCCACTGATCTACGAGCCCTCGCCCCTTTCTAACTCGGGTTTCTATTTGTACCTTGTGTTTCGTCACAGTTTCGTGAATGCCACGCACAGCCTCGTTGCTCGCCGCCGGAGGCTTCTGTGACTCAGGACTCCGCCGCCAGCCGCTGCAATCGCCGGATCCGCGCCGCCGTCGACGGATGCGTCCGGAACGGTCCCGTCCCCTGCTCCTCGAGCGCGGGCGGGAGAATATCCAACGCAACCATCGCCCCCTCCCACTCCCGTAGGTCCGTTTCGGGAACCTGTCTGGCGTCGGTCAGCGTCTCGAGCGCGCTGGCGAGCGCCGCGGGCGATGCGAGCGCGGCGGCGCCGGCGTCGGCGTGCCACTCCCGGCCCCGCGAGAGGACGGCGACGCCGAACTGGCCGTAGCGTTTCAGCGCGCGGAAGACCGCGTTCCAGAACAGATCGCCCGGATCGCTCGCGTCGGGGTCGATCCAGGCGTCGGCGATGATCACCGGCACGATCGCGGCCGCCACGATCCGACTGTCGAGGTTCGCGAGGTGGCTGACTTCGTGGGCCAACACGGCCTCGAGTTCGTCGTCCGCGAGGCGTTCGCACAGCCCCGTCGAGACCACGACGACGGCCGAGTCGCCGCTGCCGAGGGTGAACGACTCCGGCCGGTCGGCGTCAGTGACGTACACGTCGGGCGCGGGTACGCTCGCGAGCTGCGCGAGTCGCCGGACGGTGGCCTCGAGTTCCGGGTCGGCCTCCGCGGCGGGAACGCTATCGTCGACCAGTTGCGCCCGCAGGTCGCGGACCTCCCGCCGCGCGCCGGCGACCAGCAGCACGACGACGAGCGGGCCGCTCAGGCCGAGTCCGAGCAGGACCCGCTGGATCGGTGAGAGTACGGCAACGATCGCCGACGTCACCGCAGCACTGCCTTCGACGACCGCGAGGTACAGACAGCCGAGCACCGCCGCCGTCGCGACCAACGACGCTGCAGTCGGCTGGAACAGGTGCTCGACGGGCGTATAGCGGGTGAGCAGGGGCCACCAGTTGATGACGACCACCAGGGCGAGCGCGGCGAGAAGCGCCGCGACCGGCGCCGAGACGCCCACCACGTCGCTGATTCCGGGGAAGCTCGCGACGGCCTCGAGTCCGGTGGCGATCCAGTCCCAGACGGCGAGTCCCAACAGTCCCCCGCAGAGACCGCCGATCAGCGCGACGACGATCGACAGCGTCGCGAGGACGCCGACGGCGACGCCCATCCGTACCAGCAACGAACACCGAAGCCGGAGGTCGTTCATCGAATCCAACCTGTTGGCTACCGACACAGAAAACGCGCAAAAACCTTCCGCCATCACTGGTCGGCGTCAATAGCGGCACCGACCCCCGCTCGAGACGCGGTACTCGAGTTCCTCGCGCTCACACCGTCGGGCCATTCCCTGCTCGAGACCCGACCTGCAGCACGCGGAGTCGGCCGGCGACCAGCCCGACCAGGAAGCCGGCGAAGTGCGCCAGCAGGGCGACGCCCGGTGCGGCGGTCGCCAGCGTGACCGCGACGGCGAGCCCGAGGAAGACCAGCGCCGAGACCCAGTCGGGAACGTCGACGAACGAGGCCAGTCCGGTCGAGAGTCGGTTCGAGGCGATCAGATAGCCCAGCAGCGCGAAGACGGCGCCGCTGGCGCCGAGGACGGGCCGGACTGCGAACCAGTCCCCGACGAACGGCAGTCCGGCGAACGCGCCGCTGAGGACGATCTGCGAAACGCCGGCGATCGCGCCCGTCACGGCGAAGAAGACGTGAAAGCGGAGGCGCGTCGTCGCTCGCGCGACCGGCCAGCCGAAGACGACCAGCGCGACACTGTTCGAAACTAGGTGACCGAGCCCGCCGTGCGCGTAGACGCTCGTGACGATCGTCCACGGGTTCGTCGTCAGGGGCGGCGCGAGGACGAACAACCCGGCCATCACGCCGACGCCGATCAGCGCCGTCACCGTCTGGAGTACAAACACGAGGACGAAAATCCCCAGCAGTTCGACGATGGGACTGCTCGAGCCCGACGGTGGCCCGTCCGTCGCATCGGGCGCGAGCCCCGATCGGGAGTCGGCGCGGGATCGCGAACGCGGTCGATTCGCCATACCGAGTACTGGGACGGGACGCACCAAAAGTCCCCGCGGCGGTATTCAGTTGTGCTACGACTCGAGGGACAAGTGCTGATTCGAGTCATCTCCTGTCCTCGAGATGCGGCCTCGAGACGCGTCTCGAGCAACACACGATGGACGCGCCGCTCGACGGGATCGAAAAATAACGCGATGAAAGTGAATGAACTGCAACCCGGAGCCGAACGCGAATCGCGATCGGCTCTCGGTCTCGATCCGGAGTGCCTCGAGTCCGTTAGTCTTCGAGGACGATCTCGATCGAGACGTCGTTCGGCACCTGGATGCGCATGAGCTGTCGGAGTGCGCGTTCGTCGGCGTCCAGATCGATCAGGCGCTTGTGGACGCGCATCTCCCAGTGCTCCCACGTCGCGGTGCCCTCGCCGTCAGGCGACTTCCGGGTCGGCACCTCGAGGGTCTTTGTCGGCAGCGGGATCGGACCGCTCAGGTTGACGCCGGTGTTGTTCGCGATCTCGCGGACGTCGTCGCAGATGTCGTCGAGGTCGTCGGGACTCGTGCCCGCGAGTCGAACGCGTGCCTGCTGCATTTATTACTTCTCGTTGACCTCGAGGACCTTGCCGGCCGCGATGGTCTGACCCATGTCGCGGATGGCGAAGCTCCCGAGTTCGGGGATCTCACTGGACGGCTCGATGCTGAGCGGCTTCTGCGGTCGGATGGTGACGACCGCGGCGTCGCCCGACTGGATGAAGTCGGGGTTCTCCTCGGCGACTTCGCCGCTCGAGGGGTCCATCTTCTTGTCGATGGACTCGATCGTACAGGCGACCTGAGCCGTGTGAGCGTGGAAGACCGGCGTGTAGCCCGCCGTGATCACGGACGGGTGCTGCATGACGACGATCTGTGCCTGGAAGGTCTCGGCGACGGACGGCGGGTCGTCTGCGGGACCGCAGACGTCACCGCGGCGGATGTCGTCCTTGCCGATGCCGCGGACGTTGAACCCGACGTTGTCACCGGGCTCGGCCTTCGGCACTTCCTCGTGGTGCATCTCGATCGTCTTGACCTCGCCGCCCACGTCGCTGGGCTGGAAGGAGACGTCGTCGCCGGTCTGCATGACACCGGTCTCGATACGTCCGACGGGGACGGTACCGATACCCGAGATGGTGTAGACGTCCTGAATCGGGAGTCGGAGCGGCGCGTCCGTCGGCGGCTCCGGCTCGGGCAGGTCGTTCAGGGCCTCGAGCAGGATTTCGCCGTCGTACCACGGCGTGTTGTCCGAGCGCTCGGCGATGTTGTCGCCCTCGAACGCCGAGATCGGGATGAACGAGGCGTCGTCGGTGTTGAACTGGACCTGCTGGAGCAGCTGGTTGACCTCTTCGACGACCTCGTTGTACGTCGACTCCTCGTAGTCGACGACGTCCATCTTGTTGATGCCGATGATGAGCTCGTCGATACCGAGGGTACGAGCCAGGAAGACGTGCTCCTGGGTCTGGGGCGCGACACCGTCGTCAGCGGCGACGACGAGGACGGCGTTGTCCGCCTGGGATGCGCCCGTGATCATGTTCTTGACGAAGTCGCGGTGACCAGGACAGTCGACGATGGTGAAGTCGTACTCGTCGGTGGAGAACTCCTGGTGGGCGATGTCGATGGTGACACCGCGTTCGCGCTCTTCGGCGAGGTTGTCCATGACGTAGGCGAACTCGAAGCCGCCCTTGCCCTTCTCTTCGGCTTCCTCGCGGTGCTGTTCGATGACGTGCTCGGGTACGCTCCCCGTCTCGTAGAGGAGTCGTCCCACGAGCGTACTCTTCCCGTGGTCCACGTGGCCGATGATGGCCAGGTTCTGGTGTCGTTCGCTCATTGTTTTAGCTCACGCGCAGAGGCGCTTATATCGGTCTCTTTCGCTCGTTGCGGTTAAAACCATTTCGAAAGCGTATTCAGTCGATCCCGACGCCTGCTTGCGGTTTGTGTCACATCCACACGCGATCGCGGCGCGATCGAAGTGGTAGGTGCCGGGATCACAGCAACCAGCAGTAGGGCTCGAAACGGGAAGACGTTGGCGGATTTCCGTTTCTAACCGCAGCGAGAAGGTTCAGTTGAACGAGTGGTGTCCGAACCGGTCCGTGTTCGCGGTCGAAGCGAACGAGAATTACAGTTCGGGGAGCCGGCCGACGTCCGAGAGCACCGCAGTTGCCGTCTCGGGTCCGCCGGCACCGCGACCGCTCGAGTGCAGGGAGCCGGCGTTCTTGGTTTCGATCTGGACGATGTTTCGCGTGCCCGTGACCGCGAGGGGGCCATTCTCGGGGACCAGTCGCGGAGCCACGCGGACGCCCTCACGGGTCGCTTCGCCGATGAGCCGGATGGTGCGACCGTCCTCAGCCGCGAGGTCGAGCGCGCTGCCGGGGATGTTCTGGATGCCCGTGACGTCGGCGTCCTCGAGCGCGAAGCCGCCGTCGGCCAGCACGTTCGCGAGGATGACGAACTTCAGGGCGGCGTCGGTGCCGTCGACGTCGAAGGTCGGATCAGCTTCAGCAACCCCCAGATCCTGGGCTTCCGCGAGGACGTGCTCGTAGTCCAGTCCTTCCGCGGCCATGCGCGTGAGGATGAAGTTCGCGGTGCCGTTGAGGACGCCCCGAACGGCGGTCACGGCCTGGGGCGTCTCGTCTTCGATCGTCGACAGCACCGGAATCGCGCCGCCGACGGTCGCCTCGAAGCGGACCGAGCCGGCGCTGTCGGCCTCGAGCGCCTGCAGTTCCTCGTAGCGTTCGGCGACCGGACCCTTGTTCGCGAGAACGACGTGCCGGTCCGCCTCGAGGGCGCGTTCGACGTGCGAGAAGCCGGGCTCGGCGTCACCGAGCGTCGTCGGCGTCGCCTCGACGAGGACGTCGTAGTCGGTCTCGAAGACGGCCTCCGGATCGGCGGTGCCGACGGACTCGCCGCCGACCTTCCGCTCGAGGGCCGCTTCGACGTCGATTCCGTCGGGGTCGACGACGGCAGTACTGGAGTCTGCGAGCGCGACGACTTCGTGGCCGTACTCGCCGGCGAGGTCCGCGACCGAGCGGCCCACGTCGCCGGCGCCGAGAATTGCGAGTTTCTGTCCCATCAGGCGTCACCTCCGAGCAGCGGTTCGACGACGGTCAGTTCCTTGTCCGTGCCGATCGTGCGGATCTGCGCGAGCGTTTCCTCGGCCTCGCCGGAGTCGATGGCGAGCCGCAGGCGCGCGCTCGAGATGTTTTCCGTTCCTTCGGGTGCGGACAGCGAGAGGTCGAGCACGGCGGCGCTGGTCTCTTCCTGAATGCGATTTAGGGTGTGCGAGAGGTCGGTATCGACGAGGTGGCCGACCAGCACGACGTTGATCTCCTCGCCGTAGCGATCCGCGCCGGCCTGGATGACGTTCACGCCGGCGTCGCGTAGCGCCTCGACGATGTCCTCGAATCGGTCGGGCGGGCACTCGAGGTCGACCTCGACGGGGATGTGCCCGCGCGGTGTGATATTCCCGCGCTCGTGGTGAATACTCAGGAGGTTGCCGCCGTTTTCTGCGATCGGGGAGAGGGCGCGAAGCAACTCTCCGGGCTCGTCGACGAGCTCGAGGCGAACGGTGTAGGCCTGTACGCCACCGTCGGTCTCGGGGTCGTCCCCCTCCTCGTCGTCCTCGGAGACGACTGGCTCATCGACCATCGTTCTCACCTCCGGCACCGGCTTGCGGACGTCCACACGTCGTCATGGTGTACGACTCCGTAATTGTGGCGTAAAAGGATATAGGCATTCCCAAAACTCACCGACCCTGTCAACGTGGCACGCGGTGCCGCACGCCCGGTCACGAGTCTCGAGAATGAACGGCGAACGGTCGTCTCGAGGGGGTTGTCGAGAAAACACAGTCGGCTGGAGTAAGTCAGTCGGCTGGACTCCGGTTTGTCCGAACCCCGGACGCTCGGGTGTGCGGCTACGCGCGTATGAGAAAATACTATCGACGGACTGGACGGATCAAGGCTCGGACCGGACCGCTACAGGTGGTCCTTGCCGGGATTCGACGAGCCCCAGTCGCCGCGGCCGCCCTCCGTTCGATCGACGCCCATGATCGATTCGGGTTGCTCGGGACCGCCGAGGCTATCGCGGGCATCCGGCACGCGGACCGTCACCTCGTCGATCTCGGGCCACTTGATCAGTTCGGCCTCGATGTTGCCCGTCGTCACGTCGCTGACCGAACAGCCCTTACAGCCGCCGCCGAGTTCGATGATGACCTCGCCGCTCTCGGGGTCGGCCTTCCGGACCGCGCTCGTCCCACCGTGCATCTGGATGATCGGCATCTCGCGGCTGAGCCAGGCCTCGACGCGCTCCTTGAGTGATCCGTCCGCGTCGGTCTCGACGTCGGAATCAGTCATTGTCCGCTCTAGCCGCTCGAGCGCTGAATAGGTTTGGTTACGAGACCCATGGTTAATCATCCACGTTCGACGAGCCGCGAAAATAGCATTCGCCCGCGTCGACTACCGATCGCTCCGAATTCGGCCGGTAACGACGGCGCCGACGACGCCGCCGATACTCGCACAGACTGCGGGGAAGAGCAGTCCGGCGAGGACGACGGCGGGCAACGCGTCGGGGCCGCCCGTCGCGTTCCCGACGGTGACCTCGAAGAGGAAGACGCCCGCGACGGTGGCGAGGAGGTAGCCCGGGAGCGCGGTCAGGCCGGCGAGCAGCCCGTCGATCGGTGCCGACGAACCCCGGTACGCCGCGAGCGCGAGGCCGGCGACCAGCAGGGTTACGACGGGAATCGCATACAGGGCGACGGTGAACCCGTTCTCGCCGCCGATGTACGACGTCGCGCGGCTCCCGACCAGCGGGACGTTCCGGAACACCGTCTCGGCCAGGTGGGCGTTGTAGAACACCCAGCCGACCATCTCGTAGGTAGCCGGCTCGCCGCCGAACGCTTCGATCATTCGCTGAATCGGCGACTCGCGGACATCGTTCGCGACGAGCAGGTAGGTGACGGCGTAGCCGACGAGCCAGGCGCCGAGTCCGGCGGCGGCGCCCGCGAGGACGGGGAGCCCGGTCTCGGCTGCGGTTCCGTCCGTCGTCTCGGCGGCGTCAGCGTCGGAGGTTGGGAACGACATTAGTGCTCACCTCGCTCCGTGGCGACGGCATCCTCGTCAGTGTTTCCGTTCGGTGCCGATTCGGCTCGCGTTACCGTGTCGGCCAGCAACTCGGCGATCGGATCGAGCGAGACGTACAGCCGCGCCGCGAGGATGCCGAGCGGGGGCAGCGCGAGCGCGAGGAAGACGACGTCGTACACCCAGGCGCCGCCCTCGAGCAGCGGAACGATCGCGAGGGCCAGCCCGCGGTGGGCGACCAGCACCGCGACGAGGACGACGAACAGGTGGACGATCGACGCGACGTCGTCGACGACTCCGGCCGGGCCATCGAACGTCGATCGGACGAGGTCCGCGAGCGCGGGCGCGAGGAATAACAGGAGTCCGACGACCGTGACGGTCGCGACGACGCTCGCGATCGCGGCGAACGTGATCGGCGTGCCCGGGACGAGCCGATCGATCCCGGGGAGTAGTGAGGCGAGATAGAGGAGTCCGATCAGCGAGAGGGTTGCGAGGAGGAGCTTGCTGACCGACTGTACCGTATCGCGGTCGACGCCAGCGGGGGTCGTGTAGCGGTCAAGACTCATTGCAGTCGGCGGTGAGTAGCCGATCGATCAAATAAACAAACGGTCATCAACGGCACTTTCTCTCGTTTGATGACGTTTTACGGCAGTTTATTCCCGCTCGAGGGGCCGTCTTGGCGGGGCAGACGGCGAGCGGAAAGCCGGTTGGCCTCCGAAAAGCGGCACCTCTTTTACCTCCCCTCTCCACGCCACCCATATGACCGCGCTCGGATTGGTGGTCGCGGAGTTCAACCGCCCGGTCACCGAGCAGATGGAACAGGCGGCCCTCGAGGCCGCCAGCGACGCAGGTGCCGACGTGTACGAGACGGTCCAGGTTCCGGGGGCGTACGACGCGCCGCTGGCCGCCGACCGGCTCGCACGCCGCGCCGAGGTCGACGCCGTCGCCGTCGTCGGTGCCATCATCACCGGCGACACCGACCACGACCAGGTGATCGGCGACGCGATCGCTCAGCGGCTCGCCGACGTGAGCCTCGAGCGCGACACCCCCGTAACGCTCGGCGTGACGGGGCCCGGCATGTCCGCGGCCGAAGCGCGCGAGCGCGTCGAGAACGCGGCTACGGCCGTCGAAAGCGCGCTCGATCTGGTTTCGGAACTGCCGGAGCCCGATTCCGACACAGACCGATAGACTACGACACTACAACGCGACACTTCACCCTACCACACCCATGACGATGGAATTCACCGACCGCGTAACCCGAGTCGAACCGTCCGCAACGCTTGCTATTTCCGCGCTCGCGACCGAACTCGAGAACGAGGGCGCCGACATCGTCGACCTCTCCGTCGGCGAACCCGACTTCCCCACGCCCGAAAACATCGTCGAGGCAGGGAAGGACGCGATGGACGCCGGCCACACCGGCTACACCACCTCCGCCGGCATTCTCGAGCTCCGCGAGGCCATCGTCGACAAGCTCGCCGCGGACGGCCTCGAGCACACCACCGACGAGGTCATCGTCACGCCCGGCGCGAAGCAGGCGCTGTACGAAATCGTCCAGTCGCTGGTCGAGGACGGCGACGAGGTCGTTCTGCTCGACCCCGCGTGGGTCTCCTACGAGGCCATGGTCAAGATGGCCGGCGGCGACCTGACCCGCGTGGATCTCTCGGACTCTGACTTCCAGCTCGAGCCCGCGCTCGACGACCTCGAGGCCGCCGTCTCCGATGACACCGAACTGCTGATCGTCAACTCCCCGTCGAACCCCACCGGCGCCGTCTACTCCGACGCGGCCCTCGAGGGCGTGCGCGACCTCGCGGTCGAACACGACGTCACCGTCATCTCGGACGAGATCTACAAGGAGATCACCTACGGCGTCGAGCCCACCAGCCTCGGCACCTTCGACGGGATGGCCGACCGCACCATCACGGTCAACGGCTTCTCGAAGGCCTACTCGATGACCGGCTGGCGGCTCGGCTACTTCGCCGGCCCCGAGGACCTGATCGACCAGGCCGGCAAGCTCCACAGCCACTCCGTTTCGTCGGCCGTCAACTTCGTCCAGCACGCCGGCATCGAGGCCCTCGAGAACACCGACACCGCCGTCGAAGAGATGGTCGAAGCCTTCGAGGAGCGGCGCGACCTCGTCATCGACCTGCTCGACGATCACGGCGTCGACGTCGCCGAACCGCAGGGCGCGTTCTACATGATGCTGCCCGTCGACGACGACGATCAGGAATGGTGTGAGGGCGCGCTCGAGGACGCCCACGTCGCCACGGTGCCGGGCAGCGCGTTCGGCACCCCCGGCTACGCGCGGATTTCCTACGCCGCCAGCGAGGAGCGACTCGAGGAAGGCATCGAGCGACTGGCCGAGGAAGGCTACCTGTAACGCGGCTGCCGTCGCGGATCGTTCGGCGATCGTTTTCTGCCGTCTGACCCTCGATCACGGTAGCCTCGCCTGTAGTTTATATCCGATACCGCGCCCACCCGCAGTATGGACTGTCCCACGTGCGGGAAATCGTTGCAGACCGAGCAGGGAATGCGCCAACACCACACGAAGGTGCACGGCGAGCCGCTGCCGAACCGGGTGTGTTCGGGTTGTGGCTCCGTCTTTTACGATCCGAAGGCGCGCAGGGAGTACTGCGACGACTGCAATCCGAACGCGGGCGAACACAACGGCAACTGGAGCGGCGGGAAAGAAACGACGTCGTGTGACTCCTGCGGTGAGACGTTTTCGTACTACCCGTCGGACAAAGACGGCGTGTACTGTCCGGACTGCGTCGAAGACGCGATCGGATTGCTTCCCGAAAACCCGTCGGCGAAGGGAGCGCGAGTAACCGTCGAGTGTGGCGCTTGCGGCTCGGATCTCGAGGTTCGCCCCGCGAAATTCGAGACGCAAGAACGCGGCTTCTTCTGTACGCTCGAGTGTTACGGCGAGTGGCTCTCGGCGAACGTCGTCGGCCCGGAGCATCACCAGTGGGAAGGCGGAACGATCGAGTACGGACGGAAGTGGTGGCGGATTCGGCGGCAGGCGCTCGAGCGAGACGACTACGAGTGCCAGCACTGCGGTGCGGGATTAGACGAACTCGGGCAAAATCCGGACGTGCACCACGTCCGGGCGGTCCGATCGTTCGACCGACCCGAAGATGCCCACAAGATGGACAATGTCGTCACTCTCTGTCGAAGCTGTCACCGGCGGGCGGAAGCGGGGTCGATCGCGGTGTCGCCTCGCGACGAAAAGTAACACTATTGTGCGACCACGGTCTACTCGGCGAGTGAGGTCCGCGGAGTCCCGTGGTGGTGAGCAGTTCCGCAGGAACTGCGAACGACACGGGGCTTCGAACGGAGTGTGAAGTCCCGTGGTGTAGTGGCCAATCATATGGGCCTTTGGACGTGTTCGGTTCGTTCCGTCACGGAAGACAGCCCATGACGGCGGTTCGAATCCGCCCGGGACTACTATCATATTTCTTAGGTTTGCCGTGTTCGGTAGTTGCCGGTTCGTGAGACCTGGGCATTCGTTGCGAATACAGAACCACAGTCGATCATTGAGAGCCTCGACCACACCCGCGCAGTCCCTAACGAAGCCGAGGCCTTTATCCGAATAGATCCCCGAATACGGAGGGGTCATGGACAACCTTCGCACCGGATTGAGTTACGGCGACGTGCTGCTCGTGCCGAAGCGCTCGCCCGTCGACAGCCGTAGCAACGTCGATCTCGAGACGAATTTCACACCGAGCCTCGAGCTCGAGACGCCGCTGGTCTCCGCGGCGATGGACACGGTCACCGAGACCGAGCTGGCGATCGAGCTCTCGCGACACGGCGGAATCGGGGTCATTCACCGCTTCCTGACGCCCGAGGAGCAGGCCGAGCAGGTCGCGTCGGTAAAGGACGCCGGCGAACGGGTCGCCGCCGCCGTCGGGATCAACGAGGACCACATCGCGCGCAGCGCCGCCCTGGTCGAAGCCGGCGTCGACGCGCTCGTAATCGACGTCGCCCACGGCCACTTGGAGCGGACGCTCGAGGCCGTCGAAGAGATCCACGAGGAGTTCCCGGACACGGACCTCGTCGCGGGCAACGTCGCCACGCCCGAAGGCGTCGAGGACCTCGCCGCAGCCGGTGCGGACTGCGTGAAGGTCGGCATCGGACCGGGCTCGCACTGTACGACGCGGAAGGTCGCGGGCGCCGGCGTGCCGCAGCTGACGGCCGTCGACGACTGCGCGGACGCCGCCGAGGAGCACGGCGTCACCGTCTGCGCGGACGGCGGGATCCGCACCTCCGGCGACGCGGTGAAGGCGCTGATGGCGGGCGCCGACACGGTGATGATGGGCAGCCTCTTCGCCGGCACGGCGGAGGCGCCCGGCGCGGTCGTCGAGGTCGAGGGCACGAAGTACAAGCGCTCGCGCGGGATGGCGACCACGACCGCCGCGGAGAACCGCGACGACAAGGAAGAGAACGTCCGCGCCGACGAGGGCGTCGAGGCGCTGACGCCCTACAAGGGGCCGGTCGCCGACGTCGTCAAAGAGTTCTGTGCGGGCATCCAGTCGGGGCTGTCCTACTGCGGTGGGCACACGGTTCCCGCAGCCCGGGAGAAGGCCGAGTTCATCCGCGTCGCCGACAGCGCGAAGGAGCGCGAGGGCTACCACGCGGACCACGACTGGGAGGGGGTTAGCGTCGATAGCGTGGTCGACGATGATGCCGGTGCCGAGAGCACCGACGGTTCTCCGTCGACCGCCGAGAGCGACGACTAACGGATTTTCCCTGCGCAGTTTCGCGGCTCGCGATATCGATAAGCGATCGGCCGCCCGTCACTCGGTCGTTGCTCCCCTCGAGCGCGCGGAAACCGACCGAGTTCAGCCTCGAGCCGCGAGGGCGGTCGGGAATCAGTGACGATTGAGAATCCTTAAGCGCGGGCGCCGAGAACCGCCGTCAAATGACGACGCTCCAGACGCCGGGCCCGACGCTCGGCGTGGTCGGCGGGGGACAGCTCGGGCGAATGCTCGCCGAGGCGGCCGCACCGCTCGGCGTCGAGGTGGTCGTGCTCGATCCGACGCCGGACTGTCCGGCCGCGCCCGTCGCGCGCGATCAGGTCGTCGCGGACTTCGACGACGAGGCCGGAATCCGCGAACTCGCCGCGCGGGCGGACGTTTTGACTTTCGAAATCGAACTGGCCGATCAGGACGTCTTAGAGCGCGTCAGCGAGGACTCGGGGACGCCGGTCCACCCGAAGCCCGCGACGCTCGAGACGATCCACGACAAGCTCGTCCAGAAGCGGGAACTCGAGGCCGCGGGCGTGCCGGTGCCGCCGTTCCGCGAGGTCGACGACGCCGACGACGTTCGCGAGGCGATCGACGACTACGGCGCGCCGGTCATGCTCAAAGCTCGGACCGGCGGCTACGACGGACGGGGGAACGTCCCCGTCGAATCGAAAGATGAGGCTGAAGACGCTCTCGAGTCGGTCGCCGGCCCGGCGATGGTCGAGGCGTTCGTCGAGTTCGAGCGCGAGGTCTCGGTCATCGCGGTCAAGGGCTACGACGAGACCGCCGCCTTCCCGATCGGGGAGAACGTCCACGTCGACGAGATCCTCCGGGAGACGATCGTCCCCGCGCGCTCGAGCGACGCCGCCGAGCAACGGGCCCGCGAGGTCGCCGAGGACGTCCTCGAGGTGATGGACGGACGGGGCGTCTACGGCATCGAGTTGTTCGAAACGAGCGAGGCGCCACGCGCCTCGGAAAACTCGAGCGGACAGAGTCCGCGAGAGGACGGCGAGATCCTGCTCAACGAGATCGCCCCGCGACCGCACAACTCGGGTCACTGGACGATCGAAGGCGCACACAGCTCCCAGTTCGAGCAGCACGTCCGCGCGGTGCTCGGCTGGCCGCTGGCCGCGACCGACCTCCGGTCCCCGACCGTGATGACGAACCTGCTCGGTGACGTCGAAGAGTCCCAGAAGGCGGCGCTACACGGCGTCGAGAAAATTCACGAAACGCCCGCGGCGCACCTCCACTGGTACGGCAAGCGCGAGACCCGGCCCCTGCGGAAGATGGGCCACGTCACCGTCTGCGCGCGCGACGACGCAACCGACGTCGAGGACCTGCTCGAGACGGCCCGGGAACTCGAGGACTCCGTGACGTTCACAGGCGACCACTAGCGTAATCCACTCATGGCAGACAGCGTTTCCGACCTCATCGATCGACTGCACGAGGAAGCCCAGCAGGATCGCCCGGACGAAGAGACCCCCGACGTCGGCATCGTGATGGGCAGCGACTCGGACCTCGAGACGATGATGACCGGCGGCCGGCGCCGCGGGGCCTACGACGCCTTCGTCGACGAACTCGGCTTCGCCGAGCAGACCGACTACGAGAACCCGCCGGCGGAGCGGTTCACCTTCGAAACCTACGTCACCTCCGCCCACCGGACGCCGGACCTGATGACCGCCTACGCCGAGACGGCCGAGGAGCGCGGTCTCGAGGTCATCATCGCCGGCGCGGGCGGGAAATCCGCGGACCTGCCGAACATGACCGCATCGATCGCGTACCCGCTGCCGGTCATCGGCGTGCCGGTCCAGGAGAAGTCCGTCGACAGCGTCATCGGGATGCCCACCGGGGCGCCGCTCGTGGCGGTCGACGCCGGCAAGTCCTTCAACGCCGCGCTCTCGGCAGCCCAGATCCTCGCGCGCCGGCACGACGAGGTCCGGGAACGGCTGGTGTCGTACCACGAGGGTCTTCGCGAGGGCGTCGGCGACGTCTCCCGCCGGCTCCACGACGAAGGAACGCCGGCGTTCCGGGACGGGGAGCAGTAGGGCTCCGCTCGAGGTCGATGGATCGCGGCCGACTTTGCGGTAAGATCCCGTTCGGTCGTCTCGAGCGCTGACACCGCCATCAGTCGCATCGGTAACCCCTGATTACCCGTTCGGTCACTTTTTGTACCGATTAGTATGGTACTAGGGCGATTAATTTAGCGCGTATTAGGGCGCGGAAGCCACCGTTTGGCCCGTATTGACCCGGAAATCGAACAATCAACCCTTATGTGCGTGCGGTTTCAACCTCCGAACGTTACGTAGATGAACGACTGGATAGCGATCGGGGCGTTAGCGCTCGTGGGATTGCTGATACCGTTCGGGATGATGGCGGTATCGTACCTCCTGCGGCCGACCGTCCCCGAAACGAGCAAACGTGCCACCTACGAGAGTGGCGAGGTTCCGACCGGCGGAACGCGCGTCCGGTTCAACATCCAATACTACATGGTTGCGCTTCTGTTCCTCGTCTTCGATATCGAGACCGTCCTGCTGTTCCCATGGGCGGTCGTATATCGAGAGGCTGTTGAATCGGATGCCGTTTCGCTGCTCGAGATCCTCGGACCGATGGTCGCGTTCGTTGCCATCCTCCTCGTCGGGCTCGCGTGGGCGTGGCGCAACGGTGCAGTACAGTGGGCACAGACACCGCGGCAGGTGGAAGGCGATACTGACCGACTATGAGTAGCGACGAACCCAAACAGCAGATCCACGGCAGCACCGCACCGTCGACGGACACCCGCGACTCCCGAATCGGTGAGGGCGTCGACGACAGATTCAACTCGAAGCTTCGCGAGGCGTTCGGCGCGTCGCCGTTCATCCTCACGAAGTTCGACGAGTTCATGAACTGGGTTCGCGGGAACTCGATGTTCATGCTGCAGTTCGGGATCGCGTGCTGCAGCATCGAGATGATGCACACGTACGCGATCAAACACGACCTCGACCGCTACGGGGCCGGCGTCCCGCGCGCGTCGCCGCGGCAGGCCGACGTGATGATCGTCCCCGGGACGATCGTCTCGAAGTTCGGGCCGCGCATGAAGCGCGTCTACGACCAGATGCCCGAACCCAAGTTCGTCGTCGGGATGGGGTCGTGTACGATCTCCGGCGGTCCCTTCCAGAAGGGCTACAACGTCGTGAAGGGCGCCGAGGAGATCATCCCCGTCGACATTCACGTTCCGGGCTGTCCGCCCCGTCCCGAGGCGCTGCTGTACGGCGTCCTCAAGCTTCAGGAGCGGATCCAGAACGGGGAGTCCTCGCCCGTCGTCGTCAAGCCGTACGAACTCGAGGAGTTCGGCGATCTCCCCGAGGACGAACTGGTGCAGAAGCTCGCGAGCGAGATCGACGAGGACGACCTCGTCATGCGGTACAACTGGGCTGATTCACCATGAGTACGGGCATCGAACGACAGCCGGACCAGCTCACCGAGGACGACCTCGAGGCGCTGATCGGGGATCGCGCGATCGGGCGCGACGACCACATGAACGCGCCCGCGTTCGTCATCAATCCGGACGAGGTGCAGGACGTCCTGTTCGATCTCCGTGAGCAGGCCGGCTACGATCACCTCTCGTGTGTCACCGCACAGCAGTACGACGATCGGTACGAATCGATCTACCACCTCAAGAAGTACAGCGATCCGACCGACGAGGTGAGCATCGTCGTCCCGACGACGCGGTCGGATCCGGTCAGCGAGAGCGCGGAGCCGGTGTTCCGCACCGCCGACTGGCACGAGCGAGAGGCCTACGACCTCGTCGGCATCGAGTACGCCGACCACCCGGACCTGCGGCGCATTCTGCTGCCCGAGACGTGGCAGGGGCATCCGCTCTCGGACGACTACGACCAGACGAAACCGCAGGTCGTCACGCTTTCCGAGCACGCGAACCCGATCCAGCCGGATCACGAGGACGCCGAGTCGGACACGATGTTCCTGAACATCGGTCCGCACCACCCGGCGACCCACGGCGTGCTCCACGTCGAGACGGTGCTCGACGGCGAGACCGTCGTCGACGTCGACCCGGACATCGGCTACCTCCACCGCTGTGAGGAGCAGATGTGCCAGGAGGGCACCTACCGCCACCAGATCATGCCCTACCCCGACCGCTGGGACTACGTCTCCTCGGGGCTGCTAAACGAGTGGGCCTACGCGCGGGCGATCGAGGACATGGCGGACATCGAGGTCCCCGAGTACGCGCAGGTCATCCGGACCATGGGGGCCGAACTCTGCCGGATCGCCTCGCACATGCTCGCGCTCGGTACCTTCGCGCTGGACGTCTACGGCGAGTTCACGGCCATCTTCATGTACACCTTCCGCGACCGCGAGGTCGTCCAGGACATTCTCGAGGACCTGACCGGCCAGCGGATGATGTTCAACTACTTCCGCGTCGGCGGGGTCGCGTGGGACCTGCCCGAACCCCGCGAGGAGTTCATCGAGAAGACCCGGGACTTCCTCGACGAACTCCCCGCGAAGGTCGACGAGTACCACGACATGGTCACCTCGAACGAGATCTTCCAGACCCGGTGTATCGACACCGGCGTCATCGAGCCCGAGGTAGCCAAACAGTACGGCTGTACGGGCCCGGTCGCCCGCGCGTCCGGCATCGACTACGACCTCCGACGCGACGATCCCTACGGCTACTACGAGAACTTGGAGTGGGACGTCGTCACGCGCGAGGGCTGTGACAACTACGCCCGCGTGCTCGCTCGCATGGAGGAAGTCGAAGAGTCGGCCAAGATCATCGAGCAGTGTCTCGACCTGCTCGAGGAGTGGCCCGAAGACGAGCGCGAGGTACAGGCCAACGTGCCCCGCACCCTGAAGCCGGACGCCGACGCCGAGACCTACCGCGCCGTCGAGGCTGCGAAGGGCGAACTCGGCATCTACATGCGCTCGGACGGCACCGACAAGCCGGCCCGGTTCAAGATCCGGAGTCCGTGCTTCTCGAACCTGCAGGTGCTGCCGGAGATGTCCGAAGGGGAGTACGTCCCCGACCTGATCGCATCGCTCGGTAGCTTAGACATCGTGCTCGGGGAGGTGGATCGATGAACGCGGCGACGATCCCACTGCAGACCGCAAGCGACGAGACGGTACTGCTCCCCGAGCGGATCGGCGAACTCACCGGCCTGAGCGGGTTCGGGCTCGCCGGCGAACTGGTCGCGACGTTCATCGCGGCGTTCATCGTCGGCAACCTGATGCTCGCGATGACCGGCGTCGCCGGTCCCTGGGCGAAGCGAAAGATTACGGCCGCGTTCACGGACCGTATCGCGGTCAATCACCTCGGTCCGGGCGGCGTCCTGATCATCGTCGCCGACTCCGTCCGCCTGCTCTCGAAGGAGTTGATCATTCCCGAGAACGCGGACCGACCGGCCTACGACCTCGCGCCGGTCGTCGTCGCGGGGTCGGCGCTGCTCGGCTTCGCCGTCATCCCGATGGGGAGCGGCGTCCACCTCGCCGATCCCGAAGTGGGACTGGCCTACGCCTTCGCGATCTCCGGGATCGCGTCGGTCGGGCTGGTGATGGCCGGCTACGCGTCGGACAACAAGTACTCGCTGCTGGGCGGCCTGCGCGCGGTCGCACAGAACATCGCCTACGAGATCCCGCTGGTCGTCACCGGCATGTCTGTCGTGCTCTTTGCGGGCTCGCTGCGCATGAGCGAGATCGTCGCCGTCCAGAACCAGACGACGCTGTTTACGATCCCCGGCCTCGAGTGGGGGATTCCGGCGTGGTTCGCGCTGGTGAACCCGTTCGCGTTCGTGCTGTTCCTGATCGCGAACTTCGCTGAGGTCGGCCGGAACCCGTTCGACATGCCCGAGGCGCCGGCGGAACTCATCGCGGGGTACCAGACCGAGTACTCCTCTGTGTACTTCGTGCTCGTCTACCTCGGCGAGTTCCTCCACATCTTCCTCGGCGGGGCGATCATCGCGACGATCTTCCTCGGCGGGCCGGCCGGACCGGGCCCCGAGGGGCTGGGTATCGTTTGGTTCATCGTGAAGATCTGGGCGGCGTTCCTGCTGACCCAGTGGCTGCGATCGGCCATCCCGCGCGTCCGCATCGACCAACTGATCGAAATCGGCTGGAAGGGACTGCTGGTCCTTTCCTTTGCGAACCTCGGACTGACTGCGGCAATCGTTGGGGTGATCGCATGATCGGACTACTCAAATCAATGGCAACGACGATGAAGCACGCGCTGGACGGCTCCACCTTCACGGTGGAGTACCCGAAGACGGCACCCGACGTGTCGCCGCGGTTCCGCGGCGTCCACAAGTGGAGCCAGGAGCGGTGTATCTGGTGTCGCCAGTGCGAGAACGTCTGTCCGAACGATACGATCCAGATCGTGATGGACGACAAGCGCAACGGCGAACAGTACAACCTCCACATCGGGCAGTGCGTCTACTGCCGGCTCTGCGAGGAGGTGTGCCCGACCGACGCCATCCTGCTCACCCAGAACTTCGAGTTCACCGGCGACACCAAACACGACTTGGTGTACAACAAGGAGCAGCTGAAGTCGGTCCCGTGGTACAAGGACATCGACCCGCTCGAGTCGCGCGAACCCGACCGGGGCGCGTGGATCGGCGAAGGCGAAGGGGAGGTCGATTACCAGTGACGGGCGCTCGGTCCCGACGGCATCGACGGTCTCGAGACGAGCGACCGGTACGAACAGCAGTAACACGCACACGCGTACGAGCGACAGGACATCTATGACACCAGAGCAAATCGCATTCGCGCTGTTCGCGTTCGTCACGATCGGCAGCGCGCTGGGCGTGGTCCTCCTGCGGGACCCCTGGCATTCGGCGCTCATGCTCGGCGTGGCGCTGATGAGCATGGCGGTCCACTTCGTGATGCTGGCGGCCGAGTTCGTCGCCATGATGCAGATCCTCGTCTACGTCGGCGGGGTGCTCATCCTCATCACGTTCGCCGTCATGCTGACCCAGCGCGAGGACGCGGACGCTGACGCGGACTCCGACGAGGTGGTACAGGCATGAGCAAACGCAATCGACCGCAACTTCGACTCAGTTCCGGCGCGGCGCTCGCGCCGGGGCTGCTCGCCGTCGGCCTCTTCGTGCTGATGGCGCTGGTCGTCCTGAACACGCCGTTCGAGCCGATGGCCGACGGCGGGTTCGAGGTCGCCTCGATCACCGCCGCGATCGGCTACGCGCTGTTCGACCTCGAGCCGTTGCAGTCGGCCGGCGGCGTCGCGGGAACCGAGCCGTTCCTCGCCGCGTTCCTGCTGATCGCGCTGACGCTTGACGCGGCGCTCGACGCCTCGCTCGTGCTGGCAAAGCGCGAGGAGTCGGGCGAGCCGGTGGCGGCGCTGGCCGCTCGCGGTTCCGATACGGCCGGCGGCGCGGAGACGAGTACGGCCGCCGAACCGTCGCGGACCGCGACCGACGGCGGCACGACCGGCCGAGAAACGGACGACGGAGGTGAGGCCTGATGGCAGTCGAAGTGCAGTACTACGTGCTGCTGTCGATGGCCCTGTTCTGCACCGGGCTCTTTGGCATCCTCACCCGTCGGAACGCGCTGATGTTCCTGATGTCCGTCGAACTCATGCTGAACGCGGCCAACATCAACCTGATCGCGTTCTCGTTCTACCAGGGCAACCTCACCGGCCAGGTGTTCGCGCTGTTTACGATGGCGCTGGCCGCCGCCGAGGTCGCCGTCGGACTCGGGATCATCCTCGTACTGTACCGCAACTTCCGTGACGTCGACGTCACGGTTCCAACGACGATGAGGTGGTAAGAGATGGCTGTATTCGACTACGCACCGGCGATCGCGCTGTTCCCGCTCGTGGCATTCGTCGTCGCGCTCGTCTTCGGCCGGTCCATGCCGAAGAAGGGCGCGCTCGCGGGCATCGCTGCGACGGGCGGTTCCCTGCTGCTCTCGCTCGCGATGCTCGCGGCCGTCGCGGGCGGCGAAACGTATCACCAGACGGTCTACGAGTGGGCGGCCGGCGACGTGCTGACCGCGGCCGAGTCGACCGGACTCGAGGAGATCGTCTTCTCCTTCGGGATCCTGATCGACCCGCTGTCGGCGCTGATGCTGGTCATCGTCTCGCTCGTGGCCCTGCTGGTCCACATTTTCAGCCTCGGATACATGAACGACGAGGGCGAGACCGGGCTGCCGCGCTACTACGCCGAGCTCGGGCTCTTTACGTTCAGCATGCTCGCGTTCGTCTACGCGGACAACCTGCTGATGGCGTTCATGTTCTTCGAGCTGGTGGGCCTGTGTTCGTACCTGCTGATCGGGTTCTGGTTCCGCACGGAATCTGCCCCGTCGGCGGCGAAGAAAGCGTTCCTGGTCACCCGCTTCGGTGACTACTTCTTCCTGTTGGGTGTCGTCGCCATCGCGGCGACCTTCGGCACGGTCGCGTTCGCCGGCGACGAGTCGTTCGTCGTCGCCGCCGAGACCGCCATCGAAGAGGGCGAGACGCTGTTCGGCTTCGGCGCCCAGACGTGGGTGACGATCACCGGACTGCTCGTGCTGGGCGGGGTCATCGGCAAGTCCGCGCAGTTCCCGCTGCACACGTGGCTGCCCGACGCGATGGAGGGCCCCACGACGGTGTCGGCGCTCATCCACGCGGCGACGATGGTCGCGGCCGGCGTCTATCTGGTCGCCCGAATGTTCGGCTACTACGCCCAGTCGCCGACCGCGCTGGCGGTCATCGCCTTCGTCGGCGGCTTCACCGCCTTGTTCGCGGCGACGATGGGCGTCGTCAAGGACGACATCAAGCAGGTGCTGGCCTACTCGACGATCAGCCAGTACGGCTACATGATGCTGGGCCTCGGCGTCGGCGGCTACGTCGCCGGGGTCTTCCACCTGATGAACCACGCCTTCTTCAAGGCGCTACTCTTCCTCGGCTCCGGTGCCGTCATCGTTCTCATGCACCACGAACAGGACATGTGGAAGATGGGCGGTCTGAAGGACAAGGCGCCCGTCACCTACTACACGTTCCTCGCCGGCGCGCTCGCGCTCGCGGGCATCGTGCCGTTCTCCGGCTTCTGGTCGAAGGACGAGGTCCTGTTCGACGCGCTGATCGTCGGCCTCGAGAACCCGGTCATCCTCGCGGCCTACGCGATGGGGCTCGTGGCCGTGTTCTTCACCGGCTTCTACACCTTCCGGATGGTCTTCCTGACCTTCCACGGCGACCCCCGGTCCGAGACGGCCGAGAACCCACACCCGGTCGGCTGGTCGATCAAGGTGCCCCTGATCGTGCTGGGGCTGCTCGCGCTGCTTGCGGGCGTCGCCAACCTCGCGCCCGTCGCGAAGCTGACCGGCGCGGACATCACGTTCCTCGAGCACTGGCTCGACGGCGAGTACGGCTACGTCGAGGGGCTGACCTACCACCACTACCACGAGATGGTGGCCTTCGAGGAGGGCTACATTAGCTCCGAGACGACCACCATGCTGCTGTCCGCAGCGCTGTCGGTCGGACTCGCGCTCGGCGGTGCGCTCCTGGCGTACTCGCTGTACGCCGTCCCCGAGCCCGCTCGCCACACGCAGAAGCTCGGCGGCGTGTACACCCTGCTGCGCAGCAACTACTACCAGGACGAGTTCCAGGTCTGGCTCGCGGAAGGCTTCGCGCTGCCGCTGGCTCGAGCCGCCGACCGGTTCGACCAGACCGTCATCGACGGCGTCGTCGACGGCGTCTCGGCGGCGAGCCTGTTCAGCGGGAGTCGCGTCAAGCGCATTCAGACCGGTATCGTGACGAACTACGCGGCCCTGCTCGTGGCCGGGTTCATCGGCTTACTGTTGATCCTCGGCATTAGCGGGGGGTGGTTCCTATGATGATCGAAGCACTGATCGCGGTCGCACTGCTCGGCGCGCTCGTCACGTTCGTCGCGCCGAACCGTATCGCCGGCAAACTGGCGTTCGCGATCAGCCTCGTGCCGGCCGCGCTCAGCCTGTGGCTGTTCTCGGCCTTCGACGGCAGCGGGAACGCCTTGCTCGACGGCGAACTCGCCTTCGAGTCGCAGTTCGAGTGGATCCAGCTGGGCGACTACACGATCTCGTGGTTCGTCGGTCTCGACGGGATCAGTCTCCCGCTCGTGGTGCTGACGACGATCCTCTGTTCGCTGGCGATCCTGAGCTCGTGGACGCCGATCGACGAGCGCGAGTCCCAGTTCTACGGGCTCGTGCTCTTCATCGAGGCGAACCTCATCGGCGTCTTCGCCGCGCTGGACTTTTTCGCTTGGTTCATCTTCTGGGAGGCCGTGCTGATCCCGATGTACCTGCTGATCGGGATCTGGGGCGGCCCGCGCCGGAAGTACGCGGCGATCAAGTTCTTCGTCTACACGAACGTCGCCTCGCTGCTGATGTTCGGTGCCTTCATCACGCTCGTGTTCGGGCTGGGTGACGTCACCAGTTTCGCGCTGCCCGAGATCGCCGACGCGATGCTCGAGGGCGGTCCCGACGGCCTGTTCGGGCTTAGCGGGTCCGCGTTAGCCTCGGTCGTGTTCGTCGCGATGTTCCTCGGGTTTGCAGTGAAGGTCCCGGTCGTCCCGTTCCACACGTGGCTGCCGGACGCCCACGTCGAGGCGCCGACGCCCGCGTCGGTGCTGCTGGCGGGCGTCCTGCTGAAGATGGGGACCTACGCCCTGCTCCGGTTCAACTTCACGATGTTCCCGGAGCAGGTCGCCGCGTACGCGGTGCCGATCGCGGCTATCGCGGTCATCAGCGTCATCTACGGCGCGATGCTCGCGCTGGCCCAGACGGACCTCAAACGGATCGTCGCTTACTCCTCCGTGTCGTCGATGGGCTACGTCATCCTCGGCCTGATCGCGTACACGCAGTTCGGGGTCGGCGGCGCAACGTTCCAGATGGTGAGCCACGGCCTGATCTCGGGGCTGATGTTCATGGCGGTCGGCGTCATCTACAACGCGACCCACACCCGGATGGTCACGGACATGTCCGGGCTCGCCGACCGGATGCCCATCGCCGTCGGCATCCTGATCGCCGGCGCGTTCGGCTACATGGGGCTGCCGCTGATGAGCGGCTTCTACGGCGAGTTCACGATCTTCTTCGGCGCGTTCCAGTCCGAGCAACTCGCCTACGCGCCCCTCTTTACGGCGGCGGCGATGTTCGGCATCGTCATCGTCGCGGGCTACCTGCTCTTTGCGCTGCAACGCACCGTCTTCGGTCCGTACCGGCTGGAAACCGACTACGACCTCGGCCGCGCCCCGCTGCACGACGTCGCCCCGATGTTCGTGCTGCTGGGACTCATCATCCTGCTGGGCGTGGCTCCCGACCTGATCTTCGAGATGATTACCGACGCAGTCAACCCGATCTTAGAGACCGGAGGTGAGCTGTAATGGCGGTGGAACTGCCCGCGTGGGCCGGCCTCGCACCCGTGCTGATCATGGCTGCGACGGCCGTCGCGCTGTTCCTCGTCGACAGCATCTCGCCGCGGTCGACGAACCGCGCCCTGCTTTCCGGCACCGCCGCCACCGGCGCGCTGGCCTCGCTGGCCGCCGCCGTCTGGTTCATCACCGCCGGCGTCGGTACCCCCGGCATGGAGGGCGGCCACGGCGTCATCGAACTGTTCGACGGCCAGTTCGTCGTCGACCAGTTGGCGCTGTACTTCATGATCGTCGTCGCGGTCGTCACCGCCCTGGTGTCGGTCGCGAGCTACGACTACCTGCAGGATCACGCCTACCAGGCCGAGTACTACTCGCTGGTCGTCCTCGCGGCGACCGGCATGTCGACGATGGCGGCCGCCAACAGCCTCGTGACGATCTTCATCGCCCTCGAGCTCTCGAGCCTGCCGTCGTACGCCCTGGTCTCGATCCTGAAGGACAACCGCGGCAGCGTCGAAGCCGGCCTGAAGTACTTCCTGATCGGCGCGCTGTCCTCGGCCGTGTTCGTCTACGGCATCTCGCTGGTCTACGGCGCGACCGGCGTCATGCAACTCGACGCCATCGCAGCCGCGCTCGAGGAGAGCGCCGCTGCCGGCGGCGAGTTCGCCTACGACGGGCTGCTCGGGCTGGGTATCCTGATGCTGCTGGGCGGCTTCGCGTACAAGACCGCCAGCGTCCCGTTCCACTTCTGGGCGCCGGAGGCCTACGAGGGTGCGCCCGCGCCGATCAGCGCGTTCCTCTCGTCGGCCTCGAAGGCGGCCGGCTTCGTGATCACGTTCCGCGTGTTCACGACCGCGTTCCCGCTCGAGGTGACGAGCGATCTCGTCGGCGTCGACTGGACGCTGGCCTTCGTCATCCTCGCGATCGTCACGATGACGCTGGGGAACTTCGCGGCCGCGACCCAGCGCAACGTCAAGCGGATGCTCGCCTACTCCTCGATCGGCCACGCCGGCTACGCGCTGATCGGGCTGGCCGGGCTGTCGGCCGACGGCGGCGAGCTCGTGATGGGGGCGGCGATGATGCACCTGCTGGTCTACGGCTTCATGAACACCGGCGCGTTCCTGTTCGTCGCCCTGGCGGAGTACTGGGGCGTCGGCCGAACCTTCGAGGACTACAACGGGCTCTCGAATCAGGCGCCGGTCGCCTGCGCCGCGCTGGCGATCTTCATGTTCAGTCTGGCCGGCATCCCGCCCTTCGGCGGCTTCTGGAGCAAGTACTTCCTGTTCACCGCGGCGCTCGACGCCGGGCTGGTGATCGTCGCCGCCGCGCTGGTCGTCAACAGCGCGCTGTCGCTGTACTACTACTCGCGGCTGGTCAAGGCCGTCTGGATCGAGGACCCGGTCGTCGATCGGGATACGCTGGCCCAGCCGACCGGGCTGTACGCCGCGATCGTCTTCGCGGCCGTGATGACCGCACTGCTGTTGCCCGGCTTCGGGCCGGTCGTTGACGCGGCAGTCGACGCGGCTGCTGCGGTCATCGCCTGACCGGATCGGACGCTTCGATTCCGCTTTTCTCGGTTCCGTTCTCGCCGTTCGTCCGCTTTCCTCGCGTAACCCGGTAGCTTTTACCGCTCGGAGTCGCAACCGGCGATACATGGTTTTCCGGCTCGTGCTCGGCTGTGGCACCGTCGGTCGCCACGTCGCGGAGCGGGTGGCCGAGCGCAGGGACGGCCGCCTGCTGGTCGTGACGAGCGACGAGGCCGTCGTCGAGACGCTCCGCGAGGAGAGCATCCCGGCGCGCCACGCCGATCCGAGCGATCCGGCGACGCTCGCGAATATCGATCGGCCGGACGTCATCTTCGTCGGCGGCGATCGCACCGACGTCAACCGCAGCGCCCTCGAGCACGCCCGCGACCGCTTTCCGCACGCGTCGATCGTCGCCTCGCTGGGCGGGAACCCGACGCTGACCGACCGGACGACCTTCGGCGGCCTCGCGGACCACGTCGTTGACGCCGACAGCGCGATCGTCGAACGGGTGATCGACGAAACCGCGAGTCGGTCGGCCGAGGCCGCGATCGGGCTGCGCCAGGAGCTGGCGTCGATCGACGGCCCGCTCGCGGTCGTCACCCACGACAACCCCGATCCCGACGCGATCGCGAGCGCGGTCGCGCTCGTCAAGATCGCCGAATCGGTCGGTGTCGACGCCGAGGCCTGCTACTTCGGGGAAATCTCCCACCAGGAGAACCGGGCGATGGTCAACCTGCTCGAGCTCGAGTTGCGAAATCTGGCGCCCGAGGACTCGCTCGAGGAGTACGGGGCGTTCGCGCTGGTCGACCACTCTCGGCCCGGCGTCAACGACGGGCTGCCGGAGACCCTCGACGTCGACATCGTCATCGACCACCACCCGCCGCGGGGCCCGGTGCCCGGCGCGTTCGTCGAACTGCGGGAGGAGGCCGGCGCGACCAGCACCGTCCTCGCGGAGTACGTCGAGCGGTTCAACATTGGCTTCGATCGCTCGACGGCGACGGCGCTGCTGTACGGGATTCGCGTCGACACGAACGACTTCACGCGGGAGGTCGCGCCGGCGGACTTTCGAGCGGCATCGATCCTTCGGCCCCACGCCGACGTCTCCCTGCTCCAGCAGATCGAGCAGCCGACGATCGAGGGCGACACCCTAGAGACGATCGCGCGGGCGATCAAGAACCGGGAACGGCGCGATTCCGTCGCCGTCGCGAGCGTCGGCCGGATCAACAACCGGGACGCCTTACCGCAAGCCGCCGACCAGTTGCTCGCGATGGAGGGCGTCGAGACGACGCTCGTCTTCGGCTTCCGCGACGAAATGGCGTACCTGTCGGCCCGCTCGCGGGCCAACGACGTCGACCTCGGCGAGACGCTCCGCGACGCGTTCGCCCGCATCGGCAGCGCCGGCGGCCACGCCGACATGGCCGGCGCCCAACTCGAGATCGGGATCCTCGCGAGCGCCGACGACGAGGACGAGGTCGAGTCGATCGTCAGCGTCGTCGAGGAAGTGATCACCAAGCGGTTCTTCGAGGCGATCGAGTCCCGGCCCGGTACGGCGGTCGGCACCTACACCCAGACCAGCGAGTGGCTGTTTACGCTCGAGGAGTGATTTCTCGTCTCTCCGTCTCGTCGTCCGTCACCTCCTCGCTCTCTGCCACGACGCCCCTGAACCCTGGAGTCGTGAGGAACGCGCCGGCAGAGCGCTCAAGGGCGTCGACGAGGTACGTTCGCCTATGACGTCCCGGGAGTCGTGTCCCCACTGCGGTGCGGACGACGTCTGGCTCGAGGAACGGGCGACGTTCATCCAGTTCGGCTGCCGCGCCTGCGACCACTACTGGAAGCAGGAGAAAGTGACCTGACTAACACACAGTCGGCGATCGAGCATCGGTGAGCGAACGAATCGCTCCCGAAGACAGTTCTTTTGCGCGCGGCCCCGTTACGGTTGGCTATGGAGGAGATACTGTCGGACCGGAGAAAACCACAGGTCGAGGAGTACATGACCCGCGACGTGGTGACGGTCTCCCCGGACGCGACGGTCGGCGACGTTGCGGCCCGCATTGCCGAAAGCGAAGCCCACAGCGGCTTTCCCGTCTGCGAGCGGCGCCGCGTCGAGGGGTTCGTCAGCGCCAGCGATCTCCTGCTGGCCGATCCGGACGAGCCCATCTTCAAGGTGATGACGACGGACCTGCTCGTCGCCCACCCCGAGATGAAAGTCACCGACGCGGCGCGGGTCATTCTCCGATCTGGCATCCAGAAACTCCCCGTCGTCGACGACGCGGGGAACCTCGTCGGTATCATCTCCAACGCCGACGTGATCCGCAGCCAGATCGAGCGGGCCACCCCCGAGAAGGTGGGGAAACTGATGCGCACCTTGGAGCAGATCCACGACGTCGAACTCGAGCAGGAACGGCGTACCGTCCCGTTGGCGGACCTGACGCCGACCCAGGGCCGGGTCTACGCCGACGAACTCGAGGGGCGACGCTACGAACTCGAGCGCGGGTTGGCCGAGCCGCTGGTCGTTATCGACAACGCCGGCACGCTGTTGCTCGCGGACGGCCACCACCGCGTGCTCGCGTCGGATCGACTCGGAATCGACGAGATGGACGCCTACGTCATCGTGATCGACCGCGAGGACGGCGTCGATCTCGGAATGGCCCGGACCGCCGAAAAGGAAAATCTCGAGCGGATCGACGACATCGAGGTCGTCGACTACGCGCGCCATCCGCTGGTCCAGACGACGAAGCGGCTCCAGTCCGACGAGTAGCGCGGCGCCGATCGGTCGGGGCCGGTGACTGTCGGGTACACAATTATCCGTTCGGGCGAAGTACTCCGCTCGATGACTGCGACTGGACCTGACGGAACGACGCCATCCGGACCGGCGGCCGACGCGACCCGCGTCCTCGTCGCCGGCGCGAGCGGCCAGACCGGCATCGAACTCCTGTCGGTGTTGCGGCCGACCGATCTCACCGTTCGCGCGACGACCCGCTCGTACGCCAAGGTCGACACCCTCGAGCGGCACGGTGCCGATGAGGTCGCCGTCGCCGATTTCTTCGAGCCCAGGGACGCCGTCGCGGCGGTCCGGGACTGTGACATCGTTTACTGCGCGGTCGGGACGCCGCCGAGCTACCGCCACACTATCGGCGGGAAACTGGTCGATCGGACGGGCGTTATCAATCTCGTGACGGCCGCACTGGGAACTAAGGTCTCCTTTTTCGTCCACCAGAGCGCCATCGGCGTCGGCAGTTCGAAGAGCGGGTTGTCACTGCCTGCACGACTGCTCATTCGCGGTTCGCTGCGGGCCAAGCAGGACGCCGAAGCCGCGCTTCGTCGATCGGGACTCGCGTACACGATCGTCCGTCCGGGAAGACTCACGAACGCGCCGCCTCGCGATGACCTCGTCGTCGGCGAGGGCGGCGACTCCGTTGCCGGGTCGGTCCCGCGGGCCGACGTCGCGCGGCTCATGGCCGCCGCGCCGTTCACCCCCGACGCCGAAAACCGAACCCTCGAGGTCGTCAGCCGGGACGGCCTCGCCGAGACTCCGACGAACGTCGTCGATATCGACTGGGCGTTCGACCGGATCGAGGCGGATCGGGATCGAATGCAACCGTAGCTCGCCGTCCGCGCGTCGACTGCCAACTGATAAGAAAACCGCCCGACTCGAGGCGGATTACATCGAGAATCGGGGGAACGTTTATCCCGGTTATGCCCGATGGTTCCGGTATCATGAGCGAGGAAACCAACGACGGCGACGTCGAACTCGAGGCGCGCCTGGCGGAACAGGAAGCGTTCGACCCACCGGAATCGTTCGTCGAGCAGGCGAACGTCACCGACGAGGGCATCTACGAGGAGTTCGAGGAGAACTGGCCGGAGTGTTGGGAGCGGGCGGCGGACCTCCTCTCGTGGGAGGAGGAGTACGACGCGGTCCTGAACGACGAGGACGCGCCCTTCTACGAGTGGTTCACTGACGGGAAGTTAAACGCCTCGTACAACTGCCTCGACAGGCACGTCGAGAACGGCGCGAAGAATCGTGCGGCGATCAAGTGGGAAGGCGAGAAGGGGGAAACCCGGACCTACACCTACGGCGACCTGCTGAACGAGGTCGAAGCGTTCGCCGCGTCCTTGCGGGACCTCGGCGTCGAGGAAGACGACGTCGTCACCCTCTATCTGCCGATGATCCCCGAGTTGCCGATCGCGATGCTCGCCTGTGCCCGCATCGGCGCGCCCCACAGCGTCGTTTTCGCCGGCTTCTCTGCCGACGCGCTCGCGACGCGTATGAACGCCGCGGAGAGCGAGTATCTGGTCACCTGCGACGGCTACTACCGCCGCGGCGACGCGCTCAATCACAAGGAGAAGGCCGATAAGGGCCTCCGAAGCGTCGAACATGACGTCACCAGCGTCGTCGTCGACCGACTCGGCGAGGAACTCACGCACTTCCTCGGCAACGACGCCCGCGACTACGACGACCTCGTCGCCGAGCACGAGGGCGCGTCGGTCGATCCCGTCTCTCGAGACGCCGAGGATATGCTGTTCCTCATGTACACCTCGGGGACGACGGGCGAACCGAAGGGCGTCAAGCACACCACGGGCGGCTACCTCGCGTACACGACCTGGACGAGCCACGCGGTGCTGGACTTAAAGCCCGAAGACACCTACTGGTGTTCGGCCGATATCGGGTGGATTACCGGCCACTCCTACATCGTCTACGGCCCGCTCGCGCTGGGGACGACGACGGTGATGTACGAGGGGACGCCCGACTACCCGGAACGCGATCGGCTCTGGGAGATCATCGAGAAGAACCGCGTCGACGTGTTCTACACGGCGCCAACGGCGATCCGCGCGTTCATGAAGTGGGGCTCGCAGTACCCCGAAGAACACGACCTCTCCTCGCTGCGGCTGCTGGGAACCGTGGGCGAGCCGATCAACCCGCGGGCGTGGAAGTGGTACTACAAGCACATCGGCGGCGAGGCGTGTCCGATCGTCGACACCTGGTGGCAAACCGAGACCGGCGGCATGATGATCACGACGCTGCCGGCGATCAACACCATGAAACCTGGCTCCGCCGGACCGCCGCTGCCGGGCGTTAGCGCCAACGTCGTCGACGCTGCGGGCGAGGAAGTCGAGGCCGGCGAAGCCGGCTACGTCACGGTCGACAAACCGTGGCCCGGCATGCTCCGGACGCTGTACAACAACGACGACCGGTTCATAGAGGAGTACTGGACCGAATACTCCGACGAAGACGCGGATGAGTGGGTCTACTTCCCCGAGGACGGGGCGAAGATCGACGACGACGGCTACATCACGATCCTCGGGCGCGTCGACGACGTGATCAACGTCTCCGGCCACCGCCTCGGCACGATGGAGATCGAGTCGGCGATCGTCGGCGTCTCCGGCGTCGCCGAGGCCGCCGTCGTCGGCGGCGACCACGACGTCAAGGGCGAGGCGGTCTACGCCTACGTCATCCTCGAGGACGAGCAGGAGCCGAGCGAGGACATGCGCGACCGAATCGTCGCGGCCGTCGAGGACGCGATCGGGCCGATCGCCCGGCCCGAGGAAGTACTCTTCACGCCCGAACTGCCCAAGACGCGCTCGGGCAAAATCATGCGTCGCCTCCTCGAGGACATCGCCAGCGGCAACGACCTCGGCGACACCTCGACGCTGCGCAATCCCGAAATCGTCGAGGAGATCGCCGAGGGGATCGAAACCGAGTCCGAGTAACGCATCGGCGCGACGACCCGACTGCACGCACCACGTCTGCTTTTCGGCGACCGCTACGTCTCGAAGTACCCGACACCGTTTCCCCCTCGTCCCTCGTAGCCCGGGATACGGGGGGACACGATGAGTATCACAGTTAACGTGGACGAGAATCAGAACATCAGGGTGACCGAGCAGCTCGTCGGAACGGCTCCGCCGAGTCAGGTCGAATTCGCCGCCGAAGGAACGATCACGATGACGTCGGAGCTACTGGAGCGCTTCGAGGGTACGTCCTTGCAACCGGCCGAGATCGAACTCGCGGTCGCGGACGCCGAGACTGTCGCCGTCGACCTCTCGGAGACAGCGTCGCTTCGTCTCGAGACGGTCGACGTCGGCATCGAAACGCCGGACACCGGGGACCTTTCCCCGGGGATGGACACGCTCCAGTCGTCGACGGATGACGACTCCGAGACGAGCGACACCGAACCGGGAGCGATCGCGTTCACCGTCGAAGGCGCGATCACGGACGTGCCGGCGGAGACGCTCGAGTCGCTCACCGACGCGTCGTCGGAACCGACGCTGGCGACGATCACGTTCGCGGTCGAGGAGCCGACCAGAAGCGACGGCGGCTCGGGGACAGATGTCCTTCTCGAGATCGACCTGCTCGGCTACGGGATCACCGTGTACCGGGACGGACGGATCGACATCGGAACGGGCGATCTCAGGGACGACCTCGGACTTCCCTAAAGTGCGTTTCGGGCGGTCGTCCTCGAGTTGGGACAATCCGGACTCAGACGTCGCGTTCGATGACGAACTTCGTGAACTCGCGGAGTTTCCGATCGGTTTCCTCGTCGAACTCGAGGCCGTCGATCGCCGCGCGTGCCTCGGCGGCCAACTCGAGGGCCCGCTCGCGGGCGTAGTCGATGCTGCCGGCGTCTTCGAGGATCGACAGCGCCTCGAGCACCTCCTCGTCGGTGTTCTCGGCGGCGGCCAGAATCTCCCGGAGTCGCTCGGCCGTCTCGGGGTCGCTTTCCTTCAGCGCGTGGATGACCAGGAGCGTCTTCTTCCCCTCGCGGACGTCGTTGCCGAACTCCTTGCCGAATTCGCCGGCCCGGCCCAGCGAGTTTTCGATGTCCAAAATGTCGTCGCCGATTTGGAAGGCGACGGCGGTCAGTTCGGCGTAGGTGGCGACGGCGCGCTCGACTTCGGGCGGCTGGTCGGTCAGGATGGCGGCGAGCCGGGCGACGATCCGGCCGAGACAGCCCGTCTTGCACGCGCACATCTCGAGGTACTGCTCGGGCGTAATTTCCACGTCGCGCTCGTTGTGCCAGTGGATGTCCATTCCCTGCCCGAGGTGGGTCCGGTTGAGTTCGTCCATGAGCATCTCGTAGGCGGCCAGCCGCCGGTCGGCCGGGAGGTCGGTCTGCTCCTGCGTGAGAATCTTCAGCGGCAGGAAATACATCGCGTTGCCCGCGTTCAGTGCGATATCCTGCCCGTAGATGTGGTGTAGCGCTGGCTCCCCCCGGCGCTTCGTCGCCTCGTCCTCGACGTCGTCGACGATGATCGTCCCGTTGTGGAGAATCTCCGGAATGCAGGCGTACCGAAGGTACTCCGCCGGATCCTCGCCGAATCCCTCGATGAAGACCAGAAAGAGCACGGCGCGCCAGCGTTTGCCGCCCCGATCGAGCAGGTCCCAGAGCGGCTCGGCCAGCGCGCGCTGGATGCCGTCCGGATCGTACTCGTAGGTCGGCCCGCCGAAGAACGTCTCGAGGTAGTCGGCGTCGATCTCCCGTGGGACGAGGTCAGCGATGGCCTCGTCGACCAGCGGCCGCCACTCGGCAAGCGTCTCCCGCATACTCCTCCCGAGAGCGAGCGAGGTAAAAAAGATTCAGTTCTTCGTGGACGAAACGTTTCGAATCAATAGACGGTCACTCTATGGCCGATCGATGCGCAGGGTTCCCATCACACCCTCCTGACGGCAGCCCGCCATCGACCGCGAACGGTAGAATTACCCGCCGGCCCGTCCACGTGACCCGCATGACCGACTGGATCGGTGACGTCTTCACGAGCGACGTCGGCTGGGACCACCTCGAGGACCTGGTCGATATCGGCAACCGGATGGCCGGCAGCGACGGCGAACGGCGGGCTGCCGAGCGAACTCGCGACGCCCTCGCCGAGGCCGGCGCGCGAAACGCCCGCCTCGACCCCTTCGGGATTCAGGGTTGGACCCGTGGCTCGAGTGCGATCCGAGCGAACGGCGACGCGGTCGGCGGCAACTGCATCGCGCTTCCGCGCAGTCCGGCCGACCGCGTCGAAGCGCCGCTGGTCGATCTCGGCTACGGCCTCCCCGAGGATTTCGAGGAGCGCGAACTCGAGGGCCGGATCGTCATGGTCCGCAGCGACATTCCGGACTACTACGAGCGGTACATCCACCGCCGGGAGAAGTACTACCACGCGGTCGAGCAGGGCGCGGCCGGGTTCGTCTACCGCAACCACGTCGAAGGGTGTCTCCCGCCGACGGGCAGCGTCGGAACTGAAGACGATCCCATCGGCGAGATTCCGGCCGTCGGCGTCTCGAGCGAAGCGGGGGCCCGGCTCGCCCGCCGTTTCGACGGCGAAGAAATCGAACTCGCCGTCGACGCAGAGGTCCACGAGGCCACGAGTCAGAACGTCCACGCGGAACTCGGGCCCGACACCGACGAGCGCGTACTCGTGACGAGCCACGTCGACGCCCACGACATCGCAGAGGGCGCGCTGGACAACGGCGCCGGCACCGCGATGGTCGTCGAACTCGCGAACGCACTTGCCAAACGGGAAGACGAACTCGAGACGCGCGTCGAGTTCGTCGCCTTCGGCGCCGAAGAAGTCGGGCTCACCGGCTCCGCACACTACGCCGCGGAAACCGACCGCGACTCGATCGAGGCGGTGGTCAACAACGACGGCGTCGTTCGCGGCCGCACGCTGTCGCTGGTAACTCACGGGTTCGACGGCCTCGAGGCCGCGGTGGACGCGGTCGCGGACCGTTACGACCACCCGATCGAGACGGTCCCGAAACTCGGCCCGCACAGCGACCACTGGCCGTTCGTCCAGCGGGGCGTCCCCGGCTACCACGTCAAGTCGACGTCCGACGATGTCGGCCGCGGCTGGGGCCACACCTTCGCCGACACGCTCGAGAAACTCGAGCGGCGGACGCTGCGCGAGCAGGCGATCTTGCTGACCGAACTCGTCGTCGATCTCGCGAGCGCGGATCGAGCCGTCGAGCACCGCGATCCGGAGGCGATCGCCGCGGAGCTGGAAGCGCAGGACCTCGCGGAAGGAATGCGGATTACGGGCGACTGGCCGTACGACGACTGACGGCTGCCGATTGATCGATCACACTGGCCCGGCGCCGACGGACAACCGTACGCTTTTGAATCGGCCGCGTTAACTGCCCGACATGGATTCCGCCGGGCGGAGTGGAGGGGACGAGACCGGGGCCGTCGTCGGCGTCGTCGACCGCGATACCGACGGCGTCGACGTCCCTCGAGACCTCGAAGCCACCCTCGACTCCCGCGGCGTCGCGGCCGCGATCGAACGCGGCGACCTCGAGACCGTCCTCGCGGCCGATCCCGCGCTACTCGTCACGGTCGGCGAACGGTCTCTCTCGGCGGTAGCTCGAGCACGGGCCGACGCCCCCGTCCTTCCGGCTGGCAGCGTTGCCGGCATCGAATCGGTCGCCCCGAAGCGGCTGCCGGACGCGCTCGCGGCCGCACTCGAGGGGGACGCCCGTGAGCGTGACCGTGGGTTGCTGACGGTCGAAATCAGCCCCGGCGACGAAGACGAGGGCGAGGACGAGGCTCCCGTCCGCGAGCGGGCACTGTTCGACGTGACGCTCGTCACGGCGGAGCCGGCCAGTATCTCCGAGTACAGCGTCCGGTGTCGCGGCGACCGCGTCGCGACCTTTCGCGCCGACGGCGTCGTCGTCGCGACGCCGGCCGGGAGCCACGGCTACGCCGCCGCGGTCGAGGGGCCACAGCTCTCGTCGGCCGTCGACGCCGTCGCCGTCAGTCCGATCGCGCCGTTCGTCACGCGGACCCAGCGGTGGGTGCTCCCCGACGACGACCTCCGGCTCGCGGTCGAGCGCGACGAGGGCGCCGTCACCGTCGTCGCCGACGAGCGGGAGATCGGCGCCGTGTCACTCGGGACGGACGTCACGATCTCGGTCGAGGATGCGCTATCGACGCTGGTCGTTTCGGACGAGTTCCTCGCGGACGGCTAACGGATCGGACTCGAGCGGAGCCGCGTTACGAACGGCGAAAAGAGTGAAAGGTACGATTCCCCGGCAGGACGTTCTGAGACGGAACGGTGATCAGCTGTTGTACGGCTCTTCGTCCCGGTGGTTGTCCGGATTCTCCTGCTCGAGGGCGTCGGCTTCTCGCTGTACGGATTTGCCCTCGATGTCCTGCTTGCGCTCCTCCTCGTCGGCTCGCTCGCGGGCTTCTTTCTCCTCTTCGGTGAGTTCCTCACCGTCGCGCGCCTCCTCGGGGTCTGTTTGCTCCTGCTCGAGTTGGACGTCCCGCCCGTGTTCGTCCTTGCCGGTGTTGTCGCGTTCGGGCTGATCGTCGGTATCGGACATAGTGATCCCGAGTGGGTGTACCGCCGGTCCCTGAAAAGACGTTGGGCTTGCGACAGTCGGCGTCTCGATATATCGCCCGTCTCGAGTGCCGATGGCCGAGTTACCAGGGGTCGCCGGACGCGAGGTCGATTTCGCCGTCGCCCTTTGCGGAGGGACAGATGTCCGCGAGCACGCACTCCGCACAGTCGGGATTCCGAGCCGTACAGGTCGCCCGCCCGTGGTCGATACAGAGGTGGGTGAACTGCTGCCAGTAGCCCTCGGGGACGATCTCCATCAGGTCCTGCTCGATCGCCTCCGGGCGCTCCTCCTCGGTCAGGCCGAGCCGCCGGGTGAGCCGCTGGACGTGCGTGTCGACGACGATCCCCTCGACGACGTCGTGGCCGTGCTGGAGGACGACGTTGGCCGTCTTCCGGCCGACGCCCGACAGCTCCGTCAGTTCGTCCATCGTGTCCGGCACCTCGCCGTCGTGCTCCTCGAGGATCGTCTCGCAGGAGCTCTTGATGTAGCCCGCCTTGCTGTTGTAGTAGGTGATCGAGTTCAGGTCCTCCGCGAGCTCCTCCTCGGGTACGTTGGCGTAGTCCTCGGGGCCGTCGTACTTCTCGAAGAGGTGCTCGGTCTCCTTGTTCACCCGCTCGTCGGTACACTGAGCCGAGAGGATCACCGCGATCAGCAACTCGAGGCGGTTCGAGTAGCGCAGCGAAATCGTCGAGTCGGGATACTCCGCCTCGAGTCGCTCGATCACCTCCTCGGCCTGCTCGGCTCTCGTCTCGCGTGGGGTTCCCATAGGGAAGTGGTGGGAGGCTCGGCGTTTCAGCGTTCGGATTTGCGGTGCCATCGGTTGTCGGTCGGTCGTCAATCGCTCGTCGGTCGGCCGTCAGCCGTTCGGTACGAGGTCGTGAACTTTAAGCGACCGTCACACCCGTGTCTGGGTATGAAAGCGACCGCGATGGCCCACCCGATCCAGGGGTTGGTCAAGTATCACGGGATGCGCGACGACATCGAGCGGCTTCCCTACCACGACAGTATCAGCGTCTGTACCGCGCCGAGCCACACGCGAACCACCGTCGAGTTCTCGATGGACTACGACGAGGACACCTTCGTCGTCGACGGCGAGGAACTCGAGGGGCGAGCCAAAGAGCGCGTCGAGGCCGTCGTCGAGAAGGCTCGCTCGCGATCCGACGCCGCGCACACGGTCTACCCGGTACGCCTCGAGAGCGAGAACAGCTTCCCGACGAACGTCGGGCTGGGCTCCTCTTCCTCGGGCTTCGCGGCGGCGGCGATGGCGCTCGCGGAGGCCGCCGAACTCGACGCCTCGCGCGAGGAAATCTCGACCATCGCGCGCGTCGGCTCCGCGTCGGCCGCCCGCGCGGTGACGGGCGCGTTCTCGCAGCTCCACACGGGGATGAACGACGAGGACTGCCGCTCGCGGCGGGTGCCGAGCGACCTCCACGAGGACCTCAAAATTATCGTCGGCCTGGTTCCCTACCACAAGGAGACCGAGGACGCCCACGACGAGGCCGCCGAGAGCCACATGTTCCAGGCGCGCAACGCCCACATCCACGGACAGATCGCGAAGATGCGCGACGCCCTCCGGAACGACGACTTCGACGCGGCGTTCGAACTCGCCGAGCACGACTCGCTCTCGCTGGCCGCGACCACGATGACCGGCCCGGAGGGGTGGGTCTACTGGCAGCCGGCCACCATCGCGATCTTCAACCGCGTGCGCGAACTGCGCGAGGAGGAGGACATTCCGGTCTACTTCTCGACCGACACCGGCGCCAGCGTCTACGTCAACACCACCGAGGAACACGCCGAGTACGTCGAGGAGGAGATTTCCGACTGCGGCGTCTCGACGACCATCTGGGACGTCGGCGGCCCCGCGCGCCTGCTCGACGAGGACGAGCACCTCTTCTAACCGGCTGCGCTGCAGTCTTCCCTACTCGCTTTCTTCGTTGTCGGCTTCGGAGTCGCTCCCATCGTCATCCGGTTCCTCGTCAGTCCCGTCGACGATATCCTCCTCGTCGTCCGGCTCTACCTTCATGTCCGACGCATCCTCGTCGGGGGTTTCCTCCGGTTCTGTCGCGTCGGTCTGGGCCGGCTGGGCCTGCTCCGGGTCCGGTCCCGTGGCCTCTGATGCTTCGTCAGCCATCGCCGAATCGGAGACGTCGATCTCGAGGGGCTCGTCGTCGTCCGCCGTATCGCGCCGCGGATCGTCGTCTTCGGCCTCGAGTTCGCCCTTTGAGCCGTCGGCGTCTTCGGTGAACTCGATCTCCGAGCCGCCGTCCTCGTCCGCGTCGATGGTCGGGGACTCCTCGATCTCGCCGGTGTCGGGATCGATCTCCGACTGCTGGCTGAGGTCGGGTCGGGTGGCCGCCGCGGCGGCCGCGTCGGATGTCTCCTTTCCCTCGGTACCGCTCTCGACGCCCTCGACGCTGCTCGGATCGAACGTCGACGACTCGTCCTCGTCCGACCGGAGTCCGAGCCCGGTGCTCGACTGCAGTCCAAACTCGCCGTCCGCGTCGCGCTTGCCGAGCCCGTAGCTGAGCAGTCCGGCGGCGGCGATCCCTTTCGGAATCGCGCGCAGCTGTCCGCGACCCGCCGATCGGAGCGCGGAGAGCAGCAAGAGCCCGCCGCCGGCGAGCGACAGCGTCCCCGCGGGGACGTCGATGCCGGTGACGACGTCTTTCGCCGCCTCGGGATCGATCGGTGCTTGGTCGGTCAGTTCCTCGAGACGCTCTTCGTCCGCTCCCGGCAGTTCCGCCGTCAGGTCGTGATCTGGGTCCTCTGACATCGTAAATCTCCACGCGAATGCGCTTGCGACGGCTACGACGCCCCGACGGTTGAAGGTTCGACCGGCGAATACCGGCGACCTGTCGCGGACAGAATGCCAGCGGAGCGCAGTACCGCTAGAGCGTAGTAACTCGAGCGAGGGGAGTCGAAAACGAGGAGAAAACGTCACAATCGGTCGACAGCCGCTCGAAGCGACCGAACGGAAACAGTGAGTACGGACCGGATATGAGCGCGACCCCGGCGACGCCGGTCGCTTACTGCAGTTCGCCGCCGCCCCACTCGGCGACGCGCTTCGGGCGGTCGCTGACGGTGTCGACCTCGAGGTCGCCGTCAAAACTCTCGAGCGCCTCGACGTAGGCCGTGGCGCTGGCTTCCGTCGAGAGGTACGGAATCTCCTCTTCGACGGCCATCTCGAGGCTATCGCGGTCGCGGCTGACGACGAAGTCGACCTTGCCCTCGCGGATCGCCTGGGGCACGTCGTCGAACTCGGCGATCTCGAAGTGGTCCTCGAAGCCGTCGACGTCCAAGTCGACGACCGCGGTCCCGCCGCTGACGTCGTTGTGGGCGGCCTGCTGGGCCTTCCAGTAGGCCGTGCCGAAGTCGCTGGCCGTACCCATGACCTCGCCGGTGGACTTCATCTCCGGACCGAGACGCGGGTCCGAACCCGGCAGGCGGTCGAAGGGCAGGACGACCTCCTTGATCGAGGTGTGCTCGGGGATCTGCTCCTGGGCCTCGAGACTGCTGAGGGTCTCGCCGGCCATGACCTTCGCCGCGAGCTTGGCGATCGGGACGCCGGTCGCCTTCGAGACGTAGGGCACGGTGCGCGAGGAGCGCGGGTTCGCCTCGAGGACGAACACCTCGGGCTCCGCGTCGGGGTCGTGAACGCCGGTAACGGCGAGCTGGACGTTCAGCAGGCCCTTCGTCTTGAGCCCCTCGGCGATGTCCTCCGTGACTTCGCGGACGCGGGCCAGCGTGTCCGCGTCGAGCGAGCGCGGCGGGATCATACAGGCGGAGTCGCCGGAGTGGACGCCCGCGCTCTCGACGTGTTCCATGATGCCGCCGATGAGCACGTCGCGGCCGTCCGAGACGGCGTCGACGTCAAGTTCGACGGCGTCCTCGAGGAAGTCGTCCACGAGGATCGGCTTGTCCGGGGAGACGCGGACGGCCTCCTCGATGTAGGTCTCGAGTTCCTCGTCGCTGTAGACGATGTCCATCGCGCGGCCGCCCAGCACGTAGGAGGGACGGACGAGGACGGGGTAGCCGATGTCGTGGGCCAGTTGCAGCGCCTCCTCCTTCGAGAAGGCGGTCCCGCCGTCGGGCTGAGAGATCTCGAGTTCGTCCATCAGGGCGTTGAAGCGGTCGCGGTCCTCCGCTAAGTCCATCGCCTCGACGGAGGTGCCCATGATCTCGCAGTCGAGCCCGCGGCGCTCGAGTTCGTCCTCGAGCGGTTCGCCGATGTTGACCGACGTCTGGCCGCCGAACTGGACCATCACGCCGTCGGCGCCGGTTGCTTCGGCGACGTCGGCGACCTCCTCGGCGGTGATGGGTTCGAAGAACAGCCCGTCGGAGGTGTCGTAGTCCGTCGAGACCGTCTCGGGGTTGTTGTTGACGACGTGGGCGTCGATACCCAACTCCCTGAGCGCGCGGACCGCGTGGACCGAACAGTAGTCGAACTCCACGCCCTGCCCGATGCGGATCGGGCCGCCGCCGACGACGATCACGCTCTCGACGTCGCGGTCGACCTCGAGTTCGCCCGCGGCGGCGTCGCCCTTCAGCGGGCCGGACTCGAACTCGTTCTTGCGCGAGGAGTAGTAGTACGGCGTCTCGGCCTCGAACTCGCCGGCGCAGGTGTCGACCTGCTTGTAGGTGCGGCCCGGAACCTCCTGCTCGACGGTGTCGACGTCGGCGCCCGCTGCGGCGGCGATCGTGGCGTTGGTGCGGCCGGCGATCGCGGCCTCGGTGAAGTCGCCCTCCTGGGCCGCGCGGGTGGACTCCGCGATGCGCTTGTAGCGCTCGGTGTACCACTCGAAGATGCCCGTCAGTTCGACGACTTCCTCGGTGGTGTAGCCGCGCTCGAAGGCCTCGAACATCGCGTAGGGACGGTCCGGCGAGGGACGCTCGAGATACTGCTCCTCGAGTTCCTCGTCCGAGACGTCGGCCCAGTCGACGTCCGGCTCATATTCTGAGGAGCGAAGCGCCTTCAACAGCGACTCCTCGAAGGTGCGGCCGATGGCCATCGCCTCGCCGGTCGACTTCATCGCCGTCGTCAGTTCGAAGTCGACGTCGTCGAACTTGTCTTTGGGCCAGCGCGGGACCTTCGTGACGACGTAGTCGATCGCGGGCTCGAACGCCGCGGTGGTCTCGCCGGTAATCTCGTTCTCGATCTCGTGGAGGCGCTTGCCCAGGGCAACCTTCGCGGTCACGCGGGCGATCGGGTAGCCGGTCGCCTTGGAGGCCAGCGCGGAGGAACGGGAGACGCGCGGGTTGACCTCGACGACGCGGTACTCGCCGCCGGGGGTGCCGTCGTCGCGCCAGGCGAACTGGATGTTACAGCCGCCCTGAATGCCGAGTTCCCGGATGACCTCGAGCGCGGCGGTGCGCATCTCCTGGTGACCCTCGTCGGGGACGATCTGCGAGGGCGTGACGACCGTCGACTCCCCGGTGTGGATGCCCATCGGGTCGATGTTCTCCATGTTGCAGATGATGATACAGGAGTCGTCGGCGTCGCGCATGACCTCGTACTCGTACTCGACCCAGCCCGCGATCGACTCGGTGATCAGCACCTCGCTGTTACGCGAGAGGCGCAGCCCCTTGCGGACGCGCTGGAGGAGTTCATCGAAGTCGTGGACGACGCCCGAGCCGGAGCCGCCCAGCGTGTAGGTGGTGCGAGCGATGACCGGCAGCCCGCCGACCTCGTCGACAGCGGCCTGCACGCGTTCGCGGAGGTCCTCCTCGGTCAGTTCCGAGACCTCCTCGCCTTCCTCGAGCGAGATGGTGGTCGAGCCGGGGACCGGCTGGCCGATCTTCTCCATGCGCTGGCGGAAGAGGTCGCGGTCCTCGGTCGCGTAGATGGTGTCCAGCGGCGTCCCCATGATGTCGACGTCGTACTCGTCGAGGACGCCCTCCTCGGCGAGCTCGGCGGTGACGTTGAGCCCGGTCTGGCCGCCGAGGCCGGCGATGACGCCGTCGGGGTTCTCCTTCTTGATGATCTCGGCGATGGCGTCGGTCGTGATCGGCTCGATGTACACCTCGTCGGCCATCTCCGGGTCCGTCATGATCGTCGCCGGATTGGAGTTGACGAGGACGACCTCCGCACCCTCCTCCTGAAGCGCCCGGCAGGCCTGTGCGCCGGAGTAGTCGAATTCGGCGGCCTGTCCGATCTGGATCGGGCCGCTCCCGATCAGGAGGATTTTGCGTCCGTCCCCTGCACGGTCTGTAGTGTCCGTACTCATTGGTCTTGTTCTCCCGGAGTTCGTACATCGTAATAAGCCCCACGATACAGTGCGAATCTCGAAACGGATTTTCGAATTTCGAACTCAGGCCCCACCCTCGAGCGAACGGCGGGAAAATTGACCACTGATCGGGACTCAGAGGAGAGACGTCGACGGATCCGCGACGAGGGCCGATCGAATCGACGGTCCGGACGAAACCACTCGAGCGCGCCAGCGACGGCTCTCGGCCGTTACGCGCGGAGAACGAGACAGGAACAGGCTACTGGTCGAGACGTCCTATCGCGGTACTGCGCTGCTACCGCATCTCGCGCGGCGATCGGACGGTATCGGACATGATCCAGGCCGTATCGCTGTCGGGTTCGCTGAGCCGAATCGCGTAGAACGTATCCCGTCCATCGTCGACGGTGATCCGGTAGCCGTGAGCCGTCAGTTCCTGGCTCGTATCAGGTGCCGGTACCGGTGTCTCGGGATCCGATGGGGTATCGGGGGATGTCACAGTACCTTTCAGGACCAGCGACGGATAACGGACACGGTTCGTTCCACGCCGCGAGAACGAGGTCATGGGGCGCTGATACGTCCATTCGTGAAATTCCTCCTCGAGCCCGATCGCCGGATACTGCCGTCGCGCTGACCGGTGCAATCTGTGGTAAGTAGGCGCGACGTCTCAAAACGTATCAAATCTCGAGCTATAGAAGAAATCGGAGAGAATGGGTTGGATCCGGAACCGGCGTCGATCGACGGCCCGGCTCAGATCGCTCGATCGTGCTCGCTTTCGAAATTCCGCTGGGCGCGGTACTGCTCGACGAACTCGCCCACGTCGAACTCGAGCATCTGCGTTTCGAATTCCGAAATCGCAGCGTCGTCGTCGGCGTGGCTGATCGCGTGCTCCATGAGCTCGACAACTAGTTCGACGATGATCTCGTGGAGCCGCCGCGAGTCGAAGTCGGTGACCCACAACATTGCGTAGCCGACGGCGCCGTCGTCGCTGGCGTCGTAGGTGACGACCTTCTCGGGGAACTCCTCCAGAACGACGCCCATGAGGTGGGGCGTGCCGAACCGATCGAACTCGTCGTCGGTCTCGATCGTCTCCTGAAGGACGGCCACGAGCGATTCCGGAAAGAACCGCGACGGCGGGTGGGCGTCGGTGACGACGGCGTGGTCGTCGCCACACGCGCAGGTGTAATCACGCATCCCCAGATGGACGTCGTGGGGATCCATCGTCTCCCCGCAGGGAAGCTCGAGCTGCCGTTCGGTGCCGGAACCCGGGACGCGGGGCTCTGCCATTGGTCCGTGTTCGGCCGGCGCGGGCATAAGGGCGACGACTTGCGGGCTCGCGGGCGTTCGAGGCGCCGTACCGACACGAGTCGCCCGCCTTAGGTCGGCAGCCGCATCGCGACGCTGTACATCTCGCCGACCGACTCCGAGCCGATCGAGTCCGCGAGTTGGTCGGCGCGCTCGCCGAGTATTTTTCCCGTCTCGCTCGAGTCCGGGAGCCGCTCCGTCTGCTCGCGGACGACGGCGGCGTGGGCCGCGAGGTGTTTGTCGGTCCAGGGCACCGGCTCGAGCAGCGTCCGCCGTCGATCGAATTCCCAGCCGTAGCCGGCGAACAGGCGACGGAGCACCGCCGCGGGGTAGAAGGTCAGCGCTGGCCGGCCGGCCGCCAGCTCCGCGGCCGCGTTCTCGAGGGCGAACAGCTTCCGGACGGCGGCGCCGTCGGGTAGCGGTTCGTAGTCGTCGACCACGAGGTGACAGCCCGGTGCGGCGACGCGGGTCAACTCCTCGGCGACGGCCTCGAGATCGGCCGGCGAGAGCACGTTGAATAGCCCGTGGGCGGTGATAAGATCGACCGAATCGTCCGGGAGGGGAATCTGCCGGAGGTCGGCCTCGAGGACGGCGACCCGACCGCGCCGATCGTCCGCCCTGCCGCTCCCGCTATCGTCCCCGTCCGCGAACAACCGGTCGACGGTCGTGTGCGCGTGCTCGCGGTCGTTCGTGACGGCGTAGACGCGGGCCGCACCGCCGGCGAGTAGGCCGGCGGTCGTATTCCCGGCGCCGGCACCGGCTTCCAGACAGACCGCATCCTCGACCGGTCGGTCTTCGAGGGCGGTCGTGACTGTTTTCGGGATATCCATCGTGCGGGTCTCGAGCGGACGGAAACCGATCTAGTGGTGAAGCTGTTCTGGAACCGGACTCTCGTCGTGGCGCGCTTGCTCGATCAGCGAGCGCTGTTCGCTCTCGCTCAGTTCCTCGTAGCGGTCGGCGGCGTCGAGCACCATCGCCACGAGTTTCGGATCGCCGGGCGTGACGACGGTCGTCAGCCCCTGCGACGCCGCGAAGTCGAATCGCTCTCTGATTTCGTCCGGTCGGTCGACCGGTTCGTACCAGTTCGCGTAGGGGCGGTCGTCCTCCGGCAGTTCGTCCGTCGGGGGCCACGACCCCTTCGCGAAGGCCTTGATGCCGAGCGTTCCGATCCCTTCCTCCTCGGCGCGCTCGAGGACGGCCTCGTAGTCGTACTCGTCGCCGTCCTTGCCGGCCACGACGGGGTTTAGCGGGAACATCACCGTCGAGAGGTCGTCAATTCGGTCGATCGCGTCGAGGATGAGTTGCGGGTTCCCGTGGCTCGTCAGGCCGATGTCGCCGATCAGGCCCTCGTCCCGGGCGTCCCGGAACGCCTCGAGCGCGCCGCCTTCGCCCGTGATCGTCTCGAGTTCGTGCTCGTACTCGAGGCCGTGGATCTGGTAGAGGTCGATGTGGTCGATTCCGAGGCGGTCGAGCGAGCGCTCGAGTTTGCGGCGCGCGCCCTCGTACTCGCGCTCCTGGGTCTTGCAGCCGAGGTAGATCTCCTCGCGGTGCTGGCGGAGTTTCGGACCGAGTTTGAGCTCCGCGTCGCCGTAGGTCGGCGCCACGTCGAAGTGGTTGACGCCGTAGTCGAGGACCTGCTCGACCATCTGATTCGCGCCCGCCTGCTCGAGCCAGTTGAGCGCGATCGCGCCGAACGTCGCGACGGTGCTCTCGTGTCCGGTGTCGCCGAGGGGACGAGTTTCCATACCGAACGTCTAGGGGAGATCGTACATAAGTGTCGGCGCTCGAGGACTCGAGGCGGCGGCGTCGGCGCCGCGATGCTGTGGATAGAAAAGCGGCCGTCGATTCAGGGCCAGTCGTCCCGGACCGGTTCGGCGTCGTCTTCCTCGTCCTCGACGCTGGTCGCGAGGACCCAGTCGGCCGCCTCGGCGGCCTCCTCGACGTCGAGATACTCCCAGCCGACGCGGCCGGCTAACTTCTCGTCCTCGTCGCTGGCGCCGATGTAGACGTACCGTTCCGTATCGAACTGGTCCTTGACGCCGTCGAGGCTCTCGGCCTTGCCGCGGGGGCCGGAGAAGAAGTCCTGCCGGATGCGGTTCTTCCGGGTGAAGTTCGTGACGACGTAGGTCGGTTTCTCGGAGACGACGCCGATGTACTCGGTCCAGCCTCTGGCGTCCTCGAAGACGCTCTCGGGCGAGGCGAGTTCCTTCAGCGCCTCGAGTTCGAACGCCAGGGTCATGTCCGTATCGCCGTTCATACCGGGCAGAACGGTCCCGCTGGGGAAAACGGCTTCGATACTTCCAGTTGACCGGGATCGGTCGCTTCCGCTCGCCGCACCGAGTGGCCTTCAGATCGCTTCGACGCGGAAATAGTCGGTGAAGACGACGATATCGCCGGCTTCGAGGGCTGTCTCTTCGGCTGGCAGCGGCTGTCCGTCCTCGAGCAGGTCGTAGAACGCCTGTAACTCGTCCGTCTCGAGTTGATCGACGTGACGGACGGTCGCGGTTGACTCGACGGATTCGACGCGGCGTACCGTCAGGTGGCGGCCCAAGGGCTCACCTGCGGACAGTTCACTGAAGGCCATGTGTGATGTTACCAAGCACCAGTATCTATTTAACTGTTTCGTCGCCGCCGGTCGTCTGCGAGGCGTCAAGTTGATAGCGCGAGAGTCCTTCGGTTCGGCCTGAATATGCCGACCCTATCCGCGGCGATCGGGAGCGGTTCGGTTTCGGTCGCCGGCCTCGCGTCCACAGCACCCGTGCCGCTCGCTTCGAGCACCGGCGGCGGGCTGTCGGACGCGATCGTCTGGATCGCAATCGGCGCGTTCTTCGCGGCGCTGCTCCTCAAATGGCGCGGCGCGGACCGCCCGGCGCGGCTGACCGCTGCGGGCGGGTGGCTCGCGTTCGGGACCTTCTGGCTGACGATGGTCCCGTACTTCTACTACGAGATGCAGAGCCCCCTCGAGACGCTGCTGTCGCTTGCCGCCCTCCCGCTCTGTGCCTACACCGGCTATCTCATGCTACAGGACCGCCGATCGCTGTTCCTCCTGACGAAGGCGGTGGCGTTCATGGGACTGATCTACCTACCCGCGGAGACGATTCCGTTCGTCCGCGAGTGGCTGATCGAGACGACCGCGGCCCAGACGCACTTCGGGATGGAACTACTCGGCCACAGTCCCGGCCTCAGCGAGGGCGCAAACGGCTATCTGAGCCGGTTCGACTTCGACCCGAACGAGACGGCGACGGGGCGGACGACCTACATCGTGCTCTCCTGTACCGGTCTCGGGAGCATGGCCATCTTCGGCGGACTGATCGCCGCCGTCTCGGCCCCGCTCAAGCGGAAACTGTCGGCCTTCGCGCTGGCGATCGGCGTCATCTGGTTCCTCAACCTGATTCGGAACGTCTTCATCGGCCTCGCGTCGCCGCTCGGTTGGTTCCAGCAGGACTGGCTCGTCTCTCTGATGACGACCTACCTCGGCGCCGAACCCAGTCGGGTCTCCTTCCTCGTCTCGCACAACTACATCGCCCAGACGCTGTCGGTCTTCGCGCTGATCGGGATCACCTACCTCGTCGTCAAGATCGTCCCCGAGGTGCTCGCGCCGCTCGAGGATGTCCTGTTCGTCCTCACGGGCAACGACTACGACCTCTTCGACGCGCTCGGCGTGGACGAGGTTCGCGCCGACGGCGGCCGGCAACCCGACGACTGATACCGTCCGCGTCCGTTACTATCGTCAACTCGACCAGCATCCGTGAACTGCTCCGACACTCCCCTCAGCGAACCCGACGCTGACGCCGCCATCGTCACCGACGGCGGCGTCGACGTCGATGTCGACGTTCCCGTCTCGCCGCTCGAGCGCGCCGCCTACCTTCCCGACGCCGACGCACTGCTCGTCGCCGATCTCCACCTCGGTCGCGCCGCGGCCTCGAGCGTCGACGCGCCGATCGACGACGGCGCCGACGTCCGGGAGCGACTGGCCGCCCTGCTCGAGCGGACCGGTGCGGGAACGGTCGTCGTCGCCGGCGACCTCCTGCACTCGTTCGATCGAATTCCTCACGGCGTCGCGCAAGACCTATCCGCCCTCGAGTCGGCGGTCGCCGCAGCCGATGCCGATTTCGTGGTGACGCCGGGCAACCACGATACGATGCTCGCGGAAGTCGAGGCGTTCGACGGCGCGGTCGTCGACGAGTACCGACTCGCGGACGGCGAGACGATCGTCTGTCACGGCCACGAGCGCCCGACCGCCGACGCGAAACGGTACGTCGTCGGCCACGACCACCCCGCGCTGTCGATCGAGGGACGCAAACGGCCGTGTTTCCTCTACGGTCCTGGCGTCTACGAGTCCGACACCGGCACGGGCGACCCTGCGGACGTACTCGTCCTCCCCGCGTTCACCCGACTCGCCGGCGGCGCCACCGTCAACGGCATGCGCGCTCGAGACTTCCAGTCGCCGCTTGTCGCCGACGCGGACGCCTTCTACCCGGCCGTCTGGGACGGCGAGCGTGAGGAATCGCTGTGGTTCCCGCCGCTCGGGCAGTGTCGGCGGCTGCTGTAGGGCTTTCGCCGCCGATTCCGCAGTCGACTTTCGAGACGCAAGATCACCCAGACAGATCCTCGAGCACCGCCTTTGCCGCCTCGCGGCCGCTGTCCATCGCGCCCTGGATCGAGGACCACTGCGTGTAGTCGCCGGCCAGGTAGACCGGCCCGACCGGATCGCGGGCGTCCGGCAGCCCCACGTGGATCCCCGGCGGCTGGTCGAACTGCGCGAACTCGATCCGGTCAGTGTGGAGGCGTTCGAAGTCGTCGAAAACGCGCTCGGGGAACCACGACTCGAGCGTCTCTCGAGTTCGGGCGGCCAGTTCCGCGTCGCTTTCCTCGCGCTCCCCGAGGTAGGTCGCGCTCAGCAGCGTCTGGCCGGCGGGCGCGTACTCGGGGGCGACCGCGCTGTGGGGAACGACGTGGTTCGGCCCCTCCTCGCCGGCGTTCAACAGGAGGCGGCGGTCGGCGCCGATCGCCGCCTCGCCGGACAGGCGGTAGTACTGGGTCACGCACGCCCGCGCGTCCGTCGGAATCGCGTCGACGCCCGTCAACTCGCGGGCGGTCGGCGGATCGGTCGCGACGACGACGGCGTCGGCCTCGAGGGCGTCGGCGCCGGCAGTGTCCACGGTCGCGCCCCGGTCCGTACTCGCCGGTGTGTCGCTCGAAGGGGCGTCCGACGTAGCTGCAACCGACTCGACCGCCACCCCGGTTTCGATCGTCGCGCCGGCTTCTCGAGCCCGGTCGGCGAGTTGCGCCGGGATCGCGCCCATCCCCGCCGCCGGGACGGCGGTCGCGCCCGCCGCGAGCGTGCGGAAGGTGTACTCGAAGACGCGCTTCGAGGTCGACAGCGACCGGTCGAGCGTGATCCCGCCGTAGAACGGCCCCACGAAGTTCTCGAGAAACCGGTCGGAGAAACCCCGGTCGCGGAGATACTGGGCGATCGACGCGTCGTCATCGCCGTCGAAGATCGCTGCCGGATCCTCGTTGCGCAGGTCCCACCAGAGTGCGAGTGCGCGGAGTTTGTCACCCGTCGAAACATCCGGATTGAACAGTGTCGCCGGCAACGTCCGGGGTTCCCGTCGCGGATCGGCCAGCGTCGACCGGTGGTTCGGTCGGGCGATCGTCGCCCCCGGCGCGAACCGGCGCAGGTCGAGCGTCTCGAGGTCCAGTTCCCGCTTTACGGCGGGGTAGGCGGTGAACAGCACCTGAAACCCCCGATCGAATCGGTAGCCGTCGCGTTCGGTGGTCCGAACGCGGCCGCCGACCGTTTCCTCGCGCTCGAGCACCGTGACGTCGACGCCGCCGGCGGCGAGATGCCGGGCTGCGACGAGGCCGGCGAGCCCTCCGCCGACGACGAGTACCTGCGGTGTCGACTGCATACGCGGAAATCGGTCAGCGACGAGTAAAACCGGTGACCTAACAGTGCAAGGAACACTATATCCGGTTCGACTGTGACGGCCCACAGCAGCCCCGTCGCTCGATCCCATTTTCTCCGGAAGTTGTTCGGTTCGTAAATACCCCAGTCCTCTGCAGGGGGACGCACTAACGGACTTCTCGCCATCCGAAGCCCATGCCCGATGGTGACACGCCAGACGGTGACGAACCGCGATTCGACTTCACGCGCGATGTCTCACGACGGCGGCTGATGCGAACCGGCGGCGGGTTGGCCGTCTTCGGTATCGCTGCACCGGCACAGGGATCCTTTAACGCGGAGGACTTCGACGTTGCGCGGCTACAGGAGATGGACGAAGTCGAGGTCGAGGAGCAGGGCCTCGAGTACTTCACCATTCGCCAGGCGCGGGTCGTCCACGACATGACGGCGCGGATCTACCCCTCGGACGATAACGGACCGGGTGCGCCCGAGGCCGGCGTCGTCTACTTCATCGACGGCCAGATGAACTCGGCGTGGGGCCGCGGCGAGCGGTGGTACATGCAGGGTCCCTTCGCCGGCAAGGATCCGACCGATCCGTTCGAGGAGGATGCGGAAGAACCCGCGGACATCGACGAGAGCCCGAGAGTGCCCTGGGCGGAGACGAATCCGTCCGAGACGCAGGGCTGGCAGTACGCCCTGACGCCCAACGAGGCCTACGACCAGGGCATCCACGCCGTCGAGGAGTACGTCCAGGCCGAGTACGACGCCGACTCGTTCACCGGACTCGAGGACGAACAGCAAGACGAGGTCATCGAAGCCCTCGAGGAGGGCGAGGTGGAGACGTTCGAGGACAGCGACATCGATCCGGACGGGTTCTTCCTGCTGGTTCGGCAGAACACCCTCGAGGGGATGTTCAGCGACCCGATGTACGGCGGCAACCGCGAGATGGTCGGCTGGCGGCTCAAGGGGTTCCCCGGGACGCCCGGCGCGCTGGGCAGCTACCGCGAGATGATCGAGGAGGACGAGTACGTCGAACTCGAGGAGGGCGACTACCGCAAACTCGCGGACGACGTCGAGTCGCTCGGCATCGACGGCGAGAACGACGAACCGGCGAACGCACAGAGCGAGGAGGGCCACGCCCACGTCCACGACGCCGCGGAGGCGGACTATCCGAACATCGTCGACGAGGCGGCCGCACGCGGCGAGACCGACGCGATCGACGAGGAAGAGGATGGGATTACCCGAGCGAGCTTGGACGGTGACGCGGACGCTGACGGCGAGGGCGACGGCGATCTCGACGACACCCTCGCGGACGAGGGAGGTGATCGGTGATGGTGCAAGAACTCGAGCCGGTCGACGTCGTCACCGTCGGTGCGGGCTGGACCGGCGGCATCGTGGCGAAGGAACTCGCGCAGAACGACTATCAGGTCGTGAGCCTCGAGCGCGGCGGCGAGCGGGAGACGGAAGACTTCTTCACGGTCCACGACGAGCTCGGCTACGCGCTGCGGTACAAGCTGATGCAGGACCTCTCGAAGGAGACGATCACCTTCCGCAACAACGTCGACGAACCCGCCCTCCCGATGCGGCGCTACGGCGCGTTCCTCCCCGGCTCGGGCGAGGGCGGCGCGGGCGTCCACTGGAACGGCCAAACGTGGCGCTTCCTCCCCTACGACTTCGAAATCGAGTCGCGGACGATCGACGAGTACGGCGAGGAGAAGATTCCCGAGAACATGCAACTGCAGGACTGGGGGATCAGCTACGAGGAACTCGAGCCCTACTACGACACGTTCGAGTACACCGCCGGCATCGCGGGCGCGGCGGGGAACATCGAGGGCGAGATTCAGGACGACGGCAACCCCTACGAAGGGCCGCGCTCGCGGGACTACCCGCTGCCGCCGATGGTGGACTCGCCGGTGCTGGAACTGTTCAAGGAGACGGCCGACGACATGGGGTACGAACCGTTTCAGGCCCCGTCCGCGAACCTGACCGAGCAGTACACCAATCCGGACGGCGTCCAGCAGGGCCAGTGTCAGTACTGCGGCTACTGCGAGCGGTTCGGCTGCGAGTGGGGCGCGAAGGCCTCGCCGATCACGACCGTCCTGCCCGCCGCACAGGAGACGGGCAACTTCGAACTGCGGACCCACTCGGACGTCGTCGAGTTGCTGTACGACGAGGACGAGGAGCAGGTCGAGGGCGTCCGCTACGTGGATCGACGTACCGACGAGGTGTACGAACAGCCGGCCGACGTCGTCGCGCTGACCGCGTACGTGCTGAACAACGTTCGGCTCCTCCTGCTGTCGGACATCGGCGAGCCCTACGACCCCGAGACGGGCGAGGGAACCGTCGGAAAGAACTACTGTTACCAGAACTTCCAGGCCAGCGCGACCGGCTTCTTCGACGACGAGGAGTGGAACCTCTACATGGGCGCCGGCGCGCTCGGGGCCTCCTTCGACGACCTGAACGGCGACAACTTCGACCACTCCGACCTGGACTTCCTCCACGGCGGTAACGTCGCGCTGAACCAGACCGGCGACCGACCGATCGCCAACAACCCCATCCCCGAGGACACGCCGGCGTGGGGCTCGGAGTTCAAGGAGCAGAGCCTCGAGTACTACCACAGTTCGGTGACGGTCTCGGCGCAGGGAGCCGTCCTGCCGTTCCGCGAGAACTACCTCGACCTCGACCCCAACTACACCGACCAGTACGGCCAGCCCCTGCTGCGGATGACCTTCGACTGGCGCGAGCAGGACCGCAACCTCGTCGAACACATCGGTCCGCAACTCGAGGAACTCATGCAGGAGATGGGCGCCGACCAGGTCGACGCAAGTACGAGCCTCGACGGCAGTTTCGACATCACGCCCTATCAGTCGACGCACAACACCGGCGGCGCGGTCATGGGTGCCGACCCCGAGGAGTCGGTCGTGAACAACTACCTGCAGTGCTGGGACGCGTCGAACCTCTTCATCCCCGGCGCGTCGGCGTTCGCGCACAACAGCGGCTACAACCCGACCGGCACGGTCGGGGCGCTGGCCTTCCGCGCGGCCGAGGGAATTCAAGAATATCTCGACGAGCCGGAGATGCTCGCCGATCCGTCCTCGTAACAAGGATCGGAGCGCATTTTTCAGTTAGAACGCCGAGCGAAACTGACTCCGGTGCTCTGTACGTGTGTAGCTCTCCCACATCGAACTGCTCACTCCTGCTATATGCTAATCACTACCAGTATGCTCGAGACGACGTAGTACAGCAGACTGGACACGAAGACGGCTGCGACCGCTAAAATCACGATTGACTTGAGAATCGACGTCTTCGAACCGGTGAAGTGGTCGTCCGTCCTTGGCGTTCCGGCGTCACTATCGACGTATCCCATCGACTCGAGAACTGCAGCTCCGGAATCCGACGGATCCTCCTCGAGTTCAATGGTGTTATTGACCAGTTCGCTATCCGCTTCGCTCCCGTCCATGCCTGCGTCCATGGTATCCCCGAACACACCCCAACTAATAGATCTACTGTCACTTCTCACTTCCAGCTTCGAGTTGCTCCTCTCCGTGCGCTCTGTTCAGCACTCCGTAGTCGGCAGGCCGTGACACCGCTCGAAGCGATGGAATTGTGCGCCGACACCGATACCGACACGACCGATACTGAGCCCGAGTTTCGCGGGTACCGCCGAGTAACGAACCCGGCTTCCCGACCACTGGGAGGCGCCGTCTCGAACCTGCGACGGCTCGAGTCGCGAATCGCGGTCTTTTTGCCGCCTTAGACGTCGAAGAGTACCCTGAGAGCGATTCCGACGAGAATGACGATGATTCCGAGCACCGTTGCGATCGGCGGAATCGGGACGAACAGCAGGCCGATCCCGACGAGGATCACGATCGTGGAGAACTTGACCATGTCGACGTGTCGACGCGACGATGGGTATCGGTACGGCCGGCATTGCCAGCCCGCGGAAAAGGGACGATGGCGCGTCAGTCACGCCTAACTGTCGGCCGCCCGTTCTCGAGAGCATGGTCGAGGCTACCCTCACGCCGATCCAGCGCGGGACGATCACCGCCGACGTGAACAACCTTCTCGAGGGCGCGCGGCTCGGGACGGCCGACGATCCGAACCCCGAGACCGAACTGATCGAGGAACCGGTCTACAACGTCGTGATCGACCACCCCGAGGGGACGATCCTCTGGGATACCGGGTCCCACCCCGACGCCGACGCGGGTCACTGGCCCGACGACCTGTACGCCGCCTTCGAACACACCGGCCTGCGACCGCTCGAGGACGACCTCGACGACGCGGGCTACGACGTGGGCGACATCGACTACGTGATCCAGACGCACCTCCACCTCGATCACGCGGGCGGGCTGTACGCCTTCGAGGGAACGGAGACGCCGATCTACGTCCACGAGCGCGAACTGAAGCACGCGTACTACAGCGCCAAGACCGACCAGGGCGACGTCGCCTACCTCGCCGGCGACTTCGACCGCGACCTCGAGTGGGAAATCGTCCACGGCGACCGCGAGTACGCTTTCGAAGGGGTGGAGTTCGTCCACCTGCCCGGCCACACGCCGGGGCTGCTCGGCGTCGTCCTCGAACTCGAGAGCGCCGGCACCGTCGTTCTCGCCGGCGACCAGGCCTACGTCCGCGCGAACTACCACGACGAGCACCCGATGGGCGGCGGCCTCCTCTGGAGCAAGCGCCACTGGCTCGAGAGCCTGCGATTCCTCAAGGACCTCGAGCGCCGACGAGACGCCGCCGTGATCTGCGGGCACGACGGGGAGGACCTCGAGCGACTGCGGTCGCTGTAGACCGTCCGAGCTAGTTCAGCACCGGGACGACCTCGAAGACGACGATCAGATAGTACAGCGAGACCGCAACTAGCACGACTCCCACGAGGCGGTTGATCGCGCCGCTGTACCGCGCCAAGGTCCGCGTCGCGCGCCGGCCGGCAGATTGGGAGACGACCGCGAGCGCCAGCAGCGGCGTCCCGATCCCCAGACCGAACGCGAGGAACCCCAACAGGACCTCGAGTTGCGAATCGAAGGCGGGGAAAGCGACGGTCGAGCGGCCGAGAAAGAGCGCGATCAGGCCGGGATTACAGGGGATAACGATCGTTCCGAAGAAGAAGCCGTAGGCGAACGCCGACAGCGTCGGATACCGACTGTGGGGTGGTTCGATCGTCGGCAAACGGGCGAAGCCGTTCGGCGCGACGAGGAGGACGGCGCCGACGACGGCCAGGACGGCGAACGCCAGCGGCGAGAGGGCGGTGACGGCGTCCGAGATCGATCGCTGCAGGACGGTCGTCCATACCACGCCGAGGGCGACCATGAACGCGAGCACACCCGCGACCACCAGCAGGCCGAGCAGGATGGCCGACGGACCGTCCGCGCCGTCCGCACCGCCGCTCTCGTCCTGTCCGCCGACGGACGCCAAATACGCGATGAAGCTCGGATACAGCGGCACGACGCAGGTCGCGGTCAGCGGCGTCGCGAGACCCAGCAGGAAGAACTCGAGTAGCGCGGCGGCGGTGGGTGGGACCGTCATCGTGGCTGTGGCGCGAGTGCAGTCTGTCGGACGAGTTCGGTGTGGGTGCTGCCGTCGACCGCGCCCCGGATTCGGTGACGACGGCGGTTGGCGAGAGAAAACGAAGCCGAGGGACGCCCGATCACCGGTACTCCTCGATAACCGACGCGAGCGGCCCCGCGTCTACAATTTTCTCGAGGCGGTACGTGTCGCCGTCGGGGTAGACGAGGACGAGCGGCGAGGAGGCGCTGACGGTGACCTCCTGCCCGAAGTCGTCGACGAGGCTACTCGTGACGTCCTCCGGCGAGACGCTGAACCGCCAGTCGAAGCCCTCGTCCGTCGCGTGCTCGCTGACCCGCTCGGGAGGGTAGTCCGGATCGATCGTGAGATCGACGAGGGCGACGTCCGTCTCGCTCGCCTGTAGGTCGACGAACTGCCTGTGCTGGCTGTGACACACTGCGCAGCCGACCGCGAACGTGTGCACCACCGCCGGCCGGTCGAACTCCTCGATCGCGAACTCCTCGCCGGTCAGCACGTCCTCGAGCGTCGCCGTGCGCCAGGTTGCGCTTTCGTCGACGTCGACCGGTTTGGGCTCGATCGATTCGTCGTCACCGTTGCCATCCTCGCTGCTTCCCCCGTTGCCGTCGTCACCCGCGGCACACCCCGCGAGAGTGACGATCGAGCCGGCACCCAGGCCCCGAAGCAGCGTCCGTCGGTCGACCGTCCCCTCGCTACGATCAGCCATACTGGTAACTAGTTCGGCCTGAACGAATACAACAGTTGTGGTACGACCGTCGATACGGTCGTTCCTACCGGGCTACACGTCGCTCGTCGTTTCGGAATCGGGCACGGGTACGGGGACGAGATCGTCGAGATCGAACGCTCGATCTGGTTCCACCAGCCGGTACTCGCCGTCCTCGAGCGCGACGACGCCCTCGTGGCGGAGGTGATCGAGGTGCGCGTAGGCCTCGCCGGGGCCGTGGAGGATGTGAATACCCGCGAGGTCGCCGAACAGGTGAGCGCTGACGGTCCACGGGTCGGCCTGTCCGTGCTCCCGAAGAACCTCGAGGACGTTTTCGGTCCGCTCGCGGTGGTGAGCGGCGATCGTCAGCGCGCGGTCGGTCGGGTCCTCGATCGGATCCCGGTGGCCGGGCCAGACACGGTCGTAGTTGCGGTCGGCGATCCGCCGAAGGGTTGCGAGGTACTTCTCGAGGGGGCGCTCGACGCGGACGTCCGCGCCGCCGACGTTGGGCGTGTAGACGGGGAGGACGGCGTCGCCGACGAACGCCTCGGTGGCGTCGTCACCCTCGCCCTCGAGCGGTTCGAAACAACACAGTCCCGCCGCGTGTCCGGGCGCGTGGATCGTCTCGAGGCGATGGCCGCCGACTTCGAGCACGTCGCCGTCTTCGATCGGCGTCACGTCGGCCGGCTCACCCGTGATACCGTCCGCGGCCGCGAGGAATCCCAGCAGTTCGTCGCGGGGCTCGTCAGGGACGCCCCACCGCTCGAGTGACTCGCGGCGGCGTCGTTCGAAGTCCTCGACGGCGTCCGGCTCCTGTTCGACCAGCGGGGCGTCGGCTTCGTGGACGTAGACGGTCGCGTCCCCGGCGGCCTGAATCTCGCCGGCCAGTCCCGCGTGGTCCGGGTGGAAGTGCGTCAGAACGACCGCGTCGACGTCCGTAAAGTCGTAGCCGCGCTCGGCGAGCCCCTCGCGGAGTTGCGTTCGCGCGTCCGTGGTCGCGATGCCGGTATCGACGAGCGCGAGGTCGTCATCCCCGGCGGCGCTCTCGTCGGCGAGGACGTACGCGTTATTGCGCCCCTCGAACTCCTCGTTGTCCAGCGTGATCCTGTCCATATCGGGACACCATTCGCCGAACGGCCATAATTCGACGGGTCGCGGAACGAACCGTCCGGATTTCGGGCCTTTCGCCGCGACCGCTGCTACTGCGGTCCGGACTCGATGACGTCCTCGGATCGCCGCGCTGTGCCGTCCTCGTCGTCCCGCGAGTGCGTGGCCTCGATCGTGTACTCGAGCGGTCGAAGTTCGACGTCGCCGTAGAACCGCGGCAGTCCGAATTCAGACAGATGCACGCGTGGATAGAGGCGGAGCCGGAGCGAGGTGTCCGGCTCGAGCGTAAGCGGGATGCCGTTCGTCGTCCCCGGGACGAGTCGGGATTCCTCGTCCTCGATGACCAGCTTCTCCGACTCGAACAGCGGCTCCCGGCGTCGGTTTGTTGCCAGTTCCGAAACCGCTCGCTCGTGGATCTGCGGGTCGAGATGGTATTCAGTCGTCGCATGAACCCGGACGTTAGAGCCGTTCCGTATCTTCAGAACGGTATCGTACGAGACGTCGATCGCTGGCTGCCAGCCGTAATACAGGCAGAGTTTGATCAGATACGGCAGAGCGGCGACGAGCGCGATCAGCAACGAGAGTTCGCCGACTGGAATCCGGTCGAGCATGTCGCTGTCGGTGACTAGTCGCAGTATCAACTGATGGTTCTTACTACTACTCGAACGAAACTACGGTCTTGTGGTCCGCGGCAAAAGTCCAACCGAGACAGCGCCTACCGGTACGCTACCGGTGGTCGATAGAACGTCGGTGCGGCGGTTACCCCTCGAGTTCGGCCCGGAGCAACTGGTTCACGTCGCCGGGGTCGGCGCTGCCGCCGGTCTTCTGCATGACCTGGCCGACGAGGAAGTTGATCGCGCCGTCGTCGCCGGATTCGTAGTCCTCGACGGCACCGGGGTTCTCATCGATCGCCTCGACGACTGCCTGCTGGACCTCGTCTTCGCCGGTCTTGCCCAGTCCTTCCTCCTTGACGACCTCGTCCGGCGTGCGGCCGTCGTCCAGCATCGAGCGCAGCACCGTCTCGCGGGCGTTCTTGGCTGTGATCTCGTCTTCGGCGACGAGTTCGACGAGCCGCGTGACCTCCTCGAGGCGGCCCTCGATCTCCGTAATCTCCATGTCGCGGTAGTTGAGTTCGCCGAGCAGGTTGTCCGCGACCCACGTCGCCGCGAGGTCGGGGTCGAACTCCTGTGCGACGTTCTCGTAGAAGTCCGCGACCTGCTTGGTCGAGGTGAGCTTGGAGGCGGCCTCCTCGCTCAGACCGTACTCCTCCTGGAACCGCTCGCGGCGGGCGGAGGGCAGTTCCGGAATGGCGATTTCTTCCTTCCAGTGGGAGACGCGAAGCGGCGGCAGGTCGGCCTCCTCGAAGTACCGGTAATCTTTCTCCTCTTCCTTCGAGCGCATCGAGACCGTGATGCCCCGCGATTCGTCCCAGTGGCGGGTCTCCTGCTCGACCGCGCGGCCGCGCTGGATCGCGTTCTTCTGTCGGGTTTCCTCGTACGCGAGGGCCTTTTCAGCGCCCTTGTGGCTCGAGATGTTCTTGACCTCGGTGCGGTTGGCAGCCGCGAGGGCGTCCTCGCCGATCTCGTCGACGCCGTCGCCGTCGATTTCGTCCTCGGGGATGATCGAGAGGTTGGCGTCGATACGGAGGCTGCCGTCGCGCTCGGCGTTGAAGACGCCCAGGTACTCGAGGACTTCCTCGAGTTCGGCGAGGAACGCGCGCACTTCGGAGGGACTCCGGAAGTCCGGCGCCGTGACGATCTCCATCAGCGGCGTGCCGGCGCGGTTGTAGTCGACCAGCGTGTAGTCGGCGGTGTCGATCCCGCCGCCGACGTGCTGGAGGCTCCCCGGGTCCTCCTCTAAGTGGGCCCGTTCGATCGTCACCGAGCGGCGGGTGCCCTCGACGGAAACCTCGAGTTCGCCGTCGGCGCAGATCGGCTCGTCGTACTGGGTGATCTGGAAGTTCTTGGGCAGGTCGGGGTAGTAGTAGTTCTTGCGGTGGAACCGGGTCTCCTCGGGGATGTCCGCGTCGATGGCCTTGCCGATCTTGACGGCGGCCTCGACGGCGGCCTCGTTGAGGACGGGCAGCGCGCCCGGTAGGCCGAGACAGACCGGGCAGACGTTCTCGTTGGGCTCGTCGGTCGGCTCGGTCGAACAGCCACAGAAGATCTTCGTGTCGGTCTCCAGCTGGACGTGGACCTCGAGCCCGATGACGGTCACGAGGTCGCCCTGCTGGACGGTCTGGGCAGTCATTGGGCCCCGATTCGGGCTGGTTGGGGTAAAGCGTAACGACTGGCGGTCGACGGCGGCCGGCGGTTGCGGACGTAGGTCCCGTCGCGAGACGACCGGCGGATAGTACGTTACTTAGAACCAGCCTGAACTGCCGCTACAGCGATCCTGTGTGAACTGGATGTACCGCTCGTCGCTCTCGTACTCGGTCCGGACTTCGATGTAGAGCGAATCAGGCTCCTCGTCGTCCGGACACCCGGGATAGTACCGATACGTCCCGTGTATCGCGGGGGCGTCCTCGAGACGCACCCTGACGTGATACGGGTCGTTCTCGAGAACCTCCGGTTTCCGGTGTTTCCCCGCGACGATATCGGGATCATCCGGCGGCGCCTCGAGGTCGTACTGCTCTTGCAACACGACGGCCTCGGAGTAGCGGTCGGCGTTCGGACGGGATAGTTCGACAGCTAGGGTATGAGGTTCGGAATCGAAGTTCAGCAGAATCAGCGTCAGGGAGTTGCCGCCGGATCGAAGCGCCGTACAGCCGGCAGTCCGACCGTGCTCAGCCCGCCGCCGAGTGCGAGGACCTGTCTTCGAGAGGGCATACACCCCATAGATGATTGACAGCACAAATAGGTGGACGATCCGGACTGACGGTCGTCCAGTCGTTCGGGGTGATTGCGGGACGACGCCGGTCTTTTTGCCGGATGCTGTGAAAGGGTTAGTTGGAGGTGTGCTGAATGTCAACACAAAACAGCCAATCGTACTGGCAACGGTACCGGTCGGTACCGATCGTCTACCGGATCGGTGCAGCGTTCGTCCTCGGATCGATCGTCGGGCTGGTGGTCGGACAGCCCGCGACGGTGCTCCAGCCGCTGGGCGATATCTTCGTCCGGCTGCTGTCCATGATCGTCATCCCCATCGTGGTCTTTACCCTGTTGATGGGGATCAGACGCATCTCGCCGGCGCAACTGGGCCGGATCGGCGGCCAGGTGATCGCGCTGTACGCCGCGATGTCCGCGATCGCGGTCTTCATCGGACTGGCGGTGGCCAACCTGGTGAACCCGGGAACGGGCCTGACGTTGGCCGAAGACGTCCAGTTCGAACCCGAGGAGACGCCGGACTTCGTCGAGGTGCTGGTCGGCATCGTCCCCGAGAACCCGATCGGCGCGATGGCGGAGGGCGACGTCCTCGCGACGATCTTCTTCGTGATCGTCTTCGGACTCGCGCTGTTGTACCTCGAGGAGTCGAGCGACGACGAGACGGTGCAGGCGGGAATCGAGTCGATATTCAACATCGTCGAGGCGGGGACGGAGGCGCTGTTCAAGCTCGTCTGGGGCATCATGGAGTACGGCGTCATCGGCGTCTTCGCGCTGATGGCGGCCGTCTTCGGCGAGGCCGGCGCCGACGCCATCGCCTCCTTCGCGGTGCTGATCGCCGCGTTGACCGTCGCGATCTTGCTCCACATCGGGCTCGTCTACCTCGGCGGGCTGATTATGGCGCTGACCCGGCAGTCCCCCGTCGCCTTCCTCGCGGGCTCGAAGGACGCGATCGTCACCGCGCTCTCGATCCGTTCCTCGAGCGGGACCCTGCCGGTGACGATGTCCAACGCCGACGAGAACTTGCGGATCGACGAGAGCGTCTACGGGTTCTCGCTCCCGCTGGGTGCGACGATCAACATGGACGGCACGGCGATGTACCAGGGCGTCGTGGCCATCTTCGCGGCGAACCTCGTGGGCGTCCAGTTGACGATCGTCGAGCAGGTGACGGTCGTCCTCATCGCCGTCCTCGCGAGTATCGGCGCCGGCGGCGTCCCCGGGACCGGGCTGATCATGCTGACCTTGGTGTTGACGCAACTGGGGCTGCCGCTCGAGGTGGTCGGCTTCGTCGCCGGCGTCGACCCGATCCTCGACCGCCTGCGGACGATGACGAACGTGACCGGCGACCTCGCGGTGACGACGGTCGTCGCTCACTGGAACGACGCGATCGACTTTACCAGCGGCTCGTGGGCCGATCCGACGCAGGGCCTCGAGGTCGGCGGCGACACGGCCGCGGGTGACGACTGACTGCACTGGTCCGCTCGCTTTTTTCGGCGGGCGATTCGGGGCGGTCGGGAGCGCGACAGTCGGCGTCCCGCCGAATCGATCGCCGACCGCCGGTACGCGAGTCGAGCCCTACTCGGAGTCCTCGAGCAGATCGATCACGTTCTCGCGGCCGATCCGGAGCTTCTCGACAGTTCCCTCGTCGGCCATCGCCGAGACGACCCGCGAGGTCTTCGAGGCCGACCACTCGAGTTCGTCGGCGATCTCGGCCTGGCGTATTCGACCGCCGTTTCGCTCGAGCAGGCGCCGGACGCGGTCCTCGTCGGTGAGGAGTTCGGGATCCGGCGGGGAGGCGGAGTCCGCTCCGTCGGCCGAACTTGCACCGTCGTCGGCGACGCCGGTTGCCGCCCCGGTCGCTTCTCCGTCCGCCGAGTCGGCCGGCCCGCTCGCGGAGGAGAACGCACCTGAGAGTCTCGCGCGGATCCGCGCGACGGGTTTGCGGTCCGAGACGACGGCGACGGCGATACCGCCGAGGACGAGCGCGAGGGCGGCGATCGACGCGACGCCGACGAGCGGCGGGGAGAACGACCCGCTCGAGGCGGTCGTCTCGTCGGCGGCCGTCGCGTCCGATTCCGCGGGTTCGAACCGTACCGTCGGCTGCTGGTCGGCGAACTCCTCCGGCCCGGTCCAGACGACCGTCCGCCCTTCGGTTTCGGTCGGCGGCGGCGACGTCTCCGTCGGTTCGTACTCCGCGGGCGGCACGACCTCGAGGTAGTCGCCGTCGCCGAGGTAGAGGCCGCCCTCGAACACGTCGCCGACGACGACCGCGTCGTCCGCAACCGTGGCGAAGTTCGTCCAGGTGACCGAGTAGGTGACGACGCCCCACCGCCGCGGCAGTTCCTGGATCGACGTCTCCGCGCGAAACGCCGACGCGGTCATGTTCCGACCGGTCGCGTCGGCCGCGCCCGAGACGACGCCGGTCATCCGCTGCTCGAACCGGTCGCGGTAGGTCTCGCGGTCGGCGCGAAACTGCTCCTGAAAGGCCCGATAGTCCTCGACGTCGGACTCGTTCGTGAGGCGCGTCCGAACCGAGATCGACCAGCGGGCGGTCCCGTTCGCCTCGAGTTCGATCCGCGTGACCGTCGCGTCGGCTTCGGGGAGGTCCGCCGTTGCGATGAGGGACGTGTCGTCGCTCGCGCTACCCGATTGGGCGGGCACCGTCGACGCGCCGACGGGAACGACCGCTGCCGATAGTATAAGAACAGCAACAAATAGTGCAGTTACGATGCAGTCGAATACGGTTCTCACGGGTGCCCCGCTGTTGTGAGAGCTATCGTATAAGCGTACTGTCTGGGCAGAAAATAGACAGAAAATCGATGCAAATCGGTGCAAACGGGCTCCCGTGCATCCGCGCAAACGGTGCAAATCGCCGCAAATCGGCCCGATGATCGACCCCGTTTATGGGGACGTCCCGTCGATGCGCAAGCGACGATGATCCGACGACTACTGATCGCCTCCCTGGCTGTACTGCTCTGTACGAGCGCCATCGGCCCGGCGGTCGTCGCCGGCGCCGGTGCCGGTACCGGCGCCAGTGTGGCGACCCAGACCCAAAACGAATCGACGACGAACGACAGCGTCACCGTGACGACCGGCGCACAGCTCTCGACGCTCGTCACCGCGACGAGCAACGAGGTGCGCACGGAGTTCGAAAACGCGGCGTTCGAGGAACGGCTGGAACGCACCGACAGCGACGACGAGGCCCGCGCGGCCGCGATCGCCGACCGTGCTGCGGTCCTCGAGAACCGATCCGCGACGCTGCAGGCTGAGTACGACGAGGCGACCGCGGCCTACGAGGCCGGCGACATCGACGAATCGACCTACGCCCAGCGGCTCGCGTCGGTGAACGCCCGCGCACAGGGCGTCGTCTCGAGTTACGACCGGCTCCTCGAGCGAGCCGACGACGTCTCGCCCGACGCGCTCGACGCGGCCAACGTGTCCGCGTCGGAACTGCGCGAGCAGCGCGACGCGGTCGCCCAGCTGACCAGTACGGGCACCGACGCGCTCCGCCGGCAGTTCACCGGCGAGGCGCAGGGCGAAGCCGAAATCGAGATCGAGACCGGCGGTGGCGTCTCGATCGAAGCCGAAACCGAGGACGGCGAGCGGAGCCGCGAGTTCGAGCGACCGCGCGACGGCGACGGCTCCCTCGACATCTCCCAGTCCGAGGCACGCGAGGCTGCAACTGACGCGCTCTCGGCCGTCGACGGCAACTGGACGCTCGACGAAAGCGAGAGCGACGCCGACGACGGCGTCTACGAGTTCGAGTTCAGCCTGACCGGCAATGCGACCGGCGAGGCCGAGATTAGCGTCGACGGCGAAACGGGCACCGTCTTCGAACTCGAGGAGGAGATCGAAGCGCCCGACGCCGGCGACGCTGACGACGCCGAAGCGCCGGAGATCGACGAACGGGATGACGATGATGCGGACGAAGACGAACGCGAAAACGAAAGCGAGCGCGAGAACGACGACGAACGAGAGACCGACCGCGACGACGACGGGGCGCTCGAGACCGACGCTACCGTCGAGAACGGCACCGTGACTGTCACGGTGACGCACAACGGCAGTGCGGTGTCGGGAGCCGACGTCGTCGCGAACGACGAGTCCGTCGGCACCACCGGCGACGACGGCACCGTCTCGTTCGCGGTCCCCGACGGCGCGGACGAACTCGAGATCGACGTGACCCACGGCGACCTCGAGGCCGAACTCGAACTCGATCTCGCGGACGACGACCGCCGTGCCGAGGACGGCGCGGACCGCGAGGATGGTGACGAACGGGACGATTCGGACGACGAAGACGACGCGGACGAGGACGACGAAGACGACGAGACCGACAATGAGACCGATACAACGGACGAATCCACGAACTGATCGCGGTCGGGGACGTCTGCGAACGTACGCCGCGTGGCTCCTCGCCCTCGCGCTCGTCGCCGTCGCCGCGACCGGGGGCGCCGCCGCAAGCCCCGGCGTCGGTACCGGTCAAAGCGCCGAGCAGGGCGACGACCGGGCGGCCTCCGACGAGGCATTCGTCGTCGCCCTCGAGGACGACGGCGACGCGACGGTGACCGTCCGCGTCGCGTTCGACCTGACGGACGAAGCCGAGCGAGCGGCCTTCGACTCGCTGCGCGAGAACGAAACGAAGCGCGACCGCCTCGAGGCGCGGACCGAGCAGCGGTTTCGGACGATCGCCGCCGAGGCAGCTTCCGAAACCGGGCGCGAGATGACCGTCGAAAACGTCCGCACGTCGTTCGAGACGGTCGATGGGGGCGACCGCGGTGTCGTCTCCGTGGCTGCCGACTGGCGCGGCCTCGCGGCGACGGCGGACGGGACCCTCCGCGTGACCGAGCCGTTCGCCAGCGGATTCACGGCCGATCGGCCGGTCGTCCTCGAGCTACCGGACGGGTACGAACTCGCCGCGTCCGATCCGACACCGGCCGACCGGACCGCCGAGCGTGCGGTCTGGGACGCGAACACCTCCTTCGAGGGGTACGAGGCCGCGATCGAGCCGGCGGACGACGGCGGGACGGCTGCCGAGGGAACGGGCGACTCCCTGCCCGGCCCCGGCGTCGTCGGCTCGCTGGTGGCGATCGGCGGCGGCGTCTGGCTGTCTCGTCGCCGCTAGGCGGTTCCACGGCTCCTAGCCGACCGCGACCCGACGCCGCCGCGGTCGTGGTCGGCTTCGATTTTCCGTTTCAATTCCGCAGACTACCGGGCCGCCTCGAACAGGTTCTCGAGCGCCGCGGGACTCTCGTGCTGCGCAGGCCACCGCGGTCGTCGCTCGCGGGCGATCCGGGACTGATCACGCTACCGTTCGCGGTGCCACAGTTCGAGCGTTCGCCCGAGGTGGCTCGAGATCGGGACGACGCGGCCGCAGGCGGTGACCAACTCGAGTGGAGGGGACGTCACGGTCACCGACACTCTCGCGCCGAGCGTCCGCGCTCCGCGTTACTCCGCGAGCGCCTCGGCGACGACTTCGATCGGCGTCGGCGGCTCCTCGGCCGCGTCGGACCGGTCTCCGAGCTGCGTCCGACAGGACGCGCCGGGGGCGACGACGCGGTCGCCCTCGCTGTCGTCGACCTGCTCGTACAGCACCTCCCCGATCGCCTTGCTCATCGAGTAGTGCTCGGCTTCGTAGCCGAACGAACCGGCCATCCCGCAGCACGTCGAGTCGAGCGGATCGACCGCGTACCCCGCCCGTCGGAGGACCCCGACGGCGTGGTGGTCCTTGGCGTGGGCCTTCTGGTGGCAGTGGCCGTGATAGGCGAGGTGGGTGTCGGGTGCGTCGAACGCGAGCGTCTCGTCGAGACGGAACGTATCGAGGTACTCGCAGACGCCGTAGGTGTTCTCCGCGACCGCCTCGACCTGCTCGTGGTCGAACAGGTCGCGGTAATCCGACTGGATCATGACGGCGTCGGACGGCTCGAGCAGGACCACGTCGTACCCGTCCTCGACGTAGGGCAGCAGGTCGTGGACGGTCTGCTGTGCGTTTTCGGCGGCCTCGTCGAGCAGCCCTTTCGAGTAGGCGGGGCGGCCCACGTCGCGCGGCTCCGCGACCTCGACGTGGACCCCCGCGGCCTCGAGCACCTCGAGGGCTGCCTCGCCGGCCTCGGGGTACTCGTGGTTGGTGTAGACGTCCGGGACGAGGACGACTCGCCGTTCGGCGTCCGCCGCCGGGACGGCTGGCCGGTGGTCCGCGACGCGCTTTGCGAACGTGTTTCGCCGGAACGTCGGCAGGTCTCGCTCCCGCGAGATGCCGAGCAGTTTCTCGGCGACGAGGCCGCTGCCGGGGATCGCGGTCGCCCAGTTCGAGAGCGGCGCGGTCGCCGACCCCAGCTTCGCGAGCGTCTCGAAGTTGGCGAACATGCGGTCCCGTAGCGAGGTGCCCGCTCGCTTGTGGTGTTCGTAGGTGAGTTCCGCCTTCATCTTGGCCATGTCGACCCCGCTCGGGCAGTCGTGCTTACAGCCCTTGCAGCCGATACAGAGATCCAGTACCTCCTCGACGAACTCGTCGCTGAACTGTTCGTCGGGATCGAGATTCCCGCTCATCGCCTGTCTGAGGGCGTTCGCTCGCCCTCGCGTCGAGAGGATCTCCTCGTCTTCGGCGCGGAACGTCGGACACATCACGCCCCCCGTCGTGGACTGCTCGCCCCGACAGCCGCCACAGCCGTGACAGAGCTCGGCCATCCCCTGGAAGCCGTTGTCGTTGTCCCACTCGAGGTGCGGATCGAATCCGGCGTCGAACGCGTAGTCGGGGCCGAACCGGTGGTTCTCCGTCATGTCGGTGGGATCGTCGTCGCGGAAGACGACCTGTCCCGGGTTCAGGAGCCAGTCGGGGTCGAACGCCGTTTTCAGCTCCTGGAACGTCTCCCACATCTCCTCGCCGTACAGCTTGCGGTTCCACTGGGTGCGCGCGCGACCGTCGCCGTGTTCGCCCGAGACCGAGCCGTCGTACTCGACGACGAGGTCCGTCACGGCGTCGGCGATCGATTCCATCGCTTCGAGTCCCGCTTCCGTCTTCGTGTTCACGAGCGGTCGAATGTGGAGGACGCCGGGGCCGGCGTGGGCGTAGAAGCTGGCGTAGGTGTCGTGATCCTCGAGGACCCGCTGAAAGTCCGCGACGAACGCCCGGAGGTTTTCCGGCGGGATCCCGGTGTCCTCGATGAACGCGACGTGTTTCTCGTCGGTCGTCCGCGAGAGGAGGATCGGCAGGCCGGACTTGCGGAGCTTCCAGATCTTCGCCCGACTGTCCGCGTCGTAGGCCTCGATCGCGTCGAACGCGAGCTCGTCGGCGTCGGAGATCGTTCGATCGGTCTCGTCGTCGGCCTCGCCGTCGGGATCGACGGTCGGGCAGCGATCGGCGAGCAGGTTCGCGACCTTCCGCTTGCCGTCGTCGAGGTCGTCGGCGTAGAACTCGACGACTAACACGGCGGCCGTCCCGTCCGGAAGCATCTCGGTGACGGGAGCGAACTCGGGCGTGTTCCGGGCGAGGTCGATCATCACGTCGTCGATCACCTCGACCGCGGCGGGATCGTGGTCGACGATCGGCTCGACGTCGTCCATCGCGTCGAGTACCGACTCGTAGGCCAGCAGGGCCATGCTCTTTTCCTCGGGGATCGGCTCGAGCGACACCGTCGCCTCGGTGACGATCGCCAGGGTCCCCTCGCTGCCACAGAGCAGTTTCGCGAGGTTGACGGTGCCGCCCTCGGCGTCGGGTTCGCCGATCCCGCGCTCGGCACCGCGAGCGTCCTCGACGAGCCAGTCGAGGTTGTAGCCGGAGACGTTGCGCTTGAGGTCGGGATAGGTCTCCTCGATCAGGTCGCCCCGCTCCTCTAAAATGCGAGCCACCTCGGCGTAGATCGCCGCCTCGAGGTCGTCGCCGTCGGCGAGCTCGGGCAGGTCGTCGACGGCGACCTCGCCGAAGGTCGTGACGGTGCCGTCCGCGAGGACGACCTCGACCTCCTCGACGTAGGCGTCGGTCTTCCCGTACTGCAGGGAGTGAGCGCCGGTCGAGTTGTTGCCGATCGCGCCGCCGAGCGCGCTCTTGTCCCCCCAGGCGGGATCGGGCGCGAACTTCAGTCCGTGGGGTGCCAGCGCCTCGTTAAGCGACTCGAGGTAGATCCCCGTCTGGGCGGTCGCCCGCCGCGCGTCTGGATCGACGTCGACGACGCCGTCCATGTCTCTCGTGAAATCGAGGACGACGGCCTCGTTGACGGTCTGGCCGGCGAGGCTCGTTCCGCCGCCGCGGGGTAGCACCGGAATCCCCCGCTCGGCGCAGTACTCGACGACGGCGGCGACGTCCTCGGTCGATCGCGGGAAGACGACCCCGATCGGCGTCACCTCGTAGATGCTCGCGTCGGTCGCGTACAGCTGACGTGAGTACGAGTCAGCGCGGACCTCGCCGGCGATCCGCCGCTCGAGGTCGGCGACCAGCTCCGGCCGATCGATATCGTCGCTGCGGTAGTCGTAGTTCGCCTGCGGATCGAGTGCAGGGTCCTGGTCTGTCGTCGGTCGATCGGCCGACACGATCGGATCGGTGGAATCAGTTGGATCAGTTGCCATGTGTTCGGTTGGATCGGTTGCTACGTGTCGCTGCAGTTCGTCTGTAGTCGTCGGACGGTACGGTCGCGTTCTCGGTCATCGGATTAGAACACCTCCGGGAAGAGCACGTAGGTAAACAGGAGCGCCCAGAAGCCGACGAACACGGTGTAGTAGACGAGCGGGACCAGATTGAGTCGGATCACGCGCCCCTCCTCGCCGATGAGGTCGACGGTCGCGAGTGCGGCGACGACGTTGTGGATCGCCACGAGATTGCCGATCGCGCCGCCGACGGCCTGGGCGCCGACGATCAGTTCCTTCGAGAAGCCGAGTCGCTGGGCCGCCACGAACTGGAACGGGCCGAACGTGATGTTCGAGACGGTGTTCGATCCGACGAGCGCGGCGCCGAGCGCGCCGATGAGCGCGGCGACCATCGGGTAAGCCGGCCCGACCACGTTCGCCGTCGCGGTACCGAGGACGACGATCATGCTCTCGGTCCCTTCGGCGTGCGAGCCCGATTGAAGCATCACCTGCGCCATCGCGAGCACGAACACCAGCGCGATCAGCGGCGAGATCAGCTTCGAGGTCGCGCCGCCCCACGCCTCCGCGATCTGCCGACGATTCATATCGAAGAGGCTGACCGCCACGATCGCGCTCACCAGCAGCCAGGTGCCGGGGACGGAAACGAAGTTGATGCCGCTTCCGAGACCGGTCCCGAGAACGTTCGTCCACTCGAAGAGGAACAGGCCGACGGTGAACTCGCCGAACTCCGTCGCGGTCGTTCCCAGCACGAGCGACACTTGCCGCCCGAAAAGCGACACCTGCTCACCGCGAAGCAGGGCCGGGAACGGGTCGAAGAGGCGGGTGAACATCAATAACACGACCAGCAGGAGGTACGGAGACCAGGCGCGTGCGAGCGAGATATCGTGTGTTCCGGCGAGGACGCTCCTGGCGTCCGTCGGCTGGATCGATCCGGTCCAGTGGTCGGGCCACTCGCTCTGGTCGGGAAAGGTCCACTCCTCGTCGGGGAGGAAGTATCCCGCGCGGAGCGCGGCGATCGTGATCGCCGCACCGACCATCGAGCCCACGAGCGCCGGGAATTCGGCGCTGATGAACCACGCGGACAGCCAGTAGGGAACCACGAAAGCCAGGCCGGCGAACAGACAGAGGGGCCACACCGCGAGCGCCGGTCTGATCGATCGATCGTCGGAGTCGCCGAAGAAGTAGACGACCATCCCGACGACGAAAAGCGGCATGACGAAGCCGACCAGCAGGTGGTAGGTCGCGGCCCACGCGGCGACGTTGACCGCGAACTCGTTCGGCGTCAGCCCGCCGGATTCGATCGCCGACGCGATCCCGGAGACGTTCGCCATCGGTTCCCTGATACCCACGATGATCGGCGTCCCGACTGCGCCGTAGGTAACCGCGATGATGTGGCCGATCAGTGCGGCGACGACGGCGGCCAGCGCGGGGAAGCCCAGGCCGAGCAGCAGCGGTGCAACGACCGCGGCCGGCGCCCCGAAGCCGGCCGCGCCCTCGATGAACGTCGAGAGGAAGAACGCGATCAGGACGATCTGGACGCGACGATCGTCGCTGATTCGCGCGAATCCGGCGTTGAGTACGTCGAACGCCCCCGCCCGAAGCATCGTGTACAACAGGACGAGCGCCCCGAAGACAATAAAGAGGATCTGGACGGCGATCAACACCCCTTCGATGGTCGCCGCGGCCAACCATCTAACGGGCATCCCCCAGCCGAACGCGGCGACGACGAGCGCCGAGAGCCAAGCGATCGGCATCGCGCGCGTGGCGGGCCAGAGGAAGCCGACGAGGAGCACGCTGACGACGATCAGCGGGACCGCCGCGAGGGCGACCGCGATCAACTCAGCCATCGACTCCACCTCTTCCCCGTGCACGAGTACCGTCGCGAGTTAATCATGTCATAATATATCATGGGAAGATCGACCGTTTATAGCTACCGGACCCAGTGAACGTCTCGCACGACTTCTCGCTCGGCTAACGCGGGACGATCGGCGAACGCCTCTGCGGTCACTCGCGGCGAGCGACTCCCTCGATGGTCGCCGGTCGGGTCCGGCGAGTACCGACGGCGACACTCGACTCGCACCGTCGAACGCGCTCGATCGGCGCGTCCGATCGGTCGCTAACCCGTATTCGGCGAGATGCAAAGGCATATGCAGACGTGTGTGCAGGTCTTTCGCATGAGCGACGATCGTGAGCGAAACGGCCAGGGTCAGTACGCGGACCGAATCCCGGCGACGGCCGCCCTCGAGGCGTTCGACGACCGGGAGGATCTCGGCCGCCCGCTGACGGCGGACGACGTCATGGACCACCTGGACTGCTCGCGGCGGACCGCGCACAACAAACTCAACGCCCTCGTCGAGGACGGAACGCTCGAGACGCGCAAGGTCGGCGCTCGCGGACGGGTCTGGTGGGTCCCGATCGAGGGCGATCCGGACCCGGACCCGGATCCGAATCTGGAACATCAGCAGACTGCGACCCGATCCGAGACGGAGAGCCCGCCGCCCGCGGTCCGAGAAGCGATGGCTGCGGTCGACCTCCCCGGCACGGGTGCGACGCTCGAGGCCCGCCGGGAGGCCCTCCTCGCGTCCTACGAGTACCTCATCGAAAACCCGAGCGCCAGAAAGTCCGACTTCCTCGAGAACGTCTACCCGGATCACCCCGCGGAGTTCGAAACGGACGAGGGCTGGTGGAACGCGATCCAGCCCGCGCTGAAGGAGTTGCCGGGCGTCGACCCGCCGGAAGAGCGCGGCCACATCTGGAACTTCCTCGGGCCCGATCGGTTCACGCCGACGCTCGGGTGAAACCGGTCCGCGCGGCGACAGTTCGTCGCTCACGGGTTCGGCGTCGTCCGCGTCCGGCGTTCGTCACGACCAGTCGATACGCCTCGAGCGAGAACGAACCGAGAACCGACGCGGCCTCCGTCGCCGGTGCCGCCCGCGATGATCGCGTCGCGCGCCTCGGGAGCGGCGTGCTCGCCGAGCGCGAATTCGGGTCCGTCGACCGTCGCGTCCGGGCCCGGGACCTCGAGTAGCCGGGGCCCGTCGACGATGGCGACGCTGGCCAGCCGTTCGTCGTCGGTCCGTCGCTCGAGTAGCACCGTATTCATCTGATTCGTGACGTCCCGTCCTGTGTCGAATCTCCGGTTGTCGAAATGGAACCCTCCTTCCCGGCCCTAGAAGAGGCCGGGGAAGAGGACGTAGCTGAACAGCGTCGCGACGATCCCGACCCCGGTCGCGTAGTAGATCAGCGGGATCAGGTTCAACCGCATCACGCGGCCTTCCTGACCGACGAGGCCGACGGTCGCGAGCGCGGCGACGACATTGTGGATCGCCACGAGGTTGCCGATGGCGCCGCCGACGGCCTGGGCGCCGACGATGATCTGCGTCGGCAGCCCGAGCTGTTGGGCGGCCTCGAACTGGAAGCCGCCGAAGGTGATGTTCGACACCGTGTTCGAGCCGGCCATCGCCGCGCCGAGCGCGCCGATGAGCGCGGAGATGAACGGATAGGCCGGACCGACGATGTCCGCAGTCGTCTGGGCGAGGACGAAGATCATACTCTCGGCGCTCTCCGCGTGAGCGCCCGACTGGAGCATCACCTGGACCATCGCGATGACGAACACGAGCGCGATCAGCGGTGAAACGAGTTTCTGCCCCGTCTCCGCGAAGGCGGATTTGACCTGCCGTCCGGACATCCCGTACAGGGGGATCGCGATCAGCGCACAGACCACCAACCAGAAGCCGGGGACGTACACCCAGTCGATCCCGCCGCTGAGTCCCGTGCCGAGGATGTTGGTCCACTGCGTTCCGAACTGCTGCAGGATGGACGGAAGCGGATCGACGACTCGCGTGACGACGAGCAAGACGACCAGCAGAATGTACGGCGTCCAGGCACGGAGCAGCGACATGTTGGCCGAGCTGACGCCGCCGTCCGCAGCCGCAGGGTCGCCGGTGCCGCTGGTCACGTCTGGCGAACTGGACTGGCCGGGTTCGATCGTTCCGACCCAGTGGTCGGGCCACTCCTCGCGGGGCGGGAAGTCCCACTCTTCGTCAGGCGTGAAGTAGCCTGCTTTGAGCGTGCTGACGACGATCGCACCGCCGACCATCGCACCCACCAAGCTTGGGAACTCCGCACTGATCTGTGCCGACAGCCAGTACGGGACGACGAACGCGATTCCCGAAAACAGACACAGCGGTGCGACTTCCCACATTGGCTCGAGGCTCCGTTCTTCGGTGTCGCCGAAGAAGTAAACGACCATGCCGACCGCGAAAAGCGGCATCACGAAGCCGATGAGCGTGTGGTAAGTCGCCGCCCACACAGCGACCTCGAGGGAGTACTCCTGAACGGTAAACCCGGCGTTGGTGATCGCCGTATTCGTCGCCTCAGCCGAGGCCAGCGGGTTTTCGATCCCGATGATAATCGGCGTCCCGACGGCCCCGTACGTGACCGCGAGTATGTGACCGATCAGTCCGGCGATCACCGCGGCAAGCGCCGGGAAGCCGAGGGCCAGTAAGAGCGGGGCGACGACCGCCGCCGGAGTGCCGAAGCCAGCTGCCCCCTCGATGAACGCGGCGAGGAAGAGTCCGAGCAGAATGATCTGTACTCGTCGATCGTCGCTGATCGTTGCGAACCCCTGGTTGATGCGGTCGAACGCGCCGGCCTGCATCAGCGTGTATAGCAGGAGCAACGCGCCGAAGACGATCCAGAGGATCTGTATCGCCGTCATGGCGCCGACGATCGACGCTGCGGCCACGTAATCGACCGGCATCCCCCAGATGCCGAGCCCGACAGCCACTGCAGTGACGTAGGCGATCGGCATCGACCGCGTGGCGGGCCAGAGCAGCCCAACGAGGAGGACGCCAGCCAGAACGAGCGGCAACGCTGCGGCCGCGATCTCGAGCCCGCTAGCCATCGGTCTCACCTCTGTACCCCGCTACGGAAGCCGGTGATATGCGGTCCCTGTCGATGCCATGTGGAATTGAACCTGGCATGAGAGAGGGAACCATACAACGATTATATATAATCTTCGATCGTTCGAGTCGGTTAGTCCGTCCAGTGGGCTAGATTCGACGTATAATAAGCCGCTTCTATCGCAGAGCAATAATTCCGCTGAAACGCCTCGAAAGGCCTCTTCAGTGCCTTTCACGTCGGTATTACGATCCCTACACTGATCGCTTCACGCAACCTTCGTGCCATTCGCCAACAATGCCCTGGTGTCGTATTCTTCGGGGCTCTCGCGGCGAATTTAGAATCGACCGCTCCGCCGACCAGGTTGAAGACGGTGCATCAATTCCTGTTTACACGTCTGTAGAGAGGTTGCAGTCGAATGTAGAGGTGATTCAGTCGTGTGTAGAGGTGATTCAGTCGTCCGAACTGGGTATTTCATTCGTGTGTAGAGGTTACGGTGGTTGGCGCGCGCTCACGACTCACACGCTTCGACGCCGAGACGAATTCTTGCGGGTCGGATCGCTCCGGTTCGAGCCGGCACTGAAATCAGCCAGCGCGCTCCGCCGTCCGAAGGTCGTTGCGAGTCGGAGGGCGAGCTTTCGGCGCGTGATGGTGTGTTCAACGTGAACAAACATAACAATAATATGGTCACGACGGTAGCATCGTTCTATGAGTATCGACACAGGAGTCGCCTCTGAGCGGTTCGAAGCCGCGCTCGCGGACCTCGACGTACCGGTCACGTACGCCGAACCGACGGCGTTCGATCGCACGCTACGGTCGATCGCCCGCGACCCCGCGATCGGAACGCCGCTCCCGTTCGAATCGGTCTCGCTCCCCGAGTGGGTCGACGAGGATCCGACGCCCACGAGTCTCGAGTCGGCGAAGACGGGAATTACGGCCGCCTCGATGGCGATCGCGGACTACGGAAGCGTCGTCCTGCCCGCGACCGACGAGGGAGCGGAACAGGTGAGTCTCTTTCCGGATCTGCACGTCGCCGTCGTTCGCCTGGCGGACATCGTTCCGAACATGCAAACCGCGATCGATCGCCTGGGTCCCCACCTCCGCGACGGGGGCAGCGCCATCGTTGCGACCGGACCGAGTGCAACCGCCGACATGGGCGCGCTCGTGCAAGGTGCACACGGGCCCAAGGAGGTCCACGTCGTCGTTCTCCGAGGGACCGAGTCGGAAACGGCGGGTGAGACGGATGAGTAGTGCCGACCGCGAGGCGAAAGCCGAACGAATTCGCCACCTCCTCGAGACCGAGGGCGACGCCGTCGAGGCGAACACGCTCGGCTTCAATCGGGGCCGGTACGAGTCGGTCGCCGAACTCGAGGACTACGAGGCGCTGAAAACGGAGGCCCGCGCGATCAAGGAGGACGCGATCGAGCGCCTCCCCGAACTGATCGACGAAGTCCGGGCGGCAGTCGAGGAAAACGGCGGGACGGTCTACCTCGCCGACGACGCTGCCGACGCCAATCGCTACATTCGGGAGGTTGCCAGCGAGAAATCGGCCGATCGAGTGGTGAAGTCGAAGTCGATGACCAGCGAGGAACTCGAAGTCAACGAGGCGCTCGAGCGCGACGGCGTCGATGTCGTCGAGACCGACCTCGGCGAGTGGGTGCTGCAGGTCGCCGACGACGCGCCCAGCCACATCGTCGCGCCGGCGATCCACAAGTCCCGCGAGGAGATAGCCCGACTCTTCAACACGCAGTTCGACCCCGAGGAACCGCTCGAGACCGCCGAGGAGTTGACGATGTTCGCGCGCGAGCGGCTGGGCGAACTGATCGCCGACGCTGACGTCGGCATGACCGGTGCGAACTTTATCACGGCCGATTCGGGCTCGATCATGCTGGTCACGAGCGAGGGCAACGCTCGGAAGTCGGCCGTCGTTCCCGACACGCACGTCGCGGTCGCGGGCGTCGAGAAGATCGTGCCCTCCGTGGAGGACCTCGCGCCGTTCATCGAACTGATCGGCCGATCGGGAACCGGCCAGGATATTACCTCCTACATCTCCTTGCTAACGCCGCCGGTCGACTCGCCCGTCGTCGACTTCGACGACCCCGACGTCGCGTTCGCCGACCGCGACGACGACCGCGAGTTTCACCTCGTGTTGATCGACAACGGCCGGACGGCGCTGCGCGAGGACGAACACCTCCGCGAAACCCTCTACTGTATCCGGTGTTCGGCCTGTGCCAACACGTGCGCGAACTTCCAGTCGGTCGGCGGTCACGCCTTCGGCGGCGAGACTTACACCGGCGGCATCGCAACCGGCTGGGAAGCCGGCGTCCACGGTCAGGACAGCGCCGCGGAGTTCAACGACCTCTGTACGGGCTGTTCGCGTTGCGTCGAGGCGTGTCCGGTGAAGATCGACATCCCGTGGATCAACACCGTCGTCCGCGACCGGATCAACCGCGAGGGCGACGACGGGCGGTTCGAGTTCCTCGTCGAGGGGCTCACGCCCGACGAGGAACCGGCCGGCCTCGACCTGCAAAAGCGGCTGTTCGGCAACTACGAGACGCTCGCGAAGCTCGGGTCTGCGACCGCGCCGCTCTCGAACTGGACGGCGAGCGTCGGCCCCGTTCGGTCGCTCATGGAACGTCTCGTCGGCATCGACGGCCGGCGCGAACTGCCCGAGTTCGAGCGACGGACGCTCGTCGACTGGTTCGAAGCCCGCGGGCCGCGCGTCCCCGCTGGGGACGCCGACCGCGAGGTCGTCCTCTACCCCGACGTCTACACGAACTACGTCGACGTCGAGCGCGGAAAGGCAGCCGTCCGCGTCCTCGAGTCCCTCGGCGTTCACGTCCGGATCCCGTCGGTTCCAGGCAGCGGCCGCGCACCGCTCTCGCAGGGGATGATCGAGACGGCCGACGAGAAGGCGAGTCGCGTCTACGCCGCCCTGGCCGAACACGTCGACGCCGGTCGGGACGTCGTCGCGATCGAGCCCAGCGACCTCGCGATGTTCCGCAGCGAGTACGAGAAGCTACTCCCCGAGCAGTCATACGAGCGGCTGCGGGAGAGAAGCTACGACGTGCTCGAGTACGTCTACGGGCTGCTCGAGAACGGGGCCGACGGGACGGGGCTCCGGACCGGCGACGGCGGACCGGAGATCGCCTACCACTCCCACTGCCAGCAGCGGACGCTCGGCCTCGATCGGTACACTCGCGCCGTCCTGGAGGAACTCGAGTACGACGTGATCGAAAGCGACGTCGAGTGTTGCGGCATGGCCGGCAGTTTCGGTTACAAGCGCGAGTACTACGAACTGAGTATGGACGTCGGCGACCGCCTCGCAGAGCAGTTCACCGAGCCCGAGGCCCGTGAGCGGCTCGTCGTCGCCAGCGGGACGTCCTGCGAAGAACAGTTAGGGGACCTGCTCGCCCGAGACGCGGTGCACCCGGTCGAAGTGCTCGATCCGCAGTCGCGCTCCCGGCTCGAGTGAGCGGAGCGACGTCGCACTGCCGACACCGGCTCGCCGGAGAAGCGAACGAGCGGCCGCCTCGACCCAACTCGCTCCGTCATCGGGCCGCCTCGAGTTCGTCGAGCGCTTCCGGATTTTCGATGCTGCTCAGGTCGCCCAGATCGTCGCCCGCGTAGGTCGCTTCGATGGCTCGGCGGATGATTTTACCCGACTGGGTTTTGGGGAATTCGTCGACGAACAGCACCTCGCGCGGGCGGAACGGCTTGCCCAACTCGGCACCGACCTGCTCGCGCAGTTCCTCGCGTAACTCGTCGCTTTCCCCGTAGCCGTCCTCGAGAACGACGTAGGTAACGACCGCCGTTCCGGTCGTCTCGTCCGGTGCGCCGATCGCTGCGGCCTGGTTGACCGCGTCGTGGTCGATCAAGGCGCCTTCGACTTCGGCGGGCCCTACCTTGCGCCCGGCGACGTTCAGGGCGTCGTCGGCCCGGCCGTGGAGGAACCAGAACCCGTCTTCGTCCTGCTGGGCCCAATCGCCGTGGTCCCACAGGTCCGGCCAGGTCGACCAGTACTCCTCGAGATAGCGGTCGTCTCCGGACCACAGGGACTTCGTCATCGAGGGGCAGGAACTGCGGGCGACGAGGTAGCCGCGCTCGTGCTCGTCGGCCACGGAGTCACCGTTCTCGTCGACGATATCGATGTCCATTCCGAGCCCGGGCCCGCCGAGCGTGCAGGGTTTGAGCGACTGGATCGGCATCGGCATCAGAAAACAGCCACAGATCTCCGTGCCGCCGGAGATGTTGATGATCGGGCACTCGCCGTTCCCCACGTTCTCGTAGAACCAGCGCCAGGATTCGGGATCCCACGGCTCGCCCGTCGAACCCAGTACGCGAAGGGAGGAGAGGTCGTGGTCCTCGAGCCACTGGTCCCCGTGCTTGCGGAGCGCCCGGATCGCCGTGGGAGAGATGCCGAACTGCGTCAGGTTGTGCCGGTCGATCATCGACCAGAACCGGTCGGGATCGGGGTAGTCGGGCGCGCCCTCGTACATGAAGACCGTGCCGCCGAAGGTGTGGGTTCCGATCAGCGTCCACGGCCCCATCATCCAGCCGATGTCCGAGACCCAGAAGAACCGATCCGCGGGCTTGAGGTCCATCCCGAAGTAGACCTCCTTCGCACACTGAACCTGCACGCCCGCGTGAGTCTGGACGATCCCCTTCGGCTTCCCGGTCGTCCCCGACGAGTAGAGGAGCATCGACTCGTGGCTCGAGGGCAGCGATTTCGTCTCGTAGGCGTCGTCTTGCGCGTCGACGGCCGCGCCCCACCACTCGTCGCGGTCGTCGGTCCAGGGAATTTCGTGTTCGTTCGCCCGGTCGCTGGAACCCAATCGATCGAAGACGATCGCGCGCTCGACGCGGCCCGCCTGTTCGATCGCCCTGTCGGCCGTCGACTTGAGGAAGACGGGATCCCCGCGTCGGTAGAACCCGTCGCCCGTGAACAGCACCGAGCACTCGGCGTCCTCGAGGCGGGTCGCGACCGCGTCCACGCCGAAGCCGGAGAAGATCGGCACCGCGATCGCGCCGACCTTGAGACAGCCGTAGAGAATCGAGACGACCTCCGGTACCATCGGCATGTAGAGTCCGACGGTGTCGCCCGTGTCGATCCCGCGCTCCTCGAGGGCGTTCGCGACCTGATTCGCCTGCCGGTGGAGTTCGTGGTAGGTTACCTCGCGGACCTCGCCGTCCTCGCCCTCCCAGATGGTCGCGACTTTGTTGCGCCGCTCCTCGTCGACGGCGGCGTGTCGGTCGACGGCGTTGTGGGCGACGTTGAGCTCGCCGCCGACGTACCAGTCGGAGAACTGCGGGCCGTCGCTGTCGTCCCGTACCCTGTCGTAGTCCTCGTCGAACTCGATTCCGAGATAGTCGACCACCTCGTCCCAGAACCACTCGAGCCCCGATTCCTCGACCCCCTCGAGGTCAGTCGTCGTTCGCTCGATCAGTTCGTCGTAGTCGTCGATCCCGTACTCCCGCATGAACGCGTAGACGTTGGTCGACTCGACGAACGCGGGATCGGGCTCGTGGACGATCTCGTCGACGGCCTCGAGACCGCTGTCGCCGTCAGTTCCGGCATCGGTGTCGGTGTTCTCGGGCATGGTTCTAATACTGTGTGTTTATCACACCCAACCATCAAACGCGGGGTCGAACCCGACGGAATGACGAATCCCACCGTCCGTCGAGCTATCCGCGCTGTGACTCGGAACGACCCCTCGATTGAGTCGCGTTCACGTGACAGGGAACGTATCATTGTCTGACGTACGTTTATGGTTCAGGGTGTCGCCCTAGCGGATATGTCGAACAACCGCGTCGAGCAGCTCGAATCGACGGTCGCGGAACTCGAGTCGACGGTAGAGGGACTCACGGACGAGCTCATCGAAGCGAAAGAGCGCATCCGCGTCCTCGAGGCGGAGCTCGATGCCGAAACGCCGACGCGCGTCCCCGAGCGACGGAGCGACGAGGCCAAGACGGACGATACCGCAACGACGACGGAAGCGGCACCGGACGAAGTTGCCGAGGCCGCCGACGCCGCCAACGTCGACGCCGAAACGGACGCCGACGAGGACCTGTCCGGCGACGAAGCGGAAGACTCAGGTACCGACGACATCATTATCGCGTAACTGCACACTGGGAAGCGACGGCAGGCGAATCGGGGTCCGTGCGACCCCGACTCTCTCCGTCTCTCGCCGTCGGCGCTGACCATCGCGGAACGGAGGTCTCGAGAAGGGAATGCACATCAAGGCAGTCGTTCTGGACAACTTCAAGAGCTTCGGCCGGAAGACAAAGATCCCGTTCTACGAGGATTTCACGGTCGTCACCGGCCCGAACGGCTCCGGGAAGTCCAACATCATCGATTCGATTCTCTTCGCGCTCGGACTCGCCCGCACCCGCGGGATCCGCGCGGAGAAGCTAACCGACCTCATCTACAACCCCGGCCACGAGGACGGCTCGTCCTCGAGCGGGCCCCGGGAGGCGACCGTGGAGGTCGTCCTCGACAACAGCGACGGCACCCTCGACCGCTCGCAGGTCGTCAACGCCGCCGGCAGCGACGACGTCGGCGACGTCGACGAGATCCGCATCCGCCGCCGGGTCAAGGAAACCGAGGACAACTACTACTCGTACTACTACTTGAACGATCGCTCGGTCAACCTCTCGGACATCCAGGACCTGCTGGCCCAAGCCGGCGTCACGCCCGAGGGGTACAACGTCGTCATGCAGGGCGACGTCACCGAGATCATCAACATGACGCCCCACGCCCGGCGGGAGATCATCGACGAGATCGCCGGCGTGGCGGAGTTCGACGCCAAGAAGGAGGACGCCTTCGAGGAACTCGAGACCGTTCAAGAACGGATCGACGAGGCCGAACTCCGCATCGAGGAGAAGCGCGACCGGCTCGCACAACTCGAGGACGAGCGCCGTACGGCCCTCCGCTATCGGCGCCTCCGCGACGAGAAGGAGGAGTACGAGGGCTACAAGAAGGCCAGCGAACTCGAGGAGAAACGCGAGGAACTCGCCGCCGCCGAGGAGAACGTCGACGACCTCGGCGAGGAGCTCGAGGATCTCCAGCGCGAACTCGACGAACGGCAGGGCAAGGTCGTCCGCTTACAGGAGGACCTCGAGGACCTAAACGCCGAGATCGAGCGCAAGGGCGAGGACGAGCAACTGCGCATCAAAAGCGAGATCGAGGAGATCAAGGGCGACATCTCGCGGCTCGAGGACAAGATCGAGGCCAGCGAGGAGCAGATCGAGGAGGCCGAAGGAAAGCGCCGGGAAGCGTTCGTCCAGATCGACCGCAAGCAGGAGGAGATCGAGGACCTCGAGGACGAGATGCGCGAACACAAACTCGAGAAGGCCTCGATCAAGACCGAGATTCAAGAGCGCGAGCAGGAAAAGCAGCAACTCGAGGCCGAAATCGAAGCCGTCGACACCGAGTTCGACGAACTGAAGGCCGATCTCGCCGAGCGCAAGGAGGAACTCGAGGACGCCAAGACCGAGAAGAACGACCTCCAGCGCGAGCAGGACCGCCTGCTCGACGAGGCCCGGCGGCGCTCGAACGAGATCAGCGAGAAGGAGCAGACGATCGAGGACCGACGCGAGGAGATTCCGGAACTCGAGGGCCGCAAGAGCGACTTAGAGCGCGAACTGGAGAAGGCGAAGAAGAACCGCGCGAACATCGCGGGCGTCGTCGACGACCTGAAAGACGAGAAGCGACGCATCCAGTCCGACATCGACGAACTGGACGATAAGATCCAGGCGAAACAGCAGGAGTACGCCGAACTCGAGGCCAACGCCGGCGAGAGCGGCGACTCCTCCTTCGGCCGCGCGGTGACGACGATCCTCAACTCGGGGATCGACGGCGTCCACGGCGCGGTCGCCCAGCTCGGGAACGTGCCGGGGGAGTACGCCGTGGCCTGTGAAACCGCCGCGGGCGGCCGGCTCGCGAACGTGGTCGTCGACGACGACGTCGTCGGCCAGCAGTGTATCGAGCACCTCAAGTCCCGCAACGCGGGCCGTGCGACCTTCCTGCCGCTGACCGACATGAGCCAGCGCCGACTGCCCAACGCCCCCAGCGACCCGGGCGTCGTCGACTTCGCGTACAACCTCGTCGACTTCGACGACCAGTACGCCGGCGTCTTCTCCTACGTGCTCGGCGACACGCTCGTCGTCGAGGACATCGAGACCGCCCGCTCGTACATGGGCGACTACCGGATGGTTACCCTCGACGGCGACTTGGTCGAGAAGAGCGGCGCGATGACCGGCGGCTCCGGCAGCGGTTCCCGCTATTCGTTCACCGGCGGCGGCGAGGGCCAACTCGAGCGCGTCGCCAAGCAGATCACCGACCTGCAGGAGGAGCGCGAGTCGCTGCGCGAGGACCTGCGGGGCGTCGAGGAGCGACTCGACGACGCCCGCGACCGCAAGACCGACGCCGCCGACGAGGTGCGCTCGATCGAGAGCGAGATCGAGAGCCTCGAGGAGAAACGCGAGTCCATCGAGAGCGAGATCGAGACGCTCGAGAGCGAACTCGAGGACCTGCGCGAGGAGCGGGAGTCGGTCGACGAGCGGATGAACGAGATTGCCGGCGAGATCGACGAGAAGACCGCCGAGATCGAGGAGATCCAGTCGGACATCGACGAACTCGAGGCCGAACTCGAGGACTCGAAGATTCCGGAACTCACCGAGCAGATCGAGGAACTCGAGGGCGAGATCGACGAGCGCGAGGCCCAGATCGACGAGATCGACGGCAAGCTCAACGAGCTCGAACTCGAGAAGGAGTACGCCGAGGACGCGATCGAAGACCTCCACGACGACATCGAGGCGGCCCAGAACAAGAAGGCCGAACACGAGGACCGCATCGAGGAGTGCGAGGCGACGATCGAGGAGAAGGAAGCCGAACTCGAGGACAAGCGCGAAGCCGTCGAGGAACTCGAGGAGGAACTCGCCGAGCTCAAGGAAGACCGCAACGAGCTCCGCGAGGACCTCGAGGACGCGCGGACGAAACGCGACCAGCAGCAGGATCGCGTCAACGCCGTCGAGAGCAAACTCGAGAGCAAGCGCGAGCGCGTCCAGGACCTCGAGTGGGAGATCGAGGGTCTCGAGTCGGAGGTCGGCGACTACGACCCCGAGGACGTCCCCGATCACGACACCGTCCTCGAGATGATCGACCTCCTCGAGGCCGACATGGAGGCCATGGAGCCGGTCAACATGCTCGCGATCGACGAGTACGACGAGGTCCGCGAGGATCTCGAGGAACTCGAGGACGCGAAGGCGACGCTCGTCGAGGAGGCCGAGGGCATCCGCGACCGGATCGAGCAGTACGAGACCCGCAAGAAGGAGACGTTCATGGAGGCCTACGAGGCGATCTCCGCGCACTTCACGGAGATCTTCGAGAAGCTCTCCGAAGGAACAGGCACGCTGCACCTCGAGAACGAGGACGATCCCTTCGACGGCGGGCTGACGATGAAGGCCCAGCCGGGCGACAAGCCGATTCAGCGTCTGGACGCGATGTCCGGCGGGGAGAAGTCCCTGACCGCGCTGGCCTTTATTTTCGCGATTCAGCGGCACAACCCGGCCCCGTTCTACGCCCTGGACGAGGTCGACGCCTTCCTCGACGCCGTCAACGCCGAACGGATCGGCGAGATGGTCGAGGAACTGGCCGATCAGGCCCAGTTCGTCGTCGTCTCGCACCGCTCGGCGATGCTCGATCGCTCCCAGCGGGCGATCGGCGTCACGATGCAGCAGGACAACGTGAGCGCGGTGACCGGGATCGACCTGAGCAGCGAGGGCGAGGAGGTTCCGGCCGATGACTAGCGACGCCGACCCCAGGGAGCAGGACGAGGGCGATATTCCGGCTCACGACGAGTTCTACCGGGAGGTTCGTACCGACGGCGGGGACGACATCCCGCTGAATATCGCCGGCCACGAAGACCGCGAGCGACCCGGCTCGGACGACTCGAGCTCCGACGGCGCAGACGAGACGGTCCTCGAGTTCTCGGAATCGGACGCTGAACGGGAGTCGGACGACTCTCCGGACGTCGACGCGATACCCGCTACCGACGAGGACGACGAGACGGACGAGGACGAAGTCGAACCCGTCGAACTCCTCGTGCAACTCGCCGAGAACGGCGAGATCGACCCCTGGGACATCGACGTCGTCCGGGTCACCGACAAGTTCCTCGAGGCGATCGAGGACGCCGACCTCCGGACGTCGGGACGGGCGCTGTTCTACGCGAGCGTCCTCCTGCGGATGAAAAGCGACGAACTGTTCGCCCCCGACGAACCCGAGGAGGAGGAACTCCCGCCGTGGGAAGCCCCCTTCGCGGACGAGGGGCCGATGGACGGCGCCGAAGGTGGCGACGACGACGGCAGCCACCCGCCCGGCTTCGACCCCGTCGAGAACCTCGAGAACGAGATGGAACGGCGCCTCGAGCGCAAGCACGCCCGCGGGAAGCCGGAGACGCTGGACGAACTGGTCCGAGAGCTGCGCAGCGCCGAGCGCGATAGCTGGTGGAAGGAATCGCGAAGCTACGATACCAGCGACTCGCCGCGGGGCTACGACCGCGGCGTCCAGGAACTGAGCTACCATTCGGAGGACCAGTTCCGCGTCGACGACGAACCGACCAGCGACGACGTCACCCACACGACCCACGAGGAGGACATCGAGACCGTCATCGACGACGTCGACGCGGCGCTCGAGGAGCACTACGAGCAGGGCCGCGCCGAGGTGCTGTACGCCGAAATCGACGAGGTCGGCGGCTCGCGCGTGATGACCTACCTCGCACTGCTCTTTCTGGCCCACCGCGGCCGGATCGAACTCGAGCAGGACGAACTGTTCGGCGATCTCTGGATTCAGCGGGTGACGGTCGGCGCGGAGCCGGACGAAGCGGTCGCGGACTGACGACGGATTTTCGTCGCTGCAAAGACGCTGCCGCTCCGAGTGGCGTGTCGCGTTCGTTTCGGATAGGGTCCTCGCGTCCGGCGTCCCGCAAGGTGCGTGGTTACCGTACAGCGATTTGAAACGAGAGCCGATTTCCGCTGGGTATCACCGAATCTATTCCGCCATCGTCTATAAGGGGGACGGGGGGAGTGTCTTCAGCAGAAACCAATGGCGACCGAAACACGCCCGGTGCACGATATCGAACCGGAAACGGACGCAGACAGCGCTTCGTTCTGGCGCCACGCCTTTACCTCCCTCGTCGAGACGTTCCCCGAACCCGCGTTCATCGTCGACGACGGCGGATACATCACGGACTGGAACGCCGGCGCGGAGGGTCTCACGGGCTACCCGTCCGAGCAGGTCGTCGGCCAGCACGCGTACGACGTTTTCGGGACCGAAGGGCAGGACGAAACGCTCGCCGAGGAGGTCCTCCGCACCGGCCGGGTCATCCGCGAGGAGCAGGTCCGGTCCGCGGAAACAGCCGACGGCGAGATGGCGCACGCTCGAGCGCTCGGTGTGCCGATCACGACACCGGACGGCGATGTCGTCGGCGCCGTCGAAATTCTGATGCGGGTCACGACTCTCATCGAACAACAGGAGCGGATACAGAACCTCCAGGAGCAAATGAGCGACGAGGTCGAAGGCGCTGTCGACGAACTCCGCGAGTCGACGTCTGACGTCGCCGAGAACTCCCAGGAGATCAGCGACCTCGCAGCGGATCAGTCCGAGAGCCTCGGAGACGTACAAGACGAAGTGTCGACGTTCAGCGCGACCGTCGAGGAGATCGCGTCCAGCGCGGAGGAGGTCAGCGGCCAGAGCGAACAGGCGCGGACCCTCTCCGAGGAGTCGGTCGACACGGCCCAGGACACGCTCGAAACGATGGACGACGTCGCCGCGGAGGCGGACGAGGTCGCCGCGGACGCGACGCAGTTAGCCGAACGGATCGACGAGATCGACGAGATCGTCGAGGTCATCAACGACATCGCCGATCAGACGAACCTCCTGGCGCTCAACGCGAACATCGAAGCCGCCCACAGCGACGCCTCGAGCGACGGATTCGCCGTCGTCGCGAACGAGATCAAGAGCCTTGCGGAGCAGTCGAAGGAGCGCGCCGACGAGATCGAACGAATCGTGCAGGAGGTTCGCGAAACCACGCTCGAGACGGTCGACAGCGTGGAGGCGACGAACGAGGAGATCGGCGGCGTCGTCGCCGACATCGAGACGGTCGTCGAGAACCAGCGGGAGATCCTCTCCGCGATCGAGGACACCGATCAGGGGATCGCCGAGATCGCCACCGCGACCGACCAGCAGGCCGCGAGCGCGGAGGAGATCGCGACGATGGTCGATTCGGTCGCCGAACGCGGCGACGCCGTCGCGGAGTCGGTACAGGACGTCGCCGCGGCGACCGAACAACAGACCGCAATGGTCGAAAACATCGAGGCGAGTATCAAAGCCCTCGAGCGGGATATCGAGGATGTCCTCGACTGAACGCGCTCGTTTTTGAAGATCCGGGCCGGCCGATCAGTCGAGGTACTGGCCGGCCAGCAGGTCGATGCGCTCGCGCGTCTCCTCGGGGATCGCTTCCGTCGGCGTGTTGATCGTTCCCTCGAGAGCATTCCAGGCCGAACTCTCGAAGTCCTCGGGCATCGTTCGGATGGCGTGCTCGACGACCTCGTTGATCGCGTCCTGATTCGCTTCGGCGTTCGCCAGGACTTCCTCGAGCGTGACCTCGTTGTCTGCCTTCCACACGTCGTAGTCGGTGACGCCGGCGACGGTCGCGTAGCTCAGTTCGGCCTCGCGCGCGAGTTTCGCTTCCGGAATCGCGGTCATGCCGACGATATCCCAGCCCTGATCGCGGTAGAACTCGCTTTCCGCGCGGGTGGAGTACTGGGGCCCTTCGATGCAGACGTAGGTGCCGCCCTCCTCGGTCTTCGTGTCGTCGTCGGTCGCCTCGGCCGCGGCGCTCGAGAGGTGATCGACCATCGCGGGACAGTAGGGGTCGGCGAAGCCCATGTGGACGACCATCCCGTCGCCGAAGAACGACGGCGAGCGGTGCTTGGTGCGGTCGAAGATCTGGTCGGGGACGACCAGCGTGCGCGGCGGCAGATCCTCCCGGAGACTGCCGACCGCGTTCGTCGCGATGACGCGGTCGACGCCGACGGACTTGAGCGCGTAGATGTTCGCTCGGTACGAGGCGTCGGTCGGCGCGTGCTGGTGGTCCTCGCCGTGGCGCGGCAGGAAGGCGACCTCTTTCCCGGCGAGTTCGCCGAGCGTCACCGCGTCGCTGGGTTCGCCGTAGGGCGTCGATACCTCCTCCTTGCGGGTGTTCTCGAGGGGCAGTGCTTCGTAGATACCGCTGCCGCCGATGACTCCGATCGTCATGCTTGGTAGTGGGTCGACCGGGATTCAAATATCGGCCGATTCGATCGTCGCTCTCGAGCCGCGGTTACCGTTTCCTTCCTGATTATTGCGTATCGATATCACATCTCACGAGCCGTCAAGTAGCCGGCTCGAGAGGATACGGGTATGTCGTCCGGTGGAGTAGCGGACGAGGGGAAGCTGACCGAGGGCTCTCTCGTCCGACCGATGTTCGAGTTGGCGTGGCCGCTGGTCGTCATTCAGTTGCTGCAGGTCGCGTACAACGTCGGCGACACCTTCTGGCTCGGCGCGCTGTCGCCCGACGCCGTCGGCGCGATCAGCCTCGCCTTTCCGCTGCTCTTCCTGCTGATCGCCGTCGGCGGCGGCTTCACGACCGCCGGCGCGATCCTGGTCGCCCAGCACACCGGCGCCGAGAGCGGTGAGGGTGGCCTGATCGCCGGACAGACGATCTCGTTCGTCTCGCTGGTCGCGATCGGCCTCGGTATCGTAGGCTACGTCGCCACCGAGCCGATGCTCTCGGTCCTGCCCGCGGACGCCGACACGCAGGCGGCGATCATCCCGCTGGCCGCGGAGTACCTGCGGATCTTCTTCCTCGGGCTGCCGTTCGTTTTCGGCTTCTTCGTGTTCGTCTCGCTCATGCGGGGCTACGGCAACACCCGCGCGCCGATGCGCGTGATGTTCGTCAGCGTCCTGATCAACGTCGTCATCGACCCGCTGCTGATCTTCGGCGTCGGCCCGCTGCCGCGCCTCGAGATGGCCGGCGCCGCGCTGGCGACCGCCTTCTCGAGAGCGATCGCGACGGCGATCGGGTTCTACCTGCTGTACTACACCGACGTCGGGCCGGACATTCGAGCCGACCACCTCCGGCCGCGCCTGGAGTACGTCCGCGAGATCATCCGACTGGGCGTGCCGACGTCGCTCGAGCAGTCGATGACGGCGCTGGCGCTGACGGGGATGACGGCGATGGTCGTCACGTTCCCGCCGCCGGTCGTCGCGGCCTACGGGCTTGGCAACCGGCTGATCTCGTTGGCGTTCCTCCCCGCGATGGGGATGGGACAGGCGATAGACTCGATCGTTGGGCAGAACCTCGGGGCTGACCGACCGGACCGCGCGGAGCGGGCGACCTGGCTCGGCGCCGGCGTCGTCGCGGCGATCATGGCCGTCGCCGGGCTGTTCGCCTTCCTCTTTCCGGAGCCGTTCGTCTCGGTGTTCGTCACGGCCGAGGAGGAAGGACGCGCAGCGACGATCGCGTACGGTTCGACGTACCTCCGGTTCGCCGCGTTCATGTTCGTCTTCATGGGCGTTCTGCAGGTCATTCAGGGGGCGTTCCGCGGCGCCGGAAACACGAAGACGGCGCTGGCATTCGCCGTCTTCGGCCTCTGGATCGTCCGTATCCCGCTCGCCTACTACTTGATCTTCGTCGCCGGCTGGGGGACGACCGGCATCTGGACGGCGGTCGTCCTCGGCGACGTCGCGGGCGCGACCGCAGCCGTCGCGTGGTTTACCCGCGGGACGTGGAAGGAGGCGATCGTCGACGAGGGGAGGGCCGATCCCGACTCGGAAGCCGAGGCGCCGGAGCCGACCGACGCTGACGGCGAACCCGTCGCCGAGTGAGCGCACTCGCGCTGCCAGCGGACTGTACCGTCACGCCAAGCAACGGGTTCCGACCACCGTTATTGTCCTCGAGCGCGCACGTCCGGTGTGGCATCGTCATCGGACGCGCGAGCCGACGAGTCGCGGTGTGCACTGTGCGAGCGTCCGCTTCCGGCAACGGTCGTTACTGCCGACCCGGACGCCGACGAGGTGGACGCGAGCGCAGCGACGGACGGCGACGCCTACTGCTCGAGCGGCTGTCGCGAGATCGACGTGGCGCTCGAGGCGCCCGCAGCGGCCGATACCGGCGACGCAGTCCGCAGCGACGACCAACGCGGCGACGAGAGCGAGGCGCTCGAAAACGAAGACGACTGCGAACGTACCTTCTTCCGCGTCGACGGGATGCACTCCGCGACGTGCGAGTCGTTCCTCGAGTCGGTCGCCGAGCAGCGCGACGGGGTCGCCGACGCCGCGGCGAGTTACGTTACCGAGACCGTCAGGGTCGACTACGATCCCGAGCGCATCTCGAAGGCCGACCTGCGCGACGCGCTGAGTACGGTCGGCTACACGGCCTACCTCCGCGAGGAGGCGACGGCCGACGACGAGGCGGGCGCCACCCGCCGCGCGCGGGAGATGTCGGGCCTGCGAAAGCGCCGTAGCGACGACTTCCTCGAGATCCAGTACATCGCCGGCATCGTCTTCGGCTCGTTCCTGTTGGTGCCCTACGCCGCGGTGTTCTACCCGATGTTCCTCGCGGCCTACTCCGACTGGGGGCCGCTGCGCTACTACGATACCGCCTTTACGGGCTTCGACAATCTCCTCTTCCTGCCGCTGTTTTCCATCGTCACCGGCGTCGTCCTCTACCTGACCGGACTTCCGGTGTTGCGCGGCGCGTACGTCAGCCTGAAACTGCGCCGGCCGAACACGCAACTGCTCGCCGCGCTCACGATCGTCAGCGCGTACGTCTACGGGACTGCCTCCTTCTTCCTCGGCCGAACCGACCTCTACTACGACCTGACGATCGTCGTCGCCGCCCTCGTCATGGGCGCAATCTTCGCCGAGGCGACGATCAAGCGCCAAGCAACCGAGCGGCTCACCGACCTCACCGTCTCGCAGGTCGATACGGCTCGCGTGCTCGAGTCCGACGGCGGAACGACCGACGTTCCGGTCGAGGACCTCGAGCCGGACGACCGCGTGCTCGTCCGGGAAGGCGAGCGCGTGCCCGTCGACGGGGTGCTGGTCGACGGCACATGTACGGTCGACGAGGCGGTCGTCACCGGCGAGTCGCTCCCGGTCGCGAAGGAGTCGGGCGACGAGGTGATCGGCGGTTCGGTCGTCACCGACGGCGCCGCGGTCGTCGACGTCGGCCCGGCGACGGAAAGCAGCATCGAGCAGCTGACGGAAGTCGTCTGGAACCTCCAAAGCGCCGCCCACGGCGTGCAGCGCCGCGCGGACGCGCTCGCAGTGCGGATCGCACCGCTGGTCCTCGGCGCTGCGGTCGTCGTCGGCGCCGTGCAGTACGTCCGGATCGGCGACCCCGTGACCGCCGCGCTGGCCGTCCTTCTAACGATCATGGTCGCGAGTCCGTGGGCCCTCGGCCTCGCTACGCCGGCCTCCGTCGCCGCCAACATCCGAGACGCGATGGCCCACGGCATCGTCGTCTTCGACGAGACCGTCTTCGAGCGGCTCCGCGACGTCGACGTCGTCGTCTTCGACAAAACCGGGACGCTCACGACCGGCGAGATGACCGTTCTCGAGGCCGACGCGCCAGACGGCCTCCTAGCGGCCGCGGCGGCGCTCGAGCGACGCGCGTCCCATCCGGCGGCGACGGCGATCGCAGGGGCGTTCGGTGACACCGGCGAATCCGCTACCGACGGTGACGAGGCGGTCCGTCCCGACGGCGGATCGAGCCTCGAGGTCCGTGACTTCGAGAACCACGCCACCGGCGTCTCCGGCCGTATCGACACCGATTCGATCCTCGTCGGCCACCCCGACCTCTTTCGGGAGCGCGGGTGGGAACTCGAGGACGATCTCGAGACTCGACTCGCCGACGCCCGGGAGGCGGGCCACCTGCCGATCGTCGTCGGCCGGAACGGCCGCGCTGCCGGGCACGTCGTGGTCGGCGACGAACCCAGAGGCGACTGGGCGGAGACCGTGACGGGCCTCCACGAGAACGGCATCGAGGTCGTCGTCCTGACCGGCGACGAGCGGGCGGCGACAGCGTTCTTCAGCGGCCACGACGCCGTCGACCGCGTGTTCGCCGGTGTCCCGCCCGAAGGGAAGACCGAAGCGGTCCGGCGCCTCGAGCGTGAGGGACGCGTCGCGATGGTCGGCGACGGGACCAACGACGCGCCGGCGCTGGCCGAGGCCGATCTGGGCATCTCGCTCGGGAGCGGCACCGCGCTGGCCTCGGACGCGTCGGACCTCGCGATCGTCGAGGACGACCTGTCCGCGGTCGAGCGGGCCTTCCGGCTGGCGGCGGCGGCGCGGCGGCGCGTCAGGCGGAACCTCGCGCTGGCGCTGGTCTACAACGCGATCGCGATTCCGGTCGCCGCGGCCGGCCTGCTGAATCCGCTGTTCGCGACCGCTGCCGTCGCTGTCGGCGCGCTCTGTATCGGGGCGAACGTGTCGTGGCCGTTGCTCAACGATTCGTAGCCGGCGAAATCGGCGTCAGAACGAGCGACGCCGCTCGGTCCCTCACTCGGCCAGTTTCCACTCGCCGGGGCCGCTCCCCTCGATGACATCGCGGCGCTCCATCTCCGAGAGCACCTCCGGAATCCGATTCGGCTGGGCGATTTCCATCTCGATGCGGTCGACGCCGTGGAACTCCGCGAGGTAGTGTCGGATGTCCTCCTGCGTGAACGACTCCTGGTCGGCCTGGTCCATAACGCCCGAGATAAGGTCGATCATGTCCTCGATGAAGTTCCAGGGGTAGACGATCCAGGTCCAGTCCTCGAGTTGCTCGCCGACGTAGTCGGGTTCGAACTCGCTGGTCTGGAGCAACTGCAGGGTCGCGGTGCGGACCTCGCCGGCGCCGCGGTCGTCGACGTACTCGTAGGCGCGCTTGATCGAGCCGCCGGTGTCGGCGATGTCGTCGATGATGAGGACGTCCTTGTCCTCGACGCTGCCCTCTGGCATCGGGTACCGAACCGTGGGCTCGCCAGATTTCTGGGCGGTGCCGACGTAGTGTTCCATCTTCAGGCTCGTCAGGTCGTCCAGTCCGAGGAAGTCGCAGAGACATCGGCCGGCGAACCAGCCGCCCCGGGCCAGCGCGACGATGACGTCCGGTTCGAACTCGTCGCGCCGGACGTCGTCGCTGACGTCGCGACAGAGGCTGTAAATGTACTCCCAGTTCGTGATCGTACAGTCGAAATCGTCCGGTAAGTCGGACATCTGGTGGCCACCTACTCGAGTGACCGGGCGGCATCCTCATAAGTGGGCTGAATACAGTCCGTCGATCGTGCCTCGCACCCCATATAATAGCACCTAGATATATCCGTTGGAAACACGAACGGTTTCGGTAGCGATGCCCTCCACGCAGGACTACGAGTACCTCCTCGAGTGCGAGAACGTGATCGGCGTCGACTACGACGACGAGGCCAACCGCGTCACGGTGTTCGTCTCTCGGAAACGGCCGAAGGACTGCCTGGCCGAGAAGGACGACGTCGAGAAGCGCATCGCGGACGCCGGCGACGACGTGGACGTCGAGGTCGTCGACTCCGGCTACGACGAGGAACGCGAGGGGTTCGACGCCCTCTCGGTCCTCGAGCCGGTCCCCGAAGCCGCCCCCGGGCGGACCGACCGCCACCGGCCCGTCCCCGCCGGCGTCAGCGAGATCAACGCGAACTCGACGGCCGGCACCGGCGGGCCGTATCCGGCGCGGGTCGAGGACCCAGATGTAGCCTCCGACGACGACGGTGCGGTCTGGCGCGACGACGTCGCGGCCGGCGACCTCGTTCGGCTCTCGAACAATCACGTCTACGCCCGCTCGAACGCGGCCGACCTCGGCGAGGCCGTTCTCCAGCCGTCGCCGGAGGACGGCGGCGACGGCGACGATCGGGTCGGCGATCTCGTCGGCTACGTCCCCGTCGAGGACGGCGTCCGCGTCGACGTCGCGGCCCGCTCGGCCGATCCCGAGCGAGAGTCGGCGACCTACTACGAACTCGAGGACGCGTGGCCGACCGGCGTCCGCCGCGAGAACTACGCCGACCTCCGCGGCGAGACGGTAACGAAGACCGGTCGCACGACGGGCGTCTCGAGCGCCCCGATCGAGGCGACCGGTGCGAGCGTCCGCGTCGATTTCGGCGAGCAGGGCGTCGTGACGCTCCGCGAGCAACTCGTCGCCGGCCCGATGTCCGAACCCGGCGACAGCGGCTCGCCGGTCTTCCTCGAGGACGGCACCCTCGTCGGCCTCCTCTTTGCTGGGTCGGCCCGACAGACGATCTGTAACCGGATCGCGAACGTCGAGGCGGAACTGGGCGTCGAGATTTTGACCGCGGAGCCGGGATCGGGGTCGGACGGAACCGGTGACGAGGGCGACCGGGAGGGTCCGAACGAGGACGAAGACGGCGTCCCCGTCTCCGTGACGACGCTGGACCGCACCGTCTCGGTCGACCTCGAGACCCCCGAGCTGACGCTCGAGGCCCTCCACTTCGACGGCGAATTACGGCCGGGCGCGACCGTCGACGCTACCGCGACGGTCGCCGGCGCGCCGGGCGAGTACTGGCTCGAGATCGCCGAGGAACGGACGACGGTACCGATCGGCGCGGACGAGGATCGCGCGGCGACGACGCTGCCGGTTTCGGTTCCCGACGACGCGACCGAGTCGGTGACGATCCGGGTTCGCGGCGGACCGATCGCGACGCTCGAGTAGCGCGCCGAGACGCGCCGTGTTCCCGAAACGCTGTTGACAGTTCCGATCCGATTTCGTACCGTGACGCTCGCACCGGATAGACGGCTGCAGGTTCGCATCGCCGGTGCGCTCGCGCTGGTGGTGCTCGTCAACGGGCTCGTGCTCTCCGCGCTCGTCTGGTGCGGACGCCGCGCCCTTTCTGCGAGCGGGCGATCGGTCCCGGTCGAACTCGACGTTCCGCTCGCCGTCGGGACGGTGCTCTTCGGCGCCGTCGCACTCGTCGTCCTGCAGGCGCGATACGGTTCGCGCACGATCGTCGGCGGACTCGATCCCGAGGAACTCGAGGACGAACGCCCGGAGCGGGACGCTCGACTGGACGCGAGCGCGACGCTCGGGATCGTCCCCCGACGGCTGCCGTTCGACCGGGAAGACGGCGCGGATGAGGACGACGAGCAACACTGGTTCGATCGGTGGTTCGTCGATCAGTTCGCGGTCGAGACCGTCGAGGAAGATTCCTCGAGCGACGAGCCCGGGTACGTGGATCGGGCCGGAGAACGCGTCAAAACGTGGCTTTCGGATCGAATCGTCGATCCAGTGACGACGAGTGTCCGCCGGGCACTCGCGTGGCGACCGGCGACGCATCCGACGACCGAGGCGCGAATCGAGCGGCTGCGGGCCGTCGAACGGCGACGCCGGGAGTAAGGACGACCGAGCACGTCGCCGACGGTAACTGTCCCGGCGGTTTCACAGCATTCTGTCGCAGGAATTCTCGTCACGGTGTGGTTCGTCCGGTCGGGCGCGTGACGGCTACGCGAACCGACACTCCGTCTCGGAATCGTGGTTTGGATTCGCCGCCGAGATTCGAAGCGACCACTCCACGGCTGCCGTGAAGCCGCTGCGTCGGTCACCCCTCCTCGGGACGGACTGACCCGACACGAGCCCGTCGTCACAACGGGACAACTATTTATAATCGGATAATACAACCTAGTTATCGATGGCGAACACCCAAATCGGCGCCGCCCGCAACGGCACGATCACCGAGGAGATGGAGCGCGTCGCCGAGCGCGAGAACCGCGAGCCCGAATTCGTTCGCGAGCAGGTCGCCGAGGGGCAGGCCGTGATCCCGGCCAATCGGAACCACGACGCCCTCGATGCGATGATCATCGGCCGCGAGTTCGCGACCAAGGTCAACGCCAACATCGGCAACAGCGAGACCACGAGCGACCTCGAGACGGAACTCGAGAAGCTCCACACCGCGGTTCACTACGGCGCGGATACGGTGATGGACCTCGGGACGGGCAGCGACTTAGACGAGATTCGCGAGACGCACATCGAGCACTCGCCGGTCCCGATCGGGACGGTCCCGCTGTACGAGGCGGTCAAGCAGGCGGGGAGTCCCGAGGAGATCACCACGGACCTGCTGCTCGAGATTATCGAGAAGCAGGCCGAGCAGGGCGTCGACTACATGACGATCCACGCCGGCATCCTCGCCGAGCACCTGCCGCTGACCGACGGGCGGAAGACGGGCATCGTCTCCCGTGGCGGGTCGATCATGGCCTCGTGGATGGAAGAACACGCCGAGCAGAACCCGCTGTTCCAGATCTACGACGAAATCTGCGAGGTCTTCGCCGAGCACGACGTCACCTTCAGCCTCGGGGACAGCCTCCGACCGGGCTGTCTGGCCGACGCCTGCGACGAGGCGCAGTACGCCGAACTCGACACGCTGGGCGAGTTGACGCGCCGCGCGTGGGAGCACGACGTCCAGGTGATGGTCGAAGGGCCGGGTCACGTCCCGATGCACAAGGTCGCCGAAAACGTCGAGCGCCAGCAGGAGGTCTGTGACGGCGCGCCGTTCTACGTGCTCGGGCCGCTCGTGACGGACATCGCGCCCGGCTACGACCACATCACCAGCGCCATCGGCGCCGCGATGGCCGCCCAAGCCGGTGCGGCGATGCTCTGTTACGTCACGCCGAAGGAGCACCTCGGGCTCCCCGAGGAGGAAGACGTCCGCGACGGGCTCGCGGCCTACCGGATCGCCGCCCACGCGGGCGACGTCGGGAACGAACGGCCCGGCGCCCGCGACTGGGACGACGCCCTCTCGGAGGCGCGCTACGACTTCGACTGGCGCGAGCAGTTCCGCCGCGCGCTCGATCCCGACCGCGCTCGAGACTACCACGACCAGACCCTCCCGGAGGACAACTACAAGGAGGCCCGATTCTGCTCGATGTGCGGCGCCGAGTTCTGCTCGATGCGGATCGATCAGGATGCGCGGAAAGCCGGCGAGATGGACGAACTGGACACGGAGACGGACCTCGAAGCCTCGCCGGCCGCCGAGGTGAACCTGCCGCCGGTCGGCACCCACGACTCCGGAGGGCCGTCGCTCGAGGACGGTTCCGAGTCCGCCGCGGAGACGCCGAGCGACGACTGACGGCTCCGGCGCTTCGTTCACCCAGTTCTTTGGCGTTGCGGGCAGTGAGTGGGAGTATGGCCACGGAACTGCTCTCGACGCCGACGCTGTCCTGCTCGGAGTGCGGCGAGCCGATCGAGGACGCGGGCTACCTGCCGGCCGTCGAACGCGAGGACGAGGACAAGGACGGCTACGAACCGATCGCCGACGCGGCGGTCTGCGACGCCTGCGGCTTCAACGAGATCGGCATGATGGGCTGTGCGCCCGAACTCGAGGACGTGACCGACCCCGACCCGAACCGCGTACTGTTGTACGTCCGCGTAACCGACGACGGCGACGCGCTCGAGGTGGTGAGCGCGAAGGACTGACGGGCGCGGTACGGTGCGACAGCAGCGCGCGAGAACTCGAGGACCGAGGATTCATACCGTGCTCGGCCGACCGATGCCGTATGGAGACGACGCGAATCGTGCAGGTCGACGCCTTCACCGACGAACCGCTTTCCGGCAACCCCGCCGGCGTCGTGCCGGACGCGGACGGGCTCACCGACGAACAGATGCAGTCGATCGCCGCCGAGATGGCCGTCAGCGAGACGGCCTTCCTGCGCTCGAGCGACGACCCCGAGGCCGACCGTCGCGTGCGCTACTTCACCCCCACGCAGGAGGTCGACCTCTGCGGCCACGCGACCATCGGCTCTTTCGCCCACCTCCACGACGAAGGCCTCGAGCCGGGGACGACGACCCTCGAGACCAACGTCGGCGTCCTCGAGATCGAGGTCGACGCGGACGGCACGGTCTGGATGACCCAAGACGACCCGCAGATCCGCGAGGTCGACGTCGGGTACGACCGGGTCGCCGACGCGCTGGGAGTCAGTCAGGCGGCGCTCGAGGGGGCTAGCGACGATATCCCGCTGGCAGTCTCTTCGACCGGTCTCCCCTTCCTCATCGTCCCGATCACCTACCTCTCGGATCTCGGTGACGCCGACCCGGACATGCACGCGGTCGAGGAACTCGCCGAGTCGGTCGACGCGACCGGCGTCTATCTCTTTACGTTCGACGCGCTCGGCCGCGACTCGACGCTACACGGGCGGATGTTCGCGCCCGGCGCGGGCGTCCCCGAGGATCCGGTTACGGGAACCGCGAGCGGTGCGGTCGCCGCCTACCTCGACCGCTTCGGCGCGTTCGACGACGACTTCCCCGAGGAACTGCGCCTCGAGCAGGGCCACTACGTCGATCGGCCGGGGCTGGTCCGGGTCCGCCTCGAGGACGGCGTTCGCGTCGGCGGCCGCGGCGTGACCGCGCTGGACGGAACGATTACCGTTCCCGACATCGAGGAAGACGACATCCTCGAGGCCTGACGACCGCTTGTTAACCGAGTTCAGCCCGACTATTCATACTGATACATTACTTACATCAGCTATCGAAACCGGCAGTACTGGCCGGGCTGCGGCGTCGGTTCACTCGATTACGAGTTGTTATCCATAACGATCGTTCGCAACCTTCATTAGCTGTTCCGATGACCACGGAGATACAGATGGCTGTACTCTGGCTGGACGAGATCAACGCCGGCGATCTCGAGCGGGTCGGCGGCAAAGGTGCTTCTCTCGGGGAACTCACGGGTGCGGGGCTCCCCGTCCCGCCGGGCTTCGTCGTCACGGCGGGGACCTACCGCTCGTTCATCGAGGAAGCGGGCATCGACGAGGAACTGTTCGAGGCCGTCGACGTCGACGTCGACGACTCGAGCGCCCTCGCCGAGGCCGCCGACCGCGCCCAGGAACTCATCCTCGAGACGCGGTTCCCCGACGACCTCCGCGAGGAGATTCTCGCCTCGTATCGGGAGGTCGGCGACGGGGAGGCGTTCGTCGCCGTCCGCTCGTCGGCGACCGCCGAAGACCTGCCCGACGCCTCCTTCGCGGGGCAGCAGGAGACCTTCCTCAACGTCACCGAGGAAGACCTGCTCGACCGCGTCCGGGAGTGTTGGGCCTCCCTCTTCACGCAGCGGGCGATCTACTACCGTCAGGAGCAGGGGTTCGACCACTCCGCCGTGAACATCGCCGTGGTCGTCCAGCAGATGGTCGACGCCGAGAAGTCGGGCGTCATGTTCACCAGCCACCCCTCGACGGGCGATCGGACGATGATCATCGAGGCCGCGTGGGGGCTGGGCGAAGCGGTCGTCTCCGGCGCCGTCTCGCCGGACAACTACGCCGTGACGCGCGACGATCGCTCGATCGACGTCACCGTCGCCGAGAAGAAGGTAATGCACGTCAAGGACGAGGAGACCGGCGAGACCGTCGAACGGCCGGTCCCCGACGAGAAACAGACCGAACGCGTCATCAGCGACGAGGAAATCGATGCGCTCGTCGATCTCGGCGAGCGCGTCGAGGACCACTACGACGAACCCCAGGACGTCGAGTGGGCGATCGTCGAGGGGGACGTCTACATGCTTCAGTCGCGGCCGATCACCACGATCGACGACAGCAGCGGCGACGCGGCGGATCCGATCGAGGACACCGTCGACGCCGCAAAATCGAAGGGCGTCACCGACGGCAGCGGCGGCGTCCAGACGGTCGATTCCGGCAGCGCCGGGAGCGCCGACAGTACAGAGGCCGGCGAGGTCGTCGTCGACGGCCTCGGCTCGAGTCCGGGCACCGTCAGCGGCGCCGCGCGGATCGTAACGAAACTCGACGACCTGGACAAGGTCAAGGAGGGCGACATCATCGTCACCGAGATGACGATGCCCGACATGGTGCCGGCGATGAAACGCGCCTCGGGGATCATCACCGACGAGGGCGGCATGACCAGCCACGCCGCCATCGTCTCGCGCGAACTCGGCGTTCCCGCCGTCGTCGGCACGACGAACGCCACCTCGGTCTTAGAGGACGGCCAGGTCGTCACGCTCGACGGCGACAAGGGGCAGGTCCTCGAGGGGAAGAGCGTCGAACCCGAGGAGGAGACAGAACCCGTCGAGGAGGTCCGTCCGCAGTCGCCGGTCAAGCCGATGACCGCGACCGAGGTGAAGGTCAACGTCTCCATCCCCGAAGCCGCGGAGCGCGCGGCCGCGACCGGCGCCGACGGCGTCGGCCTGCTGCGGATGGAGCACATGATCCTCTCGCTGAACCAGACGCCGGCGAAGTTCATCGAGGAGAACGGCGAGGACGCCTACGTGCAGGAACTCGTCCAGGGCATCCGCCACGTTGCCGACGAGTTCTACCCCCGTCCCGTCCGGACCCGAACCCTGGACGCCCCGACCGACGAGTTCCGCCAACTCGAGGGCGGCGAGGACGAGCCGAAGGAGCACAATCCGATGCTGGGCTACCGCGGCATCCGCCGGTCGCTCGACCGACCGGACGTCTTCGCCCACGAACTCGAGGCGTTCCGCCGGCTCTACGAGATGGGCTACGACAACGTCGAGATGATGTTCCCGCTGGTCAACGACGCGGAGGACGTCTACCGGGTCAAGCAACTGATGCAGGAGGCCGGCATCGATCCGGACAAGCGCAAGTGGGGCGTAATGATCGAGACGCCCGCCTCCGCGCTGGCCGTCGAGGAGATGGCTCAGACGGGGATCGATTTCGCCTCGTTCGGGACGAACGACCTCACGCAGTACACGCTCGCGGTCGACCGCAACAACGAGAACGTGGCCGACCGGTTCGACGAACTCCACCCCTCCGTGCTGCGGCTGATCGGCGACGTGATCGAGACCTGCCGCGAGCACGACGTCGCCACGAGCATCTGCGGCCAGGCCGGGTCGAAGCCCGAAATGGTCCAGTTCCTCGTCAACGAGGGCGTCAGCTCCATCTCGGCGAACATCGACGCCGTCCGCGACGTCCAGCACGAAGTAAAGCGGGTCGAGCAGAAACTGCTGCTCGAGTCGGTGCGCTGAGCGAGCCCGGATTTTCAGGCGAACTGCCGACGATTCGGCGCTCATTTTTGTCGACCGCTCGAGTCGGTCGCCTGCGGCCGAGTCACTCAACAGCACGGAGGTCCTATCGGTCGGTGTGAGCGGGCGGAGCGGGGGCGACGGTCGGCGAGGCGCCGCGGCCTGCCGCTCTGCACACAGGATTACCGCATGAACACAGCAAATACGACCGCGCTCCCGGACGGAACGCACCTCGGACGAACCGCGCTTCGCGCCTCGGCTCTCGATAACCTCGTCGAATTCTATCGAGACGTCGTCGGACTCTCCGTCCTGCGGCGCGCCGAGACGACGGCCGTCCTCGGCGTCGACGAAACGCCGCTGCTCGTCCTCGAGCGCGACGAAAACGCACCCGAACGCCGGCGGGCGGAGACGGGTCTCTACCACAACGCGTTCAGGGTGCCATCGCGCGCCGCACTCGGCGACGCGCTGGCGCGGATACGGAATCGCTGGCGGCTCGACGGCGCTGCGGACCACCTGGTGAGCGAAGCGCTCTACCTGTCCGATCCGGCGGGGAACGGCGTCGAGATCTACCGGGACCGGCCGCGAGCGGAGTGGCCGACGACCGACGACGGTCGCGTCCGGATGGCGACCGATCCGCTGGATTTCGCCGGCATCGAAGCCGCCGCGACGGGCGACGCGAGCGCGCCGTCGGGAACCGACGTCGGTCACGTCCACCTCGAGGTGTCCTCGCTCGAGGCGTTCGAGGACTTCTACGCGGAGACGCTCGGATTCGACGTGCGGGCGGACGTCCCCGGCGCGCTGTTCGTGGCGGCCGGCGGCTATCACCATCACGTCGGGGCGAACACGTGGAACGGGCGGACGGACCCGGCCGAGGGACAGGGGCTCGCCTGGTTCGAAGTGGTCGTCCCGGGCTCGGAACGCCTCGACGCGGTTCGAGAGCGAATCCCGGATCGAAAAACGGAGATCGCCGAAACGGCGAACGGATTCGCCGTCACCGACCCGGACGGTGTCGAACTCCGGTTCCGGGCCGCGCCACCGTAGCCGCTGCGTTCACCGTATCGTCACGCCGAACTATCGTCGTCGAATTCGTTTCGGGCCGAATCGGCGCGACGAACGGCCGTCGATCCGCCGTCGATTACGTGCCCGTCTTCTCGACCCGGTACCAGCTACCGTCCCAGCTCAGACAGTACTCGAGCAGCGACCTGAGCGTCAAGACGCCGAACGCGGGGTACAGCAGCGGCGCGAACAGCAGGCTCCAGCCGAGGTCGTCGATGCGGTCGTCGCGGGCGTCGCGCCAGGCGACCACTCCGATCGTCGCGATCAGGACCGCGGCCGGCACGAGAAACGCCGATTCGACGTCCAGCACGAGCAACAGGAGGAGCTTCGAGACGAGCACGAGCGTGACGAGGCTGCCGAAGAGACTCGAGCACATGCGCCCGACCGAGATGAGCCCGCGCCGGCCGGCCTGCCCGCGCAGTAGATCGACGAGCGTCGCGTGCAGGACTTCGATCTGGCCGACGCGCCAGCGCTTGCGCTGGCCCCAGAGATCCCGCAGCGTGTGGGGCGCTTCCATCGTGTTCGTGCAGTTGCGGGCCTGGCGAACCTCGAGCCCCTCGCGGTAGCAAGCGTGGGCGAAGTCCAGGTCCTCGGTGAGCATGTCGTCGTAGCCGCCGACCCGCTCGAGCGCCTCGCGGGTAAAGGCGGTCGAGGAACTGCGGCAGTTCGTGAAGCCGCACAACTCGACCATCTTGTAGCTGGCGTGGAAGACGATCCGCTCGCAGTAGGCGACCGTCTCGACCGGCCCGGTCGGCCGCGGTACCCGCCGGCCCTGGAAGACGTCTACGCCCTCGAGCAACTGGCCCATCGCCGTCGGCAGGAACTCGGGCGCGATCCACTCGTCGGCGTCGAAGACCGCGAAGCGGTCGGTATCGCGCTCGCGGACCGCGTAGTTGATCGCGCCGGCCTTCGACCCCGGCTCGCCGTTGACCAGCACCTCGACGGGGTCGTACTCGGCCGCCAGTTCGCGCGCCCGTTCGAGGGTCGCCTCGTCGTTCGGTTCGGCGACGATGACGATCTCGAGGTTCTCGTAGGCGCTTTCGACGAGGCTCTCGACGCTGACGTCCATCACCGCGTGGTCGCGATAGACGGGGACGATCGCCGTCAGCCGCGGGCCGTCCGTGACGGTCTCGAGGGGCTCGCGGGACTGCCAGACCTCGCGGATCAACAGCAGGCCGGTGAGGCCGACGAAGAACGTAAAGACGGCCATCGCCGACAGCGCCTCGAGGACGACGAATCTGACGCTCACGACGAGCAGATCGAGCGTGAGTGTTTGTATTTCGGTTCCCTGGAGGAGTCCGAGCACGAACAGGACGGCGACGCCGCACGCGGTGCCGCCGTGCTCGAGCAACCGCGACGGGACGAATTGCATCGCTCGGTGGTTTTTATCGATCCGGTATCAATATTCTCACTTGGAGACCACCGCTGCGAGTGAAACCGGTACTCGGGGGTCGGCGATCGACCGCACGACGCGATGATCGAAGGGATATCGGCACCAGTGGTGCTGGAACGCCCGGAAACGGCCACCGTGAGTGTCCGAACGAGCGGATAAACGCAACGCATAAACGATCGACCGTCCACATACGTGATATGCAGACCGAGCCGCAGGCGTTCGACCGGGTGCTCTCCTCGATGTGTACCGAGCCCCACCCGGTAGCGCGCGAGGCGGCCGAACGGTTTCTCGCGACGAATCCCGGCGACCCCGGCACCTACCCGACCGTCTCGGCGCTCGAGGACGAGGCGATCGCCGTGCTCGGCGAGATCGCCGGCCTCGACGATCCGTCAGGCTACATCGCCAGCGGCGGGACCGAGGCCAACATCCAGGCGGTCCGGATCGCCCGCGAGCGCGCCGACGCGGCGCGCCCGAACGTCGTCATGCCCGAGTCGGCCCACTTCAGCTTCCGGAAGGCCGCGGACCTGCTGGGCGTCGACCTGCGGGTCGTCCCCACCGACGACCGCTACCGGGCCGACCTCGAGGCGGTCCGGGCCGCCGTCGACGACGACACCGCGGCGGTGATCGGCGTCGCGGGCTCGACCGAGTACGGCCGCGTCGACCCGATCCCGGAACTCGGCGAGATCGCCCAGTCGGTTGGCGCGATGCTCCACGTCGACGCCGCTTGGGGCGGCTTCGTCCTCCCCTTCACGGACTACGAGTGGAACTTCTCCCACGCACCCGTGGATACGATGGCGATCGATCCGCACAAGATGGGCCAGGCCGCAGTGCCCGCGGGCGGACTGCTCGTCCGCGACTCCGCGCTGCTGGACGAACTCGCCGTCGACACGCCCTACCTCGAGTCGACCTCGCAGGCGACCCTGACCGGGACTCGGTCGGGCGCCGGCGTCGCGAGCGCCGTCGCCGCGATGGAGGAGTTGTGGCCCAGCGGCTATCGGAGCCAGTACGTCCGCTCACAGAACAACGCCGAGTGGCTCGCCGACGCCTTAGAGAAGCGGGGCTACGACGTCGTCGATCCGACGCTGCCGCTGGTCGCGGCCGACGTGCCGCGATCGACGTTCGACGCCCTCCGCGCGAAGGGGTGGCGGATCTCCCGGACCGCGACGGACGAACTCCGGATCGTCTGTATGCCCCACGTCACCCGCGAGATGCTCGCTTCCTTCATCAGCGATCTGGACCGGCTCGAGGTGCGCGCGAGCGTGCCGGTCGCCTGCGACGACTGACGGGCAACCCAGGTTCCGTCGCAACTCACCCGTTTTGTCCGTTCCGTACGGGCTCGAGCCCGATGGCGACGAATTCGACGACGTAGCAGAACAGGAACCCGATCAGCAGGAGCGCTGCGAGCGACAACCGGAGACGCGACGGAGCGGGTACGACCGATCCGGCCTCAGTAGCGAGGACGAGTTCGAACCCGAGCCAGCAGAAAATGGCTGTGACGATGTACCGCCACCCTCGTTGCGGGCGATAATACGATTTGAGTACGACGAGTTGCAGCAGTCCAGTTCCGATTACCACCGGACGCGCGAGATTCGACGGGGCGCCGATCCAGTCGAGCATTCACTCGATATGTTTCGTGATCGTACTTAATGAGAGGGCGACCGATCTCGAGCGGCTCAACTCACGGCGATGCGAGCCTCGTCACCTATTTCGTACTCGCCGCTCGAGCCCCGTACGACGATGGATCGGATCGATGCGGCCGCGCTCGTCGGCTTCGCGCTGTTCGCAGCGTCGGCGCTGCTGTTCGACCTCGAGCGGCTCCTCGTCGGGGCTTGTTTGGCGGGCTTCCTGCTCTCGCTGTCGGTCTGGCGGCTGTACGCGGGCCGAGTCTGGGAGGCGCTGGGGTGGCTCGCCTGGGTCGGCGCGGCGGGGACGCTCGTCTTCGGCATCGGCGGCGCGGTCTCGATGACGGCCTTCCTCGGATTCGGGCTCGTCGGCGCCTTCCTCCTGATCGGCGGCCGGTCCGGCTATCTGCGGGACGTCTGGCGCGTCGAGTCGACCGCTCGAGACGGGTGACGCCTCGAGGGCGCGCTCGGCGGGCGACCGTCAACAGTTATCCCGTCGGAACGAGTAGCCGAGCGTGAGTATGTCGACGCGCGCCGTCGCCGTCGTCGATTCTCGCGTTCGCGTGCCCCGCGGTATGCACACGTACATGTAGCGACGGCGCCGTCACCGGGGAACGCGCCGCGACGCGACCGGTCAGACGGTCTTGTTCGCGGCGTCGAAACCCGGACGCGAACGATTCGAGACAGCAGCGACGCGTAGCGTTCGACCCCCTTCGGCCGATACCGAACCAACCGATCCGCGATCGAAACCGGCGGGTTTTACGCCCGCCACCGACAGCACACGTATATGAGCACGCACAACGACGACTTTCCGACGGACAATCCCGCCGTCGTGACCTGCGGGCTCCCCTACGCGAACGGGGACCTCCACATCGGTCACCTGCGGGGGTACATCGGCGCAGACGCGTTCAACCGCGCGCTCCAGACACTCGGCCAGGAGACAGCCTACGTCTGCGGTTCGGACATGCACGGCACGCCGGTCGCCGTCAACGCCGAGCAGGAGGGCGTCGATCCCGAGGACTTCGCCTTAGAGTGGCACGAGCAGTACGCCGAAACGTTCCCGAAGTTCAACGTCGAGTTCGACAACTACGGCCACACCCACGACGAGACGAACACCGAACTCACTCAGGAGATCGTCCGCACGCTCGACGAAGAGGGCTACATCTACGAAAAGGAGATTCAGGTCGCCTACGACCCCGACGCCGACCAGTACCTCCCCGACCGCTACGTCGAGGGCACCTGCCCCTACTGCGGCGAGAAGGCCCGCGGCGACGAGTGCGACGAGGGCTGCCAGCGCCACCTCGAACCGGGCGAAGTCGAGGATCCGACGAGTACGATCACCGGCAACCCGGCGGAGTACCGTGAGCGCACCCACAAGTTCTTCGAGGTCTCCGAGTTCGCGGACTTCCTCACCGAGTTCTTAGACGGCCTCGAGGGAACCTCGAACGCCCGCAACCAGCCCCGGCAGTGGATCGAAGACGGGCTGCAGGACTGGTGTATCACCCGCGACATGGACTGGGGGATCGACTACCCGACCGCCGAGGACGAAGACGAGAGCGATCTCGTCCTCTACGTCTGGGTCGACGCCCCGATCGAGTACGTCGCCTCGACGAAACAGTACTCCGAGCGCGTCGGCACCGACGAGTACGACTGGGAGCAGGTCTGGACGGACGACGGCGAAATCGTCCACATCATCGGCCGCGACATCATCCAGCACCACACCATCTTCTGGCCCGCGATGCTCGAGGGCGCCGGCTACAACAAGCCCCGCGGCATCGCCGCGACCGGCTTCATCACAATCAACGGCAAGGGCCTCTCGACGAGCCGAAATCGTGCGATCTGGGCCAAGGAGTACCTCGAGGAAGGGTTCCACCCCGACCTGCTGCGGTACTACCTGACGACGACCGGCGGCCTCCAGCAGGACGTCGACTTCTCCTGGGACGCCTTCCAGGAGAAGGTCAACGGCGAACTCGTGGGCACGGTGGGCAACTTCTGGTACCGCTCGCTGCTCTTTGCCTACCGAAACTACGAGGGTACCCCGGAGGCAGACGTCTCCGAGGAGGTCCACGAGCGCATCCAGGACGCCATCGCCGCCACTCGCGCAGCCGTCAACGACTACGACCTCCGCGGCATCGGCCAGGCCGCCGTCGAACTCGCCCAGTTCGGCAACGAGTACATCCAGCGCAACGAGCCCTGGAAGCTCACCGACGAGGAGCCCGGGGAAGCCGCGCAGGTCATCCGCGACTGCGTCCAGATCGCCAAGGCCGTCGGCGTCCTCTTAGAGCCGATCGCACCCGACAAGGCCCAGAATCTCTGGGAACAGCTCGGCGAGGACGGCGACGTGAGCGACGCCCTCCTCGAGGACGCGCTCGAGGCCCCGCCGCGGAACTTCGAGGAACCCGGCGAACTCTTCGAGAAGATCGAGGACGACCGCGTCGCGGAACTCAACGAGAAGCTCGCGGAGCGCGTCGCCGAGGCTGAAGACGGGGACGAGGACGAGAACGAAGAAACCGAAAGCGACGACACCGCCGCGGACGAATCCGGTGACATGGCAGACGCAGACGACCTCGAGCCGCTCGCAGACGAGCGCATCAGCTTCGACGACTTCCAGGAACTGGACATCCGCGTGGGCCGCATCGAGGCCGCCGAGGGCATCGAGGGCGCGGACGACCTCGCGCGCCTCGAGGTCGACATCGGTTTCGAGACCCGACAGATCGTCGCGGGCATCAAGCAACTCCACGACCTCGACGAACTGCCCGGCGAGAAGTGCGTGCTGCTGGCGAACATGGAAAAAGCCGAACTGTTCGGCGTCGAGTCCAACGGCATGATCCTCGCGGCCGGCGAGGAGGCCGACCTGCTGACGACTCACGGCGACGCTGAAGTCGGCGAGAAGATTCGATAAGCCGACCCGAGCAACGGCCATCGAACAGCCCACGAATTTCCGTTTTCGACGACTCGAGACTTGCCTCGACTACCGACGATCCGGTGAGACGCCTCGCCGGGTTAGATTTCGTCGACCAACTGCGAGAAATCGTCGGTGTGGACGAGTTCCATCGTCTGGCCCCGCAGCCCGTGCCGGCGGAACGTCAGCGCCGACTTGAACCCGCCCTCGCGGTCGTCCGCCTCGAAGATGACGAGAAAGTCGTGGCCGCCGAGCGCGGCGTACGAATCGACGAGTTCGGCGTCGTGTTCCTCGAGTTCCGTCTTGATCTCGCCCCAGATTGACGCGAGATCCTGCGCGTTCTGGACGGTGCGGTCCTCGACGTCGATGAGGGAGACGTAGGTTGGCACACGTGCAGCGATGCCGGTCCCGCGGAAAACGATTGTCGTGGCACAGGACGGCAGGAACTCGAACTCGGATCCGAGTAAGTCAAAGCACGTGGCTTTTTGGCCGTGCCCCCGCTAGTTCAGGCCATGAGAAACGCGAAGATCGTCTGTACCCTCGGTCCGGCCTCGAGCGACCGCCGGACCATCCGCGAGCTGGCCGACGCCGGCATGTCCGTCGCCCGGCTGAACGCCAGCCACGGCAGCCCCGAAGACCGCGCCGAACTCGTCGACCGCGTCCGCGACGTCGACGAGGAACGCGACGAGCCGGTCGCCGTCATGCTCGACACGCAGGGCCCCGAGATCCGAACCGCACCCCTTCCGGAGGGCGAAACCGTCCCCCTCGAGACGGGCTCGGAGATCGAGTTCGTCGAAGGTGACGAGGCGTCGTCCGACCGCGTCGGCCTCTCCCTGCCGATCGACGAGGTCGAAGAGGGCGACCGCATCCTGCTCGACGACGGCCTCATCGAGACGACCGTCATCGGACGCGACGGCGACGCGATCCGAGCCCGCGTGGACACCGGCGGCGAACTGGCCGGCCGCAAGGGCGTCAACGTCCCCGGCGTCGACCTCGATCTGGACGTCGTCACCGAGAAGGACCGCCGCGACCTCGAACTGGCCGCCGAGAAGGAGGTCGACTTCGTCGCGGCGAGTTTCGTCCGGGACGCCGAGGACGTCTACGAGGTCAGCGAGGTCCTCGAGGAGTTCGACGCCGAGATTCCGATCATCTCGAAGATCGAGCGCGCCGGCGCGGTCGAGAACCTAGACGAGATCATGGAAGCCTCCTACGGGATCATGGTCGCCCGGGGCGACTTAGGCGTCGAGTGTCCCATGGAGGACGTCCCGATGATTCAAAAGCGGATCATCCGGCAGTGTCGCGAGGCCGGCCTCCCGGTCATCACGGCCACGGAGATGCTCGATTCGATGGTCCACGCCCGACGGCCCACCCGCGCGGAAGCCTCGGACGTGGCCAACGCCGTCCTCGACGGCACCGACGCCGTGATGCTCTCGGCCGAGACGGCCGTCGGCGATCACCCCGCCGAGGTCGTCGATGCAATGGACAGCATCATCCGCGAGGTCGAAGCCTCCGGCGAGTACGCCGAACTCTTAGAGCAGCGCGTGCCCGCCGCCGGCGAGGCCCGAACCGATGCGCTGGCCCGCTCCGCGCGCTTCCTCGCACGCGACATCGGCGCGGATGCGGTCGTGGCCGCGACCGAATCCGGCTACACGGCCCTGAAGACCGCGAAGTACCGTCCGGGCGTCCCGGTCGTCGCCTCGACGCCGAGCCACGAGGTCCGGCGCCGACTCGCGCTCTCGTGGGGCGTGACGCCGCTGTACGCCCGCGTCTCCGATCAGGGTGCCGGCGCCGTCGTCGAGAAAGCCGTGCAGGCGGCGCTCTCGGCCGGCGTCGCCGAGAGCGGCGACACCGTCGTCGTCCTCTGTGGCATGATGACCGAACTCGAGGGCGCGAACACGACGAACATGCTGAAGGTCCACGTCGCCGCGGAGGCGCTGACGACGGGCCGCGTCGTCGTCGAGGGCCGCGCCACGGGGCCGCTCGTCCACCTGACCGACGGCGACCTCTCGGACGTCCCCGACGGCGCGATCGTCGCCGTCCCGTCGGACTTCGACGAGGAGTTCGAGGGCGACCTCGAGAAGATCGCCGGCATCATCGACGCCCAGCGCGGGATGACCGGCTACCCGTCGCTCGTCGCTCGCGAGATGGATCTCCCGATGATCAGCGGCGCGGACGTCTCCGAGGAGGCCGAGGGCCAGACCGTGACGATCGACGCCGAACGCGGCGTCGTCTACGGCGGCGACATCGGCGATCGAGCCGCCCAAGAACGAGCCGATCCGCTCGAGTAGTCACGTCGACTCGCGGCGGCGAGGTGGGGACGCGGCCGCCACGCCACTTCCCGTGACCGCGGCTTTTTGACGGGGGCTCCCCTACCCAGGCGTATGGCTGACGATGACTCCGGCGATCGCGACGCGTCCGGAGGCGACGACGCCCAGTGGGACCGCTCGAGTGCGTGGGACGATACAGACACGTGGGGCACCGACAGTAGCGGCCGGTCCGACTCTGACTCCGGCGCCGACGGCGATACGGATGCGGATGCGAGTCTCGAGGACGAGGACGGAAGCGAACCGGGCCCCGAGTCGGAACCGGACGACCGAATCCCGATCGATCTCTCCCGCGACCGGGACGAAGCCGATGGCAGTACCGATACCGGTGCCGGAGCGGCCGCTAACGAGGACGAATCCTACGAACCGGAGCCCAACTCGACGCCGGTCGAACCCGGCGATCCGGAACTCGAGAACGTCGTGTTCGTCGTCATCGGCGCACTTGCGATGCTCCTCGTGATTGCCCGACTCGCCTCCCTGCCGCTGTAACGCGGTTCAACTGCAACTCTCGATTGAGAGTTCGGTCTTTCCGTTCGATCGCGACCGTCGGCTTAGGCCGCCGCCGTCAACTCCTCGAGTTCCTCGAGACCGTTCTCCGCTTCCGCCTTGGTCTGCTCGAGCGGGTCGACGATCTCGTCGGGGAGTTCCATCCGATCGGCGAGTTCGAGCAGCGTCTCGAGTTTCGTGATCTCGAGCCGTTCGATCGCCCGGCCCAGTTCGGCCTCGACGAGGTCTCCGACGACGGGGTCCTGCGTATCCTGTACCAGTTCCTCGCGCTCGGTTCGGAGCCCCTCCAACGCCGCGTTGTCGGCGACGCCGGGTTCGATCTCGATCTCTGTGGCGTCGAACAGCGGCTCGAGCCGGCCGAGCTGTTCGGTGGTCCGCTCGCTGTGGGCCATGTAGAACTCCTCTAAGTCTTCGTCGGTCGCAGCCTCAGCTAGACCGGACTGGAGTTCCTCGAGTTCTTGCTCGATGTGGTAGAGTTCCTGCAGCGTGCGGGCGAAGAGGTCGCGTTGGCGTTCCATCATCACACTCACGGCGTCACCGGTGACGCGCAAAGAGGTTCGGCCGTCAATTGAAACGCCTCCCCAGCTTCTCCGCCTCGGATAGCGGGCGGACGGCCCACCCAATTGGCGCAAAAATACGGGCGAAAAAGCGCCGCTCGCTAGCCTTGCTCGCTCGCAGGACGGTAACTTCCTATTCCAGTTTCGCGTCCGTGATCCGTAACCGCCCGCGCGTTCCGTCCCAGTCGCGCTCGTACTCGAGATCGATCCGCCGATCCATGTGCGGGCCGTCGACCACCAGTGTCTCAGAACCACCTTTTTCCACCTCGGGGTTCGCTCGTCTCGCGAGCGAACCACTCGGTGCAAAAATCTGGACCAAAAAACGCCGCTCGTTCACGCCGTTCACTCGCGGTTCAGTACGCTATGTTAGAGTAGCTTCGGTGATCCGTAGTCGCCCGCGGGTCCCGTCCCACTCGCGCTCGTACTCGAGGTCGATCCGCCGATCCATGTGCGGGCCGTCGACCACCAGTGTCTCGAACTCGCCGCCCTCGCCGAGGATATGGACGCCGTACTCCTCGTTGAGGGCCTCGAGGTCGGCGAGCGCGGCTTCGTCGAGGATTCGGCCAAGCCATGACTCGTCTAACCCGTGTGCTGCGACTTGGATGATCTTGATTTCGAACCCGGCCTCGAGCATCGCGTCGGCGAGTTCTCGCGGGTCCTCCTGCCACAGGGGGGCAAAGAGGTCACAGCCGAGGCGGTCGCACATCGCCTGGATTCGGTTCGTCTGGTACTCGCTTTCGACGGCACCGGCCGTGACGCCCGCGATGCCGCCCCTGCCCGCTGTCCGGAGGTCGTCGTCGACCTCCTCGAGTGCAGCCTCCAACGGCTCGAGTTCGTCGTCGCCCTGGGCGCTCGAGTCGGCGACCGTCTCGGCCTCGAGGTCGCCCGGATCGACGTCGACCAGCTCGATGCCGATGCTCTCGGCGGCCAGCGAGGCGAGATCCGTTGCGGGGACGTGATACATGTACGAGTCGTCCGAGGGGTGGACGGTGACGAGTCGTCGGACGTCGAGCCCTTCCTCGAGGGCGCGGTACACTGCCCACGAGGAGTCTTTCCCACCGGAGAAGAGGCCGACCCACGCGCCGTCTGCGTCGCTCATAGTCGATACTTGCGACAGGAGTGTAAATGAGTGACGAGTTCGCTGAGGCCGATCGGACGTCCGTGACCGACGCTACGTATCTGACGTATCTGCGTTGCCGTCCGTCTCCGAGTCTGTGTCGGCCCCGCTATCAGCATCCGTCTCGGTGTCCGAGTGCGGCTCGTGCTCGGTCTCGTGGTCGTCTTCGCCATCGGGGATCGCATCGGGTGCCGGCGTCGGTACCGGGGCTGGCGACGGCCCGCCGTCGGTGACTTCCGAGTCCGGTTCGGTCCCAGTCCCGGTTCCGCCGTTAGGAACCGCCGGCTCGCCGCCGTCTTCCGCCCCGCCGAAGTAGGAGGCGACGCGGGCGCCGACGAGGCTCACGACGATGGCAGTCACGACGTACAGCGCGAGTCGCTGGCCGGCCTCGAGCCTGAACTGCTCGATCGTGAGGACGCCGAGTTCGATCGCCGGAATGCCGACCGCTCCGATTACGCCCTGTTGCTGCAGGAAGTACGCGGCGAAGCCCCTGATTACGAGCCCGACGGCGACGACGATGAAGGGGAGGTTGAGGAAGGAGCTACGGATCGGCTCCTCGCCGATCACCTCGTCGAGCAGCCGGCCGGCGCTGGCGGTCAGCGCGGCGACCGCAAGCCACGGAATGCTGTCGTAAGCGAACCGCACCGCCGGAACGACCACCCCCTGCGTCTCGCCGAGACTCGAGACGCCGAGCGCGCCGACGAACAGTCCGACGAAGGTCAGGCCGGCGGCGACGACGTAGGTGACGACCGACACCTGACCGGAGTACAGCGACTCCCGGATCTGATGGGCGAGACCGGTCACGATCTCGTCGACGTTGAACCCCTTGTAGAGCAGGAACAGCCCGATCACGGTCGTAATCGCGGCCGCTCCCTCCGCGGCGCCGATCCGCATCGCGAGGAACGGGAAGACCAGCAGCGTCAGCCCAAGCGGGACGAGCACCGTCTGTCGGAGCTCCTCGTCCGCCAAAAACTGCTTCATGAGGTAGTAGGTCGACTCGATGTCCCGCGCCTGGCGGACGACGACGCGATCGACAGAATCGACCTGCACGCGGCTCTCGACGATCGGGACCAGCCGCTCGTCCTCCGCGCTGTCGAGGACGACGATCGCCGAATCGGGGTCGTACTCCGCGATGAGGCCGTCGAGTTGCCGAGCGACCGCCCGATCGGCCGAGACCATCGACTCGCGGTCCCCCGAGACGACCGCGACGACGGCTTCCTCGTCGTCGTCGCGGAGGTCCTGGGCGACCCGCAGCGTCTCGAGCAGCGTATTGACTCCCGAGTCTTCGGGATCCGCGAGCCCGATATCGGTTACGAGCGCGCGAACCGCCTCCCAGCCGACGATCGGCGACTGGAGTCCGGTCCGGCGACCGACGTCGTCGGTCCGGTCGAGGCAGACGACCAGCGTTGTCACGGTAGTCGTTCCTTCCCGTGTGACGATAAAACCACTCACTCGGACGACGGATTCGCCGCGCGTAATCGTGGACGGTAACGGCGATCGGACTCGAGAGAACGCGAGCAGACTCGGTCCGATCAGGTCCGCAGGCGGAACTCCCGCTCGTCCGCGAGGCCGGCGATTCCGGCCCCGAGGGCGTACGCACACTGCTGGGCGCCGGCGCCGACGCGAGCCATCAGCGGTCGCTCGGGTTCGAACTCCTCGACGGTCACGTCTTCGACCGCGAGCCGGTCGGCCAGTTCGTCCTCGATCTCCCGGCGGGTGCCGAGTTCGTCGACCAGCCCGAGTTCGTGGGCGGTGTCGCCGAGGTAGATCCGCGCTTCCGTGTCGCGGACGAACTCCTCCTCGAGGTCGCGCCCGTCGCTGACCCGCTCGACGAACGTCTCGTAGTAGTCGTCGATGATCCCCTGCAGGTACTCGCGCTCGTCGTCCTCGAGTTCCTTCAGCGGGGTGCCGGCGTCCTTGTACTCGCCGGCGGCGAACCGCTCGTAGGAGAGCCCGACCTTCTCGGCGAGGTCGCTGGCGTTGACCCGCGAGCCGATGACGCCGATCGAGCCGACGATCGACCCCTCGCGGGCCCACAGTTCGTCGCAGCCGCTGGCGATCCAGTAGCCGCCGCTGGCGCAGGTGTCGGTCGCGTAGGCGATCGTCGGGCCGTCGAACCGCTCCGCGGCGAGGCGGATGTCGTCGCTCGGGACGACCTCGCCGCCGGGCGTGTTCAACTTGAGGAGGAGCGCGCCGACGCTGCCGTCGTCGTCCGCGCGCTCTATCTGCTCGACGACCTCGTCGGCGGTGGTCCCCCGCGGACTCGGCGGGAACGAGCTGCCGCCGCCGTCGCGGGTGATCGGTCCTTCGACGGCGACCTCGGCAACGTTGTAGCCGGGAAACAGCGACGACGCGATGTTCCCGCCGACTCTGACGCCGACGCCGACGACGGCGAGCGCGACGAGCACGCCGAACAGATCCGTTAGCGACGTCGGATAGACGACGAACAGTGCGACGCCGATCGCGGCGAACGCCGCGACGGCGAGCAGTACGATCGCGAGTCGTCCGAGTCCCTCCGTACTAACCATCGCTCTCGCGAACACCTCGGTGCATGCCCGATGCTGTGGGTGCCGACCTGTTAACCGTTACCGTCACGGACAACAAGGCCGCTCGAGGAACTGTTCCCGTCGTCAGGTTGAGTTCTGTGACTGACGCTCTCGAGAACACGATTGCGCCGGCTAGAAATCGGTTCCGCTACGCGTCGCCCGCTTCCGTCCCGTGTCCGGTTCGCGTGGTGCATCGACGGCGCGTCAGTCCACACTCGAGCGTAATGACTCGAGATCGGACGAACGACGCGCTCCCGCCGAAAATCGGAGCAACGCAGCCGCGACCGTGGGACGAATCGAACTGACGGACCTCTAGAGCAGGCCGGTCTTCTGGAGCTTCATCAGGTCCTCGGTGTCGAGGGTCTCGCCTTCCTTGAACTTCTGATAGATCTCCTCGGCCTCTTCCTTGGCCTCTTCCTGCTTCTTGTCGCGCTCGGACTTGCGCTCTTCTTCTTCCTTCTTGTCCAGTTCGCGCAGGCGCTTCTGGACGCGGACGAAGTCCTCGTGGTGCTGGTCGGCGGCCTCCTGGGCCTCGACGAACTTCTCGTGCATTTCGTCGGCCTCGTCACGGATCTCGTCGGCTTCGCGGTAGGCCTCGATCATCTGGTTGTGATGTTCCTGGGCCTTGTCCGCGAGCTCCGTGACCTTCTGGTGGTGCTGGGAGGCTTCCGAGCGCACCTCTTCAGCTTCCTCGACGAGCTCCTCTAAGTCCTCGTTCTGGTCGAGTTTCTGCTTGCGCTCTTCGTACTCCTCGCGCTTGGACTCGATCTTCTCGATGAGTTCCTGCTCTTCCTCGCTCGAGAGGACCTCGGTCTGTTGCTTGAACTCGAGTTGCTCGATCTCTTCCTCGAGCTCCTCGAGGTCCTTGCCCTCGTCGAGCTCCATGTCCGACTTGAGCTCCTCGACGCGGTCGAAGAGCTCGTTGGCTTCGGCGTTGAGCTCGTTGCGCTTTTCCTTGTGTTCCTGGACCTGTTCGTTGAGCTCGTCGCGCTTCTCGCGGTGCTCCTGGGCCTCGTCGACCTTCTCGCGCGTCTTCGCGTTCAGGTCGTCGCGCTTGGATGCGCGCTCGGAGGCCATCTGGTTGAGCTCGTTGCGCCGGTCTCGCAGCTGACCGGCCATCTTGATGAGCTCGCCTTTCGATTTGTTTTCGAGGTCGTCCTCTGTCAGTTCGATGTTTTTCGATTCGTCTACCATATGTTAGTCAAACCTCTGTGCCATACCCGCACCGGAGCGACGGCCGATCGCGACGGCGCCGTCGCTCGAATAGTGAGCGTCGGCGTCGTCGCGGCCGCCCGTACAAAGCGACCGCTCACGATCTGCGAAACCTCGGTGAATAAGATTTCCTGTCATCGATCGTCGAGCGATACGCGCCCCGGTGGCGTTCTGGTACCCGTAGCTACTGGCGCCTGTAATTTAAATGTACCGGTCCACAAACCCGTGAAAACCGTTAGCAGGGGGCTGTCCGGGGCTGTTATCCGGTCTCACGGTGGGGGAGCTGCATATAAACAACGAGCCGTCGTCACGGGACGGCTCGGCGAACGCGTCGCTGTCGTGTGAGCTGGCGCTGGCGCTGTTCCAATGTAGAGTACCGGAAAGTCCCTACCCGTCGAGAACCGTCAGAAGAGGTTCTCGAGGCGCTCGTCGGTGAGCTCTTCGGCGGGATCGGTGTCCCGTTCCTCGGCTTCCTTCGCCTCGCGAGCCCGTTCCATGAACCGCTCGAGTCGCTCGGATCGTTCGGCTCCGCCGAGCAGGACGAGTGCACCGAGGCGATCGCTCTCGAGCGGGAAGTCCCCGCCCCGGACCTGCATGCTGCCGGTTTCGTCCTCGAGCCAACTCCGGGCCTTCTCGACGCCCTTGCGCGGGATCGCCTCGGGTTTGCCGGCGATGACCAGCAACGCGGAGTCGGCCGTCGTCGCGTTCGGCAGGCTCGTCCCGGTCAGCAGCGCCTGTCTCGCGACGGTCATGACGGTGCGGATATTGTCGGCGCTGTCCTCGCTTGCAACCTCGCTGGCGTAACCCAGTGTGGCGATGCCGCCCGCGCGGAGCGTGTTGATGACCTCGCTCGAGTCGACGACGCTCTCCCCGACGCCCTCGACGGCCTCGCCGGAGGCAAAGAGCAGGCCGACCCGCTGGGCGATCTTGTCGTTGATCCGGTCGAACGCGCCTTCGACGCTCTCGCCCTGCTCGTGCCAGGAGTCGTTGTCGATCAGCAGGGTTGCGTCGGCTTCCCGCGCGATCGTCTTCAGCGAGCGACCGGCGTTGGCCTGGTAGAGCGAGCCTTCGTTCTGGCCGGGCAGAATTCCGAGCGCGTAGACGGGGATGTCGTAGATCTGCTGGAGGTTGTGAACCAGCACGGGCGCACCGCCGCTGCCCGTGCCGCCGCCGAGGCCGGCGACGACGAAGATGGCGTCGGCTCGCGAAGTGACGCGGCCGTCAAGCCCGTTCAGCACCTGCTGGATGTCCGACTGCATGATCTCGGTGCCGAGTTCGTTGTCGCCGCCGACGCCGTGGCCGTTGACGCGGTCGGCACCGATCAGTTGCGTGTCGACGAACTCGAGGGACTGGAGGTCGGGTTTCGCGGAGTTGACGGCCAGTGCACCTTGAACGGCCTCGAAACCCATGTCCGCGTCGAACCGGGCGAGCCGTTCGGTGACCTTCCCACCGGCCTGACCGACTCCGATCAGGGCTACCTTCATAGCACCCGTATCGAAGGGATCCCTGTTGAACGTTCCGATGAATTAACCGCTTCGTTATTACCGAACCGCGTTTCGTTTCACCGCCTCGTCGCCTAGCTGTCTCGATGCTTCGTCGTCCCGTCGGCCGTGACAGTCCCGACCCGGTGCGGACTCTGTTAACCGCGACGGAAAGTTCTAACTCTATCTATTGTGAACATGTCCCTATGACGCTTCAAGTCGGCGTTCTCGGCTACCGGTTCATGGGCAAGGCACACGCAAACGCGATGGCGCGGCTGCCGATGTTCTTCCCGGACGCGCCCGACATCGAACGCAGCGTGCTCGTCGGCCGCGACGAGGCGGCGCTGACCGACGCGGCGGACCGACTCGGCTTCGACTCGACCGCGACCGACTGGGAGGACGTGGTCGACGAGGTCGACGTCTTCTACAATCTCGGCCCGAACTTCGTCCACCCCGAGCCCTCGATCGCCGCCCTCGAGGCCGGCACGCCGGTCTTCTGCGAGAAGCCCCTCGCGCCGACGCTCGAGGAGGCCGAGGAGATGGCCGAGGCTGCCCGCGACGCCGGCGACGACGTGCCCGCGGGCTGTGCCTTTAACTACCGGTTCGTCCCCGCGATCCAGTACGCGAAGGGCCTGCTCGAGGACGGCGAACTGGGCGAGATCCGCCACGTCCGCGGCCGCTATCTGCAGGACTGGCTGGTCGACCCCGAGGCGCCGTGGTCGTGGCGCAACGACGAGGAGATGGCCGGTTCCGGCGCGCTGGGCGACCTGGGCGCGCACACGGTCGACCTGATTCGGTTCCTCGTCGGGGACGACGACCTCGCGGGCGACATCGACCGACTCAGCGGCCACTTACGGACGTTCGTCGACGAGCGGCCCGTCGAAGGCGGCGACGAGACCCGACCGGTCACCGTCGACGACGCCTATTCCGCGCAACTCGAGTTCGAAAACGGCGCGATGGGGACCCTGGAGGCCACCCGCAACGCCACGGGGCACAAGAACGACCACACGATCGAGATCCACGGCTCGAAGGGCAGCCTGAAGTTCTCCCTCGAGCGGCTGAACGAACTCGAACTGCTTCGGGAGGACGATCGCGGCTACGAGACCGTTCTCGTGACCGACGAGGACGACCCCTACGTCGACCACTGGTGGCCGCCGGGCCACGTCATCGGCTGGGAGCACACCTTCGTCCACGAGAACTACGAGTTCCTCTCGGCCGTGGACGAGGGCGGCGAGTTCCACCCGAGCTTCGAGGACGGGCTGGCGGCCCAGCGCGTGCTCGCGGCAATCGAGGACAGCGACGAGCGCGGCGAGTGGGTCTCCCTCGAGTGAGGTAGCCGACGGCGTCGCTCTGCCCGCCGACCGATTCTTCTGCGGATCGTTCAATTGCGATTCGACGGCGTGACCCTCGCCGTTCGTGAGGACGCCCGCCTCGAGCGGGCCGTTAGAACGGCGACGTCCGTTGCTGTTCGTCGGCGTCCTCGTTCCCGCTCGCTTCGGGATCCGGAACCTCGCCCGTTTCGCGGAACTCCGCCTCGAGGGCCTCGAGCGACTCGTTGAGCGGGTCGGCCTGGTGGTGCGAGGGGTGGACGCGCACGCGCACGAGGTCGTACTCGTGGCGGTCGCCGAGGCCGTTCCACGCGCGGAACGAGCCAGTAACCAGCGCCTCGGCTTGCGGGCAGAACTCCGTCGTCGGCGTGAACTCGGCCCGGAGCACGGTCGGGTCGTCGGCGTCGACCGCGTACCGGAAGCCCGCCTCGGGGTGGCGCACGTCGAGGTTGAGCTTCGCGAGGTTGTAGCCGAAGGTGGCGTCGTAGACGCCGCGCTCCTCGAACAACTCGCGGGTCAGTTCGTGGAACGCGACGTGTTCGTCGTCGGTGAGCACGTCGTGGGCCTCGAGGAACGACCCCGGATCGGGGAGGTGTTCGGGGACGAACTCGGACAGGTCGTCGAAGCCCTCGTCTGCCGGCTGGGCGCTCGAGAACGGGTTCATAAACGAGAGTAACGCCCGCTCCGCCCAGTAGCTCTTCCCGAACATGTATGGCGGAGAGCAACGCGAACGCGATGGAGTCGATCGCCGTCGACGCGAGCGACGGGTTCGAAATTCGCTTACCGGCTTCGGTTCCGATTCGGGCTCGCAACGCGCGTCTCGCGGGTCACAGCATCGACGTGGACGTGAACGCGCTCACCGTCAGTTTCGAACGGGACGATCCAGGACGCGCTGGTCCGATGGGGCTCCTCCGTGAGCCGCGCATCGCTATCGTAGCCGTCGCCCTCGAGCGCGTCGCGCGCGATCCGCTCGGCTTCGTCCGCGTCCTCGATCCGCAGCTCCTGATTCAGCCGGACGGTCACGACCGGCACGTCGGCCATCCGGACGATCCGCTCGGTGACGCTGCCCATCAGCACGCGGTCGAGGCCGGTCCGTCCCTGCGTGCCCATGACGATCGCGTCGATGTCGTGCTCGTCGACGTAGTCGAGGATCTCCTCGTGGGGGACGCCCTGTTCGACCGCCGTCACGACGTCGACGCCCGCCGCGTCGGCCTCGAGTTCGACGCGCTCGACGGCTCGGTGTGCGGCGGGCGTTGCCTCGTTGGCCTCGAACGTGCCGAGCGGCCCCTCCGGGACGACCGAGAGGGCGTGGACGGTCGCGCCGAAGCGGTCCGCGATCGCCAGTCCGTGTTCGATAGACCGTCGCGTGCCGTCGCTCCCGTCCGTCGGAATGAGGACGTTCCGGTACATAGTACGACGTTAGGAACGGCGACGTAAATAGGCTCGAGTCCGCTCCGAACGGTAGGGACGCCGTACTAGGGCGCGGTCACGGCGAAGTCCTCGGTCCCGACCGCGGTCCCGCAGAACGGACAGCCGCTTTCGACCGCGGCTTCGCGCCCCGGTTCCTCGAGTTCGATACGCTGCGCGCAGTCCGGGCACCTGAATCTGTAGGGGCTCATCACGATTCTATCTAGGGGAGCAACCCGCATAGGGTTCGTACCACGATATCAGGGACGTTTAAGTACACACGGAAGCGACGCCGGTTCGAGCCCGCTCGAGCGCGTCCGGACGGACTGCGTCCGGAGCCGGTCTGCCTCGAGCGCTGGACCGCGAACGCCGCCTCGAGCGCCGGTCCGTGACTGTACCTTTATGCGGACCGCGTGCGACGCGACGGGTATGGAAGTCGATCACACTGCAGTTCGCGTTTCGGATCTGGAAGCGACCAAGGCGTTCTACGAGGACGGGCTGGGACTGGACTTCCACCAGGAGTTCCGCACCGACGACGGGATTCACAACTACTACGTCACCGGCGACGAACTCGAGACGTCGATCCAGTTCGCACACGATCCCGACAGCGACGAGGCGATCGATCCGTCCGGCATTGTCCACCTCGCGATTCTCGTCGACGACCTTGAGGCGACGCTCGAGCGACTCACCGAGCGGACCGGCTGCGAGGTGCTCCGCGGACCGATGACGGTCGACGCGGTCGACGCCCGCGCGGCCTTCGTCGAGGATCCGGACGGCTACGAGGTCGAGATTTACGCGAAGCTGGACGAATAGTCGCGACTCGCGTTGTGGGTCGTCAGCGTCGGTATCAGGAAGAAAGCGAGCGGTCGACGGGGACGGTCACCCGATCACGATCGACCGTTCACGACGGCGTTACTCCTCGCTGCTGCGGACGAACGTCGCCGGACACGGCGACGAGAGCAGCACTTCCTGGGCCGTCGAGCCGAACACCGCCTTGCCGGTCGGCGAGCGGCGGCGACCGCCGACGATGACGCGGTCGGCGTCGACGTCGCCGGCGAGGTCGACGATCGTCGGCCCGTGGTCGCCGACGGCGCCGCGGACCTCGTACTGAACGTCGTACTCGTCGAGCGCCGACTGCAGTTCGCGGATCGTGGAGTGGCGCATCGCGACCTCGTCGGGTTCGATCTCGTCGACGCTACGATCGAACTCGAGGCGGTCGAGGACCTCGTCGTATTCGCCGTCGGTGAAGACGTGCGCCAGGACGACGGTCGCGTCGGCCGGCGCCGCTACTTCGACGACGGCTTCGGCGAGCTCGTCGATTCGTTCGGAATCTCCCGGTCCGACTGCCAGTAGTACAGTTTCCAGCGTCATATCGGCGACTATCTCACTCCACCGATGTAAATCCATCCGACGGTTCGAGCCGTGAGTGGCGGTATCGGGGGCCGTCTCGCTCCGTCGTGTCGCAGTTCAAACGTTTTTTCCGCCCCGTCGTCGAGACTGGGATATGGACGGACCCGATCTCTCGAGTCGAACGGTCCTCGTGACCGGCAGCGCGAAAGGCGTCGGCCGCGAACTCCTGCTCGCGACGGCCGACTGCGGCGCCGACGTCGTCGTGCACTACCACACGAGCGCGGACGCGGCGCGCGAGGTCGCCGAGGAGGCGCTCGAGCGCGGTGCCGGCGACGCGATGACGGTCCAGGGGGACGTTACCGACCCCGAGAGCGTCGACGGCCTGTTCGCGGCCGTCGAGGCCGAGTTCGGCGGCGTCGACGTACTCGTGAACAACGTCGGCGACTTCGCGCCCGCACACTGGGCCGACCTCGACTTTGCTACCTGGAATCGCGTACTCGAGACGAACCTCAACGGGACCTACCTCTGCTCGAAGCGTGCGCTGCCATCCATGCGTGAGCGCGACTACGGCCGGATCGTCAACATCGGCTACGCCTCGAGCGAGAAGGGGCTGGTGAGTCCGAAGAACTTCCCGTACTTCGTCGCGAAGGCGGGCGTACTGATGTTCACGCGGATGCTCGCGGCCGACACGCACGACGACGGGGTGACGGTCAACGCCATCTCGCCGTACGTGGTCGAAAACTCCGACGAGTTTCCCGACGACCTCCCGCGGGGTCGCCCCGCGGACTTCGAGGACCTGATTCAGCCGCTGTACTTCTTCCTCGATCCGGACAGCCAGTACATCAGCGGGGAAAACGTCGAGGTCGACGGCGGCTGGCTCCCCGAAACGGTCTGACCCGCGCCCCGACTCCAGTGGTGCGAGTGTCGCGCTTCGTCCGTTTCCTAGTAACTGTGTTCGATTATTACTTTAGCAACTCCCGGACCGAATAAAACATTAGTTTGGGCCGATTGTTGCTAAATTAGCAAATTATTTCGGGCTGTTACACAAAATAATAAAATGGGTGCGGCCCCACTGCGATAGTGGGAGAATGGAGCTAGATGCAACTAACAGAGCCGTCCTCTATCTACTTCAACGGGATGCGCGTCGCATTACGACGCAGGAGATGGCCGACGAGATCGGCGTTTCCGCAAGCACGGTCCGCAACCGGATCGAGGAACTCGAGGAGGCGGGCGTCATTCGAGGGTACCATCCCGATATCGACTACGATACGGCCGGGTTGCAACTGCACGTCCTGTTTACCTGTACCGCGCCGAACGCCCAACGCGAGGAACTCGCGGAACGGGCACGCGACGTCAGTGGCATCGTGACGATCCGAGAAGTACTAGACGGCACCGAAAATATCCAGATCGAGGCCGTCGGCACCGACACCGACGATATCGCGCGCATCTCCGACGAACTCACGGCGCTCGGGATCGACGTCGTGAACTCGAAGATTCTCAAGAGCACGCACATCCAACCGTTCGACCACTTCGGCCGGGAACTGGTCGAGGAGGGCGAGGATGAGTGACGTCCTCGAGTTCGCCGAGCTCGAGTTAGAGCAGAACGCCTGCCGGGCGCGGTACGACTTCGAGACGACGGCGCCGACCGTCGCCGTCGCCAGCCTCGTCCAGCTCGTCACCGGCTCGGAGCTGTCCGACCTCGAACCGCTGTACGAGGTCGTCGACCCGGACGCGCTGGACGCGTTGCTGCGGGGTGACCAGTCCTCGAGCCGGGACGGCGAGTGTACAGTCTCGTTCCCCTATCGGGAGTTAGACGTAACCGTCCGGAGTGACGGGGTCGTGACGGTTCGCCCGTAATCGAGTCTCGAGCCGTAGTTTTGCCGTCCCCCGCTCGTGCGAAGCGGTTGCCATCCTTCGGAAGCAGCCGCGATCACGGAGCACGGCGTGGCGGCCGCTTTACGACCGATCGATATCGTCGCCGGTCGAAACGACGTCCGCGTCCGACGGGCCACCGGCGTCGAATTCGGCGACGAACGCGTCGAGTCGGTCCGGGTCGTCCGCACCCGGAAGGCGACGGTCGGCCGTCACACAGGGGTCGTCGACGCCCAGCCGTTCGCAGACCAGATCGGCCGTCGCCTCGGCCATCGCTCGGTAGGTCGTCAGTTTCCCGCCGACGATCGAGGTCATGTTCGCGACGTCGTCCGCGCCGTGGTCGAGCAGGAAAAAGCCCCGCGAGATGCCCCGCGACTCGCGGGTCGCCTCGTCGGGCGCGTAGAGCGGACGGACGCCCCACCACGTGCGAACGTCCGCAGCGTTCGCGACCGGCGGGAGCATCCGCCCGCACTCCTCGCGGACTCGCTCGAGTTCCCAGTCGGCCGTCTCGTACTCGTCAGGGTCGTCCACGTCGACGCTCGTCGTTCCGAGCACGACCTCGTCCTCGTGGGGGACGACGATATCCCCGTCCGTGGGCTCGCGACAGCGGTTGAGCACCGGCATCGTCGCGGGCTCGAGGGCGTCGTCTCGAACCGAGACCATGACGCCGCGGTTGGGTTGCATCTCGACGTCGACGTCCGCCATGGCGGCGACGCGGCCCGCCCACGCGCCGGCGGCGTTGACGACGAAATCCGCCTCGACGGTATCGTCGACCCGCCCGCCGAGGGTCGCCGTGGCGATCCGGTCGCCCTCGAGGTGCATCTCCTCTACGGGCGCGTGCGTGAAGATACGCGCGCCGTGCTCGCGGGCGTCCGCGGCGTTCGCGGCGACGAGCCGCGAGGGATAGATCACGGCGTCGGGAACCGATAGCGCCCGCTCCACGTTTGGCGAGAGAGCCGGCACCTCGGCCCGGGCGTCGTCGCCCTCGAGTTCCCTCGTCGGAATCCCGACCTCCTCGCAGGCGTCGCGTTTCGCCGCGAAGTAGTCCGGATCGTCGCCCTCGAGTTGAACGAACAGCCCGCCGGTGTCGCGGACGCACGCGCCGGCGATTTCACCCAGAACCTCGCGTTCTTGGATGCATTCCTCCGCACCGGCCGGATCGCTCTCGGCGTACCGCGCGCCGCTGTGACAGAGCCCGTGCGAGCGACTCGAGGTGCCCGCCGAGAGGCCGCCGCGATCGACGAGCGTAACGTCGAGTCCCCGTAGCGCGAGGTCGCGTGCCGTTCCCGCACCCGTCGCCCCGCCGCCGACGACGAGGACGTCGGTTTGGATCGTCATAGCAGTGCCAGGTGCTCGAGGGGGAAACGTCTGGTCCCAACGTGTTCGGTCTCGCGATCGTATTCCCGACCCTTAGTCGCGCTACTCAGTTGCTGCGCCGCTCGAGGCTCGCTGTACCATAAGCCACCTGAAAACACCGATGCACGAGAACCAGCGATCGGTCAGCGATCAGTCAGCGATCGAATCGGTCGGTGGACGCGACCGAGACGGCTACCGCAGCGGATTGAGCGAGTCGAAATCCAGATACTCCGTGCCGAGCTGGGCCAGCAGCGGCAGGTCGCCGAGGTTGAGCAGTTTCGCGATCGCGAAGACGTTACCCTTGTTCGCCTGCGCCAGCGTGTCCTCGTCGAACCGATTGAGATCCCGCATGAACTGGTCGTACCGCTCGTTGTCGGCGAGGTAGAGCAGCCGGGTCATCCACAGCCGCTTTTGCATGTTCGGCGCGACCTCGCGGTGCCACAGCGTCTCGTACACCTCGAGGTTCTCGGCGGTCGGCTCGAGGTTCCCGTGCTTGAGACAGCTATCGGCCGAGGCGGCGGCCATCCGACCCGACTGCATGCACTTGTTGATCCCCTCGCCCCAGAGGGGGTCGACCGTCGGCACGGTGTCGCCGATGGCCATGAACCGGTCGGTGTGCATCTTGCCGGGCATCTGGATGTGGGCCGAGCCGCGGTGTTGCTTCCCTTCGATGCGCTCGGCGTCGGCAAAGCGCGGGTCGGTGTCGAGCCAGTGCTGGAGGTAGTCGTCGATGCTCTTGCTGTCCTCGCCGTACTGCTGGTAGCGCTCGTTCTGGATGTAACAGAGGCCGACCTTGGCGGTGTCGCCGCCGGTGTGGAAGATCCACGAGTAGCCGCCGGGCGCGATGTCGTGGTCCAGCCGCAGCATCATCGCGTCGCGGAGATCCGCGAAGCCGGGACGGTTAACGTCGATCCCCTCGAGTTCGTACTCGATGCCGATCGCGTGGTTCTTCCGCTCTAAGTTGCTGACGCCGAGTTTCTTCGAGATCGGCGCAGCGGGACCGGTCGCGTCGATGACGATCTCGCCGTAAACTTCCTCGTCGCCGTTGTAGGTGACGCCGACGATCTCGCCGTTCTCCATGATCGGCGCGGTGGCTCGCGAGTCGAATCGGTACTCGGCACCCTTCTCGCGGCCGTCCTCGACGAGGTAGCGCTTGAAGTCCGCGAACTCGAGGACGGCGCCGGGCTGTTCGGAGGCGTAGTACTCGTGGGGTGATTCCAGCACCACGCTGTCGGTGTACTGCATCACGACGTCGTCCGGAATCCCGAAGGAGGCCATCATCGACGGGAAGGTCCCGGCCGTCGACTTGTTGCTCTGGCGTGGGAACTCGTCCTCGGATTCGGTCTCGAGGACGACGACGTCGTAGTCCCTCGCGGCGAGATCCCGCGCACACTGCGCTCCTGCGGGACCGGCGCCGGCAATCACCACGTCGTAGCGATCGTTCATGTAATCGTGATTTGCTCGGATCCTAATGAGTTTGTCCAGTTGTCCTTCCGTACCATATTTCTTATATGTCCGTGATGCCCGGTCAGAATCCGGTTTCGAGGCCGGTTTCTCGGGTTTACTATTGGTAACTGACGGACCGGAGCTACTTCTGTGTTGGCGGGGTGATGGCCGGGAATCCGCGCTCGAGGAGACCGTTCAACCGCCGGATCGGACGCGTGATCGCGGCGACGGAACCGGCCTATCGGTCCGCGGTCACTCGTCGGGACCGCGTATCTTTTTGGCGCGCTCGCGAAAAGACCCGATATGGTCGACGTCCTCGACAACAAGCGGGCCGCGACGCGGTTTCGGATCCTCGTCCAGATCGCCGAGCGCCAGCCCGCGGTTAGCCAGGGTGAGATCGCCGAGGAAGTCGGCGTGACGAGTCAGGCCGTCAGCGAGTACATCCGCGAACTCGTCGACGACGGCCTCGTGGAGAAGGAAGGGCGGTCGCGCTACCGCGTTACCAGAGAGGGCGTCGACTGGCTCTTCCGCGCCGCCGACGACGTCCGTCGGTTCGCGGACCACGTCACGGGCGACGTCCTCGGCGCGATGAGCGAGGACGCCTACATCGCCACTGAGGAGATCGAGGAGGGCGAAACCGTCTCGCTGTTCGTAGAGGACGGGCTGCTCCACGCCGAACCCGGGAGCGAGGGGCCTGCAACCGGGATCGCGACCACCGATGCCGAGGCCGGCACCGACGTCGGCGTCACGAGCTTCGAGGGGGTCATGGATCTCGAGCCCGGCTCCGTGACGGTCCTGCAGGTCCCCAGCGTTCGGACCGGGGGCAGCCGCGCGATCGCGGACGAGACCGTCAGCGAAGCCTGCGCGGACGCGGATCAGGTCGTCGCCACCGGCATCGAAGCCATCGTCGCGTGCCGGCAGGCCGACATCGAACCGGCCGTCACGTTCGCCGTCGGCGAGGTCGCCGCCGACGCCGCGGAACACGGCCTCGAGGTGACCGTCGTCGCGACCACCCACGCCGTCGGCCGCGTTACGGACGCGCTGCGGGACGCCGACGTCTCGTACGAGGTTCTCGAGGGGTAGACGGGACGAACGACTACGGATCGAACTGAACTGCGCGAAAAGCCGAGACGACTGTTCTTGGATGCCGATGGCGAGCCAGTCCGTCACCCGCTTGCCGCCGGCGAGATGAGCGGCGATTACCCGATGTACCGCAGATCGTCGTCGGTCGGCATCTGCTGTTGTTGCTGTTGCTGTTCCATTTCCTGGATCTTGCCCATGACTTCCTCCATCTCGTCGGCCCGTTCGTCCAGCGTCTCGTAGTCGAGTTCGAACCCGAGCAGGTCCTCGAGCACCTCGAGCACCGCGCGGGCGCTCTTGGGGTCGACGAGGTAGCCGCTGGTCTCGCCCATCAGGCAACTCGCTTCGAACCCGCGGCGTTCGCCGAGTCCGAGCAGGAGTCCGGAGACGCCGATGATCCCGCCCGCGGGCTCGTCCTCGCGGAACTCGACGCCGGCGTCCTCGAGGGCCTCGCGCAGCGACTCGTCGTTGACGGCACCGACGACGGCGTACTCCTCGATGAGTTCGCCCGTCGGGACGCCGCCCAGCGCGTACGCCTCGCTGGCGCCGAACTCCTCGGCGATGTCGAGGAAGGCGCTGGTCAGCACGTAGTGACCCGCGTTGGTCTGGGCCTGGTGATCGCCGGTCAGTAAGAGCAGATCACGCCCGTCAGCCACTGAGACCGCGTAGATCTCGGCACAGGTCAACTCGGCGACGCCGTCTTCGACGCTCACCTGCGGCGGGAACTCCTGGGAATAGACCCGGCGCACGAGGGTACTCTCGCCTTCGAGTTCCTCGAGCAGGTGGTCGACCGCGAGCTTTCCGACGTGGCCGACGCCCGGCAGCCCCTCGACGAGGACGGGGTCGTCCAGTTCGACGTCGTCGACTGCGTCGATCTCGAGTTCGTCCATACCCGAATCAGCGATTGCGACGCTTAAGAGACCGTCGGTACTCGCCGTAGGGGTCTTCGGGGTCGAACGGCGCCGGCGCGCTGTTTTCGGCGTCGGCACCGCACTCGGGACATTCGGTAGAAAGGGTATACACCGGGCGGTCGTGTCGCTCGCGCCACGCCGAACACACCCGGATGTCGGATTTCATGGGTCGTCGGTAGTCGTTATTCGTCGTCGGTGCGGCGCTCGCGGTGGTACTCGCCCGAGCCGTTGTGGGCTTCGATGGCGGCGATCGCGCGCTGGGCGCTCTCCTCGAGCTGCGATTCCGCGGTCTTGTAGTTGGGCGCCTGCACCTCGATCCGGTACTCGGGTGCGCCGACGTAGCTCACGTCGAGGTCGACCTCGTCGGGGACCTCGCCGTTGCCTTCGGCTGCCTCGAGCGCCTCGCGGATGCCGTCGACGCCGCTGGGCGAGGGGTTCTCGAGGTCGACGTAGCCGGTGACGTTGACGTACGGCACCGAGACATTCTCGCGGGCGGTCTCGACGATCGCATCGAGTTCGTCGGCCGAGAGGTCGGTATTCTCGAGGGCCTCGTCGCCGTGGATCGCGGCCTGCTTGAAGCCGTTGTAGAGGCTCCCGTGGGCCCCGATCAGTTCGTTCGCGATCGCGGTGTAGGTCTCGTCGTCGGCGTCCTCACCGAGCGCGAGTTCCATCCAGTTGTCGGCCTTCTGCTCGTTTTTCCACTGCTGGATCTTCTCGGAGCGCTGGTGATCGTTGACGTCTTTCAGCGAGAGGTCGATCTGCTGGGACTCCTCGTCGACGTCTAACACCTTACAGACGACGATCTGGCCCTCGCGGACGTGGTCGCGGACGTTCTTGATCCACCCCGAGGCGACCTCGGAGATGTGGATCAGGCCGCGCTTGTCCTCGTACTCCTCGAGATCGACGAAGACCCCGAAGTCCTCGATCTCGTCGATCTTCCCGACGACGAGTTCGCCGGTGTCGGGCCAGCCGCTGAACTTCATCGTGACTCGACGGTCTCGATGATCTCGTGTTCGATCTCGGCTTTGCCGCCGGTCGGTCGCGCCAGCGTCGTCCCACAGACTGCGCAGGCGACCTCCGTGGAGGCCTTGCCGAAGACGGTCTGTTCGTTCTCGCAGTCACTGCATCGTACCTGGTAGAAGCTTCCTGCCATAGTAATCACTCCTGGAACTCGAGTCGGCCGGCGCGCCATCCCTCGCGGAGGTGGGCCTTGCCACACTCGCTGCAGCGGTACTTGAGGTCGGTCTTCTTGGTCGGCTTCTCGCCGGCCGGAACCTTCGAGAAGCGACCGGAGTTACCGATGCTCGAGGAGTTGCGCTTGGTTCGGCGAGCGTCCCACTTCATGCCGGAGGAACGGCCGGAGCGGGCCTTCTCGACTTCGTGCTCGTGGTGTTCGTTACAGTGCGGGCAGTACGTATTGAATCGGCGTGGCATCTGCATGGTTATCTCACTTGCTGTGGGCTAAGACATGGCTGTTTAAAACCCGTTTGGTTCGCCCTCGGCGGGATCGGGATGTGTTCGCAGCCCCGGCTGTCGAACGACAATGCTCAGCCGGTAGCCGTGTTCGAAGCGTTTAATCGTCTTTCCTGCGAACGCTGCCGTATGAAGCAGCTCATCATCCACGGGGACCCGGGGATTCGAAAAGGGGCCATCGTCGAGTACGACGGGGAGGAAGTGGTCTGTTTCGGCATCAACCGCAACGGCGAGTGGCACGGGCCGGACAAGGTCCAGCTCTGGTGTACCGTCGGCGACCAATCCGAGTACGAGGACTACGAGAAGCGCAACTTCGTTCCCCACTTCCTCGACGTCGACCGCGTCGACGCCGAAGACGTTGACGTCGTGCGCGCGAAGGGCGATCTCGCGCTGTAGTTACGACGTGACCGCTACCCGCGCGATCCGTCTCCGTTTCCGACCCGTCGCCGGCGTCCGCTTCCAGTACGCTTTTGCCCCGTCCCGGTCCACGCTCGGTCAGACACGAATGCGCCGCGCAGTGGGGTTCGAGTTCTTGGCAGGTGGCCCCGAGACGCGGCCACACAGCGGTGGATGGGACCGTCGCGGTTCTCGTCTCCGTCTACCTCTCTCCCGCGCTTTTCGACTCAGGTTTCAGGCATCACATTCACCATCGTCGACGCCGTTACGTCCACTCTCGCAGGAGCAAACCGATGCTTGATTCGGTACTCGAGGCGTGTCGGATGCGACTCCGGGCGTTGCTGTCGACCGCCCGATTCAGCCTGTTCGCAGGCGTCGGGTTCGTCGGCGCTGCCGTCGATATCCTCACTCTCTTTCTGCTGGTCGAACTGACACCGCTCGGCCCCAGCCCGGCGAAGGTCCTCTCGTGGGAACTCTCGATTGTCGTCATCTTCGTCATCAACGAGTGGTGGACCTTCGCGAACTACGGCGGGATGGGGCCTCGAGCGATCGGCAAGCGATTTCTCCGCTCGAACGCGGTTCGGTTCGCCGGCTTCCTCGTGACCTTAGGCGTGCTCGCGGGACTGGTTCGCTGGTTCGGCGTCTGGTATCTCGCGGCGAACGCGATCGGACTGGCCGTCGGCTTCTTCGTCAACTACACCTGTGAGAGTCTTTACACGTGGCGCGTCCACCGGGACTAACGGTAGAAACCCCCATACGGCACCCGAATCACAACCCTTAACTAATTCACCCGGTTACGAAGAAGTAGCGGGATGGGATAGCCAGGAGATTCCGGCGGGCTCATAACCCGCAGATCGGTAGTTCAAATCTACCTCCCGCTACTTTTCAACGCGAACAATACCGAGGAGCAAAGCGACGAGCGTCGTGAGCGGCGAACATAGCTAAGTAGACCCGGGTTTCACAAATTCAGTGACGAACATCGAATAGTATCGGTGCGAGCCAATTTTCACACCCACGTCGTCGTGACTCCACGGCCGACGGGGACCTCGAGAACTGTGTACCGTATCAGAGACCGGCGAGCATCACTCGAATGCAGTGATGCTCGAGCATGCAGAGACCATAGTCGGCAATTAAACCAAGCGCGTGCGCTCGCGCGCGACTACGTATTGGCGTGTGGCGGTGAGATCAGCGGCTCGTACTCCTCGTGTTCGAACGTCCCGAGGATCGTCCCGTCGATCGTTCTGACGTGGGTGTAGAGGACGCCCTCGTCCTCCGCGGACGTGACCATGCCGTCGGCGAAGGTCATGTCGTACCGGCTGGCGATCAGGATCGAGCGGTCGTCGTCCGGATCGATGAGCTCCGTCACGACGAACATGAAGCCGTCGATCATGGTGCCGTAGGCCAGATACTCGGTGTACTCGTCGCTGTCGTAGGCGTCGGTGAACTTCTCCGCGTAGTTGTTGGGGACGACGTGGAAGAGGCCGAACGTATCCTCCTCGCCCATGTCGCGGCTCACGGTGTCGGTGTGGGCGGCCATGATGGTGACGACGTCCCAGCCGTCGTCGCGGCGCTCCTCGGCGATCGCTTCCATGTCCTCGAGAGTTTGCTTCCAGGCTTCGCTCTGTACGCCCTCCGGATCGTGCTGTCGTCGATCTCGCGGATCGGCGGGGCTGTCGTGGGGCATAGTCTACGGTCTGGGAGAGCAGCGGTTAACAAGTTTCGGAGCGCTGCGACCGTCGGTGACTGCGTCGGCGCCGACGAAACCGCCTCCCGGGTGCCACCCGGATCAGGCGATCCCGAAGACGGTCTCGAGCAGGAACGACAGCAGCAAAATCAGGAGGCTACCGACGAGTACCTTTCCCGGCGGCGTCAGCCGGTGCTCGGGGGCCGGCGGCTGGATCCAGCGGACGGGCGGCAGCGACTGCACGAACGTCTGAAAGCGCGTCGACGGGAGCCGGTCTCCGACCGCGCCGCCGTGCGAACGAGAGGCGGTCGCGGATCTGGTGTCAGGACCTGATCCGGGCCCGAAACGAGAACTGGAGCCCGAGTCGACCTCCGCCGGAGAGGACGGCCACAGTCGGACCGTTGCGTACGCGAGGAGAAGCCAGCCGACGACGAAGAGCAACTCTTTGGCGCGGACGGCGCCGCCGCCGGTCGCGAACCCGAGGGCGAAACAGCCGGCGCCGACGATTGCCGTGAGCGCGAACGCATACGTGAGCGCGTCCGCCCAGACACGGAGTCGGCGTCGGAACTGCACGCGCTCGAGCGATGACATCGTCACCGGTGGCGCTGATCGAGGACGTCGTCGGGCGAGCGGTAGTCCTCGTCGTCGTGGCGGTGACAGAGGCTCTTGCGCTCGCTATCACTGGATGGCTGGTGGTACGACGGGGTCTGTGCCTCGCAGACGCTGCCGAACTCCTCGTGGAACACGGCGAGGGCTTCGTCCTCGTCGTAGTTACGCACGTGGGTTGCGATCTCGTCCAGAACGGACTGGACCTTCGACGGGACCTCGACGTCGCCGAACAGTTCGTCGTAGATTTCGTCGACCGTGCCGAACCGGGTGCTCCGTCCCATTGCGGCGCGGAGGCGCTCGCGGACCGAGCGATCCGCGCGCTGGCGCTCGTGGAGCGTGCTGCGGAGCGTGTTCAGCCGGGTCCACAGTTCGTCGTCGAGGTCGCGGTACTCTTCGGGACGAATGCGGGCCGGACAGCGCGTGCTGAACGGACAGCCCGACGGCGGATAGCGGGGGTTCGGCGGCGTCCCGTGGAGGGTAATTCGCTCTCGAGTGCTCGTCGGGTCGGGTTCGGGAATCGCCGACAGCAGCGAGTGGGTGTACGGATTCGACGGGTTCGCGAACAGTTCCTCCGTCGGTCCGATCTCCATGATGTTTCCGAGGTACATCACCGCGACCCGATCGCAGATGTGCCGGACGACCGAGAGGTCGTGGGCGATAAACAGGTACGTCAGCCCGAACTCCTCCTGAAGATCTTCGAGCAGGTTGATGATCTCGGCCTGCACCGAGACGTCCAGCGCCGAGACCGGCTCGTCGAGGACGACGAAATCCGGCTCGAGCGCCAGCGTGCGGGCGATGCTGATCCGCTGGCGCTGCCCCCCGGAGAACTGGTGAGGGTAGCGGTAGTAGTGTTCGCGCTGGAGGCCGACCGTCGCGAGCAGTTCCTTGACCCGCTGGCGTCGTTCACGCGGCGTCTCCCACTCGTGAACGTCAAGCGGTTCGCGGACGATCTCGCCGACCGTCATCCGGTCGTTGAGACTCGAGTGAGGATCCTGGAACACCATCTGGGCGTTGCGGCGCCACTCGTGAAGCTCGTCGCCGTCGAGTTCCGTGATGTCGACGCCGTCGAACGCGACGGTGCCGTCGGTCGCCTCCTCGAGCTGGAGGAGCGTTCGACCGAGCGTCGTCTTTCCACAGCCGGATTCGCCGACGAGGCCGAGCGTCTCGCCGCGACGGATGTCGAAGCTGACGCCGTCGACGGCCTTGACTGGCGTCCCGCCGAAGAGACCACCGTTGTCGTAGTAGGTTTTCAGGTCCCGGACCTCGATCATCGCGTCGTCGTTTCCGGACGGTACGTCGGCGTCTGGTTGGATAGCTTGCTGGCTCATTCGGAGCTCCCTCCGGATCGGTTCTCGTTTCGCCGTCGGTGTTCGGCGACCGCTGCCGTCTTCGATTGCTGTTCAGGGTAGAGCAGACAGGCTGCGGTGTGGTCGGGTGCATCGTCGTCAACCGGGACGTGCTCGGGATGGACCGCCTCACACTCGCCGAAGGCCTTGGGACACCGCGGCGCGAACCGACAGTAGGTCGCAGGTTCGTTCGGCGTCGGGACGTTCCCTTCGATGGTCTGGAGGCGATCGCCGTCCTGTTGTCCCGGAATCGACTGCAACAGCCCCTGCGTGTAGGGGTGTTTCGGGTTCGCGAACAGGTCTTCAACGTCGGCTCGCTCGACGACCTCGCCGGCGTACATGACGTTGACGCGGTCGCTGATCTCCGCGATGACGCCCATGTCGTGAGTGATGAACATCATCGCGAGATCGCGCTCGTCCTGGATTTCCGTGAGCAGGTCGAGAATCTGGGCCTGAATCGTCACGTCGAGGGCGGTCGTCGGCTCGTCGCAGATCAGCACTTCCGGCTCGCAGGCCAGTGCCATCGCGATGACGGCCCGCTGGCGCATCCCGCCGGAGAACTGGTGGGGATACTCGTCGACCCGCCGCCGGGCGTCGGGGATCCCGACGTCCTCGAGCAGTTGGATCGCTTCCTGGGTCGCTTCCTCGCCGCGCAGCCCCTGATGCAGTCGGAGCGCTTCCTTGATCTGGTTGCCGACCGTGTAGACGGGGTTGAGGCTCGTCAGCGGATCCTGAAAGACCATCGCGATCCGGCCGCCGCGCATGAGCCGTTGGGACTCGCCGCTGAGACGGGTGAGTTCGACGAAGCCGTCCCTGATATCGCTCGGCGAGTCGGCCGAGCCCTCGGTAACGAACACGCAGGCGTCCGAATCCACGCCGACCTCGTCGCCGTAGCCGGCGGCGACGAAATCCGCCAGCGGAACGTCGGCGGCCCTCTCGTATCCGAGGTCGGCCGGCGTCACGTCGACGCCGCGCCGACCGAACAGGTCGACGGGATCGTACTGGGCGCTCAGTGACTCGAGATCGACCGTTCGGTCGGGGAACCGCTCGGCGTACTCCTGGACCGTCTCGAGGTGGCTAAAGCGAATACTACTGCCCTCGAGGACTCGGCCGGGTGAGTCGACGAGACCCATGATCGATCGGGCGGTGACGCTCTTCCCCGAACCGCTCTCGCCGACGATCCCGACGGTTTCGCCGGGGCGGATGTCGAACGAGACGTTGTCGACGGCACGGATGGTCTCCTTGTCGGTGAAGAAGGCCGTCTGGAGATTGCGGACCTCGATGATCGGCTCGGTCTCGGCAGCCGTCTCATCGGGAGTTGTTTCCAGCGACATTATCCACCACCTCCGGCAGCCGCGGCACCGGCATCGTCGGCGCCGTCACCGCCGGTATCGGCTTCGGGGTCGATTGCGTCGCGGAGGCCGTCACCGAGCGCGTTGAACGCGGTTACGACGAGGACGATCATCAGGCCGGGGATGGTCGCGACGTGCCACGAGGCCGTCGAGAGGTACGCCCGACCGTCGCTGATGAGCCGCCCCCATTCGGGCGTCGGCGCTTCGATACCTAGTCCGAGGAACGACAGCGCCGCCGTAGAGATGATGATACCGCCGAGCAGCAGAGAGCCGTAGATCATGATATAGCCCGCAATATACGGGGCCATGTGTTTACGCATTGTGTTCGCGGGCGACTGCCCGTAACTGCGTGCAGCGTCGACCCACTCCTCTTCGACGACCTGTAACGACGGGCCGCGGATCGTCCGCCACATCCCCGGCCAGTAGGCGAACGCGAAGATCAGGCCGAGGAGGATCCCGCCGTCGAGCGGTTCCGCGATCGGGTGCCCCCCGTCTTGGAAGATCACGGAGAGCATCATGACCAGCAGGAACGCCGGAATCGAGATGATCGTGTCGCTGGTGATCACCGTCAGCACGTCGACGAGTCCCTTGTAGTAGGCGGTCAGCAGCGACATGACCACGGCGATTAGCCCGCCGAGCCCGATCGAGAGTAAGCCGATCACGAGCGACGTCTGTGCGCCGTAGGCGATGTGTGTCAACATGTTCTGTCCGCTCGGCGTCGTTCCGAGCGGTGCCCAGCGGCCGTAGTCGTCGTAACTCAACAGTCCGATATTGTTCTGCCCGTCCGAGACGCTGTTGAGATTCGCCTGTCCGGGCGTGATCGTACTGACGTCGCCGCTGTCGTCGAGGTACTGTATCTCGTACGCGTAGGGCGTGTAGATGTTCTGTTCCGCCGTAACCGTACTGACGGCCGGCGCCCACAGCGCCGTCACGATAAACAGGAACACGACGACGAAGCCGAATATCCCCCAGAGGTGGTTGCTGAATCGGTTCAGCGTGTCGTCGCGCGGGGTCCAGTCCGCCTGTCGGTAGTTCTCGCGGAAGACGTTGTAGCCCTTCCAGAGCCAGGCTAACATGGCGAGCGCGTAGCCGTAGACCAGGAGCACGCGAATACCCCACGCGACGGCCGGCGAGAGGCCGAGGAACGTGCCCTCCCAGCCGCCGTCCGGCGTCTGATACCCCTGATTCGGAATGACCTCACGGCTGGTCAGCGTCGGAATCGAGGAAAGCGCGTTGAACACGCCGTCGATCGCACCGTTGACCATCCCGCCGACCGGTGTAAACGCCATTAGCACGACGAGGACTGCAAGGACGACGGTCAGGACGACGCGCTCGAGATAGAGCAGCGTTCGCTCTGGCAGGTCGGGATCGAATCGGCCGGTCACCTGCCAGGGAAGGACGTTCGTGAGGACCACGGCGACGCCAAACAGGATGAGCAGCGAGACGCCGTCGGAGACGAAGTAGCCGACGATCGGCGTCGTCGCTGCGCCGATGGAGCCGCCGATCCAGTCCGGTAGCAGCCGGACCAGGTCGATCACGTACTTGATCGCGTCGATCAGGCTGTAGGTCCAACTCATGTACCGGCCGAACTCGAGGGCGATCAGTACGGCGAACCCGGCCAGCCAGCCGAGCGCCGGCCGCGGGTTCGCGTCGATGCGTTCACGGAGCACCGTGTCGTCGGGCTCCGGTTCGGTCGTGGTAGCTGAATCCAGTGTACTCATCGTTCGTACCCCACTCGTGGATCGATGATCGTGTACAGGAAGTCCTGCAGGACGTTCAGGAAGATGATGATCAACGTGAAGATGAACAACAGCGCGCCCGCCAGCGGCAGGTCACCCTGTACCGATGCGAGGAAGAAGATCCTGCCGAGGCCGTTGATGTTGAAGATCGATTCGACGATGACGGAGCCGCCGATCAACAGCGTCGCCTCGTTGGTAATGACCGGCACCAGCGGGATCAGTGCGTTCCTGAAGACGTGTTTCCAGACGATGACGCGGTTCGTCAGCCCCTTCGCCTTGGCCGTCTCGACGTAGTTCGAGTTGATCGTCTCGAGGATGGCCGTACGGCCGATGCGGAGTTCGGCTGCCATCGAGGCGGAGCCGAGGACCAGCGCCGGCGGGAGGATGAACTTGATATCGGTCGCGAGCGCCCCCCAGTCGATGCCGGTCACGAGCGGGACCGCCGCCGCGCCGAGATCGACCCAGTTGACCGAGAAGAACGCCAGATCGGGCGTTCCCGTGATGCTACCGAGCTCCGGACCGAACGTGTACCAGTCGAAGCCGAACCAGCCGCCGTCCATCGTCTGGCGCAGGAGCGCCAGCAGGATGATACTCAACCAGAAGTTGGGCATCGCCTGCCAGAGGATCCCGCCGACGGAGGCCAGATAATCGCTCCGGCTGTTCGGATTCAGCCCGGCGTAGAAGCCAAGCGGGATGCCGATGAACAGCGGGAGCAGGATCGCCCAAAAGCCGAGCCAGAGGGTCGGCGGGGCCGCGAACGCGAGAATGGACGTTACTTCCCAGTCCCCGTAGATGACCCAGGACTGTCCCAGATCGAGCGTCAGGAAGTCCGTGACGAAGTCGAGGTACTGTTCCCAGAGGGGATCGTTCAATCCGAGTCGCTCGCGCATCCGTTGGGCCTCGGCGCCGGACGCTTCCGGACCCAGCCGCGCAGCGACGGGATCGACCGGTCCCATCCGGAGCAGTGCAAAGACGAACGTAAGCACTAGAAAGAGGACCGGGATCGATAACAGGAGCCGCTTGATAAAGTATCGCCACCGACTCATGGGTTCTGTACTATGATTCGGTGGGTATTCTGCGAGCTAACTTGCATACGTACACAATGGTTGACTTTACTATCCGCACGTAAATATTGCGTTTTCACCTTCCGAAGAAGAGAAATTGCGACCGGGAATCGATCCGCTGTTAGGCCTTGTTAGGCCTCGGTACGCCTCGTTATGCCTCCTCGTCCAGATTAACCTGCCAGTCGAGGTAGTAGCCGGTCGCCTCGTTCGGCATGCGGGACGTGTCGGTGTTCTTCGGCTCGAAGCCGAAGTGACCGTACGCCGGGTCCGGCCAGCTCCAGATCCAGCCGAGCGAGTACATTTCGAGGTCGCCGTCCTCGCCGCGGTCCTGCAGCGTCGAGAACTGCGTCGACTGGTTCTGGATGTCGACGCCGAGGTCGGCGAGCTTCTGGCGGATGATCTCGGCCATCTCGGCGTATTCGGGGCCGGATTCGTAGGTCGAGGCCGTCAGCTCGAACGGATCGTCCGCGGTGAAGCCGGCCTCTTCGAGGACCTGCTGGGCGCTCTCGATGTCGGTTTCGTTGACGCCGTACTGCCACTCGTCGACCCACTGATCGTAGCCGTCCTGACCGGTCGGCCACATGCGCGGCGGCGTGAAGCTGAACGCTTCGAATCCGCGTTGCTTGAGGACGTCCTCGAGGAACTCCTGGTGGTCCGTCACGTACGCGATAGCCTGTCGGACGGGGCGCGGAACGTTGCTGACGTTGAAGGCGAAGTAGTACGTGCCCAGTTCGGGGACCCCGAGGTAGTTGACGGTTTCGTCGTTCTCGAGCGGGCCGTACGTACCGACCTCTCGGCCCATGTCGTCTTCCTCGGCGTCGATCAGGCTCGGGTCGTACTGCGGGGTCGGAACCTGACTGTCGCGGAAGATGTCCGCGTTCCCCTCCATGATGTAGGTGAAGATGGATTCGGGGTCCTCGTTGATCTCCCAGTGGATCGACTCGAGGTTCGCGGTGCTGCCGTGGTAGTCGTCGAAGCGGACGACGCGCATCTCCTCGCCGGGGTTGAACTCGTCGAACTGGAAGGGACCGGTCCCGTTGGCCATCCCCGTCGCGAACTCGTTGTGGTCGACCTCGCCGTCGTAGCCCTCGATGTCGCCGACGATTCCTTCGGGGACGACCGCGAACGCGGTGTAGGTGAGAATGTCCAGTGCCGCCGGCTGCGGCGTGGTAAGGGACAGTTCGACCGTTCGGTCGTCGACCGCTTCGACGCCGATGGAGTCGGGGGCGATGCCGCCGTCCTCGGTTTCCTCGTGCTCGAGGCCGAGACCGAGCGGCGTGTCCACGAGGAAGTTCGAGCGTTCGCTGTACTCGGATTCCGCGAGACGACGGAACGAGTAGACGACGTCGTCGGCCGTCAGATCCTCGCCGCCGTGGAACGTCACGTCTTCCTTGAGCGTGAACGTCCAGGTGAGCCCGTCCTCGGAAGTCTCGAACGACTCGACGAGCTTGTTTTCGATCTCGTTGACCCCGTTCGGGTAGTGAACGAGGGTCTCGTACATCTGGTTGATGACCTCGCTGGACGCCGTGTCGGTCGACATGATCGGGTCCAGCTCGTCGAAGGAAGAGGTGACCAGATTCAGTTCCGTATCGCCTTCGATCTGCGTCTCGTTGTGCGTCTGCTGGTGGGGACCCAGCGCACCCACCCGCGGGACGTCGACGCGGTCGTACCAGAACATTTCGCCCTTGCTGTGATACAGCGGGAGCATGACCATGTCGTCCCGAACGGCCTCTTCGATCTCGACGTAGGCCTGCGTGCGAGCTTCCTCGCCGTCGGGGCCCGCGTTCTCTTGGACGGTCTCCCAGGCGGCCTGCGCCTTGTCAGCGTGTTCGCTGACTTCGTAGTCGTTGCCGCCACCGTTGCCGTTACCATTACCGCTGGAGTTGCCGTTTCCGTTTCCGTCGCCGTTCCCGTCGCCTTCGAGGAGGGCCGAACAGCCGGCGAGTCCGGCCGTTGCGCTCCCACCCAGGAGAGCGAGCATTTGACGTCGCGATTTTCCAGCACCCTTCCGATTCGAACTATCGGACATAGCAATGCCTTAGTCAAACCTACGATATAAACTTAACGTCAGCCGTTAAGATCACGAGCGTTGATCCCATCACAATTTCGGAAAACGAATAAGTAGTTTATTCTGATATGGACGTGTAACTGTGCTATTTATTCCGGTCGTTCCAAACGACGTCTTCTCGGCGTGGATGGCCCGGCGCCCCGCATACGACGGGCTGACTACCCCGATCCCTATTGCTCACAATCTGGCCGGGTTCCGTCGTCGGAGTCGACCACTGTAGCCGGTCCGATGCCGTCGCTCGCCGCGATTGAATCGACCGGGTCCGATCAGTCGTCGCCCGATTCGTCGACGATCACGACCTCGCCGTCGACGACGTCGACGTTGATCAGCGTCTTCACGTCGTAGCCGGCGTCGTCGACCTTGTTCTCGCCGCCGACCTTCTTGATGACTGCGACCGTGTCGATGACCTCGGCGCCGATCTCGTCGAGCGCGTCCAGCACCGCCGCGAGCGTGCCGCCGGTCGAGAGCACGTCGTCGAGCACGAGCACGCGCTCGCCCTCGCGCACGTCGTTGATGTACATCTCGTTCTCCGAGTAACCGGTCTGCTGGGAGATCGCGACCTCGTCCGCGAGGCCGTACTGTCGCTTCCGGATCACGGTCAGCGGGATGTCGGTCATCAGGGAGACGGCCGTCGAGATGTGAATCCCCATCGCCGCGGGCGTGACGATCCGGTCGACGTTCTCGAGTTCGGCCTTTCGGATGATTCGGATGACGATCTCCCGCAGGAGCGTCGGATCGAGCTTCGGGACGCCGTCGCTGATCGGGTGAACGAAGTAGTGATAGCCGTTCTTCTCGATGATCGGCGCCTCGAGGAGCGACTGTTTGAGTTGATCCATGTCGTCGGTCGGTCGGTAGCGGAGTAAAAGTTGACGATCCGTCGGAACGCGTCGAATGCGAACGCTCGACACGCGACGCGAAGCCGGGTTCCGTCGCGGTTTCGGTTCGGATCCGACCTGCTGACGACGAGTGTGGCCGCCTATCGGGCCAACGGCACAGTCAGTCGTCAGCTCGGTAACTGAGTTCCGGCGGCTGCTCGCTCGCGCCGAGTCGCATGTTTCGCTCGTAGTAGATCTGTGCGATCGCGGTTACCGTTACTGTCACGGCGATCACGCCGGCCCACGTCAGTCCCGACAGCACCGTCAGCGGGTAGATCTCGAGCCAGAGTGCGGCGACCAGCGCGCAACTGATCGCGCCCAACGAGAGGTACAGTTCCCGCCACGCGAACTCGTGGCCGGGGACGATCTCGAGGTAGACGCTGATGTCCCGGGTCCGGTCGGTCGATTCGATGACGCCCCGATCCGAATCGAACGTGAGGATATCGGCTTTGTCCATCTTCGGGAGATGGGTCTGCTGGAGCGTCGTATACACGCGCTTTCGTTGCTCCGGCGTGACCCGATCGGGCGTCGTCTCGTACTCCCAGGCGGCGACCTGCTGGGCGAGGTCGCCGAGTTCGACGGGGCGGCCGTCCTGTTTCAGGAAGTGGAGGACGTAGCGCCGCCGCTGGTTCCGGAGGAGCTCGAAGATTTCGCCCTTCGACAGCGTCGGGGACTCGGTCTCAGTCTCAGTTTCCGGCTCTGTGTCGGCTTCAGTCTCGATCTCGAGTGCGTCGGTCCGTTGGTTCTGTCCCACCACAAATCACCTCTACCGATGGTTCCCGACCCCACAGCACCGTCGTCCACCCCATTAATTCGCAGGTGGAACGCCACCTATATAATTCTCCTGCCCCGGGGTCGTTCGGCGCTCGACAGCGGGGCGTCGGTACCGGTTCACCCGCCGCCCGGATCGCGTCCCAGCACCGCCGCGATCGAGGCGCCGATCTCGCCGCCGAGCCCGGCTTTCGTCCCCTCGTAGCGGGCGACATCGCCCTCGTGAACCAGCAGCGCCCGGGTCCGGTCCGAGCCCATGACGCTCGCGTCGTTCGCGACGACGAACGCGAGGTCGGCCCGCTCTAAGGTCTCGCGCGCCTGCTCGACCATCGCCGTCTCGTCGCCCGACGTTTCGGTCTTGAAGCCGACGATCGGCAGGTCCGGATGGGCCGCGCGGATCTCGTCGATGAGTTTCGGCGTCGGCTCGAGTTCGAGCGTCAGGTCGTCCTGTCCGGAACGGATCTTCTCGTCGCTGGTGTCGACGGTGTAGTCGCCGATCGCGGCCGCCGAAACCAGCGCGTCGGCGTCCGCGCAGGCTTCCCGCGTCGCCGCGAGCATCTCGGCGGCGCTCTCGACTACCCGGACGTCGGCGTATGGGACGTCGTCCCCGTCCTGCACGAGCGTGACGTCGGCGCCTCGGGCGTAGCAGGCCTTCGCGACGGCGCGGCCCATCTTCCCCGACGACCGATTCGTGATTACGCGGACGGGATCGATCGACTCGCTGGTTGCCCCCGCGGTGACGACGACGTGCTCGCCCTCGAGCGGACGACTCCCGGCCGCGCGCGCAACATCACAGACGATCGCCTCCTCGGTGGCGATCTTGGCTTTCCCTTCCTCGACGCGCGGGTCCACGAAGTCGACGCCCCACTCGGCGACGGTATCGATGGCCTCGAGGACGCCGGGGTGGTCGTACATCGGCTCGTGCATCGCGGGCGCGATGACGACCGGTGTCCCCGCGCCGAGCGCGGTCGTCGCGCAGGTCGTGACCGGCGTATCGTCGACGGCGCCGGCGATCTTGCCGACGGTGTTGGCGGTCGCGGGCGCGATCAGAAAGACGTCGGCCCAGCCGTTCGAACCGCAGAGGTCGACGTGCTCGACGCGACCCGTGATCTCCGTGACGACGTCGTTGTCGGTCGCGAACTCGACGGACCAGGGGTGGACGATCCCCCGTGCGCTGTCGGTCATCACGCCCCGCACGTCGGCACCCTGCCGTCGCAACTCGTGGGCCAGTTCGACCGTCTTGACGGCCGCGATCGACCCCGTCACCCCGAGCGCGACGTTGACTCCCTCGAGCATGTGCACGATGTTCTCACGGCGGTGTGTTAAGGGTAGCGAGCCACCGTCGGTACTATCGGCGTCGCGAGACCGCGTCTTCGTGCCCGGGTACGCTAGGCGTCGTCGCCGAGTTCGGCCGCGATCGCCTCGAGTTCGGACTTCCGGAAGGGCCGCTCGGCTTCGCCGGGATCGTCGTCCTCGAGGACGCCGACGGTCCACAGAACTCCGGCGCGCATCCGCGATTTCGACGGGAGATCGCTCGTATCGATATCGTACCCGACGGCGTCGCAGATAGCGGCGAGCGACTCCTTCGTGAACGCGGTCGATTCGGGACGCTCGAACCTTCCGACGGCCCGTCGAATCTCGTTGCGCAGGTCGCCGACGGTCTTCGTCATACTGGCGGAAACGGGCGGGCTCGCCGTGTATATTCCGGTCGCGAGCGGAACGATCCGACGACCGGACGACTCGACGGGCGCCACCGCTCGGAAACCGATCCGGCGTCAGCCGTCTCGAGCCAGCGGGTTCGAGACCTCGCTGGTGACGTACTCGTGGCGCTTCCCCCGCAGTCGCATCGCGGTCAGGGCCTTGTGCGTCGCGGGATCGGCGACGAGCGCGCGCTCGTCGCGTCGAACCCGCGCGTTCGGAACGGCCGGATCGTCACGGAGCCGCGCGAACGCGCGCTCGCACTCCTCGCGAATCAGGGCCCAGCAGTCCCGTTCGTCGACCGGGAGGGCGTGAGCGATCGTCGCGACGAGCTCCGCGAGGTGGTTCTGGAAGAGCGCGTAGTACAGCTTCCGGTGGAGCGCCGCCTCGCCGTCGGCGTCCAGATCCGAGTCCGGGTACGGATCGATCGAGAGGCCCCGCTCGGCGAGCCGACCCCGATGCACCCGAATCCCGCCGAGGTCCCGCACCAGCGTCGCCGTCGGCCGTGCGTCCCCGTCGAAGACGACGAGACTGTTCTGGAGGTGGCTCTCGAGGGCGACGCCGTACGCGCACAGCAGGCGAAGCTGTTCGGGGACGACGACTGCGACGTACCGCTCGAGGAACGAGAGCGCCGCGTCTTCGGTCGACGCGACCCCGGTCGCCGATCCGTACTGCTCGATCAGGTCGCGGACGAGCGGCCGTCCCGTCGTCGGCGCGTCGGCGACGAGGCTCGAGGCGACGACCGGCGTGCCGTCGGCCGGAACGAGCGGATGGCCGGCGGGCGGCGACCGGAGCAGCCCGGAGAGGTGGCGGGCGTCGTCGTACCCCTCGCCGCTCGGGTGAGGGCCGTTCGGCGGGTAGTAGCACGCCGCCGCGGGTTCGGCGAGCAGTCCGAGGGTCTCGAGCGATTCCCGCCGGGCGATCGTTCGCGCGACGGCGGTCACCTGCGGCCCGTTCGAGACGGCGTGGGGCGACAGCGTTCGGACGACGTTCGTCGTCTGGACGGGGATCGCGAGTTTGAGGTGCGGACGGGCGCCGTCGTCGCCCGCGGATCGCTCGCTCCCGTTTTCGTGGGGCACCACCGTCCGAAGGTTGAGTTGCGGCGTTACCGGCCGGGCGTAGTCGCCGATCGGCACGACTCGACCGTCGGCCCGCCGATCGGCGTAGCGGTCCGGGATCGTCCGGTGGTACTGCAGCGGGTGAACGGGAACGACGGCGTACGCGTCGGGGGACCGCTCCGCGGGGACGGCGCGCTCGAGCGCGCCCCTGAGGCCGTCGAAGGTCCCGAACAGCCGCTCGGTCAGCCGGTCGTCCGATTCGCTCGCACGCGTCTCGAGGGCGTACTTCCGGGCGACGGCGACGAACCGGAGGTCGATCCGGTCGCTGAACTCGGGCGCGTACGCGAGCCCCTCTCCGGCGGTCATCCCGCGTCGGATCTTCCCGCTCGGGTGGAACGGGTGGCCGTCGGTGACGAGCCGCTCGAACGCGGCGGCGTCGGTGGCGGCCGGAATCGCGCTCGGAATCGCCTCGAGGGGCCCGGAAGCGTCCGATCGACCCGCCGCACGGCGCTCGTGGACGGCCGCCGCGAGTCGCGCGAGCGCGAGGTTCGCAACGCTCTCGGCCACCTCGGCCCGGATCCGTTCGGCCTGTTCGGCGTCCCTGAACGCGCCCTCGCACTCGAGTAGCGGGACGAGATCGACCGGGTGCGAGAGGCGCTCGAGGGCGGAGTCGCCGTCGCTCGATCCCGCGGTCCCGCCGCGGTCGTCACTCCTCGACCACCGCCGAACCGGACCGGCGAAGCGGAGCCGATCGTACCCGTGTCTCGCCGCGACCGGGACGATCAGCGCGCTCTCGGATCCCGGAAACGCGACGAGCGCGAGGCGCCGACGCGCCGACTCCGACGGCGACTCGGCGACCGACTGCAGGTGCGCCCGCTCGAGAGCGTCCAGCGGCGTCGGCTCGTCCGGGACGGCGGACGGCTCGGGCGAGACGACCGCGGCGGACAGGCCGGCCGGCTCGCCGCGAATCACGCCCCGGACGAAGCGGTGGAGGATCTCGCGGCGCGCCGCGGGGAGCGCCTCGAGGTACGCGGCTTCGGCCGGACTCGAGAGGTCGCAGACGCGAGCGTAGCGGGTCGCCGCGCCGAGGGCGGCCCGCTCCGCGGCCGTCCGGAGGGAGTCGGCGTCGCGACTCCCGCGAGACGTCCCGGACATGGGAACTGTCGGTCCCCTCCAACGTGCGCCGTGTTAACTCGTGGGGGTGTCCGTCAGCGCGTGGGACCGCAACCGGACGGCGTCGACGCGAGGCCGGTGCCTGAATTGACTGCTAATCCCTGAGAACCGGCCGAATCACGGTCGCGAGCGCTGCGTCCTCAGTCCTGGGCGACGCTCGGATGCATCGTCGGCTCCTCGTCGAGCGGTTCCTCGAACGCCTCGAGCAGTCGTTGCCGCGCCTGCTCGTCGCGTTCTCGCCGTTCCTCGTCGTCGATTTCCTCGCAGCCCGGCGGCACGTCGCGACCGCGGCCGGTGAAGTACCCCTCCGGGACGACCCAGTCGTGGTAGAAGTTGGCGTCCGAATCGTGGATGACGGCGAGACCGACCTTCGCGCCGTGGCCGGCCGCGACGATGGCCTGGTGGGGCTCGTCGGCGAGTCGGCCCGCCGCGTAGACGCCGTCGACCGCCGTCCGTCCGGCCTCGTCGACCGAGACGAAGTGTTTGCTACCCCGTTGCATCCGGCCCACGTCGAGGGGGACGAGGTACTCGCTGTCGGACCACGAGGCCGCGATCACGCGCCGGGCCTCGAGCGGGTCGCCGCCCTCGGTTTCGAGGACGAACCCCTGCTCGAGGTCAGCCTCGTCGACCGGCTCCGCGCTGGTGACGTGCCCGAGTTCGAACTCGGCGCCGGCGTTGCGCGCCTGTTCGCGAGTCAGCTCGAGGTACCGGCGGGCGTCGACGCCGTTCGGGAAGCCGGGGTAGTTCTCGAGGCTGGCGTTGCGCGCGAGGATGGATTCGCCCCCGTCGACGACGAGGGTGTCCAGTCCCGCGCGGGCGGTAAAGATCGATGCGGCCGTGCCGGCGACGCCGCCGCCGACGATACAGACGTCTCGCATGGGGCGTCGTTGCCCACCGCGGCTATAGAAGGTTGCCGTCTGAGCCGGTATTTGCCGTCCGAGTCGGTTCCGCTCGCGGCCGTTCACAACCATCCGCGGCCGTTCGTGTTCAATCCTGTGAGTGTAACGACAGGAATTTGAGGCGTAACGGTGATAGTTCGACCGATGTTCGCGATCGTCGCGTTCGTTCTCGCGCTCGCCGTCGGCCCGTTCGCCGCCTTCCGCGCGTACGCCCGTCGGGTGGCGGCAACCGACGCTCCGGTCGAAGATCGGCTCCACCGACTCCAGCGTGTTCAGCAGGTCGCCGGGTTTGTCCTTCCGATCGTCGCCATGATCGGTCTCCACCTGCTCGAGGTGATCGATCGAACAACCGCCGTTCTCCCGCCCGGACCGGACCCGTTCGGACTCGGTCTCATCCATTTCGCGGCGATCATGCTCGGTACGTTCGGACTCGTCGCCGTCCCGCTCGTTTCGATGGCGCTTGGAACCTACCCCACGGTCCGCTCGCTCCGGGATACCGAGGCGTCGTCGTGGCGAGTTGTGAAGGGGGTACTCGCCGCGCTGGCGATCGTCGGCGTCTCGATCACCATCTCGATCGTCGGCATCCTCGCAGTCATCTCGTCTTTCGGATCGTCGCTCCCCGTCCTCCTCGCCGCGTTCGGGGCGATCGTCGCCGCCAGCTACGGGCTCTCGCCGTACCTGATCGCACTCTTTCAGGACCGGGTTCCGATCGAGGGGGCGGAGCGCGAGCGCGTCGACCGGCTCTGTTCGGAGTTGGATTATCGGCCCCACGAACTCTACCTGCTCGAGGGCGAGTCGACCAAGACCGCAAACGCCCTCGTGGCCGGGACGATCCCCGGCTTCCGGTACGTCTTCCTCACGGACTACCTCCTCTCGGAGTGCGACGACGACGAACTGCAGGCGATCCTCGCCCACGAGTTCGGCCACATTGCCGGCCGCCACCTCTGGCAGCGCGGCCTCTTGACGGTGGCCGTCTTCGGCCTCTGGATCGCCGGCGCCGACGTCATCGGAATCGGTGCGCTCGAGGAGCAGTTCGGCTTCCTCGGCTTTTTCCTGCCGTTTATGGGACTGTACGCGCTGTATCACGTGGTCCTGCTCGGTGGCCTCGCGTACTGGCAGGAGTTTCGCGCGGACGCCTACGCCGCCCGCCGGGCTGGCGTCGAGGCGACCGCCGACGCGCTCGAGGTGCTCGCGTCGGCTAACGACATGAGACGGGAGTCCGGGTTACTCTACGCGCTCGCGACCCATCACCCGCCGATCGCGGACCGGATCGACTCTGTTCGGAACGTCGACGGCGAGGGTCGCACGGATTCCGATCTCGACGCCGACGGTGAACTCGACTCGGACCCGGGCTCGAACTCGGACTCGCGCTCGACGACCGGCGACTGAGCCGGTCGCTTCGGCGACCGGCGATCGGGACCTCGCTTTGCGGCCTGAAGACGATAGCAATCCTTACTTTCGAACCGCTCATAGGGCCTGTCGTGGACCGAATTCTCCTCAGTACCGTCGCCTACCGTCCGCCCGAGGAGGTTTTTCCGTACGTGCGCTCGTTTACCGACTATCCCCGGTATACGGAGCACTTAAAGGAGGTGACGGTACACGGCGACGGCGGCGTCGACTCCGTCTACGACCTGCGACTCGCCTGGTGGAAGCTCAGCTACACCGCCCGCTCGAAGGTGACCGACATCTCCGCGCCGGAATCGCTCGAGTGGCGACTGATCAACGACATCGACGCGCGAGGCGAGTGGCGCGTCGAGGCGGAACCAGAGGCGCTCCCCGCCGATACGGATACGGACGCGGAGACCGCGAGCCGGATCTACTTCGAGGCCGTCTACGACCCCCACTCCGCGAACGAGAACGCGCTCTCGCTCCCCCGGTTCGTCTCGCTGGACTGGGTGATCGAGAAGGTCGAGCCGCGACTGCTCAGCGAGGCAGAGGAGGTCGTCGAACGATTGGTCGCGGACATCGAACAGCGGTCGACCCCTCGAGACGTGGAACTGACGGTGCACGAGGTTCCCTGATCCCTAACCGCTGACCGCGCCGCCGAAGGGCGTTTCCGAGGGCGGCTTTGCTCAGGAATCGCTCCCGTCGAACGAGTCCACCACGGTGATATCGCCGTCCATCAGCGATTCGTGCGGTGCACAGGCGTAACTGGCTAGTTCGTCGCTCGCAGTTACTGTCAACTCCTGCTCGGCGCCTTCGCCCTCGAGAAGGTCGGTCTCGTAGTCGTCGACGACCGCGTCGTCCTCGTCCCGGAGTTCGAACTTGTGGATGGCACCGTCCCCGTTCGTTACGGTGATCGTATACGCGCGTCCCTTCTGAAGCACGAGGGTCGGATTTTCGATCCCCTCGATGTGTGCGGGTTCGACGCCCTCCCAGCTGACGGTCCGTCCCTCGAGCGTAATCTCCTCGACGTCCGCCCACGCGCTCGGATCGGTCAGCGAGACCGTCTCGAGGGTCGTCGCGGTCTCGCTGTCGGGGCCCTCGATCGACGCGACGACGTCGAACGGGCCGGAACCCACGTCGGCGACCGTTATCGTGAGCCTGTCGCCGACCGACTCGAGCCGGTAGTCGGCCGGCTCGTCGATGCCGTCGCCGCGGACGAACACGGTCGTCAGCTCGCTCCGGTCCATGAGTGTGATCGTGACGGTCCCCGGATCCTCCCTGGACACGTCGACTGCGGCCTGCGGGCGGAGGGTGAGCCAGCCGTCGCCGTCGACCCAGGTGTACCAATCCCCGTCGATTTGGGCGGCGGCGACGGTGACCGGCCGTTCGTACCGCTCGCCCTGCGTTTCGAACGCGACGTCGTACTCGAGTTGATAGGTCTGCGTCCCGTCAGTCGCCGCCAGTTCGTCGAACGCCGTTGCGAGAGACTCGTCCGTATCGCTCGCCGAGAACTCGATCGAGCGGATCCGGTCCGGTTGCCAGAGCCGTTCGTAGGCGTTCCTCCGTTCGTCCCGGCTGCGGTCCTCGAGGAACGCAGTAGGCGCGTCCGCGGCCGCTTCGTCGAATTCGCCGTCCGTGATCGCCTCGAGTGTCGCCCTGCCCGCCGTTCGTGCCGCTTCAGGGGCTCCGTCGCTGGTATCCGAATCAGTCGTGTCGGTGCCGTCGTCGCCACTCTCGCTCGAGGTCGCCGTTCCGTTGTCCGCGGTAGCGTCGGCTTGGGTTTCGTCCCCGCGGGTATCGTTCAGACAGCCGGCGAGGGCGCTTGCGACGGCCACGCCGCCGAGTATCAGCGTCCGTCGATTCGTGTTCATGTGTCGATCGACGCACAGGTCGGGTAAATACCCTCGAGCGTGTTTTCCGAGCCGCTAACTACGGGGCCGGGAAGGCTGCCGGGACAACCCACTTACACGTCGCCCGTGAACCGAAGATCATGGCTGCCGTTTGGGGTGAGTGGCCGTGCGCGTGATCGTCGTCGGCGCGGGCGAGGTCGGCTCGAGCATCGCCGAGAGCCTCGCGGCCGAACACGAGGTCGTCGTGATCGATCGGGACGAGGACCGCGTCGAGTCGGTGACCTACGCCCACGACGTGCTGGCGATCGAGGGCGACGGCACCTCGATCGACGTACTCGAGGACGCCGGCATCGAGGAGGCGGAGCTGGTGATCGCGAGCACCGACGGCGACGAGACGAACATCGTCATCTGCGGCGCGGCGAAGGCCATCACGGAGTCGTTTACCATCGCCCGGGTCAAGCGGACGAACCTGCTCCGGACGTGGGAACGCTCCCAGAGTGCGTTCGGCGTCGATTTCATGGTTTCGACCGACCTCCACACCGCGGAGGAGATCGTCAACATCGCGGGATTGCCGGGTGCGGCCGACGTCGACACCTTCGCCGACGGCCTCGTTCAGATGGCCGAGTTCGAGGTCGACGCCGACAGCCCCGTTGCGGGGGAGACCGTCTCCGAGGCCGACCGCTTCGAATCGCTGACCTTCGCGGCGATCATCCGCGGCGACGACGTCATTATTCCGCAGGGAGAGACGGTTATCCGCCCCGAGGACGGCGTCGTCGTCATCGGCTCGTCCGAGAGCGTCCGCCAGTTCGCCGGCGTGGTGACACCCGCACCGACGCTCGAGGACGCGAACGAGATCGTCGTCATCGGCGGCAGCGAGATCGGCTACCAGGCGGCGCGGCTCTTCGAGGAGAAGGGGTTCGAGCCCCGATTGGTCGAGCGCGACCACCAGCGGGCCCGCGAACTGGCCGAGCGGTTGCCCGGTACGGTCGTCTTGGAGAGCGACGCGACCGACGCCGACTTCCTCGTCCGCGAACACGTCGGCGAGGCCGATATCGTCGTCGCCGCGCTCGAGAACGACGAGAAGAACCTACTCGTCTCCTTGCTCGCGAGGCGCGTCGGCGCCGAACGAACGATCGCCGTCGTCGAGGAGGCCGAGTACGTCGACCTCTTCGAGACCGTCGGCATCGACGTCGCGATCAATCCGCGTGCGGTCACCGCGGAGGAAATCACGCGATTTACCCGCGAGTTCCGAACGGAAAACGTCGCGATGCTCGAGTCGGACCGCGCGGAGGTCCTGGAGATCGAGATCGACGACGACAGCCTGCTGCTCGAGAACCGGATCAGCGACGTCATGCGGGAGTTGCCCGAGGGCGTCGTCGTCGGTGCGATCACCCGCGACGGGCGGTTGATCACGCCCCGCGGGGACACCGTCCTCGAGCGGGGCGATCACGTGGTCGTGTTCGTCGATACCGACGTGCTGGACGAGGTCGCGTCGGCGCTGTAGCGGTTTCGGGAGTTCTCGACGCAGATTACAGCGTGTACTCCTGGCTCCCGTCCTCGCTCTCGAGGAACGCATAGAGCAGATCGATCGTCGCCGCCACGTCGTCGACGTGGGCCGTCTCGGTGACGGTGTGGAGGTACCGCGTCGGAATCGAGATCGCGCCGACCGGCTTCGCGCCCGCGACGTTCTGGAAGCCGGCCGTGTCGGTGCCGCCGGCCGGCAGGATCTCGAGTTGGTAGTCGATTTCCTCGTCTTCGGCGACGGCCTTCAGCCGCCGGTGGACCTTCGGGCTCGTGATGACGCTGCCGTCCTTGAGTTTGATCGCCGCGCCGTCGCCCAGGTCGGTGACGTGTTCGCCGTCGCTGAAGCCGGGCACGTCGTTGGCGACGGTGACATCGAGCGCGATCGCGAGGTCCGGATCGACGTCGACGCCTAGTGCCTTCGCACCGCGGAGGCCGACCTCCTCTTGGACCGTCGCGCAGAAGTGGATCGTCGCCTCGGGGCCGTCGCCGTCGGCCAGCCGGCGGGCCGCCTCGAGCATCGCGAACAGGCAGACCCGGTCGTCTAAGGCCTTGCCGGTGATCGTCTCGCCCATCAGTTCGGTCGTCTGGTCCATCGTCACGAGGTCGCCCGGCGAGACCCGTTCCTCGAGTTCCTCGTAGGGGAGGCCGACGTCGACGAAGGCGTCCTCGACCTTGGGCGTCTTCTCGCGCTCCTCGTCGTCCAGCGTGTGGGGCGGCGGCGAGCCGATGACGCCCGGCAGGTCGCCGTCCTCGGTGTGGATCGTCACGCGCTGGGCCTTGAGCACTCGCGCGTCCCAGCCGCCGAGCGCCTCGAGTTCGACGAACCCGGGGCCGTCCTCGCTGCCGCGGACGTGGCGGACCATGAAGCCGATTTCGTCCATGTGCGCCGCGACGGCCACGGAGTAGTCCGAGTCCGAGTCCGCACCGCCCTCGAGCGTCCCGACGACGTTGCCCATCGCGTCGGTACGGACGCGGTCGACGGTGTCCTCGAGTTCGTCAATCACGAGCTCGCGAACGCGGTCCTCGTAGCCGGGGACGCCGCTCGTCTCGGTCAGTTCGGTCAGGAGGTCGACATCGAAGGGAACGGATTCCATAGTGGATCGTTCGTCAGGGAGAAAATAAAGTCGCGGAAAGCGGTCCTCCCCTGCAGTTCAACGAGCGCTCGAGTCGACGGCGGTGCGCCGACCGCGGAGTATTAACCCGTCGGCACGCTATGAAAGGGTATGTCTACCGTACGTGTTGCAGGGACCGGCATTACGCCGTTCGGCAACGCCCCCGAGCGGACGAGTCGGGACCTCTTCGCCGAAGCGAGCGCCGCAGCCTTCGCGGACAGCGACGTTCCGCCGACGGACGTCGAGGCCGTCCTCTACGGCAACTTCATGGGCGAACTGGCCGAACACCAGGGCCACCAGGGGCCGCTGATGGCCGAGGCTGCGGGGGTCCAGGCGCCCGCAACCCGCTACGAGTCCGCCTGCGCCTCGAGCGGCGCCGCGATCCGTGACGCGGTGATGCGGCTCCGAAACGGCGAGCACGACGTCCTCCTCGTCGGCGGTGCCGAGCGGATGACCAACCTCGGCACCGCGGGCGCAACCGAGGCGCTGGCCATCGCCGCCGACGATCTCTGGGAGGTCCGCGCGGGGATGACCTTCCCCGGCGCCTACGCGCTGATGGCCCAGGCGTACTTCGACCGGTACGGCGGCGAGCACGAAGATCTCGCCCACATCGCGGTCAAGAACCACGAGAACGCCCTGAACAACGAGAAGGCCCAGTACCAGAAGCCCATCGACGTCGCGGACGTCCTCGAGGCGCCGCCGGTGTCGACGCCGCTCGGCCTCTACGACTCGTGTCCGATCTCCGACGGCGCGGCCGCGCTCGTGCTCACCAGCGAGGAGTACGCCGACGAGCACGGGATCGAGGCGCCGGTCGCGATCACCGGCACCGGCCAGGGCGGCGATCGGATGGCGCTGCACGACCGCGAGTACCTTGCGCGTTCGCCCGCGGCTCGCGCGGCCGGCGCGGAAGCCTACGCCGACGCCGGCGTCGACGCGAGCGACGTCGACTTCGCTGAGGTCCACGACTGCTTCACGATCGCCGAGGTCCTCGCGCTCGAGGCGCTCGATCTCGCGAACGTCGGCAAGGGAATCTCCGCGGCCCGCGACGGCCGGACGACCGCCGACGGCGAGACGCCGGTCAACCTCTCGGGCGGCCTGAAGGCGAAGGGCCACCCGGTCGGCGCGACCGGTGCATCGCAGGTCGCCGAAATCGCGACGCTGCTCGAGGGGACGCATCCGAACAGCAAGTACGTCGAGGACGCGACGACCGGCGTCGCGCACAACGCGGGTGGCACGGTCGCCAGTGCGACCGTGCACGTGATGGAGGTGGTTGCATGAGCGACGACTCGGAACTCGAGACCTCGGGCGTCCGTGACGCCGGCTTCGACGAGTGGCTCGACGCCGCCGCGGACGGCGAGGCCTACTACCTCGAGTGTGCCGACGGTCACGGCTCCTTGCCGCCGCGGCGGATCTGTCCGGAGTGCGGCTCGACGGAACTCGATGAGCGGCCGCTCCCCGATACCGGCGAGATCGAGACATACACCGTCACGCACGTGGCGACGCCATCCTTCGAGGACGACGCGCCGTACGCCACGGCTATCGCCGACTTCGGCCCCGTTCGGCTCACCGGCCAGGTCACCGGGGTCGATCCCGAGGCGGTCGAGCGCGGTCTCGAGGTCGAGATCGCGGTGACGGTCTCGGAGACGACGGGCGAGCGCGTGGTGTCGTTCCGGTCCGCCTGACGGGAGCACGCTAGCGGCCGCGCCAGCGCGAACGCCGGCGGTTCATCGGGCGGCGCCTCGCTCAGTAGAACTCCTCGTGGACACGTTTCCCCTCGGTCTCGAGGATCGGTCCGTCGACGTCCGTCGAGCCGCCCTTGCGGTCGATCACCTCCTCGAAGGAGATGCCGCTTTTCGCCTTTCCCCGCACGTTCGCCACCGACTCCCCGGAGACGCTGTAGACGACCCGATCCAGCCCGGCGTAGTAGATCGCAGTCGCGCACATCTCGCACGGTTCGGTGCTGGTGTACATCGTGCAGTCCTCGCGGTCGGCGGCGTCGAGTTCGCGAGCCGCCCACCGCGCGAGCTTGAGCTCGGGGTGGGCAGTGACGTCGTTCTCAGTTACCGTGGTGTTCCTCGAGCGCTTGACGACGGTATCGTCGACGACGAGCAGCGATCCGTACGGGGTGTTCCCGTCGGCGACGGCCTCGCGCGCCAGCTCGATCGCCTCCCTGATGTACTCCGTATCCGTGTCCGTGCTCATACGGTCCCTTCCACCGCCAGCAGTTAGTAGTCGGCGCCGTGCAGCGCGCTCGAGGGCACCGTCGCTCGGCTCGCCGGCTACTCCGTCGCGCCGCCGTCCAGTCCCGGTCGCCGGCGGCGGCGCCGGTCCGCGAGCAACCGCTTGAGCCGTTTTCCGGGCCCGCCCTCGATCGGCCACCCCTTGGTTCGCCAGACGGGTGGCTCCGGCTGAAAGTCGGGACACGAACCGGCGCACTCGGCGGCGGTCTGACAGTCCCCTTTTCCGGTACAGTAGGGAACCAGCTGTGAGCCGTCCTGCGGCCCCGCAGCGCGCAGTTCGAAGTGCCGACAGTCCGGCCGCATCGTGTCGGCGAACGAACGCCACCCCCGCTCGTAGGCCCGCTCGGCGATGAGTCGTCGCGTCGTCGCTTTTTCTTCGGGATCGACGTACTCGAACCGCGCCGCCGATCCCCCGCGGTCGCCGTCGTCCGGTCGCTCGAGGATGCGCGTTCCCGGCTCCTCGACCGCGAGACTGCGCGGGTACCACGCGACTTCCGCCTCGAGGGCCTCGGGCTCGAGTGCCAACACGCCCGCTTCGACGGGGAGGCCCTCGAGGAGTACCGGTTCGACGCGTTCGCCCGTCTGCTGGGTCGCGACCCAGACCTCGTCAGCGAGACTCATTGCGACGTCGTACTCGAGTTGCGGGCCCAGCGTCCGCGCAGCGCTGGCGTCCAGGTCGGGCTTGTTCTCGATCGCGACGATGCGCTCGACCCACTCGGGGTAGGGCCACTTGCGCCGGATCTCGATCCGGTTGCCGTTCTTTCGGGTCTCGAGGATCCCGCGGTCGTCTGCCCGGTGGATCGCCTCGCGGACGTAGCGCCACGGGTAGCCGGGATGCGGGAGGGCGTCGCGGTAGTAGGTCCACTCGGCGGGCGCGTTCCGGACGATATGGAGGAGGTCGCCGTCGAGTCGTTTCGCGCCGAACTTCGCCCGCTGTCGGAGGGCCCCGGGATCGCACTCGAAAACGATGGTATCCCAGCGGCGGCGCTTGGTGCCGAGTTGCCGGGCGACGATCGTCGCGGGCCCGTCGCTATCGCCGGCGTTGCCACCGGGGGGCCACGCCCGCTCGGCCCACCGACAGGTTCGGAGTTCGAAGGCAAACTCGGAATCGACTGTGTCGTCGGCCACGTCTTTCCGTCCTTGGAACCGGGGGACGAAAGGCTACTCGGTCGACTCTCGTGGTGGTTAGCGGATCATCGCGACGGGACCGGTAAGTAATACCACAGGTCGGTCGGAATATCAACATATATTCAGCGCGATAAAAGTGCGTTGAGCATGGAGAAATATCCCGCACCACGGTTGGGAACGAACGGCGATGTGATCGGCCAGCGCATACTCGCGTTCCTCGTCGATAGCCTACTCGTCGGACTCATCTGGGGCGTATTCGTCGGCTTCGGAACGCTCCTTGGCGATGTCATCGGCGCGCTGGCACTACTCGTCGGGTTCGCGGTGACGATCGTCTACGCCTTCCTGCTCGAGGGGCTGTACGGCTACACCCCCGGAAAGTATCTGCTGGGCCTGGTCGTGGTCAAATCGGACGGATCGAACTGTACGATCGGCGCGTCGATCCTCCGGAATCCGGAATATACTGTGGGTCATCGACTCGCTACCGACGTTCAACCTGGTCGCGATAGCGATGATTCTGCTCACCGACGAGAACCAACGCGTCGGTGACTTCGTTGCGGACACCATCGTCGTCGAACAACGATAGCGGGTTCAGCAAGCGACGTCCCGTCGGCGCGAAGCGGCGATCGTCGCCGCCCGGCTACACCTCTTCCTCGCGTTCGTCGAGGAACTCGTGGGCCTGCTCGAGAATCTCGCGCGGACCGTCCTGGGTAACGGTGTTTACAGCCTGTTCGTAATCGCGCCACTGGAGGTCGCGATGTTCGTTTGAGAGTTCCGCGCTGGCCTCGAACGACTTCGCGATAAAGAGGTGAACGGTCTTGTGGATCGTCTTGCCGTTCGCCTCGAACACGTAGTCGTAGTCCTCGCGGAAACCGTCGAGGAGCCGGAACTCTTCGATACCTGCCTCTTCCTTTACTTCGCGGATCGCCGTCTGTTGTAGCTCTTCATCTCCTTCGACACCGCCCTTCGGAAACTCCCAGTCGCCCGGGCGGCTCTTGAGTAGAAGATACTCGCGCCGGCCCCGCGTGTCGCGGAAGAGGATCGCGCCTGCGCTCGTAGCTTCGACTGCCATTAACTGGACTAATACGTACGACGTTAAGAGAATATCGGACTGTTCGTCCAACGGACACTGTCCGGGTTCGCGGTTTTGTCGGACGCGGGGTTTCGTCAGCGAACCGTCGAATCGGCACGCACCGACCGTTCCACCCGATCTCAGCAGGCTTTTACGCCCCGGCCGTTGACGATGTCGTATCCATGACCTTCGTCACCCGGCTCACGCTCCAGAGCGGCGATCGCGCCGCGCTCGAGGGCATCGTCGACGACATCAAGTCCACCGCCGAACGGAAGGGCGCCGCACTAAAGGGGCCCCACTCCAATCCGCCGGAGAAGATTTCGGTCCCCCAGCGGTGCCGACTCCACGCGGACGACGACCGCCGATTCTCGTCGTGGGACTACACCGTCTTCACCCGCGAACTCGAAATCCACGGCCACGACCAGTTCGCCCGCGAGGTCGCCGCGCGGGAGTTCCCTGACTCGATCCACGTCGAGGCCGAGGTCGAACAGCTCCGCGGGACGGGACGAACGAACTAACCACAGTCTCTCGGCGTCGTTCGGTCTCGATCCCGATTCTGCCGCGCTAATTGCTCTGTTCATCGTTTCAGCGGCCAACGGTCCGTTAGCGTGTCAAATCAGCCGCATAACTACGGTCGGGGTCGGCGTCTCGCCGGTCGTCACCCATGACGAACGATCGACCTGCGACCGCTGCGCGGCGACGGTTCGTCCAGTTGCTCGGCGCGGGAACGGCACTCGGCACCGTCGGTTCGACGGCGGCCGTCGCGGGCGACGAGTCAGCGACAGGAACGAGGAAGGGCGATTCGGACTGTCCAACCGACCGCGACGAGGCCGGACTGGTAACACGCGAGAGTAATGACGATTTCGAGACGACCGTCGCCCGGGTCGAACCGGCACTCGAAGAGCGCGACCTGACGCTCGTAACGACCGTCGATCACGCGGCGAACGCCGCGTCGGTCGACGAATCGCTACCGCCGACGACGCTCTTCCTGTTTGGCAACCCCGCCGTCGGGACGCCGTTGATGCAGGCGCAGCGTTCGATCGCGATCGACCTCCCGCAGAAACTGCTCGTCTGGGAAGCCGACGGCGACGTCTACGTGACCTACAACGATCCGCAGTACCTCGCGCGCCGCCACGGACTCGAGGGCGAGGAACTGCGCAATCGGATCGCGACCATCGCCGACGCACTCGAGGGGCTCGCCCTGGCCGTCGCTCGAGGCGGCTAGCCGGTCGCCCGATCGAACGAGAATCGACCGCACTGGCCGAACGGACGGCTGCGGACGCCGTCGGAAGGTGGAGTACTTTTTACGCTTCCCGACGAGGTCGAGGTATGACCGCGGACGATCTCGTCTCGCTGCGTCGCGACCTGCACCGCAGACCGGAACCGGCCTGGCGCGAGTTCTACACCACCGCACGGATCGTCGAGGAACTCCAGACCCGCCTGGGCGACGACCTCACCGAACTCCACGTCGGGCCCGACGCCATCGCGACCGACCAGCGACTGGCCGTCCCGGACGACGCCGAACTCACCCACGCCTACCAGCGGGCCCTCGAGACCGACGTCGACGAGGCAACTCTCGAGCGACTCGAGGGCGGCTACACCGGCGCCGTCGCCGTCTTAGAGCGCGGCGAGGGGCCGACCGTCGGCTTGCGGGTCGACATCGACGGGCTCCCGCGGGCGGAGTCCGACGACCCCGAGCACGTCCCGGCCGCGGAGGGCTTCCGCTCGGAGCACGAGGGGGCGATGCACGCCTGCGGCCACGACGCCCACGCGACGATCGGCGTGGGGGTACTCGAGCGGATCGCGAACAGCGACGACTTTTCGGGCACGCTGAAGGTGTTCTTCCAGCCCGCCGAGGAGGTCATCGGCGGCGCGAAGTCGATGGCCGAAAGCGAGCACGTCGAGGACGTCGACTCCCTGCTCGCCCTCCACATCGGCCTCGATCACCCCACCGGCGAGATCGTCGCCGGTATCGACGGCTTCCTCGCGGTTCGGCACCTCGAGGCCGAGTTCTCCGGCGAGCCGGCCCACGCGGGCGGCCACCCCGAGCAGGGGCGCAACGCCGTCCAGGCGCTGGCGACGGCCGTGCAGAACCTCTACGCCATTCCGCGGCACAACGACGGGGCGACGCGGGTCAACGCCGGCGTCGTCGAGGGCGGCAGCGCCTCGAACGTCATCCCCGAGTCGGCCCGGACGGTCGTCGAGGTACGGGGCGAGACGACCGACCTGATGGAGTACATGACCCAGAAGAGCCGGCGCGTCCTCCGGTCCGCCGCCGAGATGCACGACTGCGAAGTCGAGATCGAGATCGGCGCCGAGGCGCCGAGCGCGACCAGCGACCAGGAACTGGTCTCGATCGTCGAAGACGTCGCCGGGACCGTAGAGGGCGTCGACAGCGTCCTCGAGCGCGACGAACTCGGCGGCAGCGAGGATGCGACCTATCTGATGCAGGCGGTGCAGGACAACGGCGGGAAGGCCTGCTACGTCGGCGTCGGAACCGACCACCCCGGCGGTCACCACACCGCGACGTTCGACGTGGACGAGGACAGTATTCGATACGGCGTCGACACGCTCGCGGGCGCGATCGAGCGGCTCGGTCGCGACCGGTAACGGAACGCGAACCGACTCGGAATCTTCTTGGGAATCCTACCGGTACGCACAGTTGACGGTGCGTTCTACTAACCCCGCCGACGGCTCTCGATCGGGAGCACGCGCGGCCGCGCTCGAGGTGGTCGTTCCGTGATCCGTCCGACGCGGCTCCAGGTCGGACTGTGGCTGCGGATGGCGGTCGCCGTCCTCCTCGTCGGGAGCGCACAGTTCGCGGTCCTCGCGCTCGAGTTCGTCGTCGGCGGGTTCGTCGCGCTGTTCGTCCTCGTGGCGCTCGAGGACTTTTTCGCGCTGTTGTTCGTTTGCTCGCTGGTGCTCGCCGTCGCGTTCGTCTGCTGGCTCGTCCTCGCGACGGTGATCCGACGGTGCTATCCTGAGCGGACGCTCTCGGACCGGCTCGCCCACGACGGGGTCGCCGATGCGGTCGAATCCGTCGGCGAGACGCTGCTGTCCGCCGTGGCGATCGCGAACTGGCCGAAAATCCTCGCTCTGTTCGTCGGTGTGGCCCTCGGGACGTTCGTCGGATTCGCGTTCACGGAGGCTGTCGCGTGGCGGTCGATCGTCGATCCGCTGTCCGCCGCTGCCGCGGTCGGCGTCCTCGTCGTCATCGCACACGTCGTCTGGATCGCGTACTCCGAACGGGTCAGAGATACCGCCCCGCTCCGCGACGTCGAAGACGCCGCCCGCGTCCTCGAGCGACCCGACGGAGACCTCGAGGAGCGCCGCGCAGCCGTTCGGCGCCGCGTCGAGCGACTCGCCAGACAGGCCGACCTCCCCGCGCCGACGGTCCGTCTCGGCGTTTCGCCGACGCCGACCGCTGCCACCGTCGGCTACCGGCCCGAAAGCTCCACGATCGTCGTCTCCGAGGGGCTACTCGAGGCCGTGGACGATCGCGAACTCGACGCCGTCCTCGCACACGAACTCGCCCACGTCAAGAACAGAGACGCGGCGGTATTGACCGCGCTGTCGGTGCCCGCGGCATCCGCGGCTGCGCTCATCGAGCGCTACAACGGCAATCCGTACATCGCTCTCCCGTGCGGTCTCGTTATCGTCATCGTCCGCTGGTCGGTCGCCGTCGTCACCCGCTACCGCGAGTACGTCGCCGACCGCAGCGCCGTCGCGATCACCGGCGACCTCGCGGCGCTGGCCGGCGCCCTCGAGACGCTCGACGCCGAACTCGAGCGCCGTCCCTCGAACGACCTCCGCGAACACCGCTCGACGGCGGCGTTCTCGATCGTCCCGCCGCCGTGGGAGGAACACCGCTTCTTCGACCGGACACGCCGATTCGTCAGCCGGACGCTCTTCGGTACCCATCCGTCGACCGAGAAGCGAATCGAGCGACTCCGCGCTCGAGCGTAATTTCGCCGTTCCACAGACCCCACTGGCCGGGAGCGAACTTCGAGCACCGGGAGAAGTTCGCGACTCGGGGGAAGGCAGGTGACTGTCCGTTTTCACCGCGAACGGCGAAGCCGTGAGCGGGCCGACGACCGATGTGGAGGACGCTACGCGTCCGGAACGGAGGGAGGAGTGCTTTTCATCGTAGCTGAGCGGAATCTTCGATTCCGCGAGGTCCGAGAGAGCTTCGCTCTCTCGAGATTTTTCCGAGTGGGGTCGCGAAGCGACCCACGCAGAGAAAAAGTTCGTTGCTAGTACTTCGGGTCCGCCCCGGTCGTCTCGTACACTTGCTCCATCAGGTCGTCGCGGCGCTGTTGCCAGTGCTCGAGGGCGGCCGGATGATTCGGATAGTGCTCGTAGAGCTCGAGCAGGTCGTCGGCCCGTCGCTTGGTCTTGAAGAGGTTCAGAATGGTGCCCCAGTGGCCGTAGCTCTTGTAGAGGCTCTCTGCGGCGAGCTTCGGACCGATGCTGGTACTACCCGAGTAGAGCGCTTCGGCCATCTTCTCGCCGGGCATGGCGGCGAGCAGCCCCATCAGGTCGTCGACGTCGACGGCCGTCGAGAGGATGTTGTAGACGTCTAAGGCGGCGTAGCGGGCGCCGAAGTGGTCCATCACGCGCTCGTTGTACTCCCAGAAGGTCGTCTCGCTGACGTCGCCGGTCTCGAGGCCCTCGATGGCGGCCTCGGCGGCGTACTTACCCGCGTAGGCGGCGCCGGCGATGCCGCCGCCGGTGGTGGGGTTGACGTGGCCCGCGGCGTCGCCGACGGCCATGTAGCCCGGATGGACAGCGGAGTCGTAGGGGCGGCGCGTCGGCAGCGCGGCCCCGAGCTTGTCGTCGACCTCGGCGTTGCGGAACTCCCGGCGGTTCTCGAGGTCCCGTTTGAGGTCGTCGACGAGCTTCATCGGTTCCTCGGTCATCTGGAAGCCCAGCCCGACGTTGATCTCGGTGTCGGTGCGCGGGAAGTACCAGAGGTAGCCGGCGGCGCGCTCGGTCGGCTTGAACACCAGCGCGTCGTCCCACGGCACGGGCTCGTCGACGGTGACGATCTCGCGGTAGGCCGAACAGAAATGGGAGTAGTCGACGTTCGTGTCGAAGGTGGAGTTCGAGAAGTCGACGTAGTCCTGCAGGACGGACAGCGAGCCGGCGGCGTCGATGACGACGTCCGCTTCGTACGTTTTGGGATCGCCCTTACGGATCGCTTCGACGCCCGTGACGGTCCCCTTCTCGTCGTCGGCCTGGACGACGTTCTTCACGACGGTGTCGTAGTGGATCTCCGCGCCGGCCTCGTCGGCACCCTCGATGATGCGTTTGCCGTACTCCCAGCGGTCGATGACCGCCAGTTCCCCCGGCACGGGAATCTCGAGGACGGTGTCCTCCTGGGGGATCTCGAAGCGGCCGTGGTCGACGTCGGTGTTCGTGAACGCGGGTTCGATCTGTGACTTCGGGATCGAGTCCGGGAAGGCGCTGGCACCCTTCAGCGCGTCCCCGCAGGCGATGTGGCCCGCCTCGTCCTCGGACTTGCGCTCGAGGACGACGACCTCGTACCCTTCGCGCGCGATAGTCGCGGCGGCGTAACACCCTGCAGTCCCGGCACCGACGACGACGACGTCCGCCTCGCGGGTTCCGGTTCCGCTCCCGGTCGTCGGAGCGTCCCCCGACTGGTCCTGCGTACTCATACCAACAGTGTGGACACTGGGGTAAGAAAACGTTTTATGGTCGATTCGACCGAGTTACGGGCCACAATCGCGCAACCGGGGATTTCCGCCGCCTTCGGAACGATGCAATGCGCCGTACCGAGCGACTGCGGACCGGCGTGAGCCGAACGTGATCGGTGCGGAGAGATTCGTCGCCTCCTGAAGGACGGATCCCGTAATAAAGAGTTTTAGTCGGGTCTTCCGTAGCGGAGGGTATGACCGAGTACACTGTCGAGTTCGTCGGCACGGGTGAGACGATCACCTGTTCGGACACCGAGACGATCCTCAGCCGGTGTCTCGAGGAAGGGATCGCGCAGGAGTACTCCTGCCGCGTCGGGATGTGTCTGGCCTGTTCAGCGGAAATCGTCGAAGGGGAGGTTACCCAGCCCGCGGCCCGCGCGCTCACCGAGGAGGAAGCCGAAACGTACGCGCTGACCTGCATGGCGCGTCCGCAGTCGGACCTGAAACTCGACCGCGGGAAGTACCCGCCGAGCATCGAGGACGAGATCGACGCCGAGGGCGGCGGCGACGACCCGGCAGTCGCGGACGACTAACTGCCGCCGCGTTGCGGTTTCTACGGTCTGGATCCGCGTCCCGTTTCTGCTCCCGTCGTTCTTCTCGTCAGCCGGTGACCGCGCAGTTGTTCAGCCCGAGTTCCAGTTCGAACGCCGTCTCCGAATCGACGTCCTCCCGCCCGAGGTTCGCGGCCACGATACGCTCGTGGTTGGCCGGCCGCGGCGGCCGGTCGCCCGTGACGTGTTCGACGAACTCGTCTTCGGCCATCGAAAACGCCTCGAGTCGATCGCGCCGGTCGCCGAGCGTGGCCGCGTACGCCCCGTCGCCGTCCCGCGGGTCGGCGGTGTCGCTGTAGTGACCCGGCGCGATCGTCGTCTCGGCCGGCAGCTCCGAGAGCGTGTCCTCGAGGGTCTCGTAGAGTTGGCGAGCCGCGGCGGGCGCGCCCTCGTCGCCGCGTTCCAGGTCCGGCCGGCCGACCCCCTCGAGGAACAGCGTGTCGCCGGTGAACAGGAGGTCGCCGAGCCGGTAGGAGAGCGATTCGGTGGTGTGTCCCGGGGTCGCGACGGCGGTTAGCGTCGCGTCGCCGACGTGAAGTTCGTCACCGTCTGTGAGGGTCATCGCGTCGAATGCGAGCCCGCGATCGCGGGCACCCTCGGGAAGGACGGCCGTCGCGTCAGTTCGGGACTCGAGGGCGCGGACGCCGCTGACGTGGTCGGCGTGGACGTGCGTGTCGATGGCGTACTTCAGTTCTGCGCCCCGATCGGCGGCATCCTCCACGTAGCGGTCGGCGAACGCTCGAAGCGGATCGATCACCGCCGCCTCGCCGCCGCTGTAGATCGCGTAGGCCAGACAACCGCTCGAGGGGCGGTCGTACTGGACGACCGTCGCGGACGAATCGCCCCTGCGATCGAGGCCGAGATCGACGTCGACCTCGAGTTCGCGGGCAACGTACAGGTCGGCCCAGGCGTCCATTCCGCCGGCCAGATTCTGCGCGTCGATGCCGGCGTCCCGGAGGAGGTCGACCGCGTGGTCGCTGGCCTCGCCGCGGCCGCAGACCGCGACGATCGGTTCCTCGAGGTCGGCCGCGAGGTCGTCGACGTCGCCGGTCGCCTGGGCTTGGATGAACTTCATGTGGGGGATCTGGACGGCCTCGACGCCCTCGCCCTCGATGTGCCAGCGGTCGAACTCGTCGCGGTCGCGAACGTCGAGGACGGTCAGTTCGTCGCTGGCTCGCAGCCGGTCGGCGAGCGTCTCGGGTGCGATCGTCGTCGGATCGTCGACGGCCGCCTCGGTTTCGGACATGTCGCTGCATACGCTCTCGTGGCGGTTAAGCGCGCCCCCACGGATGCACCGTCATCGTCGCAGTGCGGCCTCGGCCGCCTGAGTACGAACCGCGACCGAGACAAGGTTCAACACGCACGCCGTGGTCGTGGGGGTATGGACGCTGCCGATTTCCAGCGCGACCTCGAGGCATCGAAGGACACCGAACTCGAGCGCCTCGCGTCGTCGAAGCTGCTCGTCGCGCTCACCGATGCGGACCTGACGGCGGAGCGAGTGCTCCGGATCGCCGCGGACAGCGAATGCGCCGCCGCGGAGACGTTCGGGGCGTGGGCCGACGACGAGTCACACGGCGACGCGCAGGCACTCTTTTCCGAGTTTCGCGACCAGGAACGAGAGCACTGCGAGCGGGTCCTCGACCTGCTCGAGGGTGAGGACGGCGGGGAATACGACCCCGATACGACCGGCGGCCCGATGCACGACCGCCTCCGGTCGCTCGAGGAAACCGTCCCGCGGCTGGGCGGCCTCGTCGGTCGCGCGCTGGTCACCGAGCGAACGCACCTGCAGGTCGTGAGCTTCTTCGTCAACGAGGGCGACGAGCGCCGGGCCGAGCGGTTCCGAGAACTGCGCAGCGAGACGGCAACCCAGGGCGAGCGTGCCGCCGACCTCCTCGAGACAACGTGTGACGGAAGCGAAGACCGGGATCGCGCCGCCGAAGCCGCCGCGGACGTCATCGACGCCGCGTACGACGCCTACGCGGACTCACTCGAGGATCTCGGGCTCGATCCGAAGCCGATCTGCTAGCTTGCGGGACCGGTGCCGGCGAGCATCGATGAACCGGCTGCATCGACAGGAACGAAAGAGAGAATCGACAACGTTCGACTCGAGGAGATCGTCCTCGAGCGAGAGCGGACTGAATCAGTCGACGAAGTCGATGTCGTCCTGACCGGGTGCCTGCTGGCCGCTCATGTCTGGCTGGACGGACTCGCCGTCCGGGCGGCCGTAGATCTGGGGCGATTCGACGCCGGTGACGACGATCATCGTCCGCATGCTGCCCTCGAGGCTCTCGTCGATCGAGGTCCCCCAGATGATGCGGGCGTCGGGGTCGATGCGGTCGTAGATCTCCTCGACGACGCCCTCGGCCTCCTCGATGGCCATGTCGTTGCCGCCGGTGACGTTGACCAGCGCGGAGTTGGCGCCGGAGATGTCGACGTCGAGCAGCGGCGAGCGCAGGGCGGTCTTGACGGAGTCTTCGGCCTTGGCCTCGGAGTCGGCCTCGCCGAGGCCGATCATCGCGACGCCGCCCCGTTCCATGACGGTCCGGACGTCGGCGAAGTCGAGGTTGACGAGGCCGGGCTTGGTGATGAGTTCGGTGATGCCCTTGACCGAGCGCATCAGCACCTCGTCGCTGACCTTGAACGCCTGGCGGACGGGGAGTTTGCCGACCGAGTCGAGCAGGCGGTCGTTGGGGACGACGATGACGGTGTCCGAGACGTCGCGCAGGCGCTCGAGGCCGGCCTCCGCGTTGGTTCGGCGGACCTCGCCCTCAGCCGTGAAGGGCGTCGTGACGATCGCGATCGTCAGCGCGCCGGCCTCGCGGGCGGCCTTGGCGACGACCGGAGCGGAGCCGGTACCGGTCCCCCCGCCGAGCCCGGCCGTGACGAAGACCATGTCCGAGCCGTCGATCGCGTCGTAGATGTCCTGCTGGCTCTCGAGGGCGGCTTCCTCGCCGACCTGGGGCAGGGAGCCGGCGCCGCGGCCGCCGGTCTTCTCCTCGCCCATGAGGATCTTGGTGTCGGCTTCGATCTCCACCAGGTGCTGGACGTCGGTGTTGGCGGCGACGAGTTTCGCGCCGTGGATGCCTTCCTCGTGCATCCGGTTGATCGTGTTACCGCCGGCGCCCCCGCAGCCGACGACCGTGATATCGGTCTGGAGGTCCTGGAGAACGTCTTCGAGTTCTTCGTCGGTCATTGTGCCGGACTGTCGGCCGGCGTCCTCGGGGGACTGGCCCTGGCCGCCCTGCGGCGCCTCGTCCGCGGGGGACTCGGCCGGGTCCCCGTCTTCGGCCTCGTCGATGGCGTCGTCGATGAGTGAGTCCATTCTTGGCCCCTTCTAAACAATGGAGCATAATTACCTTTCCCCTACACGTCAGCCGCCTGTCTGACACGTTACGAGCGCATTATCTGTTTTCCGTCTTACGAGAGGGGTTTCGATAGCAGTCAGCGAGTATAGTGATATTAGCATCACGAAACTAATAGGTCAAATCTCGAAACGACGCGTCCGCTCGGTCCGAACCCTCTCCGGGTTGATGGTTTCTCCGTCGACGGTCACCGCCTCGCCGTTCGCGAGCGCGCCGAACTTCGGTCCCTCCGGAACCCCCGCCTCGCGGGCCAGTTCCGGGTCGAACCCTTCCTCTTCGGCGACGATCGCGTCGTCCTCGAGCCGAACCGTTTCGTACTTTTCCTCGAGCACGTCGGCCAGGGCCTCGACGAGCGCTCGCCGCGCGTCGGCGGCCGGTTCCGCGTTCGATTCGGGAACCGCGACCTGCGATCCGACTCGAGTCCCGCCGTTGTCGGTCGTGTAGGCGACGGTCCGCGAGTCGACGAGTTCGCGGACGCGGTCGGGGTCGATTCCCTCCGCAGCGTCGACGAGGTCGGCGGGGAGGTCGACGACGGTAAAGCCCTGCTCGTCGACCGCATCAGCGTCGCTCCGGTCGCCGAACCGGATTCCCGCCTCGACGCGACCCAGTTCGGACTCGATCGCGTCGACGAGATCCAGCGACAGGTCGCCGACCTCGCGCAGCCAGGTTTCGCCGACGATTCGGTAGCCCAGATCTTCGAGCGTCTCCTCGAGGACCGGCCACTCGCCGTCCAGTAGGGCGATTTCCGCGTCGCTTTCCTCGAAAGCGGCCTCGAGAACGTCTCGGTGGGCAGTCGGGTGACCCAGCGCCTCGAGGGCCCAGTCCGAGGCGATGTGGCCGACCGCCCACGGGGTCTCGCGGACGACGCGCTCGAACCGAGGCGCGTAGTGGTTGCCGCCGAAGCCGACGACCTGTCTACTGCGGTGCGGTTCGACGCCCCGAAGGTCGAGGATGCCGCGGGCGACGGCTTCGGCGCCCGCGGGGTCGTCCCACTGCTCGTCGCCGCTGCCCAGTTCCGCGAACAGCGACGGGCAGCCGACGTCGGTCGGGCCGTGGTGAGTACACTCCATCCCCACGTCGTACCCCTCGGGCGCGTACTCGTCGAAGGCCTCGAGCAGTCGGACCAGCGCGTTCGGGGCAGCCTCGGCGACGGCGTCATCATCGCCGCCGTATTCGGCCGGCCCGAAGTTCCCGGTGAAGTGGCCCGTCAGCAGCGGGCCGGTCTCTCCGGAGTGTCGCGAGGCGAAGACGAGCAGGTCGGGGTCGCAGTCGAAGGCGTCGGCGGGGCGCTCGAGTTCGATGTGGAGGTCCTCGAAGGTGCGGAGTTCGGCGCCGTCGGTTCGGTAGTAGGTGCCGCCGCCCGCCTCGGCCGGACGGCTGTCGTCCTCGCGTTCGGTCCAGTCGGCGAGGTCGCGGAGGTGGTCGCAGATGTGGACCGACGCGCGGTCGGCGCGGCTCTCGACGATCGCGAGGTCGCTCATATCCCTGCTCCGGTTCCGGACGGCGTTAAGTCGCCCGTTTTCGCCAGCGGCCGTGTCGTCGTTCCGGTCGACTCGAGGGCCCTCGACCCGCGCCCGGAGAGAGGGGCGTTGCGAACGCCACCGTAGGATTTTCCCGGCTGGGTGCGGTCGTACGAAGAGTTACCAATACGCACGATGTCCGAACCACCGTCTTGCCAAAACGACCCGTCGAACGACGGGCACGAGACCGCATCGCCGACCGACGTCACGCTCGACGTTCGGGAGCTGACCCCGCTCGTGAACGATCTCGCCGTCGCGATGCTCGACGCCGCCGGACGCGTCGCCGCGTGGAACGACGACGCAAACGCCGTCCTGGGATACGATGAGACGGCAGCTCTGGGGACACACTACCGCGCGTTCTTTCCCGACGAGGCTCGAGCCGCTAACCGTCCCGACGCGCTCCTCGAGCGGGCGCGCACCGAGGGACGGGCCGAGAACGAGGGGTGGCGCGTCCGGGCCGACGAAGAGCGGATCTGGGTTCGCGAGGTGATCGCGCCGATCTGGAGCGACGGCGGGAACGAAGACGAAGACGGAGACGAAGGCGGAACCCGAGGCCCGGACGACGGTGACGACGCGCGACTCGGAACCCCGCGCGACGGGGCCGCCCTCTGCGGATACGGCTGGTTCCTCCACGATCGAACCGAAGCGCACGACCGCGAACGCGAGCGCCGCGAAGAGGCGGCGTTCCTCGAGAGCATTTTCGAGGCCCAGCCCGACGTCCTCTACGCGTTCGACGACAGCGGCGGCTACATCGACTGGAACGACCGCGTGCCGGAAGTGACGGGATACGACGAGTCGGAACTGACCGAGATGGACCCCCTCGAGTTCGTCCCGCCGGAACACCGCGATCGGGTCGCCGACGCGATCCGGCGTATCCTCGAGGAGGACGAGTACGTCACCGTCGAAGCCGATCTGCTCACCAAATCGGGCGAGCGAATCCCCTACGAGTTCAACAGCGCACGGATCACCGACGACGAGGGCGAGGTCGTGGGGTTCACCGGCGTCGGTCGCGATATCAGCGACCGGAAGGCCCGCGAGCGGGAACTCCGCGAGGAGAAAGCGCTCACGGAGAGCATCTTCGAAGCCCAACCTGACGCTCTCTACGCGTTCGACGAGGAGCGAACCCTCATTCAGTGGAACGACGAGTTTCGGCAGATATCCGGCTACGACCCCGAGGAAATCGTCGATATGGGCCCCCTCGAGTTCATCGCACCGGAAGACCGCGAGGCGATCGGGAACGCCATCCGGCGAATCCTCGCCGAGGGTGCGCGCATCACCGCCGAAGGGCGGTTCCTGACGAGCGACGGCGAGCGCATTCCGTACGAGTTCAACAGCGCCCGGATCACCGACGACGAGGGCAACGTCCTCGGATTCACCGGCATCGGCCGCGACGTCAGCGACCGCAAGGAGCGCGAACGCGAACTCGAGCGGCTCGAGCGACTCAACGCGGTCGTTCGAACGGTCGACGAGACGATGGTCGCGGCCGAGACGCGCGAGGAGATCGAGCGCGCGATCGTCGAGGCGTTCGCGGACTCGGAAATGTACCGGTTCGCCGTCATCGGACGGTTCGACGCGGGCGCGGCATCCGGGCGGCGCCAGTGGGAGCCGCGAACGTGGGCGGGGCGCGACGCGGACGAGATCGACGGCGTGATCGGCTCGTACGTCGATCCGCCGGCCGCAGCAGCCGGCCGGTCGGACGCCTCCCTCGAGGCCGACGCCGTCCGGCGGTACCGATCCCTCCGCGAGAGCGAGTTCGAGCCGTGGCGTCGCGACGCCGTCGACCACGACTACGGAGCGGTCGCGGTCGTCCCGATCGTCGCTGGCGGACGCTCGTTCGGCGTGCTCGTCGTCGCGGCCGCCGAAGCGACCGCGTTCGCCCCCCGCGAGCGCGAGGTGCTCCAGGAGTTCGGCGGCACGATCGGCCACGCGGTCAACGCGATGACGGTCCGTCGACTCCTCTACCGGGACACCGCAGTCGAACTCGAGTTCGAGTCGACCGATCGAGGCGACGCCTGCATCGACCTCAGCGCGCGGGCCGACTGTCTGCTCTCTGTTGATCACGTGCTGCCGCTCACGGACGACGCGTACGTCCACTACGTCACAGTTGCCGGGATCGGGCCCGACCGATTTCGCGACCTCGCCGCCGAGCGAGCGGATATCGAGGGGCTGCGGCGTATCGACGTGCAGGGCGACGAGAGCCGCTGGGAGCTAACGATCCGCAACGCGACGTTCGTGGAACTGCTCGCGGGCTACGGCGCCCGGCTCCGGTCGAACGTCGTCGATCGCGGCCGCGCGACCGTTACCGTCGAAGCCAGCCCGGACACGGCGGTCCGCGAACTCGTCGATACGATCCAGGCGACGTATCCCGACACGACGCTGGTCTCGAAGCGCACCGTCGAGGACTCGGTCGAGACGCCGGGTGACTTCCGAAATCGGGTCGAATCGGCGCTGACCGACAAGCAACGCACCGCGCTCGAGGCGGCCTACTACGGCGGCTACTTCGAGTGGCCGACGCGAAACAGCGACGCCACGGCGATCGCCGACCGGCTCGGAATCGCCCGCCAGACGTTCCACCAGCACCTCCGGGTCGCGCAGGCGAAACTACTCGAGCACTACTTCGAAACGGCGCTGTAACGCGTCGCCGGCACGAGCCTATTACCCCGTCGGAACACCGGGTAGTACCAGACAACGCTGGTACACTCCTTACCCGTCGTCGCGGCCTCTCTCGGGCAATGAGTTCTCCCCCCGTCGACGAACCGACTCCCGCCGTCGCGTTCGACGCTCTCGCTACCGTTCGCCGACGCTGTTTGCTCGCCGTGCTCCTCGAACGGCGCGACCGATCGGTTGCATCCGAATCGTCGGCCCCGACCGAAACGGGGGCCGACGCTGAATCGGCGACCGATCCCCTGTCGCTCGCGACGCTCGCCACCGAAGTCGCCGCCCTCGAGGCCGGCCAGCCGATCGTCTCCAACGACCACTGTTCGCACGTCCACGTCTCGTTAGTGCACGCCCACGTCCCGAAGCTCGCGGACGTCGGCCTCGTCGAGCGCGAGACCGACGGCGACGAGACGACGGTTTCGCTCGCCGCCCATCCGCTTCTGGAGGCCGACTGGGTTCGCACCCTACTCGAGTCGCCGGTCGACGGCGACATTGGCGACGACGATTTGCTGGATCGGACCTGCGAAGTGTTCCGATCGGCCCGCTGTCGAACCGCTTGTCGGGTGCTCGCTCGCCACCGCGGGGCCGTTCCGCTCGACGACCTCGCGACGCTAATCGCAGCGCGAGAGGGCGCTGACGATCGGCGCCTTGTCGACGTCACCGAAGGGGAGGTACGGGACGTCTCGACGGACCTCGAGCACGGGCGCCTTCCCGCGCTCGCCGACGCGGGGCTCGTCACGTACGACCGCGACGCGGCGACGGCTGCGCTCGCGACCGACGCCCCGCAGTGGCGAACCGACTGGCTGGCGGCGAGTCCGCTCGCGCCGATCGCCGATCGGCTCGAGACGGCGTCGACCTCACTGCCGTCAGAAAACAGCGGCTCGAGACGGCCCGAGGCGGCTTCGTCGGTGCCGGACGGGGTACGCGGGGAGTTCGACGTCGACACCGGGAGCGAGTCGGACGACGATGAGCGGGACGGCTCGGGCGCCGACGGAACACCGTCGTGCTGGGCGATCGACGGTGCGGAACCCATCGTCGAACGGGGCCACAACATCGCCGCCGGCGCCGAGGACGAACTGTTCGTGACGGTTCCCGACGACGGCATCCTCCAACAGCAGTGTCTCGAGCGCTGGCGCGCGGCCGCCGACCGCGGGGTCGACGTCTACGTCGGCTCGCGGTCGCCGCAGGTTCGGGAGACCGTCCGCGCCGCGGTTCCCGACGCAACGGTTTGTGAACCGCAACTCGACTGGCTCAACTTTCCCGCCGATCGGGTCCACCACGGCCGCGTCGTCTTCGCGGACCGCGAGCGGGTCATGCTCGTAACGATCGACGACGGCGGATCCAACGGGAGCGCAACTGACGACACGCCGAGCGCGACTGCGGTCACCGGCGAAGGCCCGGACAACGCGCTGGTCGCACTCGTACGCGAACATCTCGGGCCGCGGTTGGACCGCCTCGAGTCGACGCGGGAGGGCCGCGAGAGCGAAGAAACGGACGGGACGCCGTCGCCGCTGCCGATGTGATCGCGGACGCTGCCGTCCGTGAGTCAGGTTGCGAGGAGATAGATGAAGCCGGCGTACCCGACGACCAGCGCGGCGCCGTCGAGTCGCGTGAGCCGCCTGCCGTAGCCCATCATCCCGACCAGGACGACGGTGAACGCGACCATGATCGGGAGTTCGAATCGGAGTGTACTCGCGGCGACGTCGATCGGCGTGATGAGCGCGACGATCCCCAAAACCGCGAGGATGTTGTAGATGTTCGAACCGACGACGTTGCCGATGGCGAACTCGGTCTCGCCGCGGACGGCGCCGACGGCCGACGCCGCCAGTTCCGGCAGCGAGGTGCCGAGCGCGAGCACCGTCAGCCCGATCACCAGTTCCGAGACGCCGAGCGCGGACAGCAGGCCGGTGCCGCCGGAGATGAGCCATCGCGAACCGACGACGAGCACCAGTAACCCGCCGAGGACGAGCGCGACGTCTTTGATCGAGATCCCCTCGCCCGCGTCCGGCTCGTCCACCATCGGCGCGGGATCCGCGTTGACGTAGTAGAGCAGATAGGCGGTGAATCCGGCGAGCACGAGCAGGAAGATCGCACCTTCGAGCCGACCGATCGTGCCGTTCGCGCCGAGCGCGACGAGCAGGATCGCCGCGAGGATCATGAAGGGGACGTGCCGACGGACGACGATTTCGGTGACCGAAAGCGGTTTGATGAGCGCCGAGACGCCCAGTACGAGCCCGATGTTCGCGATGTTCGAGCCGACGATCGTGCCGAGCCCGATGTCGGTCGAGACGTTCAGCGCGCCGATGGTCGAGACGAAGAGTTCGGGCGCGGTCGTCGCGAACGCGATGACGGTGACGCCGACGGTCGCCGCGCGGAGGCCGATGCCGATCGCGAGCCGGCCAGCGCCGGCGACGAGCAGTTCCGCACCGCCGTACAGCGCGACGATGCCGGCAGCCAGTAGCACGACGTCGAGCGCGATCCCGGAGAGCATGGCGGCGAGTTGTAGTGAACGCGGTATAAGCGACCCGAAACTGCGGTGCGCTCGAGGCGATGCGCTCGAGGCGGCGAGATCCCTCTACCGTGGCAGACAGCGCGGCGTCGAAGTCCCACCCATTATATCCCCGCCGCACCGATCCCCACCCATGGCGATGGACGTCTTCGGTTTACTCGGCAACCCCGTCGGCCACTCACTGTCGCCGCCGATGCACGAGGCGGCCTACGAGGAACTGGACATCGACGCGCGCTACGTGACCTTCGAACCCGATCCCGACGACCTCGAGGCCGCGGTCGAGGGCGCCGCAGCCCTCGGCGTGACGGGACTGAACGTGACGATTCCGTTCAAACGGGACGCGCTCGCGGTCGTCGAACCCGACGACCTGGCCGACCGAATCGGCGCGGTGAACACGATCGACTTCACCGGGGACCGCCCCACGGGCCACAACACCGACGCCGGCGGCGCCCTGCGGGCGCTGCGAGAGCAATCGGACGCGTCCCTCTCGCTCGAGGGCGCCCGCGCGGTCGTCGTCGGCGCCGGCGGTGCGGGGCGAGCGATCGCGTTCGGACTCGCGGACGCCGACGCGACGGTCGACATCGCGAACCGGACCGAGTCGAAGGCCCACGACCTCGCCGACGAGGTACCGAACGCGACGGGTCACGGCCTCGACGCGCTCGAGGAACTCCTCGCGGACGCCGACGTACTGGTCAACGCCACGAGCGTCGGCATGGAGGAGGACGCGACGCCGGTGCCCGCCGACGCGCTCCACGGCGACCTGACCGTGATGGACGCTGTATATCGGCCACTCGAGACTAGGCTCCTTCGGGACGCGGCCGACGTCGGCGCGACGACGGTCGACGGCGCCTGGATGCTGCTCTACCAGGGCGTCGAGGCCTTCGAGCGCTGGACGGGACGGGACGCGCCGGTCGACGCGATGAACGAGGCGCTGCGATCGCGGCTCTGAGGCCGTTCGGTCGGCCGTCTTGGCAGTTCCTGTATCGTATCAGCCGAATTTAAGTGAAAGAGACGACTATATCCGGCTAATGGCAATCCTCGAAAAGCTGAAGTCATTGTTGGGACTCGACGAGTCCGGCTCGGAGCCGCGAAGCTCCCGCGAGGTCGGGGTTACGGTCGAACGCGAAGGATCGCGCGGGAGCGACCGGTCCGAATCGACGCCGGCGGACCAGGCGGCCGCGGACGAGGCCGCTGCCTCCGGAACCGACGCCGCGGCGTCGACGGACTCCCCGACGGAACCGACGGAAACGTCCGAGGAGGCGCCCGAGCCGCCCGGATCGCCGGGCCCGAAAGAAACGGACGCGGATACGGACACGGCGTCGACCGAAGCGGAGACGGCCGACGCCGAAGCAGCGACGGCAGCAGAGACCGCCGAGACCGACACCGAACCCGAAACGACGGAGATCGACGAGGCCGAAGTCGCGATCGAAGACGCGGAACCGGACCGCGACGCGGGCGAGGACGACGGGGCCACCGAACCGGAGGCGGAAACCGATCTCGAGACCGAGGCCGAGACCGAGGCCGCCACCGAAGCCGAAGCTGAAGCCGAATCGGAATCCGAGCCGACCGACGAGTCGGCGGAGACCGAGACCGGAACCGAGAGCGAGGACGAGCCGGAACCGGAACCCGAACCGGAGTCGGAAGCCGACGATGCGACCGACTCCGAACCCGTCGACGTCATCAAGGGTATCGGTCCCGCGTACGCCGACCGGCTCGCCGACGCCGGCGTCGAGACCGTCGACGAACTCGCGGTCGCCGACGCGGCCGACCTGGCCGAACAGACCGACATCTCCGAGAAGCGAATTCAGGGCTGGATCGACCGCGCCGAAGTCAGATAGAGCCGTTCGCGGGCGGGCTCGTTCTCTTTTGCTTCTCCGTGCGCTCGACTCGAGTCCCACGAGCGCCACTTTCGCTCGCGACCGACCGGCCGATCGGCCGGCATTCCCGACGCCAACGCGTCCCGCGGGACCGAAAGAAGATTAGTCGCGCGGCTGCTCTCGAGGGATATGAGCGATCCGCGCGTCGTCACGACGCTCGACTCGTTTCGGGCGGCCGCTCGCGAGGGGCTGGACCGAGTGCGGTCCGGCGATGACGGGCCCGAACCGACGACGCGCACCGGAACGCCCACCCAACTGCGGATTCCCGTCGAAGTTCGCGTCGACGCCGCCGATCCGTTTCTCGCCTACCGCCGGGTGCGCGAGGATTCGGACGGCGGCGCCTTCCTCGAGACGACCGGCGGGCAGCCCGGGTGGGGCTACTTCGGCGTCGATCCGGTCGACCGGCTCACCTGCGCTGCGGACGCGGTTGCCCGATCTCGAGACGGGCAGTCGCCGACGCTCGCCGCGCTCGAGGGGCTCTTGGCGGGGGACCGTCTCGTCCGCGGCGACTGCGACGTGCCCTACCCGTGCGGCGCCGTCGGCTGGCTCTCCTACGACGTCGCCCGGGAACTCGAGGAGTTACCCGAGTCGGCCGTCGACGACCGCGGCCTGCCGAGACTCGAGGTCGGCGTCTACGACCGGTTGGCGGCGTGGGAGGCGCCGGTCGACGGCGGCGATGAGAGGGAGGACGCGTCCGTCACCCTCCGCATCACGGCCTGTCCGCGGCTCACCATCGAACGGGGGACGACCGAACCGACAGCCGACGCGATCGAAGCCGCGTACGAACGCGGTCGCAACCGCGCGCTCGAACTCGCTCGAGCCGTCCGCGAGGGCGATCCGAGCGTCGGCGAGCCGCCGGTCGACCGACCGGACGCGACCTTCGAGAGCGATTGCGGTCGCGAGGCGTTCGCCGATCGCGTTCGACGGACTAAGGAGTACATTCGCGACGGCGACACCTTTCAGGCGAACATCTCTCAGCGGCTCGTCGCTCCCGCGGCGGTCCACCCGGTCGCGGCCTACGACGCCCTGCGGCGGGTGAACCCGGCGCCGTACTCGTGTCTGCTCGAGTTCCGGGCGGCCGATCTGGTGAGCGCGAGTCCCGAACTGTTACTCGAGCGCGACGGCGACTTCGTCCGCACGGAGCCCATCGCCGGGACCCGACCCCGCGGCGAGACGCCCGAGGAAGACGACGCGCTCGAGGCCGACCTCCTGAGCGACGAGAAGGAACGAGCCGAACACGCGATGCTGGTCGACTTAGAGCGCAACGACCTCGGGAGGGTCTGTGCGTACGGCACCGTCGAGGTCGACGAGTACCGGCGGATCGACCGCTACTCCGAGGTGATGCACCTCGTGTCGAACGTGACCGGTCGGTTGCGCTCGGACGCGACGCTGTCCGACGCCGTCGCGGCCGTCTTCCCCGGCGGAACGATCACCGGGGCACCCAAACCGCGGACGATGGAGATCGTAGACGTTCTCGAGGCGACGCGGCGCGGCCCCTACACCGGCAGCGTCGGAATCTTCGGCTTCGACGGCCGCGCGACGCTGAACATCGTCATCCGGACCCTGGTTCGACACGCCGACGAGTACCACCTCCGCGTGGGGGCGGGAATCGTCCACGACTCCGACCCGGAACGTGAGTACGACGAAACGCTGGCCAAGGCGCGAGCGCTCATCACCGCCGTCGACGAGGCGCTCGGCGAGCGGGCCGGGCTGGCGCTCGAGGCCGACGACGGGACCGAGGACGAACCGACGGTCGAAGACGAACCCACGGAAACCTCGCTCGACGGCCGCGGCGGCGGTGATTCCGATGCGTGACCGTGACGGCGGCGCCGCGACGAGCGGGGAAACGCGAATCCTCGTCGTCGACAACTACGACTCCTTCGCGTACAACCTCGTGCAGTACGTAGGTGAAGTCGCCGATACGGTCGTGGTGCGCCGCAACGACGAGGTCGACCTCGAGGGCGTCCGCGACCTCGATCCCACGGGGATCGTCGTC